>NZ_JADKYY010000003.1 GCF_015354315.1 Planobacterium oryzisoli
CTGAGGTACCAACTCATCGATAGAGGGCGGGAAAAGCCAGAGTTGGTCTTGGTTGTATTCTTTGAAAGTAGGTCGCATCTTGTTGATTATCAGTAATAAAGATACAAAATACCTCCTAATTATGCAACACTAAAACCTCCTAAAATGAAAAAACCGCCTCAATTTAGTATTGAGACGGCTTCTTTTTTATATTTACTCCTGCAAGACTTCCTAGCTAACCGTGCGCGATAAAGAATTAAGACTAAGAGAATTTACCTCATCGGACGCTGCTGCTCTGACCCTTTTGGCCAATAACCGAAAGCTCTGGCAGAACCTATCCGACCGGTTTCCACACCCCTACCGTATAGAGCACGCAAACGCCTTCATAGATTCCGTTCTCACCGGTGACTCGACCCATACCTTTGTAGTGGAATATCAGGGAGAACTCGCAGGAGTGATCGGAGCAATACTCCAAACAGATGTCTACCGAAAAAACATCGAAATAGGCTACTGGATTGGAGAAAAATTTTGGGGCAAAGGACTCTCTACCCGCGCGCTAGGTTTATACCTCGAGTACCTACGATCCCAAGACGACTTCCACCGGGTATTTGCCCGGGTGTTTGCGCCCAACAAAGCCTCCATGAAAGTCCTAGAAAACAATGGATTCTCCCTTGAGGGAATTTCACGCGAAGCTGCATTTAAAGACAACAGGTTCTTAGATGTGCACACCTTTTCGTTACTTCTATAGAAAGCAAAAAATAAAAATGCCCCCTAGCGTGTTTTATTTCCAGGGGTAGAGGAAACGGTTTAAATGCGTATTTTTAACCCGTGAACAGCGCCACCTCACTTCAATCTCTAAAACATTCCACCCTACTGCATTTTTGGGGACATCATTCCTTTCGCCCGCTGCAGAGTGAAGCCATTGATTCGCTCCTGGAAGGTAGTGATACCACAGTGCTGCTTCCCACAGGAGCAGGAAAATCCCTTTGCTACCAGCTCCCGGCCCTTCTTTTGGAAGGTACCGCCCTGGTGGTATCTCCGCTCATCGCCCTGATGCGTGATCAGGTACAGCAGCTGCGATCCATGGGTATCGAGGCCGAACTGCTCGTATCCTCCATGGAGGACCACGAAATGGAAACGGTACTTGGCCTTTGCCGGGAGGGAGTAACGAAGTTGCTGTTCGTGGCACCGGAACGGCTCAGCAGCAGAAAATTTCGCACGCAAATGGAAGATATTCCTATCTCCTTCATTGCCGTGGACGAGGCGCACTGCATTTCAGAGTGGGGACAGGACTTCAGGCCCAACTACCGCCACATCAAAACGTTTCGTGAACAGGTAAAACCAGTGCCCATCATAGCCCTTACGGCAACCGCTACACCTTCCGTACTCTTTGAGATCAAAGAACGGCTTGGACTTTCTAAGCCTCGGTCTTTCTCCCAAAGCTTTCGAAGGGAGAACCTATCGCTTTTCTTTGAGCAGACCTTAGAACCTTTCGAGCGGGTATATCAGTTGCTCTCTGGAGCCAGACAAAGCGCCTTGGTGTATTGCCGCACCCGTAAGCAAACGGAACTACTCACCCAAATGCTCCTAAACAAGGGGCTAGGCAATGTAGACTACTACCACGCGGGTCTAAGCAGTGGCCTGCGTACTAAAAAGCAGAAACAATGGCTGGAGAGTCCTGCTAAAATCCTTGTGGCCACCAATGCCTTTGGTATGGGTATCGACAAACAAGACCTGCACACCGTCATCCACCTTTCCCCGCCGCAATCCATCGAGAACTACTACCAGGAAGTCGGACGTGCAGGAAGGGATGGAAAGCCTTCCTTTGCCTTCCTTCTCTATAGCCAACCTGCCTTAACTACGATGGATTCGCTACTGGAACGCTCCATTGCCTCCCGAGTAGAATTCTATAAAATCACTTCTCTTCTTTATTCCCTCTGCCAGATAGCGGACGGAGAACGCCCCGAGCGTACCTACTATATGCCTACGGAAAAAATAGAACGTCTAAGTGGATGCCATCCTCAGAAAATACGCGGAGTAGTGGAATTCCTTCACAACCAAGAGCTGCTCTTTCTTAAAGACTACCCCGGTCCCAGTACGCTGCAGATTCATATGGCTGCGGAAGAGATCGACGATCTAGCACCTTCCCAATCCGCCTTTCTGGAAGCACTCACAAGGGCTCTTCCTGGAGTTCTTTCCTTTCCCATACCCTTCCAGCCCAAGGCATTAAGTGAGAAGCTTCAGACTTCTTGGGAGCAGATAAAGGTTAAATTGGAGGAATTATCCACGCAGCAACTTCTCACCTATACGGACGGGGAACGCTCCACTTTGCGCTTTTTAACTCCCAGGAGCGCCCGTGACCTGGAAGGAAAATTCTACCAGCTCTATGAGCGTATCCAACAGAGCAAGGTCCGAAAGTGGGAAGAGATGAAGCACTTTGTGCTGGAGAATACGCGCTGTAAGATGGAAATGATCCTTGCGTATTTTAAAGAATCCTCGCCCACGCGATGCGGGCAGTGCTCTGTCTGCCGCAGAGACCGAAGTGCCCTGGAGGGCAGCAGCGCAGAGAGTGACATACTTAGTGCCCTATCTGAGGGACCTGCCACCTTGGAGATGCTTTCCAATGCCTTCCCTTTCCATGCACGCAGCGAGCTGCAGCAAAGGCTCATCTACCTGCTCGACGAAGGTCTGGTACGTATGGTGAATTTTAAAACCTATGCCTTGGCCTAAAGAAGTTGGTGCAATACCAAGGATTGGATATCTTTGGGGCTATGAAACCACTTCGCGTTGTGTTCTTTGGAACACCAGACTTTGCAGTTGAATCTTTAAATGCCATCGTCGAATCTTCCCATCAGGTAGTAGGCGTGGTCACCGCACCAGACAAAGCCTCGGGCAGAGGCCAAAAGATCCACTTCACTGCGGTAAAGAATTATGCCCTTGAGAAAGGACTTTTGCTTTTCCAGCCCGAAAAATTAAAAGACGATGCTTTTCTTAAGCAAATGCAGGATCTTCAGGCCGACGTCTTTGTTGTGGTAGCCTTTAGAATGATGCCCCAGGTACTGTTTAGTCTCCCTAAGAAAGGTACCTTCAACCTCCACGCCTCCCTGCTTCCCCACTACCGGGGCGCGGCACCGATAAACTACGCTCTGATCAATGGAGAAACCACTACGGGAGTGACTACCTTCTTTATTAACGAGCGTATCGACGAAGGAAGCATTCTTCTGCAGCAGGAGCAGGAAATCCATCCAGAAGACACGGCAGGTACGCTGCACGATAAACTGATGCATCTAGGAGCCCACTTGGTAGTAAAGACTCTGGATGGGATCTCTGAAGGGGTACTCACCCCTACGGCGCAGCAGTCTGTCCAGCAGCCCAGGACCGCACATAAGATCTTTAAGGCCGACACGAAGATCGACTGGAACTGTACTGCTATCCAACTACACAATTTTATTCGCGGCCTCTCTCCTTATCCTGCTGCATTCACTGAAGTTATGATTGGTGAGGAAAAAAGGACACTCAAGGTCTATGCGGGGTACGTGGCCTCTACCTCTGCGCAGGGAGATAAAAAGACGATAGAACGTACAAAAGATGCTCTTCTTATTCCATTCCCGCAGGGGATCTACGCCGTGACCGATCTACAGATCGAAGGAAAGAAACGCATGAAAGCAGGGGACTTTCTCAACGGCCTTGCTCCAGAGACCATCCTTACCAGAGTATAGAGGCCACAGAAAAGCCGGGTCTGCAAGCAGCAGCCCGGCTAATTCGTTATAGCTACAGCCCTGTTTTCTAAAGTTCCACCAATTCAGTTACTTCCACGTCATAGCCTCCTACAACCGGCTTTAGATTAGGACTTTGGGTAATGACCCGAAATTTATTTATGCCTAGATTCTTAAGGATTTGCGTACCTATTCCGTAATCCCGGAAATTGGATGCTAGGGTTGGGCGCTGCTCTGCGCCGTCCTGGAAATCCAAGAACTGCTGGAGCTTACGCATTGTATTTTCTGTATTGGAAACATTGTTAATGAAGATTAGAGCTCCCTTGCCCTCCTGGTTAATCATTCGCGTCACTTTTTCCAATAGTGGCTTTTCCCCTGTGGTAAGCCTGCTTAGTACATCGAAATACGAATTGGAAGCCTGAACACGTACCAGAACCGGTTCCTCTGGAGTCCAGGTTCCTTTGGTCAGGGCAAAGTGGATCTGCTCGGTGCTGGTCTCACGGAAGGCAAAAAACCGGTAGTCCCCATAAAACGTACGCACATCACGCTCTTCAATACGTTCAATAAGATTTCCTTTCTGCAGTAGGTATTGGATCAGATCCTCTATCGAGACAATCTTCAAATCGTGCTTCTTAGCCAAAACCATAAGCTCGGGCAGACGGGCCATGGAACCGTCCTCGTTCATGATCTCACAAATAACTCCTCCTTCCTTGAGTCCCGCCAGTTTGGTCAGATCAATGGCAGCCTCGGTATGTCCTGCTCTTTTCAAAACCCCTCCCTTTCGCGCACGCAGAGGAAAAATGTGCCCTGGGCGCATGAAATCACTCGGTTTGGTTTTCTCATCCATCAAGGCAAGAATCGTCTTGGAGCGGTCACTTGCAGAAATTCCGGTCGAAACGCCCTCCCCTAAGAGGTCCACTGAAACCGTAAAGGCGGTCTCTTTTGGATCGGAGCTTCGACTCACCATAATGTCTAGACCTAGTTCGTCGCAGCGTTTTTCCGGTAGCGGCGTACATATTAGTCCCCTTCCGTGAATGGTCATAAAATTGATGATTTCGGGGGTGGTCAGCTCCGCGGCAGAGAGAAAGTCACCCTCGTTTTCACGGTTTTCATCGTCTACTACTATGATTACTTTTCCGGCTCGTAGGTCCTGGATAGCTTCCGGTATGCTATTGAGTTGTATATCTGACATTTTCGTGTAATAATATGCAAATATACGCCGACTGTACTGCAAAAAAAAATTATCCTGGAGGCTTCGGCACTTAAAAAATAATTAGTAGATTTGCACTCCAACAAAAGGGTACTTTGGCCGAGTGGTTAGGCAGTGGTCTGCAACACCATCTACAGCGGTTCGAATCCGCTAGGTACCTCTAGTAGCAATGCAATTATCTTATATACAGGTAATTGCATTTTTATTTCCTGCTCTTTCAAGCACTTTAACATTTTTTTAACAATACTTTGGCAGCACTCTTGTCTTATCTGTAGCGAACCGATTAAAGTTACCGATATGAGACACATTTTACTAATAGGCGCTTTTTCTGCAATGGCACTTACTTCATGTACGAAGGAAGATACTACTGCGCAGAAAACGCTAGAGCAAGAAAAAATGGAATACCAAGCCAGGCAATTAGATATTGAAAGACAGAAGCTGGCTATAGAGAAAGAAAAGATCGCCTTTGAGCGCGCTAAAGACAGCATCGAGAAGGTGGAACAACAAAAAGCGCAGGCCAGCGTAGCGCGGACTGCTGCAGCGCCCGTTCGCGAGCGCGTAGTGGAACGTACGGTGTACCGTAACAACTCGACTGCCTCTTCGGGTTCCTATGAGGGAGCATCCGATGGAACCTATACCCAGGCACCTGAAAGACAAGGCATTAGTAAGGCCGCCAAAGGAACTATTATTGGTACGGTGGGTGGAGCTGCTGCCGGTGCGATCATCAATAAACGAAACAGAGGCGCCGGAGCCGTTATAGGAGGTATTGTAGGTGGAGCCACCGGCTATACCATCGGACGTGCTGCCGACCGTAGGGACGGAAGGGTGCAGTAAAAAAAAGCAAAAGGATTAATTTTTCATCATAGCAGCTATTTTATGCAAGAAACGCAAGGAAAAAACCCTTGCGTTTTTTTGTGGGGTTAATTCCCGACCTAGCCCTTTAGCTGCGGGTTAAATTGTTATATTTGTTGTATGCAAACACTTGGGAATTACTTAAAGCTTACCACCTTTGGCGAGAGCCACGGCAAAGCGTACGGAGGCATCCTCTCGAATTTTCCTGCGGGCATAACCCTGGATCTGGAAAAAGTGCAGCAGGCTCTAAACCGTCGCAGGCCAGGCCAAAGCCCTATTGTGACCCAGCGAAACGAGTCCGATACGGTAGAGCTGCTCTCCGGGATATT
Organism: Planobacterium oryzisoli; assembly: GCF_015354315.1. GTDB lineage: Bacteria > Bacteroidota > Bacteroidia > Flavobacteriales > Weeksellaceae > Planobacterium_A > Planobacterium_A oryzisoli. Next base: position 6,087 of record NZ_JADKYY010000003.1, read on the forward strand.
TGAAGGAAAAACCACCGGGATGCCCATAGGCTTTATCATCCGTAATGAAAACCAGCGCAGCAAAGACTACACGCACCTGGAAAATGCCCTAAGGCCCAGTCATTCGGACTACACCCTGGAGGAAAAGTTTGGACACCGCGATTACCGCGGAGGAGGACGCTCCTCGGCTAGGGAAACCAGCAATTGGGTGGTGGCAGGAGAAATCTGCCGCCAACTTCTCCCCTCGGTCTCCATCACCGCGTATGTAAGCGGGGTAGGTACCATTACACTGGATAAGGAATGGCAGCAACTGGATTTTTCCCTTCGTGAAGAGAACCCGGTTCGGTGCCCCGACCCTGAAAAAGCACAGGAAATGGAAGAGCTTATACGCAAGGTACGCAAGGAGGGAGATACCGTAGGCGGGGTAGTGAGCTGTGTGGTGGAAAACGTTCCTAAATCGCTTGGAGAACCCGTGTTCCAAAAACTTCATGCCCAGCTAGGACATGCTATGCTAAGCATCAATGCCGTGAAAGGTTTTTCCTACGGCAGTGGTTTCTTATCTGCGCAAATGCGCGGCTCGGAGCACAACGATATATTTAACGAAGACTTCACTACACGAACCAACCACTCCGGCGGTATTCAAGGGGGCATCTCCAATGGCATGCCCATTACGTTTCAGGTAGCCTTCAAGCCCGTAGCCACCTTGCTACGACCGCAGCAAAGCTATACAATAAGCGGAACTCCCACTACCTTGGAGGGAAAAGGACGCCACGACCCCTGCGTCGTACCCCGGGCAGTTCCCGTGGTGGAAGCCCTTGCGGCATTCGTTCTTGCCGATATGTATCTAATCAACCAAGGAAGAAAAATAGAGTTATAACCTTTACATATGCAAATGAAAAAATACTGGGATAAGGCCCTTACCTTCGAGCAATATCTAGAAGTAAACAAACAGCGACTGGAAAATCCTAGCGACCAACAGGAAAAAGATTTCGCACCCTACTACGAATTAGCGGAGCAGCGCATGGGGCGTGCCATAAAAACATTCAAAGCCGACCCGGCGCAGCAGGCTCTCCTTCTCACTAAGGGGTTCAAAGGCAAGGTGCTGATCATCTCCGAGCCTTGGTGTGGGGATGCCAGCCAGACCGTACCCTCGGTCGTGGCATTTTTCCAAGACTACAATCCGGTACGCATTTTCCTGCGCGACAGTGACCCGAGCCTCATTGAGCAGTACCTCACCGAGGGTACGCAGTCCATTCCAATAGTGGTGCTTCTGGACGAGAACTACCAGCCTATCGACCATTGGGGACCACGTCCCCGTTACGGTCAGCAGCTTCTAAAAAAATTCAAGGCAGACCCCCAGGGGTATCCAAAGGAAGAGTTTTATAACGATCTGCAGGTTTACTATGCCAAGAACCGAGGAAAGGATGCCATCGCTGAAATTTTAGAACTTTTGTAAAAATTGAAACCATGAAAAAAAACCTGATTTATTTTATCGTGTTAGCTCTTTTAGGGGCCGTGTTTTTCATACCGGGGGTGAAGGATAACCTCTTTCCGGTGGCAGAGATTGAAAGTGCCGTAAAGGTAGAGGACAAGGACTATGATGTGGTACTTAAAGGAGTTAATGTGCCAAGTACCAACCTTAAGAACCTGCGGGGTAAGAAACTCATGTTCCTTAATTTTTGGGGAACCTGGTGCGCCCCCTGCCGAGAAGAGTGGCCAAGCATTGAGGCGCTCTACCAAAGCAAAAAAGACGACATGGAATTCGTACTGATCGCCATGCTGGACCAGGAGCAGGACGTAAGGAAATTTATTAAGGAAAACAACTACACCGCACCGGTATACCTTGCGCAGAGCCCTATCGAAGGAAAGATTCTACCCAAAGTATATCCTACTACCTTTATCCTGGATCCCTCCGGCAGAATCATCTCCAAGGAAACTTCCACAAAAGACTGGAATGCCCAGTCCGTACATGACTTCCTGGCTCCTTTCCTCAAGTAACATATTTAACAAATAATTACCATTTCACCGCAGAGGCGTGGAACAGCTTTTGCTACGTATATCCCGTTAAGCATTTATAGCACGATGAAATATTCTAAAATACATCTGATTAAAGAAGCAATAAAACACAAAGGATTCATGCAGAAAATTCCGGTAGTATGGCGTATGGTAAAGATGTGGAAGTCGGGGAAATACCCACTCAAGAGCATCGACATGATTATTCCCATACTGGGTCTACTCTATGTAATCTCACCTATTGACCTAATACCTGAGATTGCGGTACCATTCATTGGATCCCTTGACGATCTTGCCATCCTTGCCCTAATCATTCCCAAGCTTATGAAGGAAGTGGATAAATTCCTTCTCTGGGAGCAGATGCAGCAGGAGGGTCTTACCACCGTGGAAGCCCGCGAAATAAAGTAGATTAATTTTTCACACGATTCATACCTCAAACCACCGCACATCGGCTAGATTGTACGGTGGTTTTTTAATTCAGATAAAATCCCCAATTTTGCCCTGTGAATACGTTAATTTCCATCATTGGCCCCACCGCTTCTGGGAAGACCAGTCTAGCGCTGGAGCTTGCAGAAAAATTCGGCTGTCCAATCCTCTCTTGCGATTCCAGGCAGTTCTATCGGGAGATGCCTATCGGGACCGCAGCGCCCTCTTTAGAGGAACAACGCAGGGCCAGACATTATTTTGTAGGCCATATCGGTGTGGAGGAGCCCTACTCTATAGGCGCCTATGAAAAAGACGCACTGGAGAAAATCCAGGAATTATTCAAAATGCATTCGACGCTTGTTCTGGTGGGAGGAAGCATGATGTACGAAAAAGCAGTCATTCAGGGACTTCACCCTCTGCCTGCGGCCAATGCGCAGAACCAGGAAAAGCTCCTGGCATTATGGCAAAAAGAGGGGCTCGGAGCCTTACAGAATCTTTTACATTCGCTGGACCCCATCTACTCCTCAAAGGTAGACCTACAAAATCCAAGACGTCTTTTGCGCGCCATTGACCTTATTTGGCAGACAGGACAAAGCTATACAAGCCTTCTGAAGCAAACCCGGCCGCAGCGGGATTTTCGCGTAGTACGCATTGGGATGCAGCTGGAGCGGCAATTGCTCTACGAGCGTATCGAACAGCGCGTAGATCAAATGATTGCTCAGGGGCTCCTGGGCGAAGTAGAAGCGCTACTTCCCTATAGAGAACTTCAAGCGCTCAATACCGTAGGATACCGTGAGCTCTTCCCCTATCTTCTTGGGGAGACAACTCTTAAGCATGCCGTCGAGGAAATAAAGAAAAATACGCGGCGCTTTGCAAAGAGGCAACTGACCTGGTATAGGGGCGAAGAGGATATCCATTGGGTAACCCCTCCTCAGACCTTTTTTAATGCCCAGAAGATTCTTGAGAACTTGCGGATTGGATAGTGCATTTTTTTTTCGGGAAAGATAATTTAGTGGGGTAAATAATGTATTTTTAACTCTACAAAAAAAATCGCATTATTATGGCAAATACCCCTTCCAACATGCTTGCTCTGGGCACCAAAGCTCCCTACTTTGAACTACCCAACCCTTCGGAATCTTCCGAGATTCAATCATTGGAGGATCTAAAAGGAGAAAAGGCCACGCTGATTGTCTTTATGTGCAACCACTGTCCTTTTGTACTGCATATCATAGATAAACTGGCAGAGATCTACGAAGATTACCAGGGCCACGGCATTGAAATTATTGGTATCAATTCCAACGATGCAGAAAAATATCCTGCCGATGCTCCGGAGAAAATGATTGAATTCCAGCTGGAGAGAAAATTTGAATTCCCTTACCTCTACGACGAAAGTCAGGCCATTGCCAAAGCCTACGATGCTGCCTGCACACCGGATTTCTTTCTGTTTGACCACAAACTCGAACTCATTTACCGCGGGCAAATGGACGATTCCAGACCTGGCAACACCACGGACGTGACCGGCGAGGATCTGATTATCGCTTTTGAAAATATCCTAGCGGGGCAACCGCAAGAAGAGCTGCAAAAGCCCAGCATGGGATGCAATATTAAATGGAAATAAAAAAAGAGGCGGCATCCACAACAATGCCGCCTCTTGATTTTTTCTAGAAAAAGGGATTATGCTCTTTTTCAAAACCTACCGTGGTAGAGGGCCCGTGTCCGGAGAAAACCTGCGTGGCCCCTGGTAGGGTAAATATTTCAGTGCGCACGCTCTCCAGCAGTTGCATATGGTTACCTTTGTAAAGATCCGTACGACCAATACTTCCTTGGAATAACACATCACCGGATACCATAACCGCACTTTCGCTGGAATAGTAGGCCACGTGGCCAGGGGAATGCCCGGGTACAAAAAGCACCTTAAGGGAGAGTCCGTCCAGCTGCAACTCCTCTCCGGCCTCTATGGGAAGTAGTTCTCCAACGAAGGGTTTAAAGAAAAAACCGTACTGTGCTGCGGTCATAGGATTACGCTCCAAAATCTCCATTTCCAGTGGATGGATTCTTACCCCCACCGCGAAGGTATCTGCGGCCCACTGCAGACCAAGGACATGGTCGATATGGGCATGGGTCAAAAGTATGCTCGTTATCTTCAGATCCTCTTGCGCAATGAATTCCATAAGCTCCTGCTGCTCGGAGGGGGTATAACATCCGGGATCCACCAAAAATGCGTTTTTGGAAGGGGTGTACAGCAAATACGTATTCTCGGAAAAAGGATTGAAGGTAAATTGCTTAATATTCCACATGATTAGTTTATTTGGAAAAGTCCATCTGCTCCATGCAGAGCGTCTTTACTACCTCTATCCAGCGGTCGTCGTCGTTTAAGCACGGCAGATAGGTGAACTCCTTTCCTCCCGCTTCCAAGAATTCTTCTTTCCCTTCTACCGAGATTTCTTCCAGGGTTTCCAGGCAGTCCGATACGAATGCCGGACATACAATGGCCAGGTTTTCCACCCCCTTCTTTGGAAGATGCTCCAGGGTCTGATCCGTGTACGGCTCAATCCATTTGTCCTTTCCTAAACGCGACTGGAAGCTCACCACCACTTTTTCCGGTGCAATCCCTAGCCTCTCGCGCACTAGTTCCGTAGTCTTGAAACATTGGTGGCGGTAGCAATAAGGGTGTGCCGGGTAGTCATCCTTCATACAGCAGTCTCCAATTTTACAGGTCTTGGTAGGATCGGTCTTATATAGATGGCGCTCCGGAACACCATGGTAGGAAAACTGGAGCATATCGTAGGATTCTGGAAGGTTCTCCTTTATGCTTTCGCTTAGGGCCTCAATATAAATAGAGCGGTTGTAGAAAGGTGCCACGTAGTTGATCTTCATAGAAGGAAAGAATTTCTTCTGCACCTCTTTGGCCTTCTCTACCACTGTTTCGGTAGTACTCATCGCATACTGCGGGTAGAGAGGAAAAAGCACCACCTCATCCACACCCTGCGCCTGAAGTTTTCTAAGACCCGTTTCGATACTCGGCTCCGCATACCGCATCCCAATCTCTACAGGCACATCCACGATCTTCTCGAGTTTATCCTTGATCTGCTGTGTAATAACAATCAGGGGAGAGCCTTGGTCGGTCCAAACCGTCTTATACGCCTGGGCCGATTTCTTAGGGCGGGTACGCAAAATAATGCCTCGTACCAGTAGGGTGCGGAAGAACCACCGGTAATCAATAACCCGTTCATCCATCAAGAATTCATCGAGGTATTCTTTTACATCCTTAACCTCTGTGGATCGTGGTGACCCTAAATTAACCAGTAGTATTCCTTTCATAGTAGCAGTTACCTATTTGATTCCTTATCCGTTTACTGCCTCTACTCTCTCTACGAGTTCGGGCACAAATTGTTTTAAGATGTTCTCAATACCGCCTTTCAGAGTGGCTGTAGAACTAGGACATCCCGAGCAGGCACCCTGCAGAAGCATCTTGGCCGTCTTGGATGTGGCGTCGTATTCAAGAAGGGAGATTTTCCCTCCGTCGTTCTCCACGGCAGGAGCTACGTATTCATTTAGTATATCGGAGATTTTTTGCTCGCTTTCGGTGTAGTCCCTCTGTATGATTTGTTCCACAGGGTTTTCGTGTGTCTGGGGCGCGATATGACTTACGCTGCCTCCCGACTGTAGGTATTCAGCAATGAAACCACGCACCGGCACCATCACTTCGTGCCACTGCACCGAATCGTCCTTAGTCACTGCCACGAAATTGTCTGAGATAAACACCTCCCTTGCAAAGTCAAATTCCTGGAAAATGGCATCGGCAAGAGGAACTTGCCCGGCCTGCGTGCGGTCTTTGACTTCCAGAAAACCCTCTACGATGTAGCGCTGCGAAACGAATTTCATAACCGAAGGGTTAGGTGTCATTTCCGCATAGACTGGAAAGAGCTCGCGCTTCTTGGTCTGCTTATACAGCCTGGGATTCTCCAAAAGCGCATCTTCTATCACGGATTTTAGACTGGTAGCTACATGCTCCCATTCCACAGTATCCTGCTTGGACACTGCTATGAAATTAGCAGTGATAAATATTTGCTCGACGAAAGGGTAGTTAAACAGTTCCTGCGCCAGAGGTATATCTGCTATGTCAGAGGTGCGGTCCAGTTCCAGGGAACCCGGCACCAATGTATAATCACATACAAACTTCATCACTTTGGGATTTGCAGTGGTCTCTATTCTGACTTCTCTCATTTTTTTGTATTTTTGAGTAGCAAAAGTACGCAATTAAAGATACATGTACCCATGCCTCATGGTAGACTTTGTCAATGAAGGCGTTGGGTAAAAAAGAATAAGTATGGCACTGATCAGAGAACTACTTGGAAAGAAACCGAAGCTTGGTGAAGGAACCTTCACAGCCGAGACGGCAACGATCATCGGGGATGTCACCACCGGTAAGGACTGCAGCATCTGGTATAATGCCGTGCTACGCGGCGATGTGAATTACATCACTCTGGGCGAGAGAGTGAATGTTCAGGACAATGCCATGCTGCACTGTACCTACCAAAAATACCCTCTTATCATTGGCAACAATGTATCCATTGGCCATAATGCCATCGTGCACGGATGCACGCTCCATGACAACGTCCTGATAGGCATGGGGGCTATCGTAATGGACAACTGTGTTGTGGAGAGCAATTCCATCGTAGGTGCTGGATCGGTAGTCACTCAAGGTACCCACATCCGTTCCGGAGAAGTCTGGGGAGGAATTCCAGCCCGCAAGATAAAAGACATCTCAGTGGAGCTCCTTGAAGGCGAGGTCAACCGTATTGCACAGAACTACGTACTGTACTCCAGCTGGTACGGCACCGAAGAATCCTGATCTTGGGTAGTTTTCCCTGCCGCACTGCTTTAAGAAAATTTCAGGATTTTTACATCCTACGCAAAAAGTAGGCCCTTCGGCACGCTTTGTGAAGCCCCTGCCGTGTTTACTTTCTTATAGCAATGAAGCATCTTTCGTTTTTTATTCAGGTACTTAAAGAGTCCTTTGAGGAATGGTTTGATTCCAGTGCGATGCAGCAGAGCGCAAGCATGGCCTATTTTGCGATTTTCTCTCTTCCGGGACTGCTCATTATATTAGTGTGGGTGCTGGGAGGCATCTACGGTGATGAGGCAATACGAGGCGAGATACAAAACCAGGTAGCCTCCATCGCAGGTAAAGGCATTGGTGAGAGCGTGCAGAATATGATCACCAGCGCGGTACTAGACCATCAGAATTTCTGGATGAAGGCCATAGGAATAGGATCGCTCATCTTTGGGTCCACCACTCTGTTCTTTCATATGCAGAAGTCACTAAACACCCTCTGGGACGTAGAAGCTGCACCAAAGAAAGCGTGGCAGAAATACCTTCTGGACCGTGCCAACTCCTTAGGCATGATACTGATCATCGCATTTCTACTGCTAATAAGCTTAGTGCTCTCCTCCGTCATAGGACTTGCCAACGATTGGTTTGTGCGCCATTTTAATTTGGAAACGTTCTTTCTGGTCAAAACCATCAATTTCCTTGTAAGCTTCGTGGTGGTTTCTGCCTTGTTTGCCTTTATGTTCAAGGTCCTACCGGACGTGAGTATTTCGTGGCGCTCGGTGTGGACTGGAGCAATTCTCACAGCCGGCCTCTTTACGCTGGGAAAATTTCTTTTAGGCTACTATTTTGAAATCAGTAAACCCGAATCGGTCTTTGGCGCCGCCGGCGCATTCATTCTACTAATGCTGTGGGTGAACTATACCTGTCAGATACTGTTCTTCGGAGCAGAATTCACCAAAGTGTATGCACGCAAGAGGGGCCACGTGATACAGCCCTCACGCCACGCCAAATGGAGTGCAGAGAAAATTCTTCGAGATAGGCTAAGAAACGAGAACCAACCTGCGCGGGTGGATTAGATCTCGGACTGGTAAAAAAGTACCGGTTTCCCATTCTCGCAGCGCACGCCCGCTGGAGGAGCTACCACGGCGCAATCGGAAATAAGTCCGTACTTGAGATTGAATTCCGAACTCTGTTTGTTGTAGCGGGTGATTTTTTCCAGAAGTTCTTCTTCCAGGCTGATAGGATAGGCAATAAAGGTGGCCGGACCTCCGCACGGTTTGGAGCCCAGCGCCGCAGTGCGCCATCCGGCCGCATCACTGCACGAGGCACTTGAGATAAGAGCTTCGATCTCTTCCCTGGCAATACCAAGCGCTTTTTGGTCCCTTTCACGCTCCTGGGCCAGTCCTTCGGAATAGTCGCGCTCAGGCATTTCAGCAATATCTTTTGGAAGCTGCTCACTCTGCTCTGCGGTTTTTTTGGATTTGCAAGCGCCGATGCTAAGCAGGCAGGTAAAAAGAAGAATTGGTAGGTATCTCATAGGTAATCGGTTAGACAGTTCTTAAAGCCAACAATATGTATGCCGTAGGAACGGGGCAGTAAATTTATGTATTTTTGCCCTATGGACTCCCTACTTTTCGATCTGGTGGAACATACCTCCCGCAGTGTCTTTCTAACTGGAAAAGCAGGTACGGGGAAAACCACTTTCTTAAATGCCCTTACGGCCCGTACCCACAAGAAGCATATCATTGTGGCCCCTACGGGGATTGCGGCTATAAATGCCGGAGGCGTTACCATACACTCACTCTTTGGACTACCTCTTAGGACCTTTCTTCCTACGATGGAGCGTACCCCGGAACCCTACGGAAACAATATATCAGACCTTGTGCAGCATTTCAGGTACCGAAAGGACAAGCTCAAACTTCTCCGGGAACTAGAACTTTTGGTCATCGACGAGGTATCGATGCTTCGCTCCGATGTCCTGGACATGATCGACCACGCGCTGCGCCACGTGAGAAGGCGCATGGATCCCTTCGGTGGGGTCCAACTACTTCTTATAGGAGACCTCTACCAGTTGCCGCCGGTAGTACGTGAAGAACAGATTCTCTCCCGCTACTACGCCTCTCCTTTCTTCTTTTCCGCAAAAGCCCTGGAGCACCACCCTTTAATTACCTACGAGCTCACCGAAGTTTTTCGTCAAAAAGACCCTAAATTCCTAGAGCTTCTCAATACCATACGGTATGCCAAGCACGATGAGATTGATTTTGACCAGCTCAATAGCCGCTACCAAGAGCAGGTGCCCACTAGCAAGGAAAAATACGTTTACCTCACCTCACACAACCGAATGGCAGAGGAAATCAACCAAAGGGAATTGGAAAAACTAAGCGGCCCTGAAGTTATCTATAAGGCCTCTGTGGTGGGGGAATTCAAGGAAAGCATGTTTCCCAACGAACCCACCTTAAGGCTTAAGACCGGCGCCCAAATCATGTTCATCCGAAACGACGCCTCGGCGGAGAAGAAGTACTACAATGGAAAAATTGCTGAAGTCCTTTCGGTGGGTCCGGAGAGTATAGACGTACTCATAGAGGGAAGCGATGAGCCCTATGCCCTAAAAAAAGAAATTTGGGAAAACAAGAAGTACCTCCTGGACCAAGAAAAGAACATTAAAGAAGAAGTACTGGGGAGTTTCGAGCAGTACCCTATTCGTCTTGCTTGGGCCGTAACTATCCATAAAAGCCAGGGACTTACCTTCGAGCGTGTAGTAATTGATGCGGCCAAATCCTTTGTCCCAGGCCAAGTCTACGTGGCCCTTTCGCGCTGTAGAACCCTAGAGGGTATTGTACTGACCTCTCCTATTGCGCCACAGGCTATACTGAGCGATGCGCGCATCAGTGCCTTTGAACAGAAAACCCGGGCCAATGCACAGGTACAAAACATCATTGAAGAGGAGAAGCATCTCTTTACAGTCCTTCGCGTAGTGCACAAACTGGATCCCCGGTGGATTTCCCAGGAACTGCCCGCATGGCAGAAAGCCGCTTTGGGTGCAAAGAAACTCGAAGCCCAGGCAAGTAGCGACCTTATCCGCTCGCTGGAAGTAACAGTAAAAAACCTTACCCAAGTTTTTGAAAAATTCCAGCGTGTGGCTACATCCATGACCCAGCAGTACAGCACCGGTTCGCTCCCTTGGAGCAAAGTGCATGATAAGATGCAAGGAGCAGCGGAGTTCTTTTATAACCATGTCGAGCGGGATATTTTCCAGAGTCTCAAATCCTTCCTTGCCCAGATCAAAGGGGTGCACGGTCTAAAGACTCTCAGCGAGCTCACCCGCACCCTCACCGAACAGGTCCAGGACTACCTCGAAGAATTGCAAAGGGTCGCGCTCCTTGACCGCGTACTACTCCCGGAGCGAAAGAAACTCAGCATCTCTGTTGAAAAGATTCCTACCCATACCCTTACCATGAAACTTTTTGCTCAAGGAAAATCCCCTGTAGAAATTTCCAAAGAACGGGGCATCATGCCGGCAACGGTAATGGGGCATTTTTCCAAGATTGCCGAAATGGGGCTTCTCGACATACAGGATCTTGAGAGGCTTATTACCAGAGAGAAGATTGCAGCGTTCTCTAAGCTGCACCAAAACACCGGACACAAGACCCTGCAGGAATTCAAGGGCATGCTGCCCCCAGAATTTGAATATCCTGAAATACGGCTGCTTATGAATTTCTTCCTTAGCCGCGATACAAAGTCCTAAATAACACCATTGAAAGAATGGATCAGGATCCTTTGGTCGCTGGGCGGGCTCTTTGTATTTTTGGGTATGAAAGATTATAACCTTCCTTTTGCACTCAGTGTCTTAGACCTGGTCCCGGTAAAAAAACCAGGAGCCTATGGGGAGGCCATTGAAGAAAGCGCCCAGCTGGCAGAGCACGCCGAGCGCCTGGGATACCTTCGCTACTGGCTCGCCGAACACCATAACTTTGAAGGAATTGCAAGTTCTGCAACCTCCCTTTTAATTGGGCATATTGCCTCGCGCACTTCCCAAATACGCGTTGGCTCAGGCGGAGTGATGCTTCCCAACCACAGTTCGCTCATAATTGCCGAGCAGTTCGGAACCCTGGATGCTCTTTATCCCGGCCGGATTGACCTAGGTGTTGGGCGTGCCCCTGGAACCGACGGGCTCACTGCCCAGGCCCTGGGCCGCAACGCATCCACCATCAACGAGCTGTTTCCAAGGCAAATACTGGAACTCCAAAGGTATTTCTCTAGAGAAAACTCTAGCAGCTCGGTTAGGGCCATCCCTGGGGAGGGCGCTAATGTGCCGATCTATATTCTGGGGTCTTCCACCGACAGCGCCTATCTCGCAGCAGAACTGGGTCTGCCCTATGCCTTTGCCGGCCATTTTGCGCCGGAGATGATGGAGCGTGCCTTTACGATCTACCACGAAAGATTTTCAGCCAGCGCTGTTCTCGAGAAGCCCTATACCATTGCATGTCTCAACGGTATCGGTGCCGCAACCAAGGAAGAGGCAGAGTTTCTCGCTACCACCCTGTATCAGACTTTTCTGGGTCTTATCCGTAATGCCCGGGGCCTTAATCCCCCACCCGTAGAAAATATGGATGCCCTTTGGAACCCTTCCGAGAAAGCGCATCTCTTAAACCAACTTCGGTACAGCTTTATTGGGGGACCTAGAGAACTGCAGGAGCAGATGGCGTCTTTTTACCGGACGTTTAGGCCTAGTGAGATCATGTTCACTTCCTCCATCCACGACCAAGCAGCCCGTAGGGATTCCTACCGGATTCTTATGGAGGTGGCCAGTACATTGGAACTATAAGCTAGGTTCGTGGTAGCGGCGCTGCATGCGTACACCTACCCCTTTCATTTCCCCCGGCATAGGGGGACTGGTCTTGGTAAGGGTGATACGTGCAGCCTTGAGAGAATCAAATGCCTTGCCCAATGACGAGAGTATCCTACCCGCCACGTGCTCAAGCAAATTAGAAGGCACGGCCATCTCTTCCAAAAGAATTTGGTGCGCCAGCGCATAATTTAAGGTGTCGCTCAGCTTATCTGAATGTGCAGCCTTTTCCAGATCCACGTCCAATTCCAGATCCACTAGGTAGTATGTGCCTATAATACGTTCCTCGGGAAGCACGCCATGGTAGGCATAGATTTTTACGTCTTGAAGAAGAATGGTACTCACTGCAAAAAAGGTCTTTATTTAATGGTAGTGGATAGGGCGAGCATTTTTTCAATTGGCACCAAGGCTTTTTGCCGTAATTCCTCGTCCATCGTAATTTCCGGAAGCTCGTATTTCATACAGAGATAGAGTTTTTCCATGGTGTTTCGTTTCATAAAAAAGCATTCCGAGCAGTTGCAACTCTCATCAAATACAAGGGCGGGAATCAGGGTCTTTCCTGGCGCGCGCTTGCGCATCTCGTGGAGAATACCCTCCTCGGTAGCTACGATGAACTTCGTTGCAGCGTCTTTCTCCACGTAATTCAGAAGTGCCGAAGTCGAACCAATAAAATGGGCAAGGTCCAGTACCGCCGTCTCACTTTCCGGATGGGCAATGAGTTTGGCGTCCGGATGCTCGTGCAGCTGCTGCGCGATACGCTCCATCGAAAAAGCTTCGTGCACTATACAGCTACCGTCCCAAAGGATCATTTCTCTGCCGGTTTTTTTCATCAGATACCGGCCCAGATTCTTATCGGGCGCAAAGATCAGTGGACGGTCCTGGGGAAGGGAGCGTATAATGGTCTCGGCATTGGAACTGGTAACGATGATATCACTCTCTGCCTTAGTTTCGGCATTGCAGTTAATGTAGGTAGCAATAAGCGCCCCAGGATACTGCGCGCGCATCTTGCGAAGCCCCTCGCCACTACATCCGTCCGCCAGGGAACATCCGGCCTGGGTATCGGGCAGTACCACCTTCTTGGTGGGATTGAGAATTTTTGCAGCCTCTGCCATAAAATGCACACCACAGAAAGCAATCATATCGGCCTCAGTATCCTTGGCCTGCCGCGCAAGCTGCAGGGAATCCCCCAGAAAATCCGCAATATCCTGGATTTCAGCCGGCTGGTAGTAATGCGCGAGGATTACGGCATTCTTTTCTTTCTTTAACTGCAGAATGGCCTCTACGAGAGCCTCACCCTGGGGTATTACAAGGTCCTTGATATCTAGAAACCCCTTGACGGGTATGCTGGAAACGGCTTTTTGAAAATTCTCTGTACTCATAGGTAAGGGCGTTTGTGCTTTACTTCTAACTATTTAAAAACTCTGATATTTTTTCTTTAATCTCTTCTTTGGCCACGGAAAGCTCGGTATTGTGCAGTTTGAAATCAAATGCATCCTGATACTGTAATTCCTCCGCCGCTTTCTCCACGCGCGTGCCAATAGTGGAATGATCGTCCGTTCCGCGCAAGAGAAGCCTTCGCCTGAGTTCCTCTATAGAGGGAGGCAAAACAAATACCGAAAGTGCCTTGGACCCAAAGTATTTTTTAAGGGCAATGCCGCCTTTAACGTCCACATCAAATACCACGACCTTTCCCTGCTTCCAAATGCGCTCCACCTCACTCTTTAGGGTACCATAGAATTTATCGGTATACACCTCTTCAAATTCTACAAATTCCTCTTGCTCTATGCGTCTTTTAAACTCTTCCACAGAGAGAAAGTAATAATCCTTTCCGTGTTTCTCCTCTCCACGCGGTGCGCGCGTGGTACAAGACACCGAGAACGAAAGAGAAGCAAACTCCCCAAGGACGTACTGCACCAGAGTAGTTTTGCCACTGCCCGAGGGTGCGGAAAAAATCAAGACTTTTCCAGTGGTTTTCGAAACGGACTCCATACTAAAGAATATTTAAGGTCTGTTCCTTTATCTTTTCCAACTCGTCTTTCATCTCCACCACTAACTTCTGAATTTCGCTGTGGTTGGCCTTCGATCCGAGGGTATTGATCTCGCGTCCTATCTCCTGGGCTATAAAACCCAGTTTCTTGCCACTATGTTCCTCTAACTGCATTACTTCCAGGTAGTATTTCAGATGCTGGGAAAGCCGCACCTTTTCTTCCGAGATGTCCAGTTTCTCGGTATAGTACGCCAGTTCTTGGTAGAACCGGGTCTGGTCCACATTTTCAAATTCCTGAAGGGTGGCCTGGTATTTTTCCTTCATCATTTCAATTCGCTGGGATTCGTACGGGTCCACCTTAGAAAGGCTCTGGGCAATGTGCTCTATGTTTAGGGCGATCTCCTTACTAAGATTGCTTCCTTCCTCCCTCCTAAAATCCTCCAAACGCTGGAGGGCTTCGCCTGCAAGCTGCTGGAGCACATTCCACTCCTCGGCCTCCAGATCCTGACCTTTACTAGAGAGCACCTCGGGCATACGTACTGCCATTTTTAAGTATTCAAACATCGGCCCATCGCTTGCCAAAGACTTAAGTTCCTGCATATAGGCCTTAACCAGAGGCTGGTTGATCTTTACCTCTTGCACGTCCTCGGTGGCCTCTACATTGATGTAACAGTCCAGCTTTCCTCGTACTGCGCGCTCTTGCAGAAGTTTTCTAAGTTCAAATTCCTTCTCCCTATAGCGCGAGGCGACCTTCATGTTTAAATCAAGCGTTTTACTGTTGAGACTTTTCAGTTCAACGGAAATCTTCCTTCCCTGATACATTCCCTCGGCGCGACCGAATCCGGTCATCGATAAAACCATATATGTTCTTATTAGTAAAGCACAAATTTACTTTTTTAAATTGAATTCCCTCGCCTTAAACGTCTTGGCGCCTTTGGGATATTTTTTTTAATTTTAGGGAATGAAACGATTGATTCGCTTTGCATTTATACTTCTAACGGTGGCCTCCTGTCAGAAAGAGGCGAAACTCTCGGGAGTTGTTTCGGGTACGCCGAATGATTCCTTGGATTCACTTCCCCTTCTCTCGAAAGAAACCGAGGGTAACTCCACCGCAAAGCCCCTTCCACAGAGTGCAGGCCAAAGCTCTGGTTTCGTGCTCTACCATAACCAAAAGGCCATCCTCGAATTTTCCCCCGAATCTTCGAGTGGTACATTTTCGTGGGCAGGAAAGACTTTCCCCATCACATCAGTCACCGCGAGTGAGAACACCTACGTAATCAAAGGTGAGAACCTCGCAATCATTTTAGAAGACGGTGCATTTTCCGACCGCAGGGAAAACTGTATCGAAGGGGATTTTCCCAAATTGCAGGCCACTCTGCCTACCGGTCCACTGACATTGAAAGAGGTACAGGTTAAAGACTGCAGCACCAACTAACCCAGGGAATACCTATGAAAGCAATTAAAGTAGTGAACCCTAAGCAGGAGCGCGCGTTTTTAGAGCTTCCCGGACGAATAAATGCAGGGGATCCTTTCTATATCCGACCACTGGACAAGGATGTACGCGCAGTATTTGATCCTAAGAAGAACAAATTGTTTGCCCAAGGTACTTGCGAGCGTTTCCTTTTCTACACCTCAGAGGGGGAGCTCTTCGGCCGGGTAGCCGTCTTTATCAATCCACGCTACAAGCAGTCGCAACCCACCGGAGGAATTGGTTTCTTTGATTGCACCAACAACCAGAGGCAGGCCCACTTTATCTTTGATTTTGCAAAGAATTTCCTCCAGGAGCGAGGCATGCAGGCCATGGACGGACCTATCAATTTTGGCGAACGAGACAAATTCTGGGGGCTACTCACCGAGGGGCATCAGGAGCCACTCTACGGAATGAATTACAACCCCCTCTACTATAAGGAGCTCTTCGAATCCTACGGATTTAAGAATTACTTCGACCAGCTATGCTATTCCCGGCCGGTGCATGGAGAAGTCTCCCGTGTGTTTACCGTGATGCACACCCGCCACAGCCGGAATCCCCTTCTTTCGGCGCGCCGGCTGACGCGAAAGAATCTGGAAAAATTCGCAAAGGATTTTACCCATATATACAACAGCGCCTGGGCAAGCCACGGACAGGGCAAACAAATGGAACCGGGCAAAGCCCTTAGGATGTTCCAAATGATGAAGCCAGTAATCAACGAGCATATCTGCTGGTTCGTCTACGAAAAAGAAGAACCGATAGCCATGTGGATCAACCTTCCGGATCTGAACCAGTGGTTCAAGTATCTGGACGGAAAATTTGGGTTGTGGCAAAAACTGCGCTTCCTGTGGCTAAAAAAGACCAAGCCCAACACCAAAATGGTAGGAATCGTTTTTGGGGTAGTCCCTAAGTGGCAAAAAACCGGACTGGACGGATATATGATCATGGAAGGAACCAACCACCTTCGTGTCCACACCGATTTTCAAACTACCGAGCTACAATGGATTGGCGATTTTAATCCTAAGATGATGCGCATTGCCCAGAGCCTAGACACCACAGTGAGCCGTAAGCTCACCACCTACCGTTATCTTTTTGATTCCCAGGCCCCTTTCGAAAGGCATCCCGTGCTGGATTAAAAAAGGGCCTTTACGATCCGCTCCACCGAGCGGGATTTCCCCATCGAGTAAAAGTGCAAGGCGGGAGCGCCTCGGGCTATGAGCTCCTTTCCCTGGGCAATTGTCCACTCCTCACCAATCTGGCGTATGTGCTGGGCGCTCGGGGCTTTCTCCACCGCGCGGCTCAGCGGGTCGGGCAGATCGATCTTAAAGGTTTTGGGAAGCATATGTAGGTGGCTTTTTACTAGCAGTGGCTTGAGGCCTGGTAAGATGGGAACCGATATACCCAGGGCGCGCGCTTTTTCCACGAACTCAAAGTACTTGTTGTTGTCAAAGAACATCTGCGTCACTACATAATCCGCACCTGCATCCACTTTCTCCTTCAGACGCTGCAGATCGGTCGCTAGGCTGGGCGCCTCAATATGCTTTTCGGGATAGCCTGCCACCCCCACGCAAAACCTGCTGTTTTCAGCCACCGGACTCGGATCGGTAAGAAACTGCCCCCTTCCTACCCGGCCAATATGCGAAACGAGCTCCCTGGCATAATGGTGTCCTCCCTGGGCAGGAACGAAACTATTCTCCCCATGCATGGGATCGCCCCTTAGAGCCATCAAATTATCTATCCCCAAATACATGCAGTCTACCAGTAGGTATTCGGTCTCTTCCACGGTATAGCCACCACAGAGCACGTGGGGAACGGTATCTACAGAGTATTTATGCTGCACTGCGGCGCAGATACCCAGTGTGCCAGGCCGCATGCGGCTGATCCTACGTTCCACAAGTCCACCTCCTCGCTCCAGATACACGTACTGCTCGCGTGAAGTGGTCACGTCCACAAAACATGGTGCTAGGGCCATCAGAGGATCGAGGTTATCGTATAACGACTGAATGCCTTCGCCTTTCATTGGAGGCACAATTTCTAAGGAATAGAGTGTTTTCCCTTTCTTTTCTTCAAGGTGCTGTGTAATCTTCATCTAAATAGGAATGGTTAGTAGGCTAAATTGGCACTTAAATAACGTTCTGCCTCTTCGGTGGTAATTCCCGCGCGCAGGGCATAATCTTCCACCTGATCTTTTCCGATGCGTCCTACACCGAAATAACGCGCCTGGGGATGGGCGAAGTAGTATCCCGATACGGCCGCAGTAGGAAACATGGCAAGGGAGTCCGTAAGACAAAGCCCAATAGTTTGTTCTACTTCCATCAAGTTCCAAAGAGTCTCTTTTTCACGGTGGTCCGGACAGGCGGGATAGCCTGGAGCGGGGCGAATACCCCGGTACTTCTCCTCAATCAAATGCTCTGCGGAAAGGGATTCCTCCTTAGCGTATCCCCAGTAGTCCTTACGGATTTTTTCGTGTAGATACTCCGCAAAGGCCTCCGCCAGACGGTCGGCAAGGGCCTTGACCATGATGGCATTGTAGTCATCGCCTGCACTTTGGTACATTTCACTTAGCTGCTGGGCACCAAACCCGGCGCTTAGGGCAAAACAACCTATATAGTCCTCTACGCCCGTCTGTTGGGGAGCAATAAAATCACTTAGCGCCAGATAGGATTTGCCCTCCGCGCGCTGGCTTTGCTGGCGCAGCGTATGGAAAACAGTCTGTGGTTTGCCAAGAGCATCCAGTACCACAATATCGTCCGTAGGGTTACTAAACGCGGGGTAAATACCAAAGACCGCTTTGGCCTGAAGGAGTTTTTGAGAGGTAATTTCCTCAAGCATGCGCCTTGCATCGTGCATTAGGGAGCGGGCCTGCTCGCCCACCACTTCGTCGCTAAGGATTTGGGGGAATTTTCCGTGCAGGTCCCACGCCCTAAAGAAAGGCGTCCAGTCTATATAGGGTTCGAGCACGCAGAGAGAGGAAAGTTCCAAGGTCCGTGTGCCTAGCATAGTAGGTCTCTGCACATTATTTTCAGTAAATTCCAGCATAGGCTTTGCGGCGCGGGCCTGGGCGATGGAGACGTATTTTTTCTCTACCTGACGCGCCAGAAAAGATTCCCGCGCGAGGGTGTACTCCTCAAATACCGTTTCCCGGTACCGCTTGGAATCTTCACCTATAAGGCTACTGACTACCGATACCGCTCTGGAAGCATCGTTGACATGCACTACCTGAAACGGATACTCAGGGGCAAGTTTTACGGCAGTGTGTATCCGCGAGGTAGTGGCCCCTCCAATGAGTAGGGGTATGTTCAAATTCTGACGCTGCATCTCGCGAGCAATCTCTTTCATTTCCTCGAGACTTGGTGTAATCAGACCGCTCAGCCCCACCGCATCGACCTGCAGGCTTTTTGCCTGCTGAATAATTTCGTGGAGCGGTACCATCACCCCCAAATCCACCACGTCGTAGTTGTTGCACCCTAAAACCACCCCCACAATATTCTTCCCTATATCGTGTACATCTCCCTTAACCGTGGCCAGTAGTATCTTGCCTTTTTTCTCAGCCTCTGCACTCTTTTGCGCCAGCAGCATGGGTTGCAGGTAGGCTACGGCCCTTTTCATGACCCGTGCGGATTTAACCACCTGGGGAAGAAACATCTTACCCTGAGCAAATAGATCTCCGACAATACCCATGCCCTCCATCAGGGAAGTCTCAATGATATCTAATGGATTCTGACCCTGCTTTAGACACTCCGCAACGTCCTGTTCAATGTATTTCTCCTGTCCTTTTACCAAGGCATAATTCAGGCGCTCTTGCAAATCCAGTGCTCTCCAGTCTTGCTGCTCGGAATGTTTCTTTTGGCTCCCACGGTGCGAGGAAGCGTACTCCAGGAGCCGTTCGGTGGCCAGTGGGTCGGAGTTGAGCACCACATCTTCCACCAGTTTGCGAAGCTCAGGCTCCAGCGTATCGTAAATACCTATCTGGTGCGGGTTGACTATTCCCAGGCCCATGCCGCTTTTTATAGCATGGTAGAGAAAAACCGAATGCATGGCCTCACGTACCCTATCGTTCCCCCGAAAGGCAAACGACACGTTGGAGACCCCTCCAATGAGCGATACCCCAGGAAGATTCTCCCTTACCCACCGTAGGGCCTGAAAAAAAGCAACCGCATTATCTGCGTGCTCTGCTAGGCCCGTACCCACGGGAAAAATATTGAGATCAAAGAGGATGTCTTCACTAGGAATATTCTGCTTTTTTAAGAGCGTGTAGCAGCGCTGGGCAATCTCGATGCGCCGCTGGAACGAATCAGCCTGGCCTTTCTCATCAAAGGCCATCACCACCATAGCAGCACCGTAGCGTCTGATGGCTCTTGCCTGCTGGAGAAAAACCTCTTCCCCTTCCTTTAGGCTTATGGAATTCACTATGCCCTTACCTTGAAGCACCTGAAGACCGGCTTCAATGATTTCCCACCTGGAACTATCTATCATCACGGGAACCCGCGCTATGTCGGGTTCGCTGGCCAATAGATTTAAAAACCGCACCATGGAACTTTTTCCATCGATCAGCGCCTCGTCGAAATTTACATCCAGAATCTGGGCGCCTCCCTCCACTTGGTGACGGGCCACCTCCAAGGCTGAATGAAAGTCCCCCGCCTCAATAAGACGAAGGAACTGGCGGGATCCGGTAACGTTGGTGCGCTCGCCAATATTTATAAAATTGCTGTCTTTGGTAATAATAAGAGGCTCCAGGCCCGATAGTTTCAGTGCGGTCATAGTGTTACATAGTTTCCTCCATTACCTCCCCTATAGAGGTGGCGTTGGATTTTAAAAGTTGGTAGTGTTTTCCAAGTGCCTCGAAAAGACCGAAGCGCTTGTAGGGAAGTTGTTTCTCCCGGGCAAACTGGGCGATTTCTTCCGTAATTTCATTATAATAACTGTAGGAGTAATTGGGAAAGAGATGGTGCGCCACATGAAAATTGAAATTCCCCAGTATATGGCGAACAAACCAATTGTTTTGCTTTAAGTCGTTAGTTACTTCCAGCTGGTGCCGTACCCAACTATAGGGTAGCTGCAAATTCGAATCAGCCACAGGAAACTCATTCTCAGGCAGGGGATGCAGGGGAAGCAGCACAAAGAGAGCAAAACAGCTGCCCACCAGAATTTGCAGCAGCCATCCGCTAAGCGCCAAGCTCCATTCAACCTCAAAGAACAAAACAGGAAGGAAGATTTGGTAAAAAAAATACGCAAGTTTAAATACTATCAGTTTCACCTTTTCTATAGTAGGAATATAGGTCTGCGTCTTGGAAATCACCCTCCGTTTGTCAAAGAAGTCCCTGAAATCGCGCACGAACATCCAATTGAAGAGATAAAGCGGATAGATAAGAAAAAAGATCCGGTGCTGGTAGCGCTCAAGACCTCGGGCCTTTCCATGAGGAAATATTTTAATTACTCCACTTTGCTCCACATCGGTATCCCATCCCTCCACATTGGGATAGGCATGGTGGCTCACCAAATGCCTTTTTTTCCAAATGTAGCTGTTGGCTCCCACCGCATCGAAGAGGTAGAGTACGGCGCGGTTCAGGGCCTTACTCCTGAATATATTGTTGTGGGCCGCTTCATGAATTAAATTCAGATAAATAAGCACCAGAGTGATACCCATCAGTGCAAAGAGTCCCAGGTAAAGGCCCGAATGGGACGCTTGAGTCAAGGCAAGGCCATAGAGTGAAAAATACAGCAGTGGCAACGCCACGGCCTTGATCTTAATAGGCAGTTCCTTGTCTGTTTTTACCGTACTCACTCTATCTTTCACTCTGTTCCTTAGTTCATTAAATAGTGTTGCATCCTGCGGATCTTTAAAGTACATCGGTTTTTCCATAACTGAATTTTTTCCTTTGGTCCTTTAAAATTACCTATTTGCTTTTTTAGTGTCTTACAACGTTACAGGCAGAGCTTTACGAGGTTTGTATCTATTGCACAGTGCACTGAGCGCCTCGATATGCTCGGGAGTAGTCCCGCAGCATCCACCTACTATGTTCACCAGCTCCTTCTCCAGATAGGGCACCATTTCCATAGCCATGGCTTGAGGTCCTTGGTCGTAGCCTCCGAAAGCATTGGGCAGGCCCGCATTGGGATACACGCTGGTACAAAGGGATGTCTTTCGCGAGAGCTCGTACATATACGGGAAAAGCTGCCCAGCCCCCAACGCGCAGTTGAGTCCCACAGAGAGAAGCCGCACATGGGAAATCGAAATCAAGAAGGCTTCCAGTGTCTGCCCACTTAGGGTACGGCCCGAGGCATCGGTGATCGTACCGGACACCATTACAGGAAGATCCCGATTTTTTCGCTCTAGGACCTGACTAATAGCAAAGAGTGCTGCCTTGGCATTAAGGGTATCAAATATCGTTTCCACTAGAAGCACATCGACTCCGCCGTCGATCAGACCCTCGCATTGCGTAGCGTAGGCTTCTCGCAGCGTCTCAAAATCCACGGCGCGAAAAGCAGGATCACTTACATCAGGCGAAAGAGAGGCTGTTTTGGAAGTGGGACCTATGGAACCCACTGCAAAGCGGGGCTTGAGAGGATTATTTTGCGTATACTCCTGACAAAGACGCTTTGCCAGGCGCGCGGCCGCCACGTTTAATTCGTAGCACAGATCCTCTAGCCCGTAGTCTTCCATGGCTATGGCATTGGAGGAAAAGGTATTGGTCTCAATGAGATCCGCTCCGCTGTCGAGATACTGCCTATGGATCTGCGAAATCTTCTCCGGTTTCGTAAGGGTGAGTAGGTCGTTGTTTCCTTTAAGTGGCTTGGGATGGTTTTTAAAGCGCTCGCCCCGAAAATGGTGCTCCTCCAGGTTCAATTTTTGAATCATGGTTCCCATGGCACCGTCCAAAATTAGGATTCGCTTTGAAAGAAGCTCTTCTATAGGGTAAGTAGGTTGTGTCATTTTGTGATTTTTTCCATTGCTTTTCGTAAGTCCTCGATAATATCCTCCGGATGCTCCAGTCCTACGGACAGCCGGAGCATATTTTCTTTAATGCCCGCATCCGCCCGCTGCGAAGGCGTTAGCTTACTGTGCGTGCTGGAGGCGGGGTGGGTGATTATCGAGCGGGTATCTCCCAAATTGGCCGATATACTAAGCATCTCCAGCGCATCGATGAGTCCCTGCGCACTATGTGTGCCGGCATTCAAAGAGAACGCCACGATACTTCCTCCCAGGACCATCTGCTCCCGGGCCATAGAATACTGTGGGTGGGACGTAAGAAACGGATAACGCACCATTTCCACCTGACTGTGCTCTTCTAAGAACCGGGCCACTTCCAAGGCATTCTCAGAGTGTTTCTCCACCCGCACATACAGTGTTTCCAGACTCTTGGAAAGAACCCAAGCATTAAACGGGGAAAGGCAAGAGCCACTGATCCGGGCGAACTGGTAGATCTCTTCCACAAGGGCGGATTTTCCCACCACCACTCCGCCCAGGACCCTACCCTGCCCGTCGATGAGCTTGGTAGCGGAATGCACCACCAAATCCGCACCCAGTTGCAGTGGTCTTTGTAGTACGGGCGTTGCAAAGCAGTTGTCTACGATAAGAATAAGACCGTGCTTTTTAGCAAAGCGTGCCATCATCGCTATATCGAGTATCTCCACCCCTGGATTGGTCGGCGTCTCTATAAAAAGTATCTTGGTAGTGGGGCGCAGATAGCCGGAGAGATCCCCCTGCTGCTGCACCCGAAAATAACTCGACTCCACTCCGAATTTAACGAAATACTTATTTAACAGGGAAAGGGTAGCACCAAAGACGCTGTGGCAGCAAAGCACGTGGTCTCCAGACTTTAAGAGTGCCGCCAGCGTATTGTATATCGCAGCCATTCCAGAGGAAAAACTATAGCCCGCTTCAGCACCTTCCAAAAGCACCATCTTGGAAGTGAACTCATCCACGGTGGGATTGGTATACCTACTGTAGATGGTTTTCTCTTTCTCTTCGTTAAAGCTGCTGCGCATATCTTCGGCATTTTCAAAGAGAAAACTCGAGGTCAGATGCAGAGCGGTGGAATGCTCCATAAAGCTGCTGCGTGGCGCCTGAGTGCGTACCGCTAGGGTCTGTAGATGTTTAAAAGTGCTCATAGTTCTAATTTGTGTGCTGTTCTGAAATCCGTAATATATCACCGAATACACCGCGCGCCGTTACCTGAGCACCGGCTCCCGCGCCCATAATGGTAATGGGTCGCTCTGCGTAGCTTGCGGTAAAGATGCGAAAGAGCGAATCCGAGCCCTCCAGCTGTCCGAGGGAAGAGTTCTGGGGTACCGACAACAGCCGTACCTTAAGAATTCCCTTTTCTTTTTGAAGGTCTCCGGAAAGCTCTCCCACGTAGCGCAGCACGTGGCCCTGCGCTTGCTGCTCCTTGAGTTTGTGGTAATGGCTGTCGAGCGCTTCAAACCGAGAAGAGAACTCTTCCCAGCTGCCTGTGCGCAGCGCCTCAGGGATAAGACTTTCCACCTCCACGTCTTCCAGCTCATTGGAAAGGTCCAGTTCGCGTGATAGAATAAGTAGTTTTCTTGCCACATCCCTACCGCTTAAATCCTCCCGTGGATCGGGCTCGGTAAGCCCCTTTGCCCTGGCCTCCATAAGAATTTCTGAAAAGGGCAGATTGGATGAGGAAAATCGGTTCAGCACGTAGCTCAGCGAACCGGAAAACACCCCCTCAATGCGGGTGATGTCCTCTCCCGAAAGATGCAGGAGCCGTATAGTATCAATCAGGGGCAATCCCGCTCCCACATTGGTCTCGTAGAGGTATTTCTTACGGTAGCGCGAAAG
The DNA here is from genome assembly GCF_015354315.1 of Planobacterium oryzisoli. GTDB lineage: Bacteria > Bacteroidota > Bacteroidia > Flavobacteriales > Weeksellaceae > Planobacterium_A > Planobacterium_A oryzisoli. The sequence goes on from NZ_JADKYY010000003.1 coordinate 30,446, forward strand.
GCTCGTGCGCAGGGCGCGGTAGGAGTGGATATCCAGTGTGTTAAAAACCTTATTGGAGGAAACCAAATCAAACCCTGCCTTAAGCAGGACCTCGTATTTTTCCACGAGCGTGGTACTGCCGGTATTGTCCACCGCTACTAGATTCTCAAGCTGGTGCTGCGCTGCATAGGAAATCAGCTCCTCTACACTGGAGACGGTGCTTGAAGCAGCTATAGCCTGCTGCCAATCCTCCCCTATCCCCGAGTGATCCAGTACCATGTAGCGGGAATTAAGCACTGCAAAGATTTTTAGATCCACCTTCTTCCTTCTTTTTATTTCGTCTCTGCTTTCAAGAAGCTGCCCGATCAGCGCGCCTCCTACATTTCCATGTCCCAGTAGGGCCAAGTGCAGTGTACGCATCGTGCCTTGCAGCTCTGCCTCCAAGATATTGAATGCTTTTTGGGCCTGGGAATTGGGTACTACCAAATTAATGCGGTGGTCGGTGCTGCTTTGGTTGACCAGTAACGGGAAAATACGGTTGCGGGTGAGCTCAGTGGATAGGGCATCGAAGTTTCTGCTGTTGAATGCAAGTACACTGACCTCATTGATGCTGTAGATCATTCGCACTTCTCCGGAAAGTAGTTCTTTTTCAAATTCACGGGTGAGGCATTCCACGGCCTTATCGCTTTGCTTTTGGGAGACAAGCACGCTCACTCCGTTCTCCACGGCCTGTTGCGATATGATTCCCACACTGATCCGCCCATAGGTTAGTGCTTTAAATATCCTTCCATCGATTCCAATCCGTCCTTTAAAATCAGGACCTTCAAAGCGCACAATGGCTTTGTCTTTATGCAGAGTTACTGCCTGGGTCTTATTCATAAGTAAATAGGGGTTTTAAAAATTCATGCATCTTTTGGTTCTCAATTAAAAAGCCGTCGTGGCCGTGCGGTGACTCCAGCTGCAAAAATTCGGACTGTACCTTGCTCTGCAGTAGCAAACGGTGCAGATTAAGGCTCCGCTCAAAACTAAAGAGACCGTCAGAGGCAGTGGCAATATGGAAGTACTGCGCGTGGCTTTGCACAAGTGCAGCAAAAGGCACATCGATCGTGCGCAGCACATGGTTCATTCGTCGGTAGGCATCCAGCTGCATTTTTAGCTTAAGGCTTTGCCCGTGATAATCCAGCCACTCCAAAGATGCGCGCGAACCCGTAGCGGAGTACTGGTCCTTAAACCGGTTGTTAATTCCCTCCATCGAACGGTAGCTGAGCATTGCGTGGGCGCGTGCCTTTCCGATAGGATCCACAGGATGCTGCAGTAAAGCTTCCTGCACCTGACAGTGGGATACTAGCCAATCGGAACTGCGGTAGTCGGATGCCACTACGATGACTTTCTCATACCGCTCTGGCGAAAGAGCTGCCATATGTAAGGCAACGCCCCCGCCCACGCTGGCGCCAAGGAGCACCTCTACCCGCTTTAAATGAAGCGCCAAAAGAACCGCATCGAAAATTTCTGCTGTCTCGAGGGCATTAAACCAAGGGAGGTGGTCTGCGCTCGGGGTACCCACAGCGCCGTTTCCGGGAACATCCAGACACAGTACACTCCAGTGGCGCAGGTCCACTGCCAACCCTTCCCCCACTAATTTATTCCACCATCCCCTGGGCCCGGCAAGTAGACTGTTAGAGGTAAGGGTATGGCAGAATACAGCCAAAGGTGCGGTGCCTAGAGGCTGACCCCAGACACGATAAGACACGTCCACTGACAAGGCAGGGGCCGTAGCGGGTTGGTAGGTAGTAGTTAGTATGTGTAGCGGAGCTTCCAATTTTAAAATAAAGGTTAAAATTGAAAATGCTACCGTAGAAAGATCTAGGAAAAGTACATGGACGTTATCTCTCTCAAAGATTGAGTAGAATGTAGCACCTTTCCGCCGGAGCGGGAGGTTGCTAAGGTTTCACAGGGTCTAGTCCCTCCACCTTTCTTGATAACATTTTCAGATTATGTAAATGATCGTTGCTGTGCAAATTTACAGCAAATTTGGAACTATGCAAGTTCCTTCGGTAAAAAAAAATATATAGTCTTAGTCCTCTAAAAATTCCAGGCGGCAGCGCTTGAGCTCCTCGGCTTCCTTGGTATGTCCTATTTCCCGCAGGGTTTCGACACGCAAATCCAGCATATGCTTTATGTTTGCTACCAGCTCTTCTAAGGTGGCTCCTTCGGCAGAAAGCCCATCCAGCTCTCTGGCGTATCCACTATACCCCCTGGTGGTAGGATAGTAAATGATTTGGATTAAAGTGGGTTCCATGTTAAGGTGTTTGAACTATAAATTTACAAAAATCCCTCTAGAAGCACTATATTAAATCTTGTTCACAGGCGTGTGGAAATCCCACTAAAAAAAAACAATTAATTTTACGGCTTAATACTGGTCAACGATGAGTGAAAAACAGCGCAGCACAATAGAAGAATGGAAGCAGTGGGGACCCTATGTGAGCAACCGCCAATGGGGCACCGTTCGCGAAGACTACAGTACCCATGGGGATGCGTGGGGGCATACCACCTACCGGCAGGCCCTCTCTAGAACCTACCGGTGGAGTGAGGACGGTATCGCGGGAATCTGCGATAAAAAGCAGCGCCTTTGTCTTTCGCTTGCTTTATGGAACAAAAAGGACCCCTTCCTCAAGGAGCGCTTCTTTGGTCTAAGCAATTACGAAGGAAACCACGGAGAAGACATCAAGGAGATTTTCTACTATCTGGACAATACCCCTTCCCACGCGTACATGAAAATGGTCTATAAGTACCCGATCGAGCAGTTCCCCTACGAGGCGCTCTTACAGGAGAACTCCAGGCGGGATAAGACGCAGCGGGAATTCGAACTGATCGATACCGGTATATTTAGTGCAAACCGCTATTTTGATGTCTTTATCGAATACGCTAAAGAAGGACCCGAGGACATTCTCATGCGCCTTACGGTAGTGAACCGCAGCATGGAACCAGCGCCTCTGGTTCTGCTTCCTACTCTATGGTACAGAAACAATTGGAGCTGGGGCTATGGCACCTACCGGCCTTTACTAAAGTCACAAGTTCCCGGACAAATAGAGATCTTGCACGAGGATCTGGGAGTGAAAATGCTCTATGCAAAGGATCCTTCCACCAGTGCCCTGTTCTGTGATAACGAGACCAATCCGCACCGCTGCGACACCCCCAGCACATCAAGTACTTTCTATAAAGACGGCATCAACGACCATATCGTTGATGGTCTGGATACGGTCAATCCACTGAAACAAGGAACAAAGGCCTGCTTTGTGGTCGATACAATGCTACTGGGTGGGGAGAGCAAGACCTTTGATTTCCGGCTTTCCAATAGTTCGCCGGAGGCACCATTTGCCGATTTTGACTCTATTATGCAGCGTCGCAAGCAGGAGGCGGACGCCTTCTACGACGAGCTACAAAAGGACATGGCCTGCCAGGAGGAAAAAAATGTACAACGTCAGGCCTTCGCAGGACTTCTCTGGAATAAACAGTTCTACCACTACAATGTTTCCAAATGGCTTAAAGGCGATCCCAACTTTCCTGTGCAGCGAAATTTTTCCGGGCACGTGAGGAACCGCGAATGGGCCCATATGCACAATAAGGATGTGATTTCCATGCCCGATAAATGGGAATATCCATGGTTTGCCACCTGGGATCTGGCCTTCCACTGCGTACCCCTGGCATTAATTGACGGCGGCTTTGCGAAAAACCAGCTACGTCTGCTTACAAGAGAATGGTATCTGCACCCCAATGGGCAGCTCCCTGCCTACGAATGGGATTTCAGTGATGTAAATCCCCCAGTGCATGCCTGGGCATGTTTTCGCGTCTTTAAAATAGACGAGAAGAACTCAGGCAAAGCCGATGTGCCTTTCCTGGAGAGTGTCTTTCAGAAACTATTGCTGAATTTCACCTGGTGGGTGAACCGTAAGGACCGCAAAGGAAATAATATTTTTGGTGGGGGGTTCCTGGGACTCGATAACATTGGCGCGTTCGACAGAAATATGCGTTTTCCGGGGGGACAGTATCTGGAGCAGGCAGACGGCACCAGTTGGATGGCTATGTTTGCCCTGAATATGATGCGTATCGCAATGGAACTGGCACGGTACAATCCCGTGTATGAGGAGATGGCTATTAAGTTCTTCGAACACTACCTCTATATTGCCCAGGCCATGGAGACCATTGGCGATAAGGACGGTCTGTGGAACGAAAAGGACGGATTTTTCTACGACGTCTTACAGAATAAAGAAGGCGGGAGTGTGAATCTCAAACTAAGAAGTATCGTAGGACTTATCCCTATGTTTGCCGTCGAAGTAATCGATCACCAAACCCTGGAGCATCTTCCTGCCTTCAAGCAGCGCATGGAGTGGATTCTAAAGCACAAACCGGACCTTGCCAACCTCGTATCCCACTGGGAGGTTGAGGGAAAGGGCCGTAAGCATCTGATGAGCATACTGCGTAAGACGCGACTCAAACGCATCTTAGAGCGCATGCTGGACGAAAAAGAGTTCCTCAGTCCCTACGGTATACGGTCCCTGTCTAAAGTGTACGAAGACGAGCCTTTTGAGTTCACCCTGGATAAAGAACGTTTCCGTGTACAGTACCTGCCGGCAGAAAGCGACAGTAGGATGTTTGGAGGCAACAGCAATTGGCGTGGTCCGATCTGGTTCCCTATCAATTTTCTTATCGTAGAATCCCTCCAACGATTTCATTTTTACTACGACGAAAGCATGCAGGTAGAATTTCCTGTGGGCAGTGGACAGATAAGAAACCTGGATTTTGTATCCCGGGATCTAAGCCAGAGACTCCTCTCCCTTTTTCTACCGGGCCAAGATGGGAAACGCCCTTTCAATGGAGACGAAGACCTACTTAATTTTGACACCCACTTTAAGGATTATATTATGTTCTATGAGTATTTTCATGCAGACAATGGCCGAGGCGTGGGCGCCTCGCACCAAAGTGGATGGACAGCCACCATCGCTAAACTGATTCAACCCCGCAGTATCTGACCACTTTACTGCTCCAGTACCTGCGCTCCATTGACTACTACTTTAAAACCCACATGTACCTTGGGCTCCAAGGTCTTGGAAACAGAACAGTACTTGGCGAAGGAAAGCTCAGCCGCACGCCAGGCTTTTTGAGGATCCACTTGCCCCTCCAAGAAAAACTGCACCTCAATGCTTCGAAACGGTTTGGCCTGCTCCTCTGCAACACGCTCTGCTTCCACCTGAGCAGAAAAAGAGCTGATGCTTTGTCTTTGCTTCTGCAGAATGGAAATGATATCGATTCCACTGCAGGCAGCCACAGCCATTAGTACGCTTTCCATGGGCGATACCCCCTTGGCATTCGGTTGGGAAGTATTATCCAGGAGGATGGAATTTCCCTGGCTATTGGTGCATTCAAAAAGATACTGATCGTTCACACGGTTGAGTTGTATTTTCATAGAAAGTTAAATTTAGTTACTTAAGCAGCTTACAGGCACGCGGTTTGCATCTTTATTGCAACAGGTGCACAACGGTAGTTTCTGCCTGTTAAATTTAAAGTGATTTTTTTTAATAATTTCACAAACCTCACTTTTTTACAAATTAATAAAAAAGCGCTTATGATTTACGAAAATAATAAAAGTGGCAACGGTGGAGTCATCACCCTTAGAAACGAAACGGAGGAAATCGGCCGGCTCACCTATACCGTATTTCCGGAAGACAAGAAACTAATTATATCCTATGTCTTGGTCCATCCTGAATTTGAGGGTCGTGGCATGGGAAAATACCTGGTGGAGCATGCCATGGAATTCTCCAGACAAAACAATTGGAAAATCTACCCCCACTGCTCCTACGCGCGCAGTGTAATGAAAAGAATGCCCGAAGCATTAGATTTGCTGCTAGATTAAATAAAATAAGTCGCTTGAAAGCGACTTATTTTATTTTACGTAAGTAAGAGCTTTTACATCTGCTCTAGCTGTTCTTGTGTAATGTCCATATTGTGGTATACATTCTGCACGTCGTCGTCCTGTTCAAACCGCTCCAGCATTTTCATATTGGCCTTGAACTGCTCCATGGTCACTTCCTTGCTGATATTGGCAATACGTTCCAGTTCCGCACTTTTCACCTCTATGCCTAATTCTTCCAACTTATGAGAGAGGGCGCCAAAATCTTCAAATGCGGTAGTGATTAGTACCTCCGTTTCGTCTCCTTCGATATCCTCTGCACCGGCATCGATCATCTCCATTTCAAAATCGTCCCATTCCATCGAGATCACGCTTCGATCCAAAGTAAATATCCCTTTACGGTCAAATATAAAGGCAAGTTCTCCGTTCTTCCCTAAGTTACCGTCAAACTTATTGAAGATCGCACGTACATTGGCTACCGTACGGGTAGGATTATTAGTGGTACACTCTATAAAGAATGCCACACCGCCCTGTCCGTATCCTTCATAGGTGGTTTCCTCGTACTGTTCAGCGTCGGCTCCTGAAGCCTTCTTTATTGCGCGGTCTACGTTATCCTTGGGCATGTTGGCGCCTTTTGCGTTCTGTATGCAGCGTCTTAGCGCAGGATTACTGTCAGGATCCGGTCCACCGGCTTTCACTGCCAGCGCTATATCTTTTCCGATCTTGGAAAATGTTTTTGCCATCTTGTCCCATCGGGCCATTTTTGAGGCTTTTCTGTATTCGAATGCGCGTCCCATAATATGCGGTTTTAATCCGTGCAAAAATAAATAAATTCCAGCAAAAAAAAACACCCGCCAGTGGCGGATGTTTTCTTTATTTAGGATTTACTATTTTCTAGTAATCTCTTTTTTGGATAGCGTCCCAAGCAGCAGCATCAACCGCGCTTACAACTACTTTTCTGTCTTTCATTCTCTCAGCGTTAGATGCATTCTCAGCAACAGTTGCTTCAGCTTCACCAACACCTTTAGATTTAAGTTGAGTATCGTTTACTCCTCTAGCTTCTAGAGCCTGAACTACAGCGTATGCTCTTCTTTGAGATAGTCTCAAGTTATAAGCTTCAGATCCTTTTTTATCTGTGTGACCAGTGATTAGGAACGTTCCACCGTTAGAAGACTTGATGATTTCTGCAGCAGCATCTAACTTAGGGTTAGATTCTTTTCTGATTGTAGACTTGTCGAAGTCAAACAGAATGTCTTGAAGTGCTACAGTAGCTTCGTTAGCGTACTCAGCCTGTGGCTTAGGACATCCATTGTACTGCGCAAGACCTGGAACTGTAGGACATGCATCGTCTTTGTCAAGGATTCCGTCACCGTCAGTATCTGGCCAAGGACATCCGTTGTTTTCTGCTGGACCTGCAACTGTAGGACACTGATCGTCTTTGTCAACTACACCGTCACCGTCAGTATCTGGCCAAGGGCATCCGTTGTTTTCAACTGGACCTGCCACATCTGGACATTGATCGTCTTTATCTGGAACTCCGTCTCCATCCGTATCAGGACATCCTTGGAATTCTGCTAAACCTGGAGTGTCTGGACAAAGATCGTCTTTGTCAAGGATTCCGTCTTTATCTCTGTCAGAGTTTCCAAATCTAAATAGAAGGGAAGCTCCAGCTTGCCAGAAGTTAGCAACAGAAGACTTGTCACCTGGAGTAGACACATAATCTCCTTGGATACCTAGACCGAAGTTGTCGGTTAGCCAGAAGTTAGATCCAATACCGGTAGCAAGAGCGAAGTGGTCTGCTCCTACAGCTTTACCGTCTCCGTTTACAGCTCCTGTTCCTGAATAGTCATGTCTTAGGTAGTTAGCACCTACTCTTAAGAACGGATCGAACCAAGATTCAGTGTTCCAAAGAGAGTTGGCTTTCAATTGAAGACCAAGACCTGTCATTAGCATGAATTCTTTATCCATACCGATTCTCTTGTTGTCAACATTTCCAACAGTAGTCTGCCAGTCAAGAACTAGTGGACCTGCTAAATGTCTTGCAACAGTTAGTTTGGAAAGCGGTGGTGTGATGGTGAAATTATTAATGCTGTATAATTCACTACCTCCGAAAGCCTGTTCGAAAACATCGCCGACCTTTCCACCTGCAGCCACATGATTTTCTGCGTGAGCACCAACTCCGATAAGCCACGGATTATTGGCAGTCTGAGCAAATACAGTAGAGGCAATAGTGAGTGCCAATGCTGAAATTCCAATTTTTAGATTTTTCATAGAATTAAATGATTAAATAATTGATATTGCAAAATAAATATAATTTTTCTTTATAAACAAAGCTTTTTCGACAATTTTCACTTTTCTCTAAGGATTCTGTCAAGGTTTCGTTTGTTTTCTCTATCCTTTATGGATTCCCTTTTATCAAAGAGTTTTTTACCGCGTGCCAGCGAAATGAGCAACTTTGCTTTTCCTTTTTCATTAATATACAACTTTAAAGGAACAATAGTGTTTCCCGCATCCTTTAATTTACGCTCCCATTTCTGCAGTTCCCTTCGGTGCAGCAGAAGCTTGCGTTCCCTCTTGGTTTTATGGTTATAGAACGTTCCCAGTTTATATTCATCAATCATCATATTGATGATATAAAGCTCACCGTCGATAAACTGGCAGAAACTTTCTGTTATCGAAGCTTTGGACGAGCGAAGCGATTTAATCTCGGTACCCGTCAGGACTATTCCAGCCTCTAGTTGCTCCAGTAACTCGTACTCAAAGCGAGCACGTTTATTTTGTATCGTAACCGACTTCTCAATCTTCATGGTTCTCTTGCAAATGTATAGGTATTGGCTGTATGCCGTATTATATAATTCTGTTAATAAATATTAACATTTAATGAAAACGGCAAAAAGACCTAAAGGATGATGTTTAACTATTTCCAAACAAAAGGCTTGGATACAACCGAACTTCTCTAACCCAATTAGTTTTCGTATTTTTGCACCAAATTTACAAAACTCTATGTTAACAGTATCAAATTTATCTTTACAGTTCGGAAAACGCGTGCTTTTCGATGAGGTGAACATCATGTTCACGAAAGGTAATTGCTATGGAATTATCGGCGCTAATGGTGCGGGTAAATCTACATTTTTAAAAATTCTCACCGGTAAGCAAGACCCTACCACAGGTTCCGTATCCCTGGAACCGGGCAAAAGAATGTCCGTTCTGGAACAAGACCACTACGCATACGATAATTTCACTGTACTGGAAACAGTACTACGAGGAAACAAGAAACTCTTCGAAATAAAAGAGCAAATGGATGCCCTATATGCCAAGGAAGACTTCTCGGACGAGGACGGAATAAAAGCCGGAGAACTTGGCGTGGTGTACGATGAGATGGGTGGATGGAATTCCGAATCGGATGCGGGAACGATGCTATCCAATGTGGGTATTAAAGACGAGATGCACTACCAAATGATGGGAGAGCTTGAGAATAAGGACAAGGTAAAAGTCCTTTTGGCCCAGGCGCTTTTTGGAAATCCTGATGTACTTATATTAGACGAACCTACCAACGATTTGGACATCGAGACGATTGCCTGGCTAGAAGACTTTTTAGCTGAATACGAAAACACGGTGATCGTAGTTTCCCACGACCGACATTTTCTAGATGCCGTATGTACCCACATCGGCGATTTGGATTATGCAAAATTAAATCTCTATACCGGAAACTATTCTTTCTGGTACCAGGCTTCTCAATTAGCCACACGCCAAAGAGCGCAGGCCAATAAGAAAGCCGAGGAAAAGAAAAAGGAACTTCAAGACTTTATCGCCCGCTTCAGTTCCAATGTAGCAAAAGCCAAACAGGCCACTGCAAGAAAAAAGATGCTTGATAAACTTAATGTGGAAGATATTAAACCTTCTTCCCGAAGATATCCGGCAATCATTTTTGAAACCGAGCGTGAAGCCGGAGACCAGATACTGGAAGTTAAAAACCTGGAGAAGACAAAAGACGGTGAACTTCTGTTCAAAGGAATTGACTTCAAATTAAAAAAGGGGGACAAAGTAGCAATACTTTCCAGAAATTCCCTTGCTATCTCCGAGTTCTTTGAAATAATTTCGGGAAATGCAGCGCCAGACCAGGGTGAATATTCTTGGGGTGTAACTACTACCCAATCCTATATGCCGGTAGACAATTCGTCTTTCTTCCAAGATAAGGACATGAACCTAGTGGATTGGTTAAGACAATTTACCAAGAACGACGAGGAACGTCATGAGGAATACATGCGTGGTTTCCTAGGAAAGATGCTCTTTTCTGGTGACGAAGCACTAAAGTCCTGTACAGTACTTTCCGGAGGTGAGAAAATGCGCTGTATGTTCAGTAGAATGATGCTTCAGCGTGCCAATGTACTTTTAATGGATGAACCTACCAACCACCTGGACCTTGAGAGTATTACTACGCTTAACAACTCCCTGGTGAATTTCAAGGGTACGGTCCTACTTTCTTCCCATGACCATGAGTTGCTACAAACGGTGTGTAACCGTATCATTGAGCTTACTCCTGGAGGAGTGATTGACCGTGATATGTCCTACGATGAGTATTTGGAGGATAAAAAAATGAAAGAGTTAAGAGACCAAATGTACCGTTAAGCGGTACCATGGATAAAATGCAATGCATCTGCCCCAGGCAGATGCATTTTTTTTGGTTAAAACAATGGTGGTGCTCTGGCATTAAGCATTAGGACCAACAAGTATGGGCAGAAATTTTTCACTATTTTTGCTTTCTATGAAGCAAAAGTGGATTTTCAAAACAGAGCCGGATGAGGACGTGGTCGATGCCTTAAGCACCTCCCTGGGTTATGGCACCTTGGAATCCAAAATTCTGGTGCTTCGAGGTATTGACAATTATCAGAAAGCGCGCGAATTTTTCAAACCCAATCTTCAGGATATTCACAGCCCTTTCCTTATGGCCGACATGCAAAAAGCAGTAGAGCGGATTGCCACGGCAGTGGAGAACGGAGAAAAAATAATGGTATATGGGGACTACGATGTAGACGGGACCACCGCTGTAGCCCTGATGTACCTCTACCTTAGCAAGCTTGTAGAGAAAAAATATCTTGATTTTTATATTCCTGATAGAAACAGTGAAGGGTACGGTATTTCCAAGGAAGGGATAGAATATGCCCATGCCCACAACTTTTCGCTCATTATTGCGTTGGATTGTGGCATCAAGGCAATCGACAAAATTGACTACGCCAAAACGTTGGGCATTGATTTCATTATCTGTGACCACCATTTACCAGGCGAACAGATCCCCCAGGCCAGTGCCGTACTGGATCCCAAAAGAAAAGACTGTCGGTATCCATTCAAGGAACTGTCGGGTTGCGGCGTTGGTTTTAAACTCTGTCAGGGTCTTAATACTATCTATAAAATCCCGGATGCGGAACTTTTTGAGCTCACCGACCTACTTGCAATTTCGATTGCAGCCGATATTGTTTCCATGACCGGTGAGAACCGCGTTCTGGCAAAAATGGGGCTGAAAACCCTTCGCAAGACACGCAACCTAGGCCTTCGGATACTTATTCCGGAAGAGAAGCTGGCAACCTACGAAATCTCCAATATTGTATTTGAAATTGCCCCCAAGATCAATGCTGCGGGAAGGATTTCCCATGGAAAAGCAGCCGTGGAACTGATGGTATCAGACAACCTGCGCCACGCGCACCAGATTGCCAGCGAGATCGTGGATCTGAACGATTCGCGCAGGGAGCTAGACCTTTCCAGCACCACTGAGGCACTTGATCAAGTCTTAACCACCAACCAGTTAAATAATGCCACCACGGTGGTGTACGGTCCGAACTGGAATAAGGGGGTAATTGGCATAGTGGCATCGCGTCTCATTGAGAGCTACTATAAACCTACGCTGGTATTCACCAATGGAAACAACGGGGAACTTGTAGCCTCTGCGCGCTCGGTATCTGATTTTGACCTGCACCATGCCTTGGAGCTCTGCTCGGAGTATTTTACCAAATTCGGTGGCCACCCCATGGCCGCTGGTCTTTCTATGGAACGGGAACGCTTTGAGGAATTTAAAGAGCGTTTTGAATCGATTGTATCTTCCAGTCTCCAAGAACACCAAAAAGAACCTTCCATTACGATTGATGCGGTGGTGGACATGGAAAACCTCAACAAAGATTTCTTTAACTTTCACCGCAAACTCGCTCCCTTTGGTCCGCACAACCAAAAACCCGTGCTAGTGTTGAAAAACCAAAAGGTGGCGGGATATGTCAAGCAAATGGGTAAGGACGGGAACCATATCAAATTTTATCTGCATAACCCCGCCACCAATCGAAACATTGAATGCGTAGGGTTCAAATTGGGAAAATACTTTGAAGAATTCAAAAACAGTAGTTTTGATATGGCTTTTACCGCTGAAGAAAACCACTGGAAAGGCAATGTGACGTATTATTTAAGTATTAAAGATGTCAAATTCACTCAGCAGTAAGCACGTAGGACTCTTTTTTGGATCATTCAATCCCATTCATATGGGGCATTTGATCCTTGCCAACCATATTGTGGAAACACAAGGGCTCGCAGAACTGTGGTTCGTTGTAAGCCCGCAGAACCCCTTCAAGGAGAAAAAATCGCTGCTAAGTGACCACCACCGCCTTGATATGGTGCAACGTGCCATTAAAAATTACCCCAAGATGAGAGCCAGCAACGTGGAATTTGCTCTGCCCCGTCCAAGTTACACTATCGATACCCTTACCCATTTGGCGGAGAAGTATCCCCACAACGAATTTACCCTTATTATGGGTGAGGATAATCTATTGGGGCTCCATAAATGGAAAAATGCAAAGGCCCTACTGGCAAAATACCCCATCATGGTTTATCCACGGCTTATGGACCGTCGCAGGCCTGAATACCAACTCCCTGAACCAGCACGAATCGTCCATATTGACGCACCTATCATTGAGCTTTCTGCAACGCATATCCGAGGGATGATTGCTGAAGGAAAGAATGTAAGACCACTGCTTCCTCCCGAGGTGTTTGAGTACCTAGACGGATCTTCTTTTTATAAAACTAGCTAAGCATGGAAAAACTATCCGCAATTCTTATCGATAAATTCGGGCAGGAGAAAATCATAAAATGGTTCAAACAGGTATGTATTATTGAGGCCTGGACCTGCTTTTTTCTGTATCTGGTAGCCATGCCATTGAAGCGCTACTACCCAGAAGAAGACTTTGCTCTTATATTTATCATCGTGGTAGGAAATCTCCACGGACTTTTCTTTTCACTCTATCTACTACTGTCGCTTCCAGCTCGAAAAATCTACCAGTGGGACGACGAGGACTTTGTCTTTGCTCTCCTGGCTGCATTTTTTCCCTTTGCCACTATTTGGATTGACAAAAAACTGGCCCGTCACGACCGGGAATAATCTCTACTTTTCGATGTAATGAATACCCTTGCCAAGTTGTGTATACCATAGTACTTGAACTAGGGTAAAATTTTTTGTATCTCAATATCAATGCGTTACAAACTAAATTAATTTTTCTTCACTACTTTGTATTGCATAATACTAAAATATTAATATATCTTTGCATTGTAAATAACCATACAAAACACATAAGCCAGAGTCAAAAACTAAAAGCTACAAAAAACTAATAACCATCCTCTGGTCCCTAAAAAAAACAAACCTATGAAAACAGCTGTTCTACCCATTTTCTTGCTTGCCTTTACGTTTGCTACCGCACAGGAAAAACTTGAAGATTCAAACAAGGTGCATGAAATCAAAGAGGTTACAATGACTAAAAAAGTATTTAGCAAAAAGTCGGATCGATTTGTATACGATGTCGCGGCCTCTCCAGTTGCTAAAGGCAATACTGCATTTTCGCTTCTAAAGGAAACTCCTCTGGTGAGCTCCACCGATGACAAATCACTCAAGATATTGGGTAAGTCCAAAGCAGTGATCTACATCAATGGCCGCAAAAGCAATATGAACGAAGAAGCAGTACTGGAAATGCTTAAAAATATGCCTGCGGAGAATATAAGCAAAATTGAAGTCATTACCCTTCCCGGGAGTGAATTCAATGTAGAGGCCTCGGACGGAGTAATAAATATCATTTTAAAGAAAAAGTTGGACGATGGGGTTAATGGAAATCTTAGAATGAATAATAACCAAAATATTCGTAACCGCCAAAGTGCAGCCGGCAGCATCAACTACCGCAAAAACCGGGTGGGCATTTCTGCCAGCCTGAATAGTTCCGACTGGACCAATTCGCAGCATTATATACTAACCAACGGAACCTCCTCCAGCAGCAACACCTCAGTAGGTCCTATTGTAGATCCCAATCTTAATGTGGGAGGATATCTCAATATGGACTACGAAATAAACGAGAACCAGAATCTGGCCTTGAGCTACAATGCCCATGCTAACAAAAGTTACGGCAGCTATTCCAGTCTATTTAACACTTCACAGCGCGCTGGTTCTTTAGCATACAGCATTACGGAGCTGGATGAAAATTCCCGTTCTTATAACAACTCAGCAAACCTGAATTACGAGGCCAAAACAGATGATAAAGGCAGTAAGCTCAACCTCAATGCAGCCTACTTAAATTTCCGCCGCTTTCAGCGCAGCACCAATACCACATTTTTATCTAGCGCGCTGCAGGATAAGCTGGGCACTCAGGCCGTATTTAATCAAAGGACTCCCCAAATCATTAACAACTACGCTTTCACGGGCGACTATATAAAGAAGTTTGACAAAGACCTAACCCTCTCCACCGGAGCAAACCTGTCTTTTACCAAAACAGATAACGACACCTACTTCGAGGCCCTCAACAGCGCTACGGGCAGCTTCGAAAAAGATGGCAATCAATCCAATCATTTTACCTACGACGAGAGACTTTCAGGACTTTATGTTACAGCAGAAAAGAAATTCTCCGATAAGTTCTCAGGTAAAGTAGGAGTACGTGTGGAAAACACCTCCTCCGAAGGCAACGTTCTGGACACTGGAGAGACTATCAAGAGAAATTATACTAATGTTCTTCCTTATCTAAGCGTAAATGCGAATTTATCGGGTGCAAGCTCCCTTTCGTATGCTTTCTCCTCACGTGTTCGAAGACCTTCTTTTTGGGAAATAAATCCAGTACGTATGTATTTGACCTCGACCAACTACGTACAGAATAATCCATTCGTGAAGGCTTCTGCCGTGTATAACAGTGAACTCACCTACATGCTGAAGCAATCCTATTTCCTTATAGCGTCCCACACACTTGCTAAGGATGATAATGCACAAGTCCCTCTACAGAACGGACAGGAATTACGATACATCCGTACCAATTTCGGAGACAAGCAGGAACTCGGACTATCCGCTGGTATGCAAAAGAATTTCTTTAATGGTGTTCTCACTACAAATACCTCGGTCGGTGTACAATTTAACACCGTGAAGGGAAGCCTCTCCAAAGATCCTTTGACTGGAGACGAGTTTGAGCCTTATACTATTGATTCCAGTACAAGCTCGCTCTTTATACAATCCAACAACAACCTAAGGTTAAGCAAGAACAAAGACTGGTTTATGGGTGTGAACTTTTTCTATATAGGAGAACAAATCATTAATCTGGGCACATTAAGCCCGTTGTCCAGCCTGGATCTTTCCGTAAAAAAAATATGGAACGACTGGACCTTTAACCTCCAATTTAGAGATGTATTTAGAACCCATATCCTTAGACTTAAAGACACGCAAAGCAACGGAAACTATAATACGGTACGAAATAACAATTACTCGCAAAGTGTAGAGTTCTCTTTAACATACAACTTTGGTAATAAGAGCGTAAAGAAAATTCGCTCGATAAACGAAGCCAATAAAGACATCAAATCCAGAACCAACTAAACAGTTGTTATACAGAAGGTAAAGGGCCGGATTCAAATTGAACTCTGGCCCTTACTGATTTATTGAATCCGGGGAAGAAACACTTCGGCAAGCATGCAGCGGGCGCTGCCTCCTCCATTAGTCTCAATGGTTTGCAGATCGCTGTAAATTATCTCATTATGCTTCTCAATCAAATCCAATTGCTTTTGGTTCAGGCTCTTAAATGCAGATTCACTCATCACTAGAAATTTCTGCCCCTCACGGTTACGAACCTCGAGCATATTCCCAGCAAACTGTTGCATCTGGTCTTCTGAAATCTCCACAATATACTTACCAGTAGATTTGATTACTTCCTGCACTTTTTCGCGCTCCATTTCATTGTCAATCGCATCAAGACAAATGACCACAAAATCACTTGCCACGCACATCATCACATTAGTGTGGTAAATTGGCAGGCGCTCTGTTCCTTGGGATTGGTAGCTATGAAAGACTACCGGAGTGTAATTGTACTGCGCGCAGAACGATCTAAAAAGCGTCTCGTCCAGTCGCAGAGAAACCGAACCATAAGCTATCCGGTTCTCATGATCGAAGATCATACTCCCGGTTCCTTCTAGGAAACGCTGCTCCTTTTCATGCTGCGACAAGTCAATGATTTCCTTTACTTCAAAACCCTCTGCCTTAATCTTTTCAATAATATCCATTCTGCGCTCGTCCCGCCGATTGGGTGCGAACATAGGATATAAAAATACGTCGCCGTTTGAATGGAAACTGATCCAATTATTGGGAAAGATGGAATCGGGTGTATGCGGAGAAAGCGTGTCCTGCACATTTATGACCTTGATCCCTTTTTGCCTTAGCTTAGAAACAAACCGATCAAATTCCTCCAACGCCTTTATCTGCGTGTCCTCGTTCTGCGAATTGACCTGAAAGTAGTTGTTTTCTGCTGTTTGGCTGTTATAGCCAAATGCGACGGGTTGGATCATCAAAAGAGTATCTGTACTTTGCATTAAAATGGGATTTAAACAAAAATAGTATTTATTACCCACTCCACCACATTGCCACCGGATTAAAATATTGTAATTTAGATTGATGAAATTCACTCCGAACAGCAGACGTAAATTCTTGAAGACCGCTTCTTTAGGAGCGGCGGGATTACTTCTTCCCTCTTTTAAATCTAGCCGAACTTTGGGTTCTGCAAAAGGAGGTGCTCCCTTGGTTCTATCGACCTGGGATTTTGGCTTACAAGCTAATGCGCATGCTTGGAAAATTATCTCAAGTGGGGGCTCCAGCTTGGATGCGATAGAGAGTGGTATCAACTACGTGGAAAACGATCCCAACGAACGAAGTGTAGGACTAGGTGGCCGGCCGGACCGAGAAGGCCGAGTAAGTTTAGACGCCTGCATCATGGATGAAAGGTCAGGGATCGGATCAGTTGCGAATCTGGAACACATAAAAAACCCCATTTCGGTGGCACGCAGAGTTATGGAGCACACACCGCACACTATGCTGGTAGGTGAAGGAGCATTAGAATTTGCATTCTCTCAAGGCTTTATAAAGGAAGATCTGCTCACCGAGCAGAGCGCAAGGGAATGGGCAGATTGGAAACAAACCAGCAAGTACGTGCCTAAGGTGAACATAGAAAACCACGACACCATAGGGATGATTGCACTGGACACAAAAGGCAATCTCTCCGGAGGTTGCAGCACCTCCGGTATGGCATATAAAATGAAAGGCAGGGTAGGAGATTCTCCCATAATAGGTGCAGGCCTCTATGTGGATAATAGCATTGGCGCTGCAACTGCCACCGGCCATGGTGAAGAAATCATGCGGACGGTAGGTTCCTTTTTAGTAGTAGAGCTTATGCGACAGGGTTATACCCCCGAACAGGCATGCAAAGAAGCTATCCGACGCATCGAGGAGAATTTCCGCCGTGAAAAGCGATCAATTACAGACACGCAGATAGGTTTTATAGCAATAAGTAAAGCAGGGCACTACGGCGCTTATAGTTTGCAGACTGGATTTACCTACGCCGTGAAAAGCGATAAAGAAGAAATACTGCGCACCGCCCCTCATGCCCTTAAATGATGAAAAAGATACTGGAAATAGCTTGCTTTGATTTTCTTTCTGCAGAAATTGCACTGAGCTCTCTGGCAGACAGAATTGAACTGTGCCAGGACCGCCAAAACGGTGGTCTAACACCTTCCCTGGAAGAGTTTAAATATTTAAGAGGCAAATACTCCAAACCGATCTATGTCATGATTCGGCCCAGTGCGGGTACTTTTTTGTATACGGATCTGGAACTGGAATTAATGCAACGGGATCTACTTTCCTTCAAGCAGGCCGGTGCGGATGGATTTGTCTTTGGAATTCTTACTCCCCATAACGAAATTGATGCGGCGCACTGCGCCAAACTGCTGGATCTTGCTGCAGGTCTTCCCTGTACATTCCACCGGGCAGTTGACCAGACAAGTGATTTAGAAAAAAGTATAGAGCAATTGGTTTCTCTTGGATTTCAAAGCGTACTTACCTCAGGAGGTAAACACACCGCGCTGGAGGGAGCGCAGACCCTAGCTCAACTGGTACATAAGTACTCAGAGAAAATCGAGATCATAGTGGGAGGAAACGTTCGCTCAGAGAATATCGTAGAATTGCAAAATACTACAGGCGCCGGATCCTACCACTCTTCCGCCATTTTGGATTACGAATCGTTTGCCAGCGGGGAAGAAATCAAGAGATTGCGCATGCTTTTATAATCATTCCCTGACCAGCGGCATGGTAGAACAGCGTAGGAGCCCTCCCATCTTGGAAATTTCACGGTAAGGTACTTCTTCTACAACCATTCCCCACTCTTCACGAAGGAAATTATTCATCCTGGTAAAAGTTTTATCCGAGACCACCACCTCCGGGGAAATGGAAAAGACATTGGGAAACATCTCAAACATTTCCTGGTCCGTCACGTGGAAACAGTTTTCCTCACCAAAGATATCTATCAAAAGACGGTAATCACTTTCATCCACAAAGCCTCCTTTATAAATTATGCATTTATCTTTTCCGACTGGATTAAATGTACAGTCCAGATGAAGTATGCCCTCGTAGGGAATGGTGTCGTTCTTCTTAAGCTCCAGATCGATAATTCTCTTCTTTGGGAAATATTCTTTAAGAATCTCTATGGCGTATTCGTTGGTGCGTGCCGTCTTGTAGTTTCGGTAATCCTGCGAAAAACAGGTCCCTATAAATAGAAAATCGTCCCATACAATTACATCACCTCCCTCAATGTGTGCGGTCTCAGGTAGGTTGATTATATCGCGCCATTTTACCTTTTCAAAGATATTCCTATAGGCATCCTGCTCATCGGCGCGGTCTGCAATTACATTGGAAATGATCATCTTGTCGTCTATCACAAAAGCTACGTCACGTGCAAATACTTGATTGTAATCCTCAATGACATCCGGGCGAAGAACCTCCACATTATGTTTTAGGAGAACCTGCTCGAAGGATTGCATTTCCAAAACAATATCACTTTCCTTAGGGTAGATTCCCTTAGAGATAGAGTGGTACGACTTGGCATCGTAACTCTCCTCAAGCGTGGGAGTTCCTCCCATAGAAAGTGGCTGGCCTAATACTACGGATTTGAGTCGTGCGGTTTCGTTGGGTATATTGAGTTTCATACATTCAGCATTCAAGCAAATATACAGATTAGAAGGTGAAGAAAAAAGTCCCCGCACTTTATCCTCTTTAACGCCTAAAGACATAAAAAATCCTGCGCCATTGCCGGCGCAGGAATATATATATGAGACTGTATTATCTTATCTTAGATTCATATCTACATAATCCCTCTTTTCGGATCCTTTGTAGACTTGTCGAGGTCTACCAATTGGATCACCCATGAGGCGCATCTCTTTCCACTGAGAAATCCAACCTGGCAGTCTACCAAGAGCAAACATAACAGTGAACATTTCGGTAGGAATTCCTAAAGCCCGGTAAATGATACCAGAATAGAAATCCACATTTGGATAGAGCTTTCTCTCTACGAAATACTCGTCTTCAAGAGCAACTTTTTCCAACTGCATTGCTATGTCCAGAGCCTTGTCGTGAATTCCTAAGGAATTTAGAATATCATCAGCCGCCTTCTTGATGATTTTAGCTCTCGGATCAAAGTTCTTGTATACTCTGTGACCAAAGCCCATCAATCGGAAGTTATCTTCCTTATTTTTGGCTTTCTCTACATATTTCGCAACATCTCCTCCGTCCGCTTCGATCATCTCAAGCATTTCAATAACCGCTTGGTTCGCACCGCCATGGAGCGGTCCCCAAAGAGCCGACACCCCCGCAGAGATAGATGCAAAAAGTCCCGTATGCGCTGATCCAACCATTCTTACGGTCGAGGTTGAACAGTTCTGTTCGTGGTCTGCATGAAGAATTAACAATTTATCTAGCGCATTAACTACTACAGGATTCATATCAAAATCCTGGTTAGGCATACGGAAGGTCATTTTGTAGAAATTCTCTACATAATTTAAGTTATTGTCTGCATGGTTAAGAGAAAAGCCTTGAGTCTTTCTGTACGTCCATGCACATAGATGTGCGAACTTAGCAATTAGCATCTCCGCAGCATGATCCAAGTCTTCTTTAGAGCGGACATCTACCGCTTTAGGATTGAATGCGGTCAGCGCTGAGGTCAGTGAGGAAAGCACACCCATTGGATGCGCTGAACGAGGAAAGGCATCAATGATCTTTTTCATTTCCTCTGCAACATAATTGTATTTTTTTATGTTGGCTTCAAAACCCTGAAATTGGTTCTGCGTCGGAAGCTCCCCATACAAGAGAAGATACATTACTTCAGTAAAGTTGGACTTCTCAGCTATCTGTTCAATTGGATATCCTCGGTAGTACAGCTCGCCTTTATCTCCATCCAAATAAGTGATCTCACTTAGGGTGGCTCCGGTATTTTTATACCCTAGATCTAAAGTGATTAATCCCGTCTCGTCACGCAATTTCGAAATATCAATTCCTCTGTCCCCAATGGTACTTTCTACCACTGGATATTCAAAGGATTTTCCATCATAATTTAATATAACTTTGTTCTCTGACATGTGTAGTATATTTTGCCCTAAAATTACGCAAAAACGCCCGAACAATCAACTTGGCGCCATAGGATATTCATTAATTTTATCTATACGGCTAATTAGAACGCTGCTTTAAATGCCTATCTCGCTACACTACTGATATACGTGGCTTATAATCAAATATTTATAAAAAAAACATCGGGAGAATTTCCCGATGTTTTGCATATTAAAAAAGGTGTAAATTACCTTCTAATTTTAAAAGCATCTAGCCCTGGGAACACAGCTGTTTCTCCAAGTGCTTCCTCGATGCGAAGTAGTTGGTTGTACTTGGCCATGCGGTCGGATCTGGAAGCCGAACCGGTCTTGATTTGACCACAGTTCATCGCAACGGCCAAATCGGCTATTGTAGCATCCTCAGTCTCCCCTGAGCGGTGGGACATCACTGAAGTGTATCGGTTGTGCTGAGCCATTTGTACTGCTGCCATAGTCTCAGAAAGTGAACCAATCTGATTGACTTTTACCAAAATGGAATTGGCCACACCCTCTTCAATACCTCGCGACAGACGATTAACGTTAGTCACGAAAAGATCATCCCCTACAAGCTGTACACGGTCGCCAATTTTATCGGTTAGCATTTTCCATCCTTCCCAATCGTCTTCGTGCATACCGTCTTCAATCGAGATAATTGGATACTTGGATGCGAGTTCTGCCAGGTAGGAAACCTGCTCCTCACGGCTACGGAATGCTCCTTTATCCCCTTCAAATTTTCTATAGTCGTAATTTCCATCCTTATAGAATTCCGAAGAAGCGCAATCTAAAGCAAACATGATATCGTCTCCTGGTTTGTATCCTGCTTTTTCAATTGCACGCGTTAACGTATCCAGTGCATCTTCCGTACCCTCAAAAGTAGGAGCAAACCCTCCCTCATCTCCTACTGCTGTAGAAAGACCACGGTCTTTAAGAATGGACTTCAACTGATGGAAAATCTCTGTTCCCTTGCGTAAAGCATGTGAAAAAGACTCTGCTTTTACCGGCATTATCATAAACTCTTGAAAGGCAATCGGCGCATCGGAATGGGATCCCCCATTGATAACGTTCATCATTGGAACAGGAAGCGTATTGGCATTTACTCCGCCCACATATTTATAAAGCGGCATGCGAAGTTCCGTAGCAGCTGCTTTAGCAGCCGCAAGCGATACTCCCAAGATTGCATTTGCGCCTAAAGAACCTTTATTTGATGTTCCGTCTAAATCAATCATTATCCGGTCAATAAGATTCTGATCAAATACCGGAAGCCCTATTAGCTCGGGAGCAATTACCTCACGCACATTCTCTACTGCCTTTAATACACCTCTTCCTAGGTATTCTTGACCCTTATCGCGTAATTCTACTGCTTCATGTTCACCGGTGGATGCTCCTGAAGGTACGGCGGCGCGCCCCATCGATCCATTCTCAGTAAATACATCTACTTCTACCGTTGGATTACCACGTGAATCCAGAATCTGTCTTGCTTCAATGTAGGAAATGTAACTCATTGCTTGTCGTTTTAGTTAGTGTCTTGTTATTGCTCCACAAATTTAGGCAAATTCTAGCGGTCAATCACTTAGCAACCTTGTAATTTTACTTATGAATTATATTAGCTTTCTTATTTTAAATAGTTTTACATTTAAAATAAAAAAAATGAAATCAATTCTTGTAACATCCATCGTTTCTCTTGCACTTGTATCGTGTCAAAAAGAAACCAAGAGTAACCAGACGGATTCTACCCTCACCACAACAGACACAATTACCTCTACGATTCCTGAAGTGGAAACTGAGACGTACCGTTATGTAGCCATAGACGGGAGTAACACCAATGTAACATTTACCGACACAGAACCAAATGATCTTATCACTGTGAAAAGTGCGCAACTTACTTTAACGGTACCAAAAGCACAGGAGCTAGGAGATCGGGATATTTATCGCGAAGGAGATATAGAAATTGTAAAAACGGGCGATTCGCTCTATATTACCCAAGGGACAAACGTCATTGAGCTTAAAAAAGCGCAGGGGCAGGATTAAAAAAATTCCGCAAATCCAAAGGACTTGCGGAATTATAATTTAGAATAAAACCTGTTGGTTTATGCTTTCTCTTCCTCTGATGGAGTCGAATCGTTTGATTCTTCCGAAGTTTCAGGAGCTACTTCCTCAGTAGTTTCTGCTACTGGCATAGTGGCTACCGGTTCCGCCTTCTTTGCAGCACCTCTTCTACTTCTTCTAGTTGTTTTCTTCTCCTCAGCGTTTGGATTATAGATCTCATTGAAATCAACAAGTTCTATCATTGCCATATCCGCAGCATCACCAGGACGGAATCCTGTTTTGATAATACGTGTATATCCACCGTTTCTCTCTGCAATCTTAGGTGCTACGGTTCTAAAAAGTTCCGTTACCGCTTCCTTGCTTTGAAGGTAGGAGAATACTGTTCTTCTATTGTGAGTTGTATCTTCTTTTGCTTTTGTTAAAAGAGGTTCCACATACACTCTAAGTGCTTTGGCTTTTGCCACAGTGGTGTTGATTCTTTTATGCTCAATAAGAGAACAAGCCATATTAGAAAGCATTGCCTTTCTGTGTGGCGCTGTTCTTCCTAAGTGATTAAATTTTTTACCGTGTCTCATTGTTTGTTATTTATCAGCATCTAGTTTATACTTTGCAACGTCAAAACCGAAGTTAAGACCTTTTGAATGCACTAATTCTTCTAATTCTGTTAATGATTTCTTACCGAAATTTCTAAATTTCATTAAATCAGACTTACTGTAGGAAACTAGTTCACCAAGAGTCTCCACTTCTGCAGCTTTCAGACAGTTCAGTGCTCTCACAGAGAGATCCATGTCCGAGAGTTTGCTCTTAAGAAGTTGTCTTGTGTGAAGAGTTTCTTCGTCATACTGAATAGAAGCCTTCACTGCCTCAGTTTCAAGCGTAATACGCTCGTCAGAGAACAACATGAAGTGGTAAATCAAAATCTTAGAAGCTTCAGTTAAAGCATTCTGAGGAGTGATTGAGCCGTCGGTTTCAATATCTAGTATAAGCTTTTCGTAGTCTGTTTTTTGCTCTACACGGTAGTTTTCAATTGAATACTGAACTTTTTTGATCGGAGTAAAGATCGAATCAATAGCAATTGTTCCCAAAGGAGCATTGTTTGATTTATTCTGTTCGGAAGGAACATAACCTCTACCTTGCTCAATATTTAACGTAATTTCAAAAGTAACGTCCTGCGTCATATTGCAAATTACCAAATCAGTATTAAGGACCTCAAAACCGTTCATTGCATTCCCCAAATCGCCAGCTGTAACTTGATTCTGCCCTGATATCTTAGCAATCACCTGCTCGCTACCTGGGTTTTCACCTTTGGCTTTAAGACGTAACTGCTTAAGGTTCAAGATAATCTCAGTCACATCCTCGATTACACCAGGAATCGTTGAAAACTCGTGCTCTACACCTTCAATTTTGATAGATGAAATAGCATATCCTTCTAGAGAAGATAATAATACTCTTCTCAAAGCATTACCGATGGTAAGTCCGAAACCCGGTTCTAGGGGTCTGAACTCAAACTGACCTTTATAGTCGTCTGAGTTTAATAGAATTACTTTATCGGGTTTTATGAATTGTAAAATTGCCATATTGTGGGTTGAGCAAAAATTGATTTAATTATTATTTGTTGTATAACTCTACGATGAATTGTTCCTTGATATCTTCAGGGATCTGAATTCTCTCAGGAACCGCTACAAAAGTACATTCTCTTTTCTCGTCGTTGTACTGTAGCCACTCGTAGGTTGATTTTGAAGCCAGTGAATCTGCAATTACTTCAAGAGATTTGGATTTCTCTCTGATTGCAATTACATCACCTGCCTTCAATAGGTAAGATGGGATGTTAACCAATTCCCCATTCACTGTAATGTGTCTGTGGGAAACTAGTTGTCTAGCACCTGCTCTGCTCTTTGCAAAACCTGCTCTGTACACTACATTGTCAAGTCTTGATTCGCAAAGTTGAAGTAGAATCTCACCAGTAACACCACTTGCTCTGGATGCTTTCTCAAAAAGGTTAGCAAATTGCTTCTCTAGGATACCGTACGTATACTTAGCTTTCTGCTTCTCAGCAAGCTGGTTGGCATATTCTGATTTTTTTGCGCCTCTTCTTTTGTTAGGTCCGTGTTGACCTGGCGGTTGGTTTTTTCTTCTCTCGAAGTTTTTGTCGTCTCCGAAGATTGCAGCACCAAACTTTCTGGCAATCTTAGTCTTTGGTCCAATATATCTAGCCATAGGTAAATTCTAAAAATTAAACTCTTCTTCTTTTTGGTGGTCTACATCCGTTGTGCGGCATTGGAGTCACGTCAACGATTTCACTAACTTCGATTCCGGAGTTGTGAATGGTTCTGATCGCAGATTCTCTTCCCTGCCCAGGTCCTTTAACATAAACCTTAACTCTGCGAAGTCCCGCCTCATGCGCAACTGCTGCACAGTTTTCCGCAGCCATCTGTGCTGCGAAAGGAGTATTCTTTTTAGATCCTCTGAAACCCATTTTACCGGCAGACGACCAAGAAATTACTTCTCCGTTTTTATTGGTCAAAGAAATAATAATATTATTGAAAGACGCTTGGATATGTGCTTCTCCAATAGCCTCTACTTTTACTTTTCTTTTTTTAACTACTTTAGTTTGCTTTGCCATAATTCTAACGATTATTTACTTGCCTTTTTCTTGTTAGCAACAGTTTTTCTTCTTCCTTTACGGGTTCTAGAATTGTTTTTCGTTCTTTGGCCTCTTAAAGGTAATCCAAGTCTGTGACGTATTCCTCGTTGGCATCCTATGTCCATCAGACGCTTGATGTTCAATTGAACTTCAGAGCGCAGTTCCCCTTCCACCTTGATATTGTCGGTGATAAAGTTTCTGATGGCAGCCAATTCATCGTCATTCCATTCGTTGACTTTTTTGTCTTCGCTAATACCGGCATTCTTAAGGATTTGGGAAGCAGTGCTTCTTCCGATTCCATAAATATAAGTCAAACCGATAACTCCTCTTTTGTTTTTTGGTAAATCAATACCTGAAATTCTCGCCATAATTTAATTTTAGCCTTGTCTTTGTTTAAATTTTGGGTTCTTTTTGTTGATTACAAACAGAACGCCTTTACGACGGACAATCTTGCAATCAGCACTTCTTTTTTTAATCGATGCTCTAACTTTCATTATAATTTTTTTTAATATCTAAAAGTGATGCGCCCTTTGGACAAATCGTAAGGGGACATTTCGAGTTTTACCCGGTCTCCGGGTAATAATTTAATATAATGCATTCGCATTTTACCAGAAATATGGGCTATAAGTATATGCCCATTTTCTAGCTCTACACGGAACATGGCGTTCGATAGTGCCTCCACTATCACGCCATCCTGTTCAATATGTTTTTGTTTAGCCATTAACTGTTAAATATTTGACGTTCGGGACAATTTTGACTGCATCAACCCATCGTAATGGTGGTTCAACAAATAGGTATTGATCTGCTGAATGGTGTCAAGAATAACACCTACCATAATTAATAGAGATGTTCCGCCGAAAAATAAGGCGAATCTATCTGTCTGAACGAGAGTTCCGTACACAAGTGCCGGAAGGACTGCAAAGATAGCTAAAAATATCGAACCCGGCAACGTGATCTTAGATAAGATATCATC
Organism: Planobacterium oryzisoli; assembly: GCF_015354315.1. GTDB lineage: Bacteria > Bacteroidota > Bacteroidia > Flavobacteriales > Weeksellaceae > Planobacterium_A > Planobacterium_A oryzisoli. The sequence goes on from NZ_JADKYY010000003.1 coordinate 56,942, forward strand.
CAGAAAATCAGCGGTTTCCTTCCCAGGACGCACTTTTGGTATAAGACCACCGTTGCGTTTTAAGTCGTCCGCCATCTGATTCACAGGAATTGTTATTGCCGTGTAGAAGAATGTAAATACAATAATTAAAAAAGCAAACAATACATTGTACTGCCAGCTAAAAACATTTTTGAATCCTGCCAAAAATGTATTGGATTCATCCAAATTAGTAAGTAACCCAGGTACGAACATAAGAGCCTGTGCAAAGATAATTGGCATTACACCAGCTGCATTCACTTTAAGTGGAATCCACTGTCTTGCACCTTGCATTAGGTTTTTGTTCACGCCCCCACGAGCCTGAGCACGGCTTACGTACTGAATAGGAATCTTTCTTACGGCTACCGAAAGAATAATACCTAACAGAACCACCAGCATCCAAAATAGAACCTCAATTAAAATCATGATAGTTCCAGCGCCACCAGCACCTGTCTGCGTTGCAATCTCTTGCATGAAAGCAGAAGGAAGATCCGCAAGAATACCTACCATAATCAAAATAGAGATACCGTTACCAATGCCTTTGTCCGTAATCTTTTCCCCAAGCCACATGGCAAATACCGAACCAGCAACAAGTATCACAATACTTGGCAGCCAGAACATGATGGAGTTAGGCTCCACGTAATATGCACTTTGGAATTGAGAATAAGGAAGGAACATCTGCGTAATGGAAGTCAGATAAGAAGGAGCCTGCACCAGACATACTGCAATGGTTAACCACCGAGTAATCTGATTAAGCGTATTTCTTCCACTCTGTCCGTCTTTCTGCAATTTCTGCAGATACGGAATTGCCATCCCCATCAACTGAACGATAATGGAGGCAGAAATATAAGGCATGATACCCAAAGCCATTATTGAGGCCCGGCTAAATGCACCACCCGTAAATGAAGAAAGTAGTCCCAACAAACCTGCGCCCTGGTTACTACCTCCTTGATTTTGGTATACTTCCAAAAGATTCCCTACCTCTGCCATATTGATGGCCGGTAGGGAAATATAAGATGCGAATCTATACACTAGGATTAACCCTAAAGTAAATAGGATTTTCTCCCGCAATTCCTTAAGACTCCAAATGTTTTTAAGTGTTTGTATAAATTCTTTCATTTCTGATAAAAAGATTAAAGAGTGATTGCTTTGCCTCCAGCTTTGGAAATAAGTTCCTCAGCAGATTTCGTGAATTTATCAGCAGTAATGGATACGCCCGCTTTAAGCTCTCCTCTACCCATGATTTTCACAATATCATTTTTAGAAGCCAGTCCATTCTTTACCAACACCTCCTTAGTAATATCACCTGAAAGACCTTTTGTGTCAATTAGATTTTGAATGGTGTCAAGGTTGATTCCTCTGTATTCTTTTCTGTTGATGTTATTAAAACCGAACTTCGGCAATCTTCTTTGAAGTGGCATTTGCCCCCCTTCAAATCCAATTTTCTGAGAGTATCCGGCTCTGGCCTTCTGACCCTTGTGTCCTTTGGTAGAAGTACCACCTTTTCCACTTCCCTGTCCTCTACCAATTCTTTTGGAATTGTGTGTAGAACCTGTAGCCGGTTGTATGTTATTTAACTTCATGTTGATTAATTTGATTAGTTTTCCTGAACTTCTACTAAATGTCTAACCGCTGCTACCATTCCTAAGATATTAGGAGTAGCTTCGTGCTCTACTACTTGGTGTAATTTCTTTAAACCTAAAGCTTCAAGAGTTCTCTTTTGGGTTTTAGTCCTACCAATAGCACTTCTTACCTGTTTTACTTTAATTGTTGCCATGCTTTGATACTTTTAGTGTTTAAATACTTTATCTAGTGATACACCTCTCATTCTAGCAATCTCTTCAGGAGTTCTAATGTCCAATAACGCCTTGAATGTAGCTTTCACCATATTATGCGGATTGGATGAACCTTTAGATTTTGTAAGAATGTCTTTGATACCTGCAGATTCCACAACGATACGAACAGTGTTACCAGCGATAACCCCTGTACCGTGAGAAGCAGGCTTCATAAAGATGTTTGCCCCACCAAAACGAGCCGTTGTCTCATGGTAGATTGTTCCTTCTTTAGTTACAGGAATCTTCACCAAGTTTTTCTTAGCGTCTTCTACTGCCTTTGAAATAGCCGTTGCTACTTCTTTGGATTTACCTAAACCGTAACCAATTACACCTGCTTCGTCACCCACCACAACGATGGCTGAGAATCCAAATGCACGTCCACCTTTGGTAACTTTAGTTACTCTGTTTACAGCTACGAGACGATCTTTAAGTTCTAATCCTCCCGGTTTTACTTTTTCGATATTATCTAGTCCTAACATGTTATCCGAAATTTATTGATTAGAATTTTAGTCCGCCTTCTCTAGCTCCGTCCGCTAGAGCTTTCACTCTACCGTGGTATACGAAACCATTTCTGTCAAACACTACGTTTTCAATCCCTGCAGCTTTTGCTTTTTCAGCAATAGCTTTCCCTACTTCCGTAGAGATTTCCACTTTGGTACCTTTAGCGTTTAATGCTCTTGAGGAAGCAGCCGCTAAGGTTTTACCTTCTTTATCATCAATTAACTGAGCGTAAATTTCCTTATTACTTTTGTAAACGGATAATCTTGGCAGTTCAGCAGAGCCGGAGATTTTCCCTCTAACTCTTCTTTTGATTCTGTTTCTTTTTTGTACTTTGTTCAGTGCCATTTTCTTAAAATTTATTAAGCAGATTTACCAGCTTTTCTTCTCACAATTTCTCCAACGAATCTTACACCTTTTCCTTTGTACGGCTCAGGCTTTCTGAATGATCTAATCTTTGCAGTAACCATTCCTAGAAGTTGTTTGTCGTGGGAAGACAAAGTAATAATTGGGTTTTTACCTTTTTCAGTCAATGTATCTACTGTAACTTCCTTTGGAAGATCTAGAACGATACCGTGGGAGAAACCTAGTGCAAGCTCCAGTTTCTGACCTGAATGCGATGCTCTGTATCCTACCCCTACTAGCTCGAGTTTATTTGTAAAGCCTTCGGATGTACCGATTACCATATTATTGATAAGTGCTCTGTACAAACCGTGAAGGGCCTTATGTTGCTTAGATTCGGACGGGCGGCTCACTGTTAGCTCACCATCGTTCTGCTCTAAGGTAATTCCTTCAGAGAGTTGCTGTGTAAGTTCCCCTTTAGGGCCTTTCACAGTCACAACACCGTCCTTCTCAGTGATGGTAACTCCTTGTGGAACTGTTATAATTGCTTTACCAATTCTTGACATTTTCCTTATTTTATAAAATTAATAAACATAGCAGATTACTTCACCGCCTACTTTTTCATTTTTGGCTTGCTTACCAGTCATAACCCCTTTAGAGGTTGAGATGATTGCAATACCTAAACCGTTAAGAACTCTTGGAAGTTCAGTAGATCCAGCGTAGTATCTTAGTCCTGGACGAGAAGCTCTCTGGATGGACTTGATGGCTGGTTTACCGGTTTGTTTGTCATACTTCAAAGCGATTTTGATTGTTCCTTGAACCGCGCTATCTTCAAACTTATAGTTTGTAATATAACCTTGGTCAAATAGAATCTTCGTAATCTCCTTTTTGATTTTCGATGCAGGAATTTCCACCACTTTGTGGCCTGCGCTTTGTGCGTTCCTTACTCTGGTTAGGAAATCTGAAATTGGATCTGTTACCATTTTTCTGTTTTGTTGTTATTGGTTGATGATAATCAGTTTTTGAAAACTAAAACAGAAGGCAGCATTCTAATACGATACTGCATTCTGTTTATTAGGTTCAAACTTAATTATCTTGATTTAAACTAAATTGTTACCAACTTGCTTTTTTAACACCTGGGATAAGTCCTTGGTTTGCCATTTCTCTGAAAGTTACTCTGGAAAGTCCGAAGGTTCTCATATATCCTCTTGGTCTTCCTGTAAGTTTACATCTGTTGTGTAGTCTTACAGGAGAAGCGTTCTTAGGTAGTTTCTGCAATGCTTCGTAATCTCCAGCTTCTTTCAAAGCTTTTCTTTTCTCAGCATACTTAGCAACCATTGCTTCTCTTTTGCGCTCACGCGCTTTCATTGATTCTTTAGCCATTCTTAGTTCTTTTTGAAAGGTAAACCGAAGTGAGTTAGTAGTGCTTTTGCTTCCTTGTCTGTTTTCGCAGTAGTAACAAAAGTAATGTCCATACCTTGGATTTTCTTCACTTTGTCAATTACGATTTCAGGGAAGATAATCTGTTCGGTAATACCTAAGTTATAGTTTCCTCTACCATCAAAACCGTCTGCTTTGATTCCAGAGAAATCTCTGATTCGTGGCAATGCAGAAGAAGTAAGTCTGTCTAGGAACTCGTACATCTTTTCTGCTCTAAGAGTAACACGTGCACCTACTGGCATACCCTTTCTAAGTTTGAATGCAGCTTCGTCTTTCTTTGACAAAGTTCCAACTGCTTTCTGCCCGGTGATCATAGTTAACTCCTCTACGGCGTAGTCCACAATTTTCTTGTCTGCAGTAGCAGCTCCCAAACCTTGTGATACAACGATTTTTTCCAATTTAGGCACTTCCATAACGGACTTGTACCCAAATTCTTCCATCATTGCAGGAATGATCTTTTCTTTATATATTTTCTTTGGTCTTGCTATAAATTCCATCTGTCTCGATTTATAAAGTTTCACCGGTTGACTTAGCAACTCTTACTTTTTTATCTCCTTCCACTTTTGTTCCCACTTTAGTAGCCTTACCGTCTTTGTCCATAAGGGCTACATTGGAAATGTGTATTGAAGCTTCTTTCTCAACGATACCACCTTGTGGGCTCGATGCAGAAGGCTTAACGTGCTTCTTAACCACGTTCACACCCGCAACAATCACACGAGGATCTTTACCTTCTTTCTTAATCACTTCAAGAACTTCACCTTTACTGCCTTTATTCTTACCGGTAGTAACGATTACGTTGTCTCCTCTTTTTATTTTAACTTTTGTCATTGTCTTAAAATTTTAAAAATTAAAGTACTTCAGGAGCTAATGAAATGACTTTCATATATTCTTTATCTCTGAGCTCACGGGCAACAGGACCGAATACACGGGTACCTCTCATTTCTCCCGCAGCATTTAAAAGAACGCATGCGTTATCGTCAAATTTAATGTAAGATCCATCCTTTCTTCTCACGGCTTTCTTTGTACGTACAACAACCGCTTTAGAAACTTGACCTTTCTTAGCATTACCTTGTGGTGTAGAATCCTTGATAGTCACTACGATCTTATCACCAACTGAAGCATATCTTCTTCTGGTACCACCCAGAACTCTGATCACCAATACTTCTTTTGCACCGGTATTATCAGCTACTTTTAATCTTGATTCTGTTTGTAACATTACTTAGCTTTTTCAATGATTCGTACTAATCTCCATCTCTTGCTCTTGCTTAGAGGTCTTGTTTCAGTAATTAATACTGTATCTCCCTCATTGCACTCGTTATTCTCATCGTGTGCGGTGTATTTTTTCGTCTTTAATACGAACTTACCGTACATTGGATGTTTCATTCTCAGGGTCTCACTAACAACAATAGTTTTTTCCATTTTGTTGCTGGAAACAACGCCGATTCGTTCTTTTCTTAAATTTCTTTCCATTTCTAAATGAAATTATTGTTTGTTAGTTAACTCAGTATGTACTCTAGCGATCGTCTTTCTCAAATCTCTGATCTGAATAGGGTTCTCTACAGGGCTGATTTTGTGAGCTAATTTTAATTTTGTGTATTCAGCTTTCAATTCAGCAAGTTTGATTTGTAGGTCACCTGCGCTTAAATTTTTGATGTCAGCTTTTTTCATTTTCAAAGATTTATTGAGGTTTAACGAAATCGTTTGCAACTACAAATTTGGTCACTACCGGTAATTTTTGTGCTGCAAGTCTAAGTGCTTCCTTAGCTACTTCGTAAGGAACACCACCAACTTCGAACATAATTTTACCTGGCTTTACTACAGCTACCCAATACTCCACGGCACCTTTACCCTTACCCATACGAACCTCTGCAGGTTTTTTAGTAATTGGCTTGTCCGGGAAGATTTTGATCCATAGCTGACCTTCTCTTTTCATATATCTCGTTGCCGCAATACGTGCAGCCTCGATTTGTCTTGCAGTGATCCAAGCGCCGTCTATTGCCTTGATTCCGAAAGTTCCATACGCAAGCTGTGAGCCTCTCTGCGCATTTCCTTTCATCTTCATCTTATGAACACGACGGAATTTGGTTCTTCTTGGTTGTAACATAATTTCTAAATTTTAGATTTTAGATTTTAGATTTTAGATTTTTATATTTTAAAAGAGTAACGGTAATTTAAAATGCAAAACTTCTAATCTAAAATTTTAATTATTATTGTTTCTTCTTGGTCTTCTGTCACGATCGCCTCCTCTGTCGTTTCTGTCTCCTCTTGGAGCAGATTTCTTCTGTTGTTGGCCTACAAGTGGAGTAAGATCTCTCTTACCGTACACCTCTCCTTTCATGATCCACACTTTCACACCAAGTCTTCCGTACGTAGTATGTGCTTCTGACCAGTGGTAGTCAATATCAGCACGGAACGTAGATAATGGAATTCTTCCGTCTTTGAAAGACTCACTTCTCGCCATTTCCGCACCGTTAAGACGTCCAGAGATCATAACTTTGATTCCTTCTGCACCCATTCTCATGGAGCTTGCAATTGCCATCTTTACAGCTCTTCTGTACGAAATTCTGTTTTCGATTTGCTTTGCAATGCTGTCTGCAACAAGTACTGCATCCAGTTCAGGTCTTTTAATTTCAAAGATATTAATCTGAACTTCTTTACCAGTAAGCTTCTTAAGCTCTTCTTTTAGCTTATCTACTTCCTGTCCGCCTTTACCGATGATTAGACCTGGTCTGGCAGTTGTAATAGTTACAGTTACTAGCTTAAGTGTTCTGTCGATGTATATTCTAGATACACCACCTTTAGATAATCTTGCTTCAAGGTATCTTCTGATTTTGTGGTCCTCAGCGATTCTATCACCGTAGTTTTTACCACCAAACCAGTTAGAATCCCATCCTCTGATGATACCTAATCTGTTACCAATTGGATTTGTCTTCTGTCCCATACCTTGAATTAATTTTCTTTATTGCCTAAGATTAAAGTAACGTGGTTCGATCTTTTTCTGATTCTGTACCCTCTACCTTGTGGTGCTGGTCTTAGTCTCTTAAGTTGTCTTGCACTGTCTACAAAGATTTCCTTTACGATAAGGTTTGCCTCTTCTATATCAGCTCCTTCGTTTTTAGTCTGCCAGTTAGCAATTGCAGAAAGAAGTAATTTCTCCAATTTATTTGAAGCCTCCTTTTTGGAGTATTTCAAAATGTACAATGCTTTATCTACTTTTTCTCCGCGGATGATATCAGCAACTAATCTCATTTTTCTAGGAGAAGAAGGGCAGTCATTAAGACGGGCTTTAATCACGTCTTTGTTCGCTTCTTTTCTAGCGATTGCGCTATCTTGTTTTCTTGATCCCATAATGATTATCTGCTTCCTTTATTTTTATTACCACCGTGACCTCTAAAAGATCTAGTCGGAGAAAATTCGCCTAACTTGTGACCCACCATGTTTTCAGTTACATATACAGGAATAAAAGATTTTCCGTTATGTACTGCAATAGTTTGTCCTACAAAGTCCGGAGAGATCATAGATGCTCTGGACCAAGTTTTAATAACAGTCTTTTTACCAGACTCTACATTTGCCTGAACCTTCTTATCTAAAGTATGATGAATGAATGGTCCTTTTTTAAGTGATCTTGCCATAATTATTTTCTTTTAGATACGATGTAACGGTTAGACCCTTTGTTTTTCTTTCTGGTTTTGTATCCTTTAGCAGGCATACCGTTTCTTGATCTTGGATGACCTCCTGATGAACGACCTTCACCACCACCCATTGGGTGATCAACTGGGTTCATCACTACCGGTCTAGTTCTAGGTCTTCTACCTAACCATCTGCTACGACCCGCTTTTCCGGATACTGTTAGCTGGTGGTCAGAATTGGAAACCGAACCAATCATAGCGATACACTCAGTTAGAATCATTCTGGATTCCCCTGAAGGCAGCTTAACAATTGCGTATTTTCCGTCTCTGGAAGTAAGCTGGGCAGAAGATCCAGCAGATCTTGCCAAAATTGCGCCTTGTCCAGGTCTCATTTCGATACATGAAATCACAGTTCCCAAAGGAATGTTTTTCAGTTTCATCGCGTTACCTACTTCTGGTTCTGCAGAATCAGCAGAAATCACTTTTTGATCTACTTTAATGCCGTTTGGAGCAATGATGTATCTTTTCTCACCATCTGCATATTCCAAAAGTGCGATAAAAGCAGTTCTGTTTGGATCATACTCTACAGTCTTCACCGTAGCTTCAACATCAAACTTGTTTCTCTTGAAGTCGATAATTCTGTATTTCTTTTTGTGTCCACCTCCGGTGTAACGCATGGTCATTTTACCAGTCTGGTTACGTCCACCTGACTTTTTAATACCAACTGTAAGGGATTTCTCCGGCTTGTTGGTAGTAATTTCCTCAAAGTTGTTCACAACTCTGAATCTCTGTCCCGGGGTGATAGGTTTTAATTTTCTAACAGACATTACTATTATTTATAATTATTTAAAAATATTCTTACACTGAGAAAATGTCGATAACCTCGCCATCAGCAAGAGTAACAACTGCTTTCTTTAGTTTGTTGGTTTTTCCAACTTGAAGTCCTTTTTTAGTGTATTTAGCAGAAACTTTAGGAGCATAAATCATGGTTCTAACGTCCGCTACTTTCACACCATACGCTGCCTCTACCGCATTTTTGATCTGAATCTTATTCGCTTTTGGATCTACCAAGAAAGAATAAGCACCTCTAAGATCTGTAAGATAGTTGGCTTTCTCTGAAATGACCGGTTTTATAATAACTGACATGATTTATTTCTTTAAATTTTCCTGGAATTTTTCAACGGCACCTTCAAAGAAAATGATCTCACCTGCATTCACAAGATCGTATGAGCTGATCTCGTTGTACTTAAGAACTCTAGTCTTAGGTAAGTTTCTTGAAGATAAATACACATTTTTGTTAGCTTCCGGAAGGATGAACAACGCTTTTTTACCGTTTAGTTCCAATGCGTTTAATACGCTGATGAAATCTTTGGTCTTAGGAGCGTTTAGGCTCAAGTCTTCCAATACTTTAATACTGTTGTCTTTCAGCTTTTGAGAAAGTACGGATTTCTTAGCAAGTCTCTTAAGAGCTTTGTTAAGTTTGAATCGGTAGTCTCTTGGTTTTGGACCAAATACTCTACCCCCTCCTTTGAAAGTTGGAGACTTGATATCCCCGTAACGGGCAGATCCAGATCCTTTTTGCTTCTTAAGCTTTCTGGTTGAAGCAGTAATCTCGCTTCTCTCTTTAGCTTTATGCGTTCCCTGTCTTTGTGCAGCCAGGTACTGTTTTACTTCTAGGTAAACCGCATGCTGGTTAGGCTCAATTCCAAAAACGGAATCATCAAGCGTCACTTTTCTTCCGGTTTCCTTACCTGAATTATTTAATACTACTAGCTCCATCTTCTTACAATTACATATGAATTTTTAGCTCCCGGAACAGCACCTTTTACTACTAAAAGATTTTGCTCTTCATCTACTCGTAACACTTGAAGGTTTTGAACAGTCACCTGCTTACCTCCCATTCTTCCGGCCATTCTCATACCTTTGAATACTCTTGATGGATCAGAACCAGCACCAATGGAACCTGGAGCTCTTAAACGGTTATGCTGACCGTGGGTGGCCTGCATTACCCCACCAAAATTGTGTCTTTTCACAACACCCTGAAAACCTTTACCTTTAGAAGTACCGGTAACATCCACGTACTCACCCTCATTGAAAAGGTTCACTTTAACCTCATCACCAACCGAAAGGTTTTCAAATCCATGTTTGAATTCAACCAATTTCGCCTTTGGTGCAGAACCAGCCTTTTTAAAATGGCCAGCTAACGCTTTTCCAACGTTCTTCTCACTCTTGTCATCGAAACCTAGCTGCACGGCTACATAACCGTCAGCATCTTCAGTTCTGACCTGTAAAACCGGACATGGCCCCGCTAGTATAACGGTACATGGGATGTTTTTCCCATTCTCGTCAAATAGCGATGTCATTCCGATCTTTTTTCCAATAATACCTGACATTATTCTATTATATATCTATTGTTTACACTGTTTGCTCATCGGTTTCGAAGTGATTTCTATATTACAATTAGGCACACGTCTCCCCTAAAATGAGTGTGCAAATTTATGAAATAATTTGGAACTGACAAACAGAGAGTTAAAAAAACTTTCTGCACAGCAAGGAAAAAGAGCATGTAGTGCGGATGCTTCCTGAGATTGGATGTAATCGATTGGTTTAGAAGCTAAAGCCCCCGTAGTGCAGTTAGGATTTGGATAAGCGCCGGTACCAGATTAAAAAACCTGTTACAGGCAGCAAACAGCCACAAAGAGATGCTATAAAATACAGAATGATGCTCGGCAGCCCTAAGATCTCACCCGTGTGGAGTGGTTTGACTAGTGCCGTAAATTGCCGGTCCAACGAAAGCTCGGTAAAGCGCTGACTTTCTTTCAGGACGCCTTCCTTATCATACGATAGGGTGCTTGGAAGGAGTGCTCCTAAGTACTGTGAGCGCTCCAGCTTGGTGACATTATACCGCGGATCCTCAGCCGTAGGAAGCGTCAGAGTAAGGGCTCCACGGGAAGGAAACAGCTGATGTGTCTTTTGCGTTAGGCTGTCCAGATTAACTTCCTGCAGTGCCTTAGGAGTGGAAAGCTCCTTCTGCCTTGCCAGCATATCGTCCATGAGTGCATCAAAAGCATCACTGTTATCCGTAACTGCAATCTGGGAAAGCGGCGTGCCACCCAGCGATACAATTAGGGTGTTTTTTACCCAGGGATAGGTGACGTACAGACCGGTCACAGAAATAAAAAAAAGTAAAAGCATACTGTAAAATCCTACTACCTTATGCAGATCGTAATTTAGCCTGGCAAACTTGGCGTTCCATTTTACAGTAAGGCCTTGTTTTAAGTACTTTATTTTTTTTGGAACCCAAAGGACAAGCCCTGACAACATTAAAAACAGAAACATAAGTACGCCCACCCCGATAATGTGCTTCCCCACGTCACCCATTAGGAATGTCCGGTGAAAATCCAGCACCACATCAAAAAAACGGTTTAATGACACATCCGAACTGCCCAGTTCTGCTTTTAAATAAGGATTGAAATGCACCGACTCCACAGCACCCTGGGCATTCTCGTATCCGATCAGCCAGGAACGGGAGCTAGACTCAGGGATGTGCACCGACAGGAGTTTTTTGTCCTGCTGGGACAAATGAGCTTGTAGCTGGCTGAGCGAAAGGGGCGCCGCCGATTCATCTACAAAAACCTTTTCGTAATTGTAGAGTTCAATAATCTGGGTCTTAAACGCATAGACCGCTCCGGACAAACTGGTTAGAAATACCACTACTGAGCACAAAAGACCTACCCAGAGATGGAGCAGCCACAGTATATACCGCAATGGTGTCTCGCTTGAGCGCTTGACGCGGAACAAACTTTTTGTAAACTTTCTCATAGCAAAAAGAACAGAAATTGCTTTCTGTTCTCAAAAAGGGTGGGTTTTGTATCTACTTCTCGCTTCTGTTGGAAGGCTTAACGTCCTTCACCACTGTTAAAAATGCGGCATACTGCTCTGGTGTAAGCGCTTTTTCAATAGCTGCTTTACGCTGCGTATCATACTTAGTCCAGTACTCTGCAGCCAAGTCATTATTGCCATGGTAGACATCATGCGCTTCGTGGTACGCTTTTTCAAACGCATTATTGGCCGCGTTTACCACTTGCATCTGCGTCTGATCCAGACCTGCTTCGTTTTCTATACGGGCAAGAAGCGCGTCATTATACCGTGGACGCTTACGGGTATTTTTCTCTACAAAGCGCTCATAGACTTTCATTTGTTCTGCATTCAAAAGAGCGGCTATTTCCCCGTCCTGCTTTTTTTGAATTTCTTCCATCTTAGAGAATAGTACTACGCGATCCGGCTTTTCTCCCTGTGTTTCGCGAAAGGCCTTTCGTTCCTGATCGTACTTGGAAGTGATGGCATCATACTTTGTAGCCGTCTCACCTTGTAGATTAAGTTCCTTCTTTACGAGGGAATAGTCCGCAGTCTTTCTTTTTCCCCCTTTATCACTACAGGAAAAAAGAGTGAATAGAAGCGTAGCAGTAAGTAGAAATTTTAGTGTTTTCATGTGTCGTTAGGTATTAATTATGTGTTGTGTTTAGAATTTATAGCTGATCTGCGCAGAAAAATGACGCGGAAGAATTTGATCGATGTACCCTCCTCGGAAATAGGAGTTGTATCCAACCTCATCGAAGATATTGTTAAAGAAAACGCGCAGATCCAAGCTGCTGTTCCACTGGTATCCAACCTGAGCATCTACCGTTGTATAGGCCTTCATAAGAAATGGCTTAACACCAGGTTCCACGCCTAATACATGGCCGTTATAAAAAGTTTTCTGCGTAAAGTCATCCACGGGTCTTTCTCCTACATAATAGATTCCCGCGCCAATATCCATTCCCCGCAAAGCACCGGTAGAAAAACGGTAATTCAGCCACCCATTGGCCGTATGGTTGGGGGAATTCATCGGCGCAGATCCGTTTACATAGGCCGGGGAATCCTGGTATTTTGCGTCCAGGTACGCCCATCCGGTCATTACCTGCAACTCCGGGGAAATTCTTCCTATTACCTCAACCTCCAGTCCTTTACGGTTAAGAGACCCTGCCAAGTCGTAGTATCCGGTGGCATTTCCGTTCTGGTCCAGCACCGAGTAGGAGAGATTGGAGGTATTGATATCAAACAGGGTCAAGTTAACCCGGAGCTTCTCATCCAACCAGTCGGACTTAATACCTGTTTCCCACTGCCTGGTGGAAGAGGGACCCGTAGTTCCTCCGCCCTGCAATGGATTTGCAGCGCTTCTAAGTGAGGTAGTAGTGGTATAGGATCCAAATATATTTATATTCTCTTTTGGAAAGAACATCACTCCTAAAGCAGGATTCCATGCATCGCTATCTTCCTCCCCGGATCTGCCGTTAAGTTTACTGTAACGAAGACCTAGATGCATCTTGATGAATTTACCCATGGCCACAACATCCTGTACCATAAACCCTACCGTGGGCGCTAGGGCGCGCACCGGCGCGGAGGCCAGTTCAAAATTCGTATAGTCCACCCCTTCCGGCAACGTATTGGAAACGTCTTCCAGAACATTTATCTGGTCAATATTTTTCGGTTTGTAAGAGGTGGTTAGTACTTCCGACTGCTTCCAGTCCACGCCTAACTGAACAATGTGATTGGCAAATCCGGTCCGAATGCCTTGTCCGATAAGATCCACTTGAAGAACCTGATTTATATCTTCTCTATGGCTCTTTCCTAGGGTACGGTTGCGCAGTTCATCGGGCGCACTACGGTTCACTGGGCTAAGTGCGGCACCGGTATTCTCTAGCGTGTAACTGCTTCCCATATACGCCGTCCGTACCTTCCACTTATCAGAAAGCTGGCGGTTTGCGGTTATAGAGTAATTGAACGTTTCGGTATGCGCATCGTCCGTGCGGAATCCTAAAAACTTTCCTTTAGGCATCTCATAAAGCGCATTAACATCACCCCCAGCAAGATTCACCGTACCCCTGTCCGGAGTAGTGTGGTTATTCATATAGTCCATCTCTACTACAAGAGTGGTTTTCTCATCCGCACGCAGCGCAACGGAGGGGTTCACATAAATTCTGTTGGTTTGCACCCCTTTCCGGAATGAATTACTATCCTGAAAAGCCCCATTGAAGCGAACTGCAACTTTTCGGTCCTTATCGAGAACTCTTTGAAAGTCTACCGTAGGACGATAGAAATCCCAACTTCCATAACGCATTCCTACCTGGGTCTGGTTGATAAAACGTGGAGTCTTTGTAACCATATTTATAACGCCCCCTGCGGCGCCCAGACCGTCCCCTATTCCTTGCGTCACTGCGGCCGATCCTTTGATTACCTGTATGGATTCTATTCCCTGCATATCGGTAAGCATCGAACCAGTTCTAAAATCCGAATCCATAAGTACACCGTTCTTAAGTACCGGAACTCCCCGGTACCCTCTAACAGACATGGACTCTTTAACGCCTCCGTAACTACCAAATTGTATTACACCGGGAATGTTCTTCACTACGTCTGTGACCGTAAGACCACCAAGTTCCTCAATTACGCGGTGCGATATAACCGATATGCTTTGTATCTGATCCCGAGGTTTAAGTGGAAGCCGCGTGATTTCTTCCAGGCCCTCTGGCTGCTTGTTTTTCTCTCCAAACAGTTCGACTTTGTCAATGGTGTATACTTTGGATTCTTCCGTGGTCTCCTGCGCGTAGAGGGTACCTCCTAAAACGAGCAGCGCAATACTTATTTTATTTTTCACAAGTCATAATTTATTTCCAGTGCAAATATATTATTTTTAATTGTTCTAAATAAGAAAAAGTACTGACAAAAATCATATGCATAAAAAAACTGCACCTTTTCAGATGCAGTTTTACGTATTGTCCAGGACACCTAGGTCCTTAGTATCACACTTTAATTTCTACGTCAACTCCTGACGGAAGTTCTAGCTTCATTAGAGCATCCACCGTTTTAGAAGAAGAAGAGTAGATATCCATTAATCTCTTGTGTGCAGATAATTGGAATTGTTCCCTTGCTTTCTTGTTTACGTGCGGGGATCTTAGTACAGTAAAGATCCTTTTGTTGGTTGGCAATGGAATAGGTCCATTTACCACCGCTCCTGTAGCTTTTACAGTTTTTACGATTTTCTCTGCAGATTTATCTACTAAGTTGTAATCGTAAGACTTAAGTTTTATTCTGATTCTTTGTGACATTTTAAATCTAATTTTTAAATTAACCTCTAGCTTTTGCGATTACTTCCTCAGCGATATTCTGCGGAGCAGGTTCGTACTTTTCAAATTCCATTGAAGAGGTAGCTCTACCTGAAGAAAGCGTTCTTAGTGAAGTTACATAGCCAAACATCTCAGAAAGCGGAACGAATGCTTTGATGATTTTTGCATTGTTACGATCGTCCATACCGTTCACTGTTCCTCTTCTTCTGTTAAGGTCACCCACAATGTCCCCCATATATTCTTCCGGTGTCACCACCTCAAGCTTCATAATAGGTTCCATAATAACTGCTTTAGCAGCTCTACCGGCTTCCTTGAATCCCATCTTAGCGGCAAGTTCGAAGGATAGCTGGTCGGAGTCCACTGCGTGGAACGATCCGTCTTTTAGAACAATCTTCATGGCCTCAACTTCAAATCCAGCAAGTGGACCGTTTTTCATTGATTCCTTGAATCCTTTTTCTACAGAAGGAATGAATTCCTTAGGAATGTTACCTCCCTTGATTTCGTTCACAAACTCAAGACCAGTTTTCCCTTCGTCCGCTGGACCAATTTGGAAAACGATATCTGCAAACTTACCTCTACCACCAGACTGCTTCTTGTAAACCTCTCTGTGGTTTGCAGTAGCTGTAAGAGCTTCTTTGTATTCTACCTGCGGCTGTCCTTGGTTTACTTCAACCTTGAACTCTCTACGCATTCTGTCAACAATAATATCCAAGTGCAACTCACCCATACCAGAAATAATGGTCTGACCAGATGCCTCATCGGTTTTAACCTGGAACGTTGGATCTTCCTCTGCAAGTTTCGCAAGAGCATTACCCATCTTATCCTGGTCTGCTTTAGTTTTAGGTTCTACAGCAATACCAATTACTGGATCTGGGAAAATCATAGATTCAAGAACAATTGGGTTCTTCTCATCAGATAGTGTATCCCCAGTCTTAATATCTTTAAATCCAACTGCAGCACCAATATCTCCAGCTTCGATAAATTCTACTGGATTTTGCTTGTTAGCGTGCATCTGATAGATTCTAGAGATTCTCTCTTTGTTACCAGATCTGGTATTAAGTACATACGATCCTGCATCTAGTCTACCAGAGTATGCTCTGAAGAATGCTAGACGTCCAACGAATGGGTCGGTCGCAATCTTAAATGCAAGTGCAGCAAACGGTTCCTTTACATCCGGCTTTCTCGTAATAGGAAGATCGGTCTTAGGATCTGTTCCGTCAATAGCTTCCTTATCCATTGGAGATGGAAGATATTTACAAACTGCATCTAACATGAATTGTACTCCCTTATTTTTGAAGGAAGAACCACAAGTCATTGGTATAATAGAAAGATCGATAGTTGCTTTTCTTAAGGCTTCGTTGATTTCCTCCTCAGTAATGGAATCCGGATCTTCGAAGAACTTCTCCATTAATGTATCGTCGTAATCAGCTACAGCTTCAACTAATTTTTCTCTGTACTCAAGAACTTCCGCTTTCATATCTTCTGGAATTGGCACCACGTCAAAGGTTGCCCCTTGCGTATTCTCATGCCATATGATTGCACGGTTCTTGATCAAGTCTACCACACCTTTAAAATCTTCCTCAGCACCAATTGGAAGTACAATTGGAACAGCATTAGACCCTAGCATTTCTTTCACCTGCTTACACACGTTTAAGAAATCAGCACCTTGTCTGTCCATCTTGTTAACGAATCCCATACGTGCAACTTTATAGTTGTCAGCAAGTCTCCAGTTAGTTTCCGATTGCGGCTCCACACCATCTACAGCTGAGAAAAGGAAAACAAGACCATCAAGAACTCTTAAAGATCTGTTTACCTCCACTGTAAAATCTACGTGCCCTGGGGTATCGATAATATTGAAATGGTATGCCTTAGTTTCAGAAGTAGGCTCTCCTTGTTCGGTTGGAAAGTTCCAAGAACATGTAGTAGCTGCAGAAGTAATGGTAATACCTCTTTCCGCTTCCTGCTCCATCCAGTCCATTGTGGAAGCACCTTCGTGCACTTCTCCAAGTTTGTGGGTCTTTCCGGTGTAGAATAAAATCCTTTCTGTCGTGGTGGTCTTACCTGCATCAATGTGCGCAGCAATACCAATGTTTCTTGTAAGTTTAAGATCTCTTGCCATTTCAGATTAGAATTTAAAGTGAGAGAATGCTTTGTTAGCTTCTGCCATCTTGTGAGTATCGGATTTCTTCTTATATGCCGCACCTTCTTCTCTGGAAGCAGCGATGATCTCCGCAGCAAGTTTTAATGCCATGGATTTATCGTTTCTGGCTTTAGCGTACTTGATAAGCCACTTCATTGCCATGGAGATTTTTCTGTCTGCTCTAATAGGCATCGGAATCTGAAAGTTCGCACCCCCTACCCTTCTTGAACGTACCTCCACGTGTGGCATAACGTTAGTAAGAGCATCTTTCCAGATTTCAAGGGAAGACTTTTCATTATCTCCTTTCTTTGACTCCACTACTTCTAGGGCGTCATAAAATATTTTGAATGCGATGGATTTTTTTCCATCAAGCATTAAGTTATTCACGAATCTAGTTACCAATTGATCATTAAATTTTGGATCCGGTAACAACGGTCTTTTTTTCGCTTTTGTCTTTCTCATTGTTTCGTTTCTAAAAATTTAATGTTTACTTCTTCTTACCAGTAGGCGCAGCCTGACCTGGCTTAGGTCTCTTAGCTCCGTACTTGGATCTTCTTTGGGTTCTACCATTAACACCAGCGGTGTCAAGTGCTCCTCTAACAATGTGATAACGTACTCCCGGTAGGTCTTTCACCCTTCCGCCACGCACCAATACTATCGAGTGCTCTTGAAGATTATGTCCTTCGCCCGGGATATAAGCGTTGACTTCCTTACCATTGGAAAGTCTAACCCTTGCAACTTTTCTTAGTGCAGAGTTAGGTTTCTTAGGCGTGGTGGTATATACTCTCGTACATACGCCTCGTCTTTGTGGACATGATTCAAGGGCAGCCGATTTGCTCTTCTTGGCAAGTGTGGCTCTTCCTTTTCTAACTAATTGTTGAATAGTAGGCATTTAATTGCTTTTTATTTTAGGGTGCAAAAGTAGTGAAATATTTTTTATCCACAAATGGGTGTAATGAAATTTGTAAGTAAAATAAACTATCGATCAAATAGTTACCACCCAAAAAATATAATGCGCGATAACCCATCGAAACACCTAATATGTAAATTGATAAGTTCTATAGCAAAGAAATGGGCATCCAAAGGGCATTTTGTATCTTTGACTAATCAAAAAAAATATTATTATGAAAAATTCTAACATCATTGGACTTAAAGAAACGGACTGCACGGCTATTGCTGACAAACTCAATGTACTTTTGGCAAATTACTCTGTATTCTATCAAAATACTAGGGGAGCACATTGGAACATTAAAGGAGAGCAGTTCTTTACATTACACCCTAAATTTGAGGAACTTTATAACAACCTCGTTTTGAAAATTGATGAGATCGCCGAGCGTATTTTAACCTTGGGTGCCACCCCGGCGCACAACTACTCGGACTATCTGGAAGTATCTACTATAAAAGAGAGCAAGGAAGTTAGTGACGGCACGAAAGCAGTGGAGAATATTCTTAGTTCGTTTAAAACGGTGATAGACCTTCAAAGGGAACTACTGGATATCACGGAAAAGGCGGGCGATGAAGGAACCAATTCACAGATGAGTGACTACATCACCGAACAGGAAAAAGAAGTTTGGATGTATAACTCCTACCTCGGTAAGTAAGCCCCAGGTAATCCCTTTACTTAAAATAAGCATTCTTCGGAATGCTTATTTTATTTGATTATGTACTTTTGTATTTAAACCCTTCCTATGACTCCAGTAAAACTGAATTCCATCCTTGATAACGATTTTTATAAAATCACGATGCAAAATGCTGTAGTGAAACTTTTTCCCACGCAGCGGGTCAAGTATGAATTTATTAACCGTGGCAACCACCATTTTCCCGAAGGTTTCGGAGAGAAACTGCAGCATTCGGTTGCAGCAATGGCGCAACTGTGTCTAACTAAAGAAGAGAAAATTTATCTACAGAAAACCTGTCCGTACTTGGAACTTCCCTACTTGGATTTTCTAGAAGGTTTTCGATATGATCCTTCGGAAGTGCTAATACAGCAAGTCGGAAATGACCTTCAAGTAAGTGTAGAGGGTTATTGGTACCGCACAATCCTTTGGGAAGTACCGCTTCTGGCTTTAATTTCGGAACTGCACTACGAGTTAAACCACCTAGAAAGAGATACTAATACTACAGTAGCACATACAACAATCGAGAAGGCTCAAAAATTAAACTCTCTAGGAGTCACCTTTGCGGAATTCGGTACCAGACGAAGACACTCTTATAAGGTTCATGATTTGGTTGTTCATTCCTTAACACAGGCAAGCGATTCGAAGTTCATCGGTAGCTCCAATGTACATTTTGCCATGAAATACGGAATAAAGCCCATTGGTACACACGCACACGAATGGTTTATGTTTCATGGAGCACAATACGGATTCAAAATGGCCAATGAAGTAGCACTCGAACACTGGGTGGATGTATACCGCGGTGATTTGGGGGTAGCACTCTCAGACACGTATACAACAGAGGTGTTTTTCCGCCAGTTCGACAAGAAATTTGCGAAGCTTTTTGACGGAGTTCGGCACGACAGTGGCGATCCTCTTGAATTTGCAGATAAAACCATTGCACATTACAAAAGTCATGGTATTAATCCCCTATTTAAATATATTATATTCTCCGACGGATTAAACCTTGCCAAAGTGGAAGAAATCACCCACTACTGTCGAGACAAAATTGGAATTTCATTCGGCATAGGCACTAATCTCACCAACGATGTGGGGCTTCAACCCATGAATATCGTCATGAAACTATACGGCGTACAGGCTGATAATGGGGATTGGCTCCCTACCATTAAGCTTTCTGATGAAAAAGGAAAATATACTGGTGACCCCACAATGATCAAATTGGCGAAAGAATTTCTACGAATAAGTTAAAAAATATGCGCACCCTATTTTACTTAACCCTGCTGGCATTCGGAGTAATCGGATGCACCGCGAAAAATAAAATCGTACCTACCGAACCGCTTGCTGGTGGGTACGACCATCGTTTGGCAGATTCGCTTGGAGCCGACCAGCGCGGAATGAAAAACTATATGCTGGTCCTTTTAAAGACGGGTCCCAAGGACAGCGTCATTACCGATACCCAAAAGCGCGCGGAAATTTTCAAGGGGCACTTCGCCCATATGGAGAAAATGCAAAAAGAGGACAAACTCATTATGGCCGGGCCCTTTGCCACCAAGAACCACCTCGCGTACCGGGGACTGTTTCTGCTGCAGGCCGCTTCCCCGGAAGAAGCACGGGCTATAGTACAGGGCGACCCCAGTATTGCTAGCGAAATATTTTCTGTTGAAATACTTCCTTTCTACGGTTCGGCTGCCCTTCCGATGCATTTGAAGTACCACCAAAGGATAAGTAAACAGGACTAAACCTAATGGAAACAACTACGCTACTTCTAGGGCTTTTACTTGGGCTATTAATTGGTATAACCATTGCCTATTTTGTACTGAAAGCTAGCTACATACCCCGTAGAGAATTGGAAAAGCAGAGAACTGATCTGATTCAGACTAAGGCGGAACTTCAAAGTGCGCAGCAGCAGCTATCACAGTACCAACAATCCCTTCGCGAAAATAAAGATGAGCTTCAGCAGCAGAGCGATGAACTCGGACGGGCGCTGCAGCAGGCAGCGGGATTAGAAGCCACAAAACGCGCACTAGAACAAACCCTCAAAGACAGCCGAGAAAGCGAGCTTCAATTTAAAGCAGAAAGCAACCGTAAAGAGCTACAGCTCCAGGAATTAATCGCAACAAATGCAGACCTGAGCGCCAAGCACGACGCTGTCCAATCCTTACTTGAACGCCAAAAAAAAGAAATCGAAAAACTACAGGAAGCAGCCGAATTACAGTTTGAAAACCTAGCCAATAGGATTCTTGAAGAGAAAACATCCAAATTCACCGCGCAAAACACCTTGCAACTTAAAACCATTCTCGAACCTTTTCAAGAAAAGATTACGGAGCTAAAAAACAAGGTAAGCGAGACGTACGATCGGGAATCCAAAGAACGCTTTTCCCTAGGGGAAAAAGTGCGAGAACTGGCAAGTCTCAACCAGCAAATCTCCCAGGATGCAAAAAACCTTACCCGGGCACTTAAAGGGGAAAGCAAAACACAGGGACGCTGGGGGGAAATGATACTGGAAAGCATTCTGGAGAAATCCGGCCTTTCCAAAGGGCGCGAATACTTTTTGGAACAGCAGCTCACAGACCGTAACAACCAAGCCCTGTATTCCCAGTACAGTGGCAAGAAAATGCGCCCGGATGCTATAATTAAATACCCCGACGATCGAAACGTAATAATCGATTCCAAAGTATCGCTCACCGCATTCGCGGAATTGACGGAAGATCTTCAGCCGGAGCAGTATAAGGTAAAATTAAATGCACACCTTGCCTCCGTCAAACAGCACATTATGCAGCTTAGTCAAAAGGCGTACGACGACTATGATAAATCGCTTGACTTTGTTATGATGTTCATCCCCAGTGAACCCGCCTACATTGCAGCAATGCAGGCCGACCCCAACCTATGGAACTTCGCCTACGAGAAACGGATACTGCTTCTAAACCCGAGTAATTTGATTACCTCTCTTAAGCTTATTTCCGATTTGTGGAAACGCGAGGCGCAAAACCAAAACTCCTTGGAAATCGCGGATCGGGGCGCAAAATTATACGATAAATTCGTAAGCTTTGTAGAGAACCTCGAAAAGGTGGGCAAAAACCTGGACACTGCAAGATCCGCGTACGATGAAGCCTATAAGCAGCTCTACACGGGAAAGGATAATCTAATACGCCAGACGCAGCGAATGAAACAATTAGGTCTTAAGCCAAAGAAGAATGTACCCCAAAATCTGATTGATTTGGATGCAGCCGATACTGAAACTCCCTTACTTCCATGATTGAGAGCATACAAAATCCGAAAATTAAAGCGTTGGTAAAAATCCAGCAAAGCAATGCAGAGCGCCGCAAAGAAAACAAAATTATCGTGGAAGGACGCCAGGAAAATACGCTGGCCCTTTCAAAGGGCTACGAGCCTTTGGAGTTTTATATTTGCAGCACCATCTTCCCAGATGCGCTGCCCTCCCAGGCAAAGGTGCATTTGGTAAGCGAGAAAGTGTATGAAAAAATCGCCTACCGAGGGGGCACAGAAGGTATTGTGGGCGTATATAGATCTGTAGAGCATTCCCTGGGCAACTATACGCCGTGCGATGCGGTCTCTATTATTGTGGTAGAAGGAAGCGAGAAACCCGGAAACCTGGGGGCCATAATTCGGAGCTGTGAAGCTCTTGGCATAGACAGTTTGATCATTACCGATCCCAAAACCGATCTGTACAATCCCAACGTGATCAGAAGCAGCGTGGGTTGCGTCTTCTTACTTAAAATCTTCACAACTACAAACGAAGAGCTGCATAATTTTTTAGAAAAAAACCGTATTGCTCTCTATACAACAGATATGCACACCGAAGCGCGCGCCATCGATTCGGTAGATTTCACCAGGTCCTGCGCATTACTTTTTGGAACCGAGCACTCCGGCATTTCCACCTTCTGGAAGAAAAAAGGACAGAATGTTTTAATTCCAATGCATGGAACTATTGATTCTCTGAATCTGAGCAATGCGGTTGCCATCAGTGCATACGAAATGCAAAGACAAAAGACTTCCTCCCGCCAAAGCTTATAAAAGCAAAGAAGCCGTCTCGCATGCGAGACGGCTTCTTGTTTTTTCTGTAACTAGTGATTAGTTAGCAGCGTCAGTTGCAACTTCAGCAGCATCTTCAGCTACAGTAGCAGCAGAATCAGCTACAGCAGCAGCAGAATCAGCTACAACAGCAGCAGAATCAGCAACGATAGCAGTAGAATCAACTAGAACTTCAGTAGAATCAGTTGTAGCAGCAGCATCAACAGTTTCAGTTTTTTTACAAGCTACAAGAGCAAGAGCAGCTACACCAGCTACGAATAAAGACTTTTTCATAATAAATTATTGTTTTAAAAATTGTTTTTTTGAATTTCAAGCGTGCAAATTTACTTAAATTTTTAAATGTTGCACATTTTTTTTTAAATGTTACGAAGAATTAATTTGCAGCGTCCTTCACCGCTTTCTTGGCATCCTTAGCAGCATCGGCAGCAGCATCAGCAGCACCTTTCGCAGCATCGGCCGCTCCTTCTGCAGCATCCTTAGCGATCTCTGCACCGGCAGCAGTAGTCGCTGCAGCAGCATCCTTAGCAGCATCCACAGTAGCAGTAGCAGCAGAATCGACAACTGCAGCAGCAGAATCTGCTACAACTGCAGCAGAATCAGAAAGCGCAATTGCAGTGGAATCTGCAGCGCTGGCTGTTTCAACAGTTTCCGTCTTTTTACAAGCTACTAATGTAAGGGCTGATACTCCGGCAATTAATAATACTTTTTTCATTGTTAATAAATTTGTGTGGTTTGAATTTACTATTTTTGATTATCGAAATTTCTCTTGCTGAGGCTTTTCGACATGACAAAGGTAGAAGCGAAGCGAAAATAGTCTCTGAAAATTGATTGTAATACCTTTGTAAAACAGTTTTACAATTTTTGATATCTGAATATCAATTAATTAAACAAAACTATACCAATTTGACTGATTTGGATTTACTGCATTTCGAACAGCTAAAAAGCGAAATTCAGACAAAATATTTACAGACACATACCCCATCTAATGAGAATATTGCTCATTGGAAAGGCATAGATATAATATATTTTCAGGAAGACCTGCGAAAAATTGCCAAAGGAAATATAAGTGAGAAATCCTTTTACACCTACTTCAAGACTTCGCCAGTGACAAAACTGCCCCGGATCGACATTCTAAATTTATTGTCCCAGTATGCGGGGTACCAATCGTGGTTTGATTTTAAAAAGCAACATCTTTTTGCAAATGAAATCCTTGAAAACGACTTGGAGGACGAGCAGCTCGAAAGTAAACTCGAAAACGATTTGCGCAGTGCTCCGGTCGAGGAGGAACTAATACCCGTTGCTCAAAAAAGTGATCCTACGCCAATAAAAACGGAAACGGATTTGACGCATGAGCCTACGCGCAGCACCGGTGTTGAGAGAAAAAGAATACCCTCCTACAGTATTCCTAAATACCTTATTTTAGTTGCGGCAGCCACGCTCACTTTTTTATTGGGACTCTTTATATTCCGGGACCAGCTTTTCAGTAAGGAGTATTATTACAATTTCATCGATTCGGATCGAAATTCGAAGATAAATGCGGAACTGCAAGTGCAAATATTAAAGGAAAACGAGTCGCCCATTCTCTATACTGCAAAGCCCAATGAACCCTTTGTATATAAGAATCCGACCACCAAGACATTAACTATGGTGGTCTCCTCCCCCTACTACAGAACAGACACCATAAGAAGGAACCTTGAAACCGCACCCGAAAGCGAAATCATTGAGCTCAAGCCCAACGACTACGCTATTATGCTCTACTACTACTCCAATTCGTTGCAGGACATTAAGCGCAAGAGGGAAACCCTCAATTACCTTATTAGCAGTGACGCGTTAATATACCAAGTGTATGACAATGAAACCTACGGAATCGAAACACTGGACAAGCAGCGCTACATCACACTAGTGACTACTCCGACCACTTCACTTAAAAACCTGGAAGTGATCGACACGAAAATGGAAAATGGAAAAATTGTATTAATAAAATTTAGAATCTCACAAAATGAGCAGACTCCATAGACACGTCCTCGT
Source organism: Planobacterium oryzisoli (assembly GCF_015354315.1). Classification (GTDB taxonomy): domain Bacteria; phylum Bacteroidota; class Bacteroidia; order Flavobacteriales; family Weeksellaceae; genus Planobacterium_A; species Planobacterium_A oryzisoli. Next base: position 81,701 of record NZ_JADKYY010000003.1, read on the forward strand.
TCTTTTAGTGACACTGGTACTGTTTTCTTGTCAGGAAAAACCGCAGGGCCCGGTGTCATTGGAACAGGTCAAATACAATAATAATAAGACGAGCTACCCCGACACCAAGATGGACAGCTTACAGGCTATCAATGCCATTACACGCCAGAAAGTCCAGGAAGTTATTGACCTCTCCATTCTGTACAGCTCCGGTAAAAAAGACACTGAAATTGATTCTGCGATGTATACCCAGATCTTGGGTTATTTCCACGCACCGGACAGTTTAACGCTCCAGCCGTTACTTCAGGAACTGGAAGGGTTCAAAGTGCGCAGCGCAAAGGTCAATAACCTTCAGGTATACGAAGAGTATCATGAGCAGGATACCCTTAACTTTGCACGGTTCCAAGTGGATTATTTTGACGCATCAAATAAGCCCATTGCGCGCAAACAAAGAGAAGCGCAGTATATTCTTGTATCCTCGCCCCAAAAATTCAAGAAACAGTTTCGTTTTTATTTCCTAACCTTTTACAATCAGCCTATAAAAGACAGTATCTCGGAAGCGGTAACTAAATAATGTAGGGGCACATCGTGCGGATGTACATCAGTAATAATTTCTAAAGGAGGAAAAAACCCTACGCCAATACGCAGTGAGCTCTCGTCCAGCGTACTAAAAAACGAGTCGTAGTATCCCTTACCGTATCCTACCCGGGCTCCACTGCTGTCGGCATATAGTAGCGGCGTGACAATGTAATCGTAATGGGCGCGCTTCACATCAGTATTGCTCTCTGGCTCCCTAATTCCAAAAACGCCTGCCGTAAGTTCCGTATCAGGCCTGAGCGCTACCGAAATCATTTTTCCATCAACGATTTTGGGTACAAACACATCAACCTTGTTCTTATGGCAATAATCTACAAGATACGCGGTATCCACCTCATTAAATTTGGAGCTGCTTAAAAACAGGTGCATGGAATCTCCTGGCCCTGGAGCGAAGTGGCTTATAATGCGCTCACAAATAGATTTAGAGAGCGCATCAATCTCCGTGCTGCTTAACTGCTTTCTCCTGTCCAGATAAATCGATCGAAGTTCCTTCTTGAGCATTACACCATTTTTACCGAGATTATATTTACAGGGCACGCTTTAGCTGCTTTTTCGCAGGGGTCAAAGGCGTCCTGAAGCGGCGTCTTAATAGTATGGAACCCCTTTTTCTCAATGGACCGCAGCAAAACGGATTTCCCGTCTTTCTTGGACATTCTGAAATATTCAGGAGCAAATTCGGCGCAATAGTTACAGCCAATACACTTTTCCCTCTGTAAGGTTACTATTACCATTTTTAAAGTCTATGCGCTGACGATTTTGTATAACTTATCGGAAGGACGAACTCTAAAATCAGTCTTGAACGTTACCACATCTGATTTGCTGGCCACCAGCGAATCCGCCTTTTGATCCACCATAAAATCCTCCACTACCATTTCCTGGGATCCCGTGGTTGGACCCTGAATCAAAATTTTGTCTCCTTTATTAAGATCGTAGGCCTCAATTAAAAATTCAGCAATATTAGATTTAGGGTAAAAGTGCCTTCCTTTTCCAATGTAAATTTTCTTCTGGGTCGCATTCGATCCCGGATTTTCAGACCATTCCCCTAATTCCTGACCCAAGTAATATCCGCTCCAAAAGCCTCTATTGTACACCGTTTCAAGTCGGGACATCCAGTCGCTGACTTTCTCTTGTGAAAAAGTTCCCTCCGCTATGGAGTCAATTGCCTCGCGGTAGCATTTTATCACTGTGGCAACATATTCCGGCGCTCTTCCCCTACCTTCAATTTTCAGCACTTTCACCCCTGCATCCACAATCTGATCCAAAAAGCCAATAGTGCATAGATCTTTAGGCGACATCATGTATTCATTATCAAGCTCGATCTCAAAGCCCGATTCCTGATCAATTACCGTATATTTCTTACGGCAATTCTGTTTGCAGGCTCCACGGTTCGCGGAGGAATTATGGGAATGCAGACTTAGGTAGCATTTACCGGATACGGCCATACATAGCGCTCCGTGCCCAAAAATTTCAATCTCCACCAGGTTTCCAGAAGGTCCTTTGATCTGTTCCCTTTCAATTTGATCACAAATCTTTTTGATCTGCGTTATACTTAACTCCCGGCTCATTACCATCGTATCGGCAAAAAGCGCATAGAACTTCACCGTTTCGATGTTCGTGATATTAATTTGCGTGGAGATATGAACTTCCATACCTATTTGCCGCGCATAGGAAATAACCGCTTGGTCCATTGCAATCACAGCAGTCAGATCTGCAGCTTTCGCTTTATCCAGTAAGGTTTTTATAATCGATAGATCATGGTCGTAAATGATCGTATTTAAGGTCAGGTAGGTTCGAACCCCTTTTTCCTTACAACGCCTGGAAATTTCCGGAAGGTCGTCAATGGTAAAATTCATAGAAGCCCTTGCTCTCATGTTCAGCTGTTCCACTCCAAAATAAATGGAATCCGCACCGTTATCTAGTGCAGCTTGCATTGCTGTAAAGTCCCCTGCAGGAGCCATCAATTCTATTTTGCCAGATGCAGTCATATAGTAATTTAAATTTTTGCAAAGATACTGTTTTAAAATTTTGTGTGTTAGCCAGATACGTGTGACAATTTGACTTCACCATGTAGATTTGGACAGAAATTTGCATAATCAATCTTAAATAGGTGTAATTGTTGTTAAAATTTAGTTAATAATGAAACGCGCCCTATAATATATATACCTATTAGATGATTAAATTGATAAATTTGATGTGTTTAAAATTAAACAACGATTTAAGATGAAGGAAACAATTAAGAAATTCCTGCCCTATGTAGCGGTAGGAGTGCTCTCTGGAGCTACCGTTTTTGGTGGTATTGAACTAACGAAAGAGCAAAATACTGCATCCGACACAGGCTACTTCAGTACCGTAAAGGATCCGCAAACGCAATTTGTAGGCATGAATATGAGCGGACTGGGTGAGGATTTCACGAAGGCTGCAAAAATGACCGTTCCTGCCGTAGTAACTATAAAGAACTACACCAACAGGACGGCAGGGAGAAGTACAGAACAGGATATATTTGATTACTTCTTTGGTAATCCACGACCGCAACAAAGACAGAAGCCGGATAATATGCCAAGTGGCATGGGGTCAGGCGTTATCATTTCTCCCGACGGGTACATTATCTCCAACAACCATGTCGTTGCTGGCGCGAACAAGCTTGAAGTGGTTTTAAGTAATAAAAAAACCTACGTTGCAACGTTAGTTGGGACCGATCCCAACACAGATATCTCGCTTTTGAAAATTGATGAAAAAGGCTTGCCATACCTAAACTTTGCAAATTCCGATCTTGTGGAAGTGGGCCAGTGGGTGCTTGCAGTGGGTAACCCGCTGGGACTTAATTCTACGGCAACCGCAGGAATTATTTCTGCTAAAGGAAGAGGGATCGGTATATTAGCCCAAGGATCGGCTTCCAATCCTATTGAAAGTTTCATTCAGACCGACGCTGCAATTAATATGGGTAACTCTGGAGGGGCCTTGGTAAACACCAATGGGGATTTAATTGGTATTAATTCGGCCATAGCTTCAACGACTGGATACTACCAAGGTTATGGTTTTGCCGTTCCATCTAATCTGGCACGGAAGATCGTAGAGGATATTAAGAAATTCGGTATAGTACAGCGTGGATTCTTAGGAGTAACCTCCCTGGACTTATCCGACGCGCAACAGGTTTCCCAATACAACCAGCAGTTTAAAGCCAATATTAAACCCGGAATAGGGATGTATATCAGAGACGTCGCCGATAACAGTGGCGCAGAGGACGCTGGATTACGTTCGGGTGATGTGATTACCAAAATAGACAACGTGACGGTATCGGATTTTGCGGATCTCTCTCTGGCGGTAGGAAGCAAACGCCCAGGAGATGCAGTGAATGTCACATTCCTTAGAAACGGTAAGGAATCTACTGTCCGGGTGGTTCTTAAAGACCAGAAAGGAAATACGAAGGTACGCACCAAAGCGGATCTAACGGTGAGTGAAAAAATTGGAGCGGAATTTCAACCCTTAAATGAAAGTTTTAAAACACGTTACGGCCTAAACAGTGGAGTACTTGCCCGCGGCGTTGTGGAGGGCGGTGAAATAGCCAAGATTGGTATTGTAGACAACTATATAGTAATGGAAATCAACGGCAAACCCGTGAATTCACAAAAGGACGTAGATAAAATTCTGGACGGTTATACTGGAAATGTCCAAGTAAAGTATGTGGACGAGTACGGGAGAATCTATACGCAGGGTTTTAAAATGCCCAACTAAATTGCAGTAATTTTTATAAACTCAAAGCGGAATAATCTGTTGGATTATTCCGCTTTTTTATTTTGGGTTAAAAACTGCACTGCCATCCTGTACCCCTCCAATCCAAAACCGGAAATCAGTCCGTCCATAGCAGGGGCGGTCACAGACTTGCGTCTGAATTCCTCCCTTTTATATATATTGGATATATGCACCTCCACTTTAGGCACCGCAATAGTTCTTAGGGCATCTGCAATCGCATAGGAATAATGGGTATAAGCACCGGGGTTTATAACCAATGCATCAAAATCACCTTCTTGCAATCGGTCAATGATGACGCCTTCGTGATTGGATTGGTAGTATTCCAACAAAGTACCATCAAACAAGGGTCTTAAATTCTCCAGATACTGTTCCATACTTAACTCTCCGTAAATTTCTGGTTCGCGACTGCCTAAAAGATTAAGATTAGGTCCGTTAAGTATTAATATGCGCATGGTAAAGGATTTGACCAAAGATACTAAACCTACCCTTAGAGGGAAAATACCCCCTCGATTATTTACAGAAAAAATTTGGAAGCATATTTGATACATGAAAAGTAAAACATCGATCATGCGTGCAATATGGAATGGTGCCATTGGTTTTGGCCTGGTAAATATCCCGGTAAAGTTGTATTCAGCGGTGGAACAGAGCAATCTGGACCTGGATATGCTGGATAAAAAAGACCTCTCCAACATTCAATTTAAGAGGGTTAACGCCACGACGGGCAAAGAGGTAAAGTGGGAGAACATTGTCAAGGGGTATAAACTGGAAGACGAATACATTGTGCTCACCGACGAGGACTTCGAGGCAGTGAGTCCTGAGAAATCGAAAATCCTATCCATTACGCAGTTCGTGGACACCAGCGAGATAGACAGTGTATATTTTGAGACCTCCTATTTTTTGGAGCCGCAAAAGAACGGCGAACAGGCCTACCAGCTTCTTTTGCAGGCTCTACTTAAAACCAAGATGGCGGGCGTTGGTACTTTTATCTTAAGGGAAAAAGAAATCTTAGGTCTGGTGCGGCCCTACGATGAGAAGATCCTTATGGTTACCCGTATGCGCTACCCTGAGGAAATCCGCTCTTATGAAGACCTTAAAGTTCCTAAGGCAAAAAAAACAAAAGGAAAGGAACTCGAGATGGCAGAAAGCCTTATCAAACAATTGGCTTCGGAATTTGATCCCGGCGAATTCACCAACACCTATAACGAAGAATTATTAGAGCTCATAAAAGCCAAAGCGAAGGGAACGCCGAAAAAAGCGCCTGAAGAGAAAGACGCTGAAGATGTGGATCCTACCGACCTTATGGCACAGCTAAAAGCAAGTTTAGAAGCTTCAAAAAAGAAAGCAGGGTAATTACTAATGAGCGGTCCTCTTTCCAAATACCACGATAAACGGAACTTCGACTCCACCCCGGAGCCCAAAGGCAGTATTGAGAAAAGTGGCAAGCACTTGCGGTTTGTTGTACAACGCCATAAGGCCTCGCGTCTCCACTACGATCTACGATTAGAAGCCGGGGGCGTTCTAATGAGCTGGGCTGTACCAAAAGGCCCCTCTCTGGATCCTTCCGATAAGCGCCTTGCCATAAGAACTGAAGACCATCCTATTCAGTACCTTAGCTTTGAAGGCAAAATCCCTAAAGGCAATTACGGAGCAGGAGAAATGGACATCTGGGACGCGGGAACCTACCGTCTTATAGAGCCTAATGAAAATGTTCTTGCAGAGGATCAAATTAAGGCAGAAATCGATTCCGGATCGTTAAAATTCGTGTTGGAAGGAGCGAAACTGAAAGGAGAATTTGCACTGGTCCGTCTGAAGGACCCCAAACAAGATAATGCATGGTTACTGATTAAGCACAAGGATGCACATGCGGTAACGCCCTATGATAGTGAGGACCATTTGTCCAAACCTTCCCAGGCTCCATTGCAAAAAACCAAAAGCAATACTAAAAATGAATCCCTTACAGACGAGAACGCACCGGGCACATTTAAACCGATGCTGGCAGAAGTTAAAAAAGATGCATTTTCACACTCGGACTGGGCATTTGAAATTAAATGGGATGGATACCGCGCCATTGCAGACTTGCGGGGCGAGCCTATAATAACTTCAAGAAACGGACATTCTCTAAACCAGAAGTATCCCAAGCTTCTAAGCGCCCTGTCTTCACAGACCCACACGATGGTCCTTGACGGAGAAATAATAGCCTATAATAAGGATGGCCTCCCGGATTTTGGAATTTTGCAAAGCGTGGAACAGGACACAAAGCACTCGGTCTACTATCAGGTCTTTGATCTGTTGTACCTAAACGGTCATTCCACCCTAAATCTAAGTTACCTGCAACGCAAGGAGCTTCTAAAAGATGCTCTGGACGCGCACCCGCTCATACAGTACCACGACCACGTGCTTGAAAAAGGAAAGGAATTTTTCTCCCTAGCAAAACAAAAAAACCTAGAAGGAATTATTGCCAAACATACCGATAGTCTGTACAGCCCAGGACAGAGAACCGGTCAGTGGCTAAAGATTAAAACCAACGAGACCACCGACGTGTATATTTTGGGTTATACTAAGCCCGGAGCAGGCAGACAGCATTTTGGCTCTTTACTCATTGGGCAGTTTCGAGAAGGTACTATGGAATTTATGGGTCATGTAGGTACGGGGTTTTCCAGTAGCCAGCAGAAGGATTTGAAAGAAAAAATGGAGGCATTGGCACAAAACGAGCCGCCGGTGGATCCCGCTCCTAAAACCAATGGTACCCCGGTGTGGATTAAACCCAAGCTCCTGGCAGAAATCAAATATACGGAACGAACCAAAGACAATAAATTCCGGCACCCTGTATTTATTAGAATAAGGGAAGAGTTTGATACATTGCATAGGGGGGAGGTAAAACAAAAAAAGAGAGTTCCTCTACCAAAAGGAATTAAGATCACCAATCCGTCAAAAGTATACTTTCCAGAGAAAGCAGTAACCAAAAGCGATCTGATCGCATTTTACCAGAGTATATCAAGTTATATTCTACCGCATCTAGTTCAGCGTCCCCAGTCGCTTAACCGCTATCCGAACGGCATAAACGGGCTGAACTTTTACCAGAAAGACACTGCGGATTTCGCGCCCCCCTGGATGGAGACCGCACGGTTTTATTCCGAGTCTGCGGAAAAGGAAATTGAATATATTCTTTGCAATAACATCAAAACTATGGCCTATTTAAATAATTTAGGCTGTATTGACTTCAATGTGTGGACTTCTAAATTAGAGACCATCGATAACCCCGATTATCTGGTGTTGGATCTGGATCCTTCTGAAGGAAACAGCTTTCAGGACGTAATTGAAACGGCCCTAGCCGTAAAAGAGATCCTGGATCTGGGAGAAATCCAAGGATACTGCAAGACCTCCGGCAGTAGCGGAATTCATATATATATCCCTATGGGCGCTGAGTACAATTTTGATCATGTACGCCATTTTGCCCATGTGCTAATGAAGATGGTTCAAAAGAAACTTCCCACGCTGACTACTCTGCAAAGAAGCTTAAGTAAGCGGGATAGAAACAAGATCTATCTCGACTATCTGCAGAACAGAAAAGGACAAACGCTTTCGAGCGTCTACAGCGTGCGGCCTAATGCCCATGCAAGTGTATCGATGCCTGTGGACTGGCAGGAGCTGACTGGGGAATTAAGGCCGCAGGATTTCACCATTGAAAATGCTAAGGAAAGGATTGAGAAAAGAGGGGATATCTTCCTTCCTGTTCTCTCCCAATCTACGGATATATTAGTGGCTTTGGAGAAACTATCAGGTAACGGGAACACTCCAGAAAATAAATAGAAGTACTGTACTAAGACTCCAAATCCCCACTATACTACCCGCTCTGCAACTACTGCATTAAAAACTCTGGTGTTAAACCGTACATTTTTAGTGCACAAGGTGCCGTTGAATATCCAATGGTATGCACAGGTATCCGCATAAAAAAAAGAACTTCGTCCGAAGTTCTTTTTAATTTTTAGTAGCCCGTAGGGGAATCGAACCCCTCTTGCAAGAATGAAAATCTTGAGTCCTAACCGATAGACGAACGGGCCGCTATAACTATTAAGCCAGTTTATTAACGTGCTTAGTTAATTTGCTTTTTAGGTTAGCCGCTTTATTCTTGTGAATAATGTTCTTTTTAGCCAACTTATCAACCAAAGAGATCACCTTAGAAAGTTGCTCTGTAGCAGCTTCTTTATTCACTTCATTACGAAGACCCTTTACAGCAGTCCTTGCAGTCTTGTGATAATATCTATTACGAAGCCTTTTAGCTGCGTTTTGTCTGATTCTCTTTAATGCTGATTTATGATTTGCCATAATTGTTTCTCAATTGTGGGTGCAAAGATATAACATTTTTTAATTTGCGCAAATTTTATTTGAAAAAAATTGCTCTGGTTTTCTATCTTTTTATTTTTTGAATAAAGAAAACCCTTTTCTTGCATCCGGTTGCAAATATATAAGAAATAATATCATTTGCAACCACCGAATTTAAGAACTTGTATATCTTTTACGCCCGGTTTGTAGCCTATAGGGGAATCGAACCCCTGTTGCAAGAATGAAAATCTTGAGTCCTTACCACTAGACGAATAGGCCGTTTAATTTAAGCGTGCAAAATTAACAAATAAACACTAAAATTCAAAGCCTACTTCACAACCTTCTGAATGACCAGATTCTTAAGTCCCTTTTTTTCTAGATCTTTCATAATAGCAATCGCTTCCTCCAGGGTTTTAGCAGTACCGTAGGTATAGTAAAAAACACCTCCTACTTTTGTTCGGACCGCCTTGTCGCTTACCGCTTTTAAAATAGGTGAGGAACTCGCCAACCTGTCCTTTCCGGCATATATTTCAATGGTATAGTAACCGGAGGCTAATTTTTGGTCCGGGGTGAACCCAATGGAGGTAGCATTTTTAAACCCTGCATCCCGCGCGGTCTTGATATTGCGGTCCCTAACGGAGGCCATGTTGGTATTAGCATAGTAGTATTTGTATAGATTGCCTTCCTTAATAGTAAGTATGTAATTGAGTCCTTTGAGTGCAGGATCTCCGGGTACATACTTGCTTGGAGAACTCATCAGCAAAATTCTAAAATCATTTTTAAGAGGCTGCTCTTCCACTACTGCCGGTTTGGATTCCACGATCCGGCCACCGCCTGATTTTCGGTCGTAGGCCTTCTTGTAGCTAATCACCGCCTCATAAATACTTTCTGATATTTCTGCCTGGCCCTTACTGGAAGCTAAATAATGAGCTTCATCGTAATTACTCACAAAACCCACTTCGATTAGAACAGAAGGCATTGCATTCATTCTCAAGACGTGCAAGTTCATTTGTTTAACCCCTCTAGAGAGCCGCTTGTCTTTATTAGCAAAATTTCCTTCAATAAATCCCCCTAAAATAAGACTGCCCTCCAAATACCTACTCTGCTGTATTTTAAGTGCAATCAAAGACTCCGGGGAAGAAGGGTCATAAGAGCCAAAAGTCTGCCTGTCCTGAGCGTCTAAGAAAATCACATCATTCTCTGCTTTGGCCACTTCAAGATTTGTTCTATTCTGATCAGGACCCTGTACATAAGTCTCCGTACCATAAGGAGACGTTTTCTGATTTGCATTTACGTGAATAGAGAGGAACAAATCTGCTTTACTGCGATTGGCCAAATTGGTCCGCTCTGTAAGGGTTGGGTATACGTCAGTCTTTCGGGTGTATATTACTTTAAAATCTTTGTGCTTTTCAAGCATCCTACCCACGGCTAACGCCACATTGAGTGTTACGTCCTTTTCCGCAACATAGCCTATCTCGGGATATGTCCTTGCTGCTCCATGGTCTTTGCCTCCATGCCCGGCATCTAAAACAACTATAAATTTCTCCTGTGCGCCTAATGTAAATGTGAAGAGCAGGAGCGCGATGCTTAAATATTTAGAGAGCACACTTGTTATTATGTATATCTTCATTATATGATAAAAATAATTTAATTTTGAGCCCTATTAACTTAAATATTAAGCGGATCAAAAGCGGTTTCAAAAATATACCACATATTCTTACAATCCTAATTTTTAACAGTTTTTTAGCACTGCTTAGTGCTCAAAATATGCCTAAAAATGAGGATGTTAATCTATCTGTTCAGACTGGCGACACTATAATTAAACCTCGGGAGCAACTCCAGGACATTGTAAAGTCTTCAGCGGATAATATCAGAAACGATATACCTAAGAAAATGACTTACCTCAACAAAAATGCTGAGGTATCCTATCTAGACCTTAACATCAAGGCCGACTATATTTCCATTGATTGGAATACAGGAAACGTCTTTGCAAGAGGAAAACTAAATGAGGAGGGCAGGGTGATAGAACCAGTATTAACGGAACAAGCAGGCAAGCTCTACGAAACAGATCAGTTCAACTTTAACTACAAAACGCAACAGGCCATTGCTTACAATGCCCGCACGGAGGAAAGTGAAGGTGTAATTGTTGCGCAAAAAACAAAAAAGGTGAACGATTCGGTATTTTTTATGCGGCGTGGGATGTATACCACCGATGAGTATTTTTTAAGCAAAAAAGACACTCTAGCAGATTACTATCTTCTTGCGCCCCACATTAAATTAATAAAAGGGAAGGACCGCTCACAAGTCATTACCGGGCCTATTCAAATGTATATTGAAAACGTTCCTACTCCCCTAGCTCTACCATTTGGTATACTTCCGTTTTCTGATAAGAGAACTGCAGGAATACTAATACCTAGCTTTGGAGAACGTCAGGACGTAGGCTTTTTCCTTAACAGTCTTGGGTACTACCAGCCTATTGGTGAACACTTCGATGTAAAGGTGCTGCTTGATTTTTTCACCAAAGGTAGTTGGAACATTCGCCCAGAAGTAAACTATAGAAAAAACTACAAATTCAATGGGAACTTCTCATCCGAGGTGGGAACCACCGTGCGAGGAATTAAAGGCCTAGACGACTACAGTAAGTCTTCAACCTACCGAATTGGGTGGAGACACCAACAAGATCCAAAGGCGAACCCGTATTTCAATTTTTCCGCATCTGTGGATATTGTGAGTAATAAATTCTATACCAACACCATCAATAACAACCATATATTTAACGAGCGGGTATTAAATACACAGCAGAATTCAACAATAAGTGCAACTAAGCGGTTTTTGACTCTCCCATTAACTATAACCGGTACTGCCTCCTATTCGCAGAACTTCGCGGATGGAACGGTAAATTTAAGGCTCCCGCAAATGAATGTGGCAGTAAATCAATTCTATTTATTCAAACCTAGAAACGGAGCCATAAGGGAAGGGCTTTTGGAAAACATTACTCTTAATACCGGCCTAAACTTCACAAATTATGTCAATAGCGTAAAAGAGGAAGATATGTTTCAAAAGGCAATGTGGGACAACCTACAGACCGGCGTGCAAAATAATGTTGCTTTATCCACCAACACCACCATTGCCAAATACTTCACTTTTAGCCTGTCGGCCAATGCAAACAATGTACTTACTACAAAAACGGTTCGCAAAGTGTACGACCCCATTGAAAATCGGATAGAAAATGAGTTTAGTAAGGGGATTGCTGGTTATTCGACCTTTTCTACTAGTGCCAGTATTCAAACCACTCTCTACGGATTGTTGAGTTTTAAAAAAGGAGCTCTTGTGGAACGAGTCCGCCACATGGTCACTCCAAGCATTGGTTTCACCTACCAGCCAGACTTTGGCGCACCTAGTTGGGGATATTACAGAAACTACTATACCCCTGCGGGAGAGCTCACGCCGTATTCTATTTTTGATGGAGGTATATTCGGTTCCCCGCCCACTGGAATGATTGGAGGACTAACCTACAATATTGGGAATAACATAGAAATGAAGGTGCGGTCAAAAGAAGATTCCACGGGTATAAAGAAGGTCAAACTGTTTGAGAACCTCAACATTTCAGGTGGATATAATTTTGCTGCAGAGCGTTTTAAATGGTCAATGATCAATGTAAACGGTCAGACGTCCTTTTTTGATGGCAAGATAAGCTTGAATTCCAGTTTGGTGATCGACCCTTACGAGACCATTTATAACGACCTTGGAGTGGGTACACGGACCGAAAATTTCGGCAAATTCAACGTTCAAGGGTTTAATGTACAATTTTCATTGCCGCTGAGCGAGACTCTATTTGCAAGTAAAGACAAGAAATCTCCAGAAGAACGCTACGATACAAAAGGTAAGATAAGGTACGAGAATTATTTCTTTGATCAGTACAATTATGCCCATTTCTCTCAACCTTGGACTCTAAATCTTAATGCCAATTACGCCTACACTAAGGGCGGCTCTCAATTTGGATCCACAGTTGCCTCGGTAGGTATTGACGGGTCTTTGAAACTTACTCCCTATTGGAATATAAACGGAAGTACCCACTACGATTTTGTCACTGGCAAGCTCGCCTATACAAGGCTCGGCTTCAATAGAGACCAAAGAAGTTTTACTATTGATTTCAACTGGGTTCCCTTCGGGCAATATAAAGTGTATGACTTCTTCATCGGTATAAAAGCAAATATTTTAAGAGATGCAGTGAAATACAGGGACCGCAGTTTTGTCGAACCCAATCCACGGTTCTAGTTTTTTTAATCTTAACATAGTGGTATATTTGCACCATTCAAGTTCTTTTGCGTAATGAAAAAGATTATATCTTCCACCAAAGCACCGGCCGCAATAGGCCCTTATTCGCAGGCCATTTTAGTTAATGGAGTACTGTATATATCCGGTCAGATTCCCTTGGATGCAGCTTCGGGTAAACTTGTAGAAGGCATAGAGAAAGCCACACACCAGGTTATGAAAAATCTGGAAGCTATTCTACTGGAAGCGGGAATGAGCTTCACCAATGTCGTGAAAGCCAGTATATTTCTTAAGAACATGGACGATTTCGCAGCGATGAATGACATCTACGCTTCGTATCTGGATCCAGACCATTATCCTGCTCGGGAAACGGTTCAGGTATCATGCCTTCCTAAAAATGTGGATATTGAAATTTCCATGATCGCACACCAACTCTAAGCGCATGAATTTCATTCGCAACACCATTGCTGTGATGGTTGGCTTGGGAGTAGCTGCCTTAGTCATAAGTTTGGGGATCCGAATTAACCCAGATTGGGTTACGTACGACCGATTCTCACCATTCCAAAACTGGGAGAAATTTCTCTTTTCTATGCGAGGAAGGGACGAATTTTTCGTGTTTCTACTTTTTCTCTCTGGCGCAGCAGCAACGGTCGGAGGAGTTATAACCGCTATTGTGGTAAAGTACGCTAAGGTCGCCTACGCTATATTAATTGGGTTTATTTTGCTCTTTATAGCCATGCTGGATATTATCATATTTCCCTACCACCCGACTTTTTATAAAATACTAATTTTCCTCACCTTCTTTCCCTTTGCTTGGCTGGGTGGCAAAATCACCGAAGTTCTATACGAAAGGAAAAAGAGCAGGGAAAGAAATAAATTCCGAAAACCCCAACCTTAATTTAAGCTCCTCATAACCAAATAAACTGCCCCCAAAAGTCTAGCTTTTTGGGGGCAGTTTAAATGTAAAATGTTGATTATTTAACTTTTTGCAACCTTTAAAGTTGAGGTCCCGCGCTTATCAAGCGTTTTCCTTCTTCTGTATCAGTATATTGTTCAAAGTTTTTCACGTACCTTGAAGCTAAATCCCGGGCTTTGTCTTCCCATGCTTGAGCTGATTCATAGGTTTGGCGCGGATCCAAGATACCCTCAGAAACGTTTGGTAGAGCTGTTGGTATCTCCAAATTCATAATTGGAAGAGTTGCTTTTTCGGCAGTATCGATCGATCCGTCTAAGATGGCATCAATAATAGCTCTCGTATCCTTTAAAGATATTCTTTTACCAGTGCCATTCCATCCTGTATTCACTAAGTACGCTTTAGCACCGTGTTCCCTCATTTTGCCAATCAATGTCTTGGAGTACATTGTAGGATGGAGTGTTAAGAAAGCCTCTCCAAATGCAGGTGAAAAGGACGGTTGTGGTTCTGTAATTCCTCTTTCGGTACCAGCTAATTTCGAAGTGTATCCACATAAGAAATGGTATTGTGCTTGATCATCATTAAGAACGGACACTGGAGGAAGAACTCCGAACGCATCCGCACTTAAATAGATTATCTTATTGGCATGACCTGCCTTTGAAGGAAGTACAATCTTATTTATATGATAGATAGGATATGAAACGCGCGTATTTTCTGTAATGGAATTGTCTGAATAATCCGCTTCACCGTATTCGTTAACTACTACATTTTCCAATAGGGCATCGCGTTTGATTGCTCTGTAAATGTCTGGCTCTTTTTCCTCACTTAAATCAATCACTTTGGCATAACAACCACCTTCGTAATTAAATACTCCGTTATCATCCCATCCGTGTTCATCGTCTCCAATCAGGTACCGTTTAGGATCGGCAGAAAGTGTAGTTTTTCCTGTTCCTGAAAGACCAAAGAAAAGTGCCACATCTCCTTTTTCACCCACATTTGCAGAACAATGCATAGAAGCCATACCTCTAAGTGGAAGGTAGTAATTCATCATGGCGAACATTCCTTTTTTCATTTCTCCTCCGTACCACGTACCACCTATGATTTGAATCTTTTCCGTAAGGTTAAACATTACAAAATTCTCAGAGTTCAAACCTTGTGCTTCCCAATTAGGATTTGTGGTCTTCGAACCATTCATTACGATGAAGTCAGGTTCTCCGAAGTTTTCCAACTCATAGTGGGAAGGACGGATAAACATATTAGTTACAAAATGTGCTTGCCAAGCAACCTCCATAACAAATCGAACTTTAAGTCTCGTATCAGGGTTTGTACCACAAAATGCATCCACCACGTAAATACGTTTTGAAGTGGAGAGTTGATCCAATACTAACTTTTTGCATTCACCAAAAATCTCAGGAGTAGTAGGGAAATTCACCTTACCATCCCAGCAAATCGTATCTTTAGTTACATCATCTAAAACAATATAACGGTCCTTAGGCGAACGACCCGTAAAAATACCTGTCTTTACTGCCACAGCTCCCGATTCAGTCACTGCACCTTTTTCGAACCCTTTATTCTTAGTTGAGGTTTCGGCCTTAAATAATTCTTCATAGGAAGGATTATAGACTACCTCTTGGTACCCTGTAATTCCTAACTCGTGCAGCTCTTGGATGACCTTAATGTTTTTCATAAAAAATAGTTTAGCGATTTAATTTTGAAGTACAAATTTATGATTAATGCAAAATTTAAGTGCTTTTAAAGATAATGATATTAGTCAGAAACAGCAAGAATAAATAAGTATTATAACCGCCTATAAATCAAGCAATTAAATCGCCCCATGTAAATACTGAGTGAAAACCCTTTTCGTGAAAATAGTCCTCAAAACCGCTAAAGCGTTGGGTCATAACAAAATCGCCGCCCCAGGCTCCTAAGCTTTTTACAAATACAGGAATATCCGAAAAACGTTCTTGTTTTACCGTTTTAAGTCCTAGAAAGGAAGAAAGTGCCAATTCGTGCGATTCCATCAGATTACCAAATTCGTGTAAATTTGTGCAATTTATTGTGTAATTTGTAATTTCAGAGAGATGTGCTATCAAATGTGAGGAATAAGGCTGCTTTCGATAACGATTTATACCCTCGCGAGAATCTTGCTTAGTATTAAGAGGAACGAAAAGCAATTCTTTTATGAAACTAGGTTTAAAATCTACTTCCTCCACCATTCGTTTCCCCTTATAAAGCTGGTAGGTAAGTGGCGTCCCATGAAGGGCTACTGCAATATCGTAACCGCTTCCTCCTAGAACATCCTCATTTAATTCGTACGGATCCACACCAGCCCACCGCGCTACATTAGCTATCAGCGTAGAGCTACTTCCAAGCCCATAATGCGCCGGAAATTCCAATCGCGTCGTGATACATAATGGGTTGTCAAAGAGATTGGGATTTTTTCGCGCGACAGTGTGAAGAAGACTAGCAACGAATTCTGCCGCTTTTTGGTTATTAGTACTAGTAATGCGCAGAGTAGTTATTTCAAACTGTACTGTAAGCCAATGCTTTTCTTGATGAAAGGCATTCCATTGGATATACTTTCCATCAAAATCAGATTCAACTTCTAGAGTCTGTCCTAATCTTGTAGGGACAGCAAAACCGATTGCACCGTCTAGAACCGCATATTCCCCGGTAAGAAGGAGTTTTCCAGGTGTTCGCAACCTAGTAGTGGCCATAGTTATAATGCGGAAGTTACACTCACGGACGGATCTATTTTCTTTATAAGTCCTTGTAGTGTTTTACCAGGACCAACCTCCACGAAGAGTTCGGCTCCATCCTTTATCATATTTTGCACACTTTGGGTCCATTTAACAGGACCTGTAAGTTGAGCAATCAGATTTTTCTTTATTTCATCCGCATCCGTTACAGCACTGGTAGTAATATTTTGATAAACAGGTAAAGTAGCCTTACGGAACTTAGTGTTTTCGATGGCCGCTGCTAACCTGTCCTGTGCGGACTGCATAAGAGGTGAGTGGAAAGCTCCATTGACAGGCAAAAGCAAGGCTCTCTTTGCGCCTGCTTCTTTGAGTAGACCACAGGCCGATTCAACAGCCGTGGTCTCACCAGAAATTACTAGTTGGCCCGGGCAGTTGTAGTTTGCTGGGACTACGATTCCATCGACTTGGGCACAAATCTCTTCCACGAGTGCATCCTCTAACCCCAAGATGGCAGCCATCGAGGAAGGGTTCGTGTCGCAGGCATCCTGCATCGCCTGCGCACGTTCGTAGACTAGGCGTAGGCCGTCCTCAAAGGAAAGAACACCATTGGCTACTAATGCGGAGAATTCACCAAGCGAATGTCCAGCTACCATCTGAGCACCCAGAGCGTTTATTGCTTTCACCGCAGCAACAGAGTGAATAAATATAGCAGGTTGAGTTACACTGGTTTTCTTAAGATCCTCATCCGCGCCTGAAAACATAATAGATAGTATGTCATAACCTAAAATGTCATTAGCTGAATCCATAAGATCCTTAATATCTTTTCGGGAATCGTAGAGCTCCTGGCCCATTCCTACATACTGCGCACCCTGTCCTGGGAACACTAAAGCTTTGCTCATAATTTAACTTAAGATTTAAAAGTAATTCTACTTCTAATGAATTTAAATGGTATAGTTTTTAAGGCACTAAGCGAATGACCCGGTACCCTGTATTTATGTATGCACCTCCCCTTTGGGCACGAACATATTCAAATTTAGTCGCAAGCTGTGTCTGTACTTTGCCGATTTGCTTGAAAATCTCACCTTTGGCATTTTCTCTGCTTAGTACATCGGACACTACATCGAATCCTATGATGGCATATTTTGATGGCATCTTACAATAAAGCCTGTCGTATTCTCCAAGAACCTGTTTTTCAAACTTACCGTCTGTATTGACTTTCCGGTCCATTAGATAAACCAAATTCGCTTGACTTAGTTCATCAATTCGGGACTCGAAAATACTGTTGTAGTACATGCTAAATGCTTTTACGCCAGAAACTTGAGAAGAAAGCTCAATGACTTTTTTACCAAAATCCTCGCCAAGCCCCTCCTCATTGGAAGCAAGTACTGCAATGACTGGAGCATCTTGGCCTGTGGCCATGTTTTTGTCCAGCTGTATAGCACTAGGACTACTTACCACGACAATTTCGCCGTTTTTAAGCTGCTTTTCTAAAGAGGCTTTTACCAATGCAACACGCTCTGAACCTCTTTCCCCAACGATGTAAATCTTCTGGTTGGAGTACACATTTTTCACTTCATCTGCGATTTTTTCGGCATAAACCTTATCCGTAGTTTCTACTATAATCAAGTTATTATAACCGTAAAGATCTTCAGAGTTAGCAAATGGCGCGACCACCGGAATCTTAGTATCTCCAATGTAATCCAGGACTTCCAATACACTTGACTTGAATAGCGGACCAATTATCAGATCCGTGTTATCTTTATTAATCTGGCTTAGGCTTTGCTTAAAGCTTTGCTCGTTTCCAGCATCCACAATTTTAACATCTAACTTCTGACCACCTTTAGCACTTCTTTCAATGGCTAATTTGGCTCCTGTCAGAAAATCGGTGCTAATGGAGCGGTATCTAGAGTCGTTACTATCAAAGCCAAATGGCAGCATGATAACTACGTTCAGTGCATCACCAGACTTTTTGGAATATTGTGCATCCAGCACTTTTATCCTTAACACCATCCCCGACCTAAGGCCTGAAGAAAGTTCCGGATTAAGCGAAAGGAGCTGGTCTAAAGTAATTCCAAACCGGTTTAAGATTCCAAAAACTGTGTCTCCACTTTTCACAGTGTACGTTACATACTCGTGATCGGAGCTCTCTTGTACCGTATCGTTGGTAGCGGAATTTTCAGATTTAACTTCTACCTGCGCAGTAGCTGAGGATGCATCACCGCCATTGTTAGGACCTTGCGTAGAGGCAGGAATAACGATAATATCTCCGGCCTTCAATCCTTTGGATTCCAAACCAGGATTGCTCGCAAATAATTCCTGCTGGGAAATATTGAATTTGCGTGTTATTTTGTAATAATTATCTCTTGGCTCAACGGTATATTTTTCAAGAGATCCAGTTGCCAGCACCGTAGAATTTTCACTCACTGTACCCTTACCATAACGCTGAATGTTGGCAAGAGGCAATACAATCCTGTTACCAATTTTCATCTTAGACTCCAGATCTGGATTCAAGGAACGGAGTTGCTGCTCGGTTATGTGGTACTGCTTAGTAATTCCATATATCGTCTGTTTGGGCTGTAAAATAATATAGCCATTAGCTGAAGAGCTTTTCGTAGTACTATTTCTTACCACAAGTACTTGACCAATAGCGATTGTACCGTCCTTAATCGAAGGATTAAGTGCGTAGAGCTCGGACAAGGACAGTCCGTATTTTTTTGAAATATTATAAGGTGTATCACCTTTGGAGACAGTATGGTTTTGAGCCTGAGCCCCAAAAGTTAAACCAAAAGCTGTTATTAAAAGAATTTTTTTAATCATTGTGCAGCTGTATTACTTGCAAAAATAATGCTTTAAAATTAAATCGGAAGGATGATAAGCGCCGATTTGGTCACCTCCATTTCTTGGTAACAATTTTGAAGCCAATCTTTACCATAATCCCTGTAAAAAACACTGAAGTTCAGTACCCTTTCCTGCCAAAGTCCACGAGGGTGGATTTCGTTGTAAAGTTGCTCAATACGTTCTACTTTTTCGCCGTGTTTGATTTTTTCTGCCCGCAATAACCTCTTTCTAAAGCGATTGTAGGATTTCGTCTGCCGTGCCTGTTCAGCCTCCACCATTTGCATGAAACTTCCCTCGGTCTTTTGTGCTAATTCACCCAACTGCTCAAAAGCATCTTTTAATCCCTTTTCTAACTGATCTATCTGATCCTTAAGAGAAGATTCTTCCAAAAGATAGCTTTTTAGAAACTGGTGAAGAGGTTGAAAAAAATCAATGGGATCTCTCTGCAGCTTTTCAATCTTAACTCTTGTTTTTTTAGAAAGAAACAACAATGAGTTACGTGGTATAAGTATAGGAAAAGGAACTCCCATCTTACTGAAGTACTCTGGAAGTTGAATCCAATACATTATTTCTGCATTACCTCCTATATAGGCTATATTAGGGAGGATCTTCTGCTGATATATTGGACGCAGTAAGGCATTCGGACTGAAACGTTCAGGGAATTTTTCCAGTACTTCCATTAGCCCAGAGACAGAAAACACCTCGCCTGTTTCCAAAAGACGGAAACCACCATTGTGGGACTCAATTCTTTGACGAATTGTGTCCAAATGAAATAAATTAATAGAACGAGGATTGACTTGCAGCCTGCCGTACTTTTTGAGTATCATCTCATTACGACCCTTTGTTTCGTGAAATAAACTCTGATTTAATAACTCCTCTTTAAAATACGGAATCATTTCCTGCTTAAGTGTTCTCGTATCCCCATCCAGCACCAGCAATCCATAACTGGAAAACAAATGCTGAACAATTTCCCTTGTGGACTCAGCCAAGTTCTTTCCAGGGGTGTACGCATCCATTAGCAATCGGCTAAGCTCTGTGCCATACACCGTATCCCTAACTTCCTGGGAAAACGCTTCGTTAAAGGAAATATCTTTGGGAACTATCCTGCCAACAGCACCTCCACTTTCTCCCTGTATGTGATACGTTGCCTGCAGCGTGGAAAAGTGGTCAATTTCGTCCAAGTCATGATCTTCTGAAGCCATCCAGAAAATTGGCACAAAATTAAATTCGGGCAACTCAGTGCGCAGATAATGCGCCGTTTTGATGGTTTGAAGAATTTTGTATATAAAGAAAACAGGACCCGTAAATAGATTCAGCTGGTGCCCTGTACACACAGTAAAAGTATTCTCTTGTATCAGCAATCCTAAAGATTCCTTTTGCTCAGGAGCTATTGGGAGACATCCATGTTGCCTTTCTAGTTCTTGGCAAAGAACGGCTCGCTCATGACCAGAGAAAGCGCCTTGTTGCTGTTCTATCTGTTTCCTAATGGATTCGATAGTAAATAAAGAATCTTCTAAGCCAGGAACTTCCCTATTGAGAAAATCTCTAACTAGTTGGGGAATACTTGACAGCGACCTAAAGTCACTAATGGTTCGTTCATTATTCATACTAGTGGAAAAGGTGCCAGAGGATGCCTATATTTAATCGAAAATCGTACAATGGGTAATAGGGTGCGGTATAGGATCGATTTTGAAACGCAGCTGCAGTAAGGTTCTGCCCTTCAATATAGAATTGCATGGTTTTAACCTTCATGTTAAAAAAGACGTCCACTATAGGTTCATTCCCGATGGAATATGCAGTAGCCGTAGGCAGATAAAACTCGTTAACCTCTGGAGAGAATTCCCTTGAATGAAAACCACTGAAATAATAAACTTTAAGTCCGGTCATGATTTCTGCAGCATTTTTAAAGGCTTTGCTTTGAAAGAAAAGATTCACTCGACCAATTAATTCCGGGGCGGGATATACTTCCTTCGCGCCGGTGATCATCTGAAAGGTTAGGCGGGGTTGCAGGTTAAACTTTCCAAACCTGAAATGTGCCTGCCCTCCTATTTGGGTTGCTCCTACATCAGAGGACTGCTGGATGCTACGCTGCGCATCAATATAGGTGTAATTGGATACATTAAAGAAATCTGCATACAGACTGGCTTTCATCCAGGGAATTCGAAGTTCACCGCCGATACCAAGAATATTCTGGTTCTTGAAATCCTCTAGTGTATAGTTCCACGACGCAATGGGGGATGCGTTGGTTAGTAAATTAAAGGAAGGTGCCGTACTTAAATAGTTTAGTTTTGCTAACAACTGGTATCCAGCCCAAGGTTCCAATGTGAGCGTACTACGAGAACTTATATGATTCCCAAAAACATCACCACGCAAAAGCTCGGCAAATGAATTGAGCTCAATTTTATCCCGAAGATTCCAACGAAGACGGGCTAAAGCCCCTAATCGATTTTCTTTAAAAAAATCTCCGGCCATCTCTCCAGAGCCCGTGGGAGCGTTTTCACTGCCAAGCTCTAATATCTGGTATTTTATACCAGCGCTTAATTGGAAATTCTCTTTATCCCAAAGCGCGCTAAGTGAATTGCTTAAATTGTTGGAGTATTTCTTACTTGCTAAAGATCTACCCTGTACTAAATCGGTATAAAATCCAGTGTCAGATACCCCCACATTGTAGTAATACTTGTTTCCCTGATGGGATATCGTATGGGACAATTTGAAAGGAATTTTTTCTGGATTGAAAGGCGCAAAAGTTTGCGTAAGATAATACCTACGCGCGGAGAACCTTGAATCCGAGTCATTCAAATTCACTTCCAGATTTTGACGGTTTCGAAACCGGGAGTCTCCCCCCAGAAACAGTTCCAAATCCTTTATACCCCCGTACTCTTCGTTGTTTACATTCTGATGGATAAAGTGAGCAACGAATCCATACTTTCCGGAATCTGTTTTATAATTGGCAGAGAAAAGTGTATGGTTATTGGCTGCAAGGCTATTCGTGTAGAAACCCTCGGACCGTAACCCCATATACTCTACCGCAATATTGAAATTGCGTCCCACATTTTGTGTATATGTGGACTGAAGCGCAGCTCCGTTACGCATGGCACTATGGTATAAAAAGGAAGTGGTGGGTGTCTTCACATCATAGTATTTAACACTGTCACTCTCAATATAGAAAAAGGACTTTCTTTCTGGAAGCAGGTCGTGAATCGGGGAGCTATCCGGTCGAAACAGCAGCCTTTGGAAACCACTTCCGATATTAGCAAACTGAATGGACCCATAGTTGTCCTTATTATTGTACTGCGTGAGTCGGTAGGACCGCTCCACAGTAAAAGTAGTATCATATGTCACGACAGGACCAAATTCGGTCCTGTAGGTATAGTCTTCAATAGTGGGTTGAAAGATATTCATAGAATCCTTTCCTCCATTATCCACCACCAAAGTATCGCTTGGAATTCGTGAATTAGTCTTGTTGATTATCTGTGCATTAAACAAGGAGCTTATGAGCAGCAGGATAAAAAAGTATTTCATGCAAATGGTCTTGTGGACAAATTTAAGAAATAAGCCGATATAAAAAACCCCGCATAAATGCGGGGTCAAAAATGGTATTGAAAAAATTTAATACCCAGGGTTCTGTTGGCCAGCAAGTACGGCATTGGCACTAGTTTCCAAAGTTGGAATAGGCCATACATAGCGGTGTTCAGAGTACGCCATCGCTGGTACGTCTCCTGTTTTGATAACGTAAGGAACTCCAATTTGGTAGTCTGCAACGACAGGATTAGCACCGTTCTTGTATTTTGCAGGCACCCCATCCATTGGAGCAATATCGTCATGCTGCAACCTGTGGATGGTGTTCCATCTTAAACCTTCCGCAAGAAATTCAATTCTTCTTTCAAGTAGGATAGCATTTACTGCAGCGGTACGGTTAGCAAATAGTGTATATTGTTCCGTGGCAGGACTGGCAAGGGAACGGTTACGAACCGCATTCAGATCTGCAAGGTAAGAGGCGTCGTTGAGCCTGGCTTTGGCCTCTGCACGATTTAAAAGAACCTCCGCGTATCTAAGTAGCGGGGAAGCATCAGATAATGTCGAAGTATCTTTATACTTCAAGGTATAGTAACCAGAAGTCCTCTTGTCCACTAGACTAGCACCCCTCCTCTTGTCCGTAGCAAGCCATCCTGCATTATTCCAAATGATTGGACTTATTGCAATTAAGCTACGTCCATTGTATTGGGAAGCCAGGGCTCCATTTACACTTGGGTTGTTGGTCGCAGAGTTTTCTAGGGAAAAGATGCTTTCCGAGTTTCCGTAGTTGTTTGCAAACGGAGTATTTGGATCTGGCGTAAGTGTAAATTTCCCGTCCAGCTTATTGGCCTCGGTAATAACTTTTGCATAGTCTCCCTTACTTAAGTAAACTCTAGTTTTTAGTGCAATCGCAGCTTCACGGGAAACATATACAATCGCATTTTTGCCAGATCTCGCACTAGCAGGAATATAACTTTCTGCCATATCCAAGTCTGCAAGAAGTTGCGTATAGTTCTCAGCTACAGAGCCACGTCCTAAACTAGCGTTTTCTTCAATTGTAGCTACAGAATTACTGGCTTTTGTACGGTAAGGAACTCCCGCGTGCGATGCATCGGCCGTGTGTTTGTACGGACGAGCAAAGAAATTAAGTAGCTCATAGTGGCTGAATGCTCTAAAGAAGAGCGCCTGTCCTATGTAGTCTTTTCCTTCTGCATCAGTAAGCACACCTTTCTCTACTGCCTTGGTGACTCCCTCAATCACTAGATTGGCTCTGTTTATCAGTCGGTAAGTATCTACCCAATAATACACCGTATTTAAAGCTCCAGCAGGGTCCCAAGTACCTTGATAAGTTATGGCATAGAACGAGGCAGTATTTACCATATCTTCCCCACGCATATCATTTTGCTGAAAGTATGCAGCACCAAACGGATAACCACGACCGGCAGTTGAGGAGCCCCCGTTATTGTAAAGTCCTACCTGGGCTGCCTGGTACATTCCATTTACGGACAGTACGATATTCTCTTTAGTGTCAAAGGCTACATTTTCACTAATCTGGTTGTAGGGTTCCAGATCCATAATGTTTTCTCTGGTACATCCTGTCATCACTAAGCCCGCTGCGGCAAGGGACAGAACGTACTGCTTAAGTTTCATATTTTTTAAATTCATTGTTGTAAAATTTTAGAAAGTTGCATTTAAACCAATGGAGAATGTTCTTTGTCTCGGTACTGAATTATAATCCATACCATTGCTTTCCATTTCTGGGTCAATACCACTGTAGTTAGTAAACATAAAGGCATTCTGAACCACTCCGTAAATTCTAAGCTTTGTTAGTCCCACAGCCTCGAAGATAGAAGGATCCATCGTATAGCCAAGTGTCATGTTATCAATCTTAACGAAATCTCCGTCTTCAATGAAACGGGAGTTTGCCACTCCTTCCAAGTTAATGAAGTTTCCTCTACTTCCCCATAATCTTGGAGTCCATCCATCTCCTGGATTTTCAGCACTTTGCCATCTACCAAGGATTTCTGTTCCGTTGTTATAGAAATCCTGGTTAAGAAGTTCTCTTCTCGTGACGTTAAAGATCTTGTTGCCTCCACTGAATCTCGCCATAACGCTAAAGTCAAATGCTTTATACTTGAAATTAGTAGATAGTGAACCAAAATACGTAGGCAACGTGTTTCCAAGGATATAACGGTCGTCGTTACTTAAAGAAGATGCTGCTCCTAAAGTACCTGGATTCGCAGGATCAAAACCGTAGTATCTACTGTTTGCGATATTACCTTGAACTAAGGATCCATCCGCCTTGTAGTACACTGGGTTACCGTTTGCAGAGTTCACCCCCCAATACTTAAATCCGTACAGTGATCGAAGGGACTCTCCTTCTCTTATTAAATAAGCGGTCTGACCGTTCTGAGATTGAATAATATCATTACCGTCCACTAAGGTCTGTACCTCATTTTCAATTAAAGTAAGGTTCCCTCCTAGACTCCAGCGGAAATTTTCCGTTCTGATAATATCCGCGTTTGCAGTAAATTCAAAACCTCGGTTCTCCATTTTTCCAATATTCTTGTTGATGGAATTATTAGGCACACCTAATGAAGGAGATACAGGCACGGCAAGGATAAGACCGTCATTTACGTTAACGAAGTAATCAGCATTAAGTGTAATACGGTTGTTAAGGAAACCAAAGTCCGCTCCGATGTTTTGTTTCGTACTTGTTTCCCACTGCAACTGGTCGTTACCTGCTTGAGAATACCCTATACCTGTGTAATCTGCATACTTGTAACTACTGTAAAGCCCAAGGTACGGATAGTTACCAATTTCAGTGTTTCCAACCTTTCCGTAAGATGCGCGTAGTTTAAGTTCTGAGAGAGCGTCATTACCTTTAAGGAAGTTTTCATTGGATACAGTCCAACCCACAGAAACCCCAGGGAAATTACCCCACTTGTTAGCCTCTGGTAATGAAGAAAGTCCATCTCTTCTGATACTGGCCTGTAAGAAGTACTTATTGGCAAAATTATAACTGAAACGTGCTGCATAGGATATCAGTCCGTTCTCAGAAGCCCCACCTCCGGAATACTGGGTAGTATAAGATCCTGAAATAACATTTACGGACCCAAAGAAGTCAGCAGACAATCCTTGTCCGTCAGCGAAGAAGGAGTTAGAACGTTGTTTTTGGTACTCATTAACTAGCACAAGGTTTAAGTTATGCTGGTTAAAGGATTTACGCATATTTACGATATTCTGGATATTCCAACGGTCTAGGTTCAAATAGTTGTTGTCTATATATCCTCCTCTTGAAAACCCGTCTCCGTGTACCCTATTCCAGTAAAGGAATCCGGTTGTAACAGAACGGTCTTTACTTATTTGAAGACGGTAGTCTAACCAATCAGTAACAGTTACATCAGCAGCGGCGCTACCTATAAAACGGGTAAGGTCCGAGGAATACTTATTATTGCGAACGATGTACGCGATATTGGTAAGGTTGCTGGTAATTGGGATGTTATTTTCCCACTGTCCAACTCTACTGGTGGTGCCTTCTGTGAAGATATTGTAGCCGGTTGGTGTGGACGGGTCGTATATCGGAGTGTTAGGTAGCTGCCTTACAGCACTGAACATTGCTCCTGAGATGGAATTATAACCGTTGTTTAGACCCTCATAACCGGTCTCGGAATATGCCATACTAGTGCTTAGTTTTAACCAGTTGGTCACTTTCTGATCCGCATTCAAACGAAGGGAAGTTCTTTCCATTGCGTTCGGCATGATTACCCCTTCCTGCGTCGTATAACCAAGGGAGGCATAATAGTTACCTTTTCCTAGTCCACCGGTCATAGATAAAAAGTGGTCCATTTGGGTACCAGTTCTTAAGACGGCATCCTGCCAGTCGGTATTGTACTCAGAACCTTTAGCCCAAACCGTATTTGCTGCGCCAGATTTCTCATTTGAGATTGTAAGGAAGTCAGGAGTTTGTAGCAAGTCAAACTTCTTAACCACGTTGGCGATACTGAACTGGTTATTGTAGTTCACGGAGAATTTACCGCCACGTCCTTTTTTAGTTGTAATTAAGATTACTCCATTCGCAGCTCTGGATCCATAAATCGCAGTAGCAGCACCGTCCTTAAGAACGGTCATGTCCTCAATATCCGCAGGGTTAATATCTGCTAGCGCATTGGCCGGTGTATTACCTCCTCCAGTATCACCAGCAAACATCGGTACACCATCGATTACATAAAGTGGAGATGTTCCGGAAGAAATGGAATTAATACCGCGGATCCTAACCACAGGTGCACGACCAATCTCTCCCGAGTTATTGACCACTTGTACCCCTGAAGATCTTCCCGCAAGTTGCGCCTCAAACGTAGGTGTATTCAAGTTAGCAATTTCCTCTCCCTTCACCGAAGAAAGCGAAGAAGTAACGTCAGATTTACGCTGCGTACCATACCCTACTACCACGACCTCATCAATATCTCTGACCCGGGTTGTGTCAGTCTGTGCCTCCATTCCTTGAGATAGGAAAAAAAGTACACCAGCACTTAATACTTTTAATTTCACATTCATATTAACAGTTTATTATACATTGACACAAATATGTTCAAAATATATCAATCACACAAATTTTAAACAAAGTATTTTTTAACTTATTTTAACAAGTTTTTATTTCCTAACTCTCTGTTTATTAATTATTTAAAAATCTCCTGTGCTAAACATTTAATTAAACGATCAGAAAACTGCAATTATGAGTAGTATTACTTATTAACAAATTTTATATAAAATATGGTAAACCGTCATCATATCTTACATCTAGTACATTGATATAACTTTTCAAACTTTTTTAAAAAATAATAAAACAAATGCTCATACAAATACAAATTTCATAAAATTGCCTCTATAGTAAATCATGACTATCATATCTGTCAAATTATTACTAACGTCGTAGCCAAAACAAAAAAAATATCAGCATAACATACTTTAGACCTTACTAAACACTTTTTTAGTGGAATAAATAAAAAAGCCAGGAATATAACATCCCTGGCTAACTATGTATTATAAGCACTCTAACTTATCTATCGGCATTAATTGAAGCATCAATATTTGGGTTTGCATCAATCTCAGCTTGAGGAATTTTCAAGAAGAAACGCTTATCATTAGGAAGCATTGGTTTGCTTGCTAAATTAACTCTATGGAAAGCATCTCTAGGTAGTCCTCTTTGAAGTCTCTTAGCGTCATACCATTCAACACCTATCTCACCATAAAGCTCTTTTTTACGCTCAGTTAAAATTTCTTCCAACAAAGCACTTCCAGTATTAGCAGATTTAACTTTGCTTGGATCTCTGTTTACTTGCAATGAGTATAATAAAGCATGTGCTGCAGCTGGATTACTATGATATAAAGCTTCTGCTTCAATCAAGATCATCTCTGCCGTCCTAATCAGAGCTAGATCCGCATCAAATGCAAATTTAAATTTAGTTGTATACCACTGACGGTAATCTGTAACTCCGGTTTGCTTAAACGTGTTTCTAACATCAGTTGGAGAAAAAAGTGCCACGAAATTCCTATTGATAAAAGTATTATTATAAGCACTTTCAGTTCTTGTGTAGAAACCGTGCGGAGCTAAATAATAATAATTTGATTGATCGGCGGTTTGTGGATCAGCTAAAAGCCATTCTACACCTTCATCCATATCGTCAAACCCTAATTTATAAACACTTGGACTTAGCGCGGAAGCAACATTACCACCGTAAGCAGCTCTAGCATTCGACGCAGCTTTTGGCCAATCTTCCATTACTTGGTAAACTCTTGCAGCAACAGCATGGGTTACCGCTTTATTAAAATAAGACTTATTTTCTCTGCTCATAGTACCAATGCTTAAAGCATACTCGAGGTCCTGAGTTATTTGAGCATACATCTCTTGCATAGTACTCATAGGCTTTCCTTCTAGCGCACCTGCTTCAGTATAAAGCGGCGGAGCTGGTAGTGAAGGATCATAAGAGTAGGTGTGCTGAAATTCTAAACTTAATTCAAAGTAGAAAAAAGCTCTCATAGTATACGCCTGCCCAAGTAGTTCATCTTTCTCTACTTGACTAATAGCTGTACTTTTCTCAACTCCATCAATGAAAGCATTCACCTGACCGATAAGATAATAAGGGAAATTCCAAGTAAATACTGTTCTTCTGTAGTTTGGTTCTCTATTGTCATTCTCGTAGTCAAAAGAAAACCAGCTACCGTTATTGATGGATATATTACCTTTATTTTCTCTCGCGAAATATAGAGACCCTAGATTTCCCGCGTCGGTAGCAGTAAACTGCCCTCTAGTCCTTCTTAAGATTCCTGCTATGTGCGCTTTAGCACCTTGATAAGAACCATATGCCACATCTGGTGCTACAGCGTCCGTGGGTGCAGGCTCGTTCAAATATTCTTCACGACATGACTGAACAAATCCAATCAATACTATGAATAAAAATAGACTAATATTTTTCATTTTAAATTTTCTTATTTAATTAAAATCCAACGTTTACTCCTAAAGAGACTGTTTTTAGATTGTAAGATCTACTATCTGTAGTTCCAGAAATTCCTTGTTCCGGATCGATACCTTTGTGGCTCTGCCAAGTCCATAGATTGTCCCCCTGTAAGAATATTTTCATGTTCGAAAGCCCCATGACATCTATCAAGTCTCTATTAACATTATAGCCGATTGTTAAAGCCTTTAATCTGATATAATCATTCTCGAAAAGGAATCTTGACGATGTTGATGCATTCTGGTTGTTGGAAACAATATTCATTGGAACGTCTGTAATGTCACCAGGTTGCTGCCACGCATTTTTAACATCCACATGCTGCTGTCTACCTATTGATGCAAATCCACTCATAAGCGCTGCATACGATGAGTCGTATACATACGATCCAAATGCGAAATTGAACAAAGAGTTAATTTCAAAATTTGCAATTCTAAAATTATTTGTAAATCCTCCTCTAAACTTTGGTAATGAACTACCAAGGTATCGCTTACTAGATTCCACGTTAGCGAGGTTGTAATTTGAAGTAACTTCTCTAGTAACAGTTCCATCGGCATTTTCTTTGTCATAATACCAAGTTCCCATACCAGTCTGAGGGTCAACACCCGCCCACTCAACTAAAAAGAAGTCAAATAGAGATCTACCCACTTCCCAACGCTTTGTACCATTGATGAATGATTCCTGTGTTAGCTCAGTGATTTCATTTTTTTCAAATGTCACATTTAAATTTGATCTCCAACTAAACTTTTCAGTATCAACGTTTAATGTATTTAAATTAACTTCCCATCCATAATTTCTTAAGGCACCTACATTAGTAGTAATGGAGGTATTACCAGTAGATCCAGGTAGGGGCTTAGCGTAAATCAAATCAATTGACTCTTTATTGAAATAATCTACATCGGCTGTAATTCTGTTGTTAAAGAAGCCCATCTCTGCTCCTGCATTAAATGACGCAGTCTTTTCCCAAGTCAAGAAATAATCTCTGGCGCCTCCAAGAATTATTCCGGTTTGATCTAAGTTATTCCAACCAGTATTGTAGACTGCCAGGTATGGGAAATAACTGGTGGTGGCATTGTTTCCAAGTTCACCGTAAGATGATTTAAGCTTCAAGTAATTCATCACATTATTTTGGAAGAAATTCTCTTGACTAACAACCCATGCACCTCCGACAGAGAAGAAAGTACCCCAACGCGTCTCAGGTGAAAACCTTGTAGAACCGTCTGTTCTAACAGAACCTTCTACGAAATATTTTCTGCCGTAGTTATATGCCGCACGTCCTAGGTAACCCACAAGTCTTTCTTGATTGATATATCCACCAACTCCTTCTGGCAATGTAGATCCGTTCAAAACAAAAACTTCCGGAAGATAACCTGTCCCTTGAGCACTTAAAGCATCATAACGATAGTCCATAAGCTCGAAAATCGCCTGTGCGTTAACGTTATGCTCACCAAAGCTCTTATCAAATGTTAAACTATTAGTCCAGTTTATAGTTTTTGCAAGATCTCGGCCTTGAGATACTCTTCCACCCACACTTGCAGCATTACCGTATAAGTAATGATCGTAGTCATAACTATCGTAAGTATAGAGCTGGAAAGACCCTTGAGATCTTAGTTTAAGGTAATCTGTAAATGAAACTTCTGCAAAACCATTCGTAAAAACATCATAGCGATTATATCTTATCTTATAATTATACAATGCTCCGACTGCATTTTCATTATTAAGGATTTCACGCTGTGCGTTGACACGACGTCCTGATGAGGCATTATTTCCATAATCATACTGTGGATTTCCAAAATTGTCTAAAATCAAATTTCCATTCTCATCTCTCATGTGCAATGGATAAATGCTAGGCATTGTATAGATCCACTGGATAGCACTCTGATAGGAAGAACCAGACTGTGTAGGATAGTTTTGAGATGAACTTGTAAAGGAGGTATTTAATCCAACTTTCAACCAATTATTAACTTTGGATTCAACGTTACCTCTAAACCCAATTCTTTCGAATTTAGAAGTTTTTACGTTTCCATACATGTCAAGATAATCTGCTCCTACAAAATATGTAGTATTCTCACTACCACCTGTTAAGCTGAATCTATGCTCTTGCTTGAAAGCGGCATTGTTAATTAGCTCTTTCTCCCAATCTGTATCCCACAGTAAAGTAGCTCCATTAACCACATTTCCATTAGCATCAATTGGATTATTGACATTATATGGGTTATACCCCAATCTGGTAATTAGGTTATTGGTTGCGAACTGTGCGGCCTCCGCAGCCGATTTACCTCCATTAACAATCTCATTATTACGGAGAGCCTGCCAAGTATATCTCATGAAGTCTTCAGATCCCATAACCTCATGAAAAGGAACGGCATTTGTAGATACCCCCGCTAACGAAGTTATGCTAACGCGCGGCTTTTGATTAGTACGACCTTTTTTAGTAGTAATAATAATTACACCATTTGCAGCTCTTGAACCGTATAGTGCTGTAGCTGACGCGTCTTTAAGAACCGACATAGATTCTACCTGATCTTGAGGAATGGAGTTAATATTTCCTCCATAAGGAGAACCGTCCACAATAATTAGCGGCTGCGTGCTAGCATTGATGGATGAAATCCCCCGGATATATATGGACGGGTTGTCCCCAGGCATACCACCTGTAGATATTACATTTACCCCTGCCACAGTACCTTGTAACGCACTAAGTACACTTGTAGCTTGCTGACTCTCAATTGTTTTTTTATCGACAGTTGCAACGGAACCAACGATTGCCTCCCTCTTCTGTGTACCAAATGCAACAACAACAACCTCCTCCACATTTTGTGTTCTCAAAGAATCCTGTTGAGCAAAGGCCATCTGACCACCCATAAAAAACAGGGCACCGGCCGTAAGTACTCTTAATTTCACATTCATATTAACAAAATTTAATATTATATTTTCGCAAATATGTTAAAAAATCCCAACACACGCAAGTTTACTGTATTAAAGTTTGGAATTATACAATTAGTTTCAGGTTTTTTTAATGAATAAATGAATCGACTCAACGATTATTTAATTATTTGAAAAGAAGCTGTCTAATTTTAGCAAATAGCTGATAGTTATCATATTATAATTTAGAATTAATTTAAATAAGCAAATAAGCAAATAAAAAAGCCACCTCAAGGTGGCTTAAACTGTAGTAATTAACACTATTTAAGTTTTTTCTTTACAGCTACTTCTTCATAAACTTCTAGGATATCTCCCACTTCAATGTCGTTGTAGCCCTTTATATTAAGACCACACTCGTAGCCTTTTGTGACTTCTTTAACATCGTCTTTAAAACGCTTCAAGCTTTCCAGCTCCCCGTCGTGTTTTACGATACCTTCCCGAAGTAGGCGAATTTTCGAATTCCTAGTAACCTTTCCTGTTAGGACCATACAGCCCGCAATGGTTCCTACTTTGGAAATTTTAAATACTTCACGGATCTCTACGTTACCG
Organism: Planobacterium oryzisoli; assembly: GCF_015354315.1. Classification (GTDB taxonomy): domain Bacteria; phylum Bacteroidota; class Bacteroidia; order Flavobacteriales; family Weeksellaceae; genus Planobacterium_A; species Planobacterium_A oryzisoli. The sequence continues at coordinate 114,574 of NZ_JADKYY010000003.1, forward strand.
ATCACTTGTTCTTTAATCTCTGGAGATAACATTCCCTCCATTGCCTCTTTGACTTCGTCAATGGCCGCATAGATAACCGAATAGGTTCTGATCTCGATTTCTTCTTTATCGGCTAGATCCTTGGCGTTGGCTCCAGCACGTACATTAAATCCAATTACAATAGCATCGGATGCTGTAGCCAGTAGAATATCCGATTCAGTGATTTGTCCTACTCCTTTATGCAGAATATTGATCTGAATTTCTTCCGTAGATAGTCTTTGCAACTGATCCGAAAGAGCCTCTACCGAACCGTCCACATCCCCTTTAAGGATAATGTTAAGTTCTTTAAAGTCTCCAAGAGCAATACGTCTTCCAATTTCATCCAATGTAAGATGTTTCTTGGTCCGTATCGATTGTTCCCTCTGTAATTGCTCTCTCTTATTAGCAATGGACTTAGCTTCGCGCTCGTCCTCAAAGACACGGAATTTATCCCCTGCTGTTGGTGCGCCGTCCAGACCAAGAATCGTAACTGGAATGGAAGGACCAGCTAGCTCCATTGGCTTTCCGCGCTCGTCGAGCATCGCCTTAACTTTACCGTGGTTCTTACCTGCCAGTACATAATCTCCAACTTCTAAAGTACCCGATTGGATAAGCACTGTGGAGACATACCCTCTACCCTTATCTAAAGAAGCTTCAATTACAACTCCCTGCGCTTTCTTGTCTGGATTGGCTTTAAGCTCCAGGAGTTCTGCCTGAAGCAACACTTTTTCAAGCAATAGGTCGACATTCGTACCAAATTTTGCAGAGATTTCTTGAGATTGTACATTACCACCCCACTCTTCTACCAATATATTCATACTGGAAAGTTGTTGACGGATATTGTCTGGGTTTGCATTAGGTTTATCCACCTTATTTAATGCAATAATCATTGGAACACCAGCTGCCTGCGCATGTGCTATGGCTTCCTTGGTCTGTGGCATTACATCATCATCCGCTGCAATCACAATAATTGCAATATCGGTAACTTGTGCTCCACGTGCACGCATCGCAGTAAACGCTTCGTGACCAGGAGTATCTAAAAAGGTTATTTTCTGACCGTTTTCTAACTGCACGTTATAAGCACCGATATGCTGCGTAATCCCTCCGGATTCACCGGCAATTACGTTTGCCTTACGTACATAATCGAGAAGTGACGTTTTACCATGGTCCACGTGACCCATCACGGTAACAATAGGTGCTCTAGGAGATAGATCCTCTTCTTTGTCTGGAGTTTCCTCTTCTGCTGCTTCTTCAAGATCTGCATCGGAGAATTCAATATCGTAACCAAATTCATCAGCTACCAGCTGCAAAGTGTCGGCTTCTAGACGTTGGTTCATAGTTACCATCACTCCAAGTGAGAAGCAGGTGGAGATTACTTCGGTAGGGTTAACATCCATTAGTGATGCCAGTTCCCCCACAGTAATATATTCCGTTACTTTCAAAGTTCTGTCCTGCGCATCCATTTCTTGTTGAAGCTCGTCTTGCTCCCTTCTAAATGAACGCTTTTCGCGACGGTGCTTGGCTCCTTTAGATTTCCCACCCTTATTGGTGAGCTTCTCTAAAGTCTCCCGGATTTGATTTTTAACGTCCTCATCCGAAAGTTCCACAGGCATTACTTTCTCACCTCTGCGTCCTCCTTTCTTGTTGCCCGCTTGTCCCGGTCGGTTTTGCCCCCCTTGTCCTGGGCGTGTACCTCCCTGTCCAGGACGGTTACCAGTTTGAGCTCCCGCAGTGCCTTGCGCAGAACCAGGTCCACTTACTGGTTTTTCAATTCTCTTGCGCTTTTTCTTTTTATCTGCACTTGCTTTACTCTTTGACTGAAACTGAGAAAGATCTACCTTTTGCTCAAGAATTTTAGGGCCATCGAGTTTTTGGTATAGTGTTTTATGTTTTGCTGGCTCTTCAAAAGAAGGACTTGCAATCTCGGATTTAACCTCCGGTTGCCCGATTTTTTCTTCTGTAGGGCTTACAGCGACCTCCGCTTCTTTCGCTGGCTCCGGCTCTTTGGCTGGTTCCACCGCTTTTGTAGATTTAGCTTTTGGCGTTTTAGGCTTGGATGAAGATTCTATTTTCGACAAATCAATTTTGCCCAGCACATTGAATTCCTGACGCTGAGGTTTCTCTTGTTCCTCAACAGATTTTTCAGGGGTCTCCTTACTTGTACTCTCCTCTACTGCCGGTTCGACTGCTTTAGGGACCTCAGGGGCGGCTTCAGGCTCTGCTGATTTCGCATCCAGATCAATTTTACCAAGAACTTTGGTCTCTGCCTTGAGTTGCGATTTAGCACGGATTACCTCCGGCTTCTTCTCTTCTAGTTCCAGTTTCTCCTCCGGAACCTTCGAAATTACCACCTCATGCGAAGCCTTACGCTGTTCACCGTCTTTGGCAAACTCGGCCTGCAGTGCAGAATATGCCGCTTCTTCCAATTGAGCGTTTGGGTTGCTTTCCACCTCAAAACCTTTGGTCTGCAGAAACTCCACAAGCCTTGACATTGAGATATTAAACTCCTTTACCGCTTTATTTAATCTAATTTTTGGCATTTATACTTTTAACTTTTTATTTTTTTGTTCTGTGATCTGGCCTGGGCTGTATTAATTAATCTTCAAACTCTTCTTTAAGAATCTGTTTCACCTCATCAATAGTTTCCTCCTCCAAATCGGTCATATTAAGTAGGCTCTCCGTATCTTTATCCAACACACTCTTTGCTGTTAAGAGTCCTACTTTCTTAAATTCATTAAGAATCCACTGCTCAATATCGTCAGAGAATTCATCCAATTCTACATCGTCTTCTTCTACGGTCTCTCTATAGACGTCTATTTCGAAATCGGTTAACCACGAAGCGAGTCGTATATTTTGTCCCTGCTTCCCTATCACCTTTGAAATTTCTTCCACCGGCGTGTAGACCATTGCATAGGCCTGCTCGGGCTTGATTTCAATCTTATTTATAGTAACATTGCCCAGGGCTCTTTTTACCATGATCTCAGGATTTTTTGACCACTGGATAACGTCTATATTCTCATTGCGAAGCTCACGTACCACACCGTGAATCCTACTTCCCTTCACTCCTACACAAGCTCCAACAGGATCTATCCTGTCGTCATACGCATCCACCGCAATCTTAGCTTTCTCACCCGGTATACGTACTACTTTTTTCAATATGATCGTGCCATCTTGGATTTCCGGAATTTCAAGCTCAAGAAGCTTCTCCAAAAATTTAGGCGCCGTTCTGGAAACAATAATTTGCGGTTTAGAACCTTTAAAGTCTACACTTTCCACGATAGCTCGTACATTCTCTCCTTTCTTGAAAAAGTCGGAAGGAATTTGATTCTCTTTAGGAAGAATAAACTCATTACCTTCATCATCCAGCAAAATTACATGTTTGTGGCGTATGTGGTGTACCTCACCTACCACAATTTCTCCTATTCGGTCCCGGAACTGCTCATAAAGCAGAGCATTGTTGTGCTCCTGCAACTTAGTGGCCAGAATCTGCTTCAAAGTTAAGATATTTCTCCTACCTAACTGCGCAACCGGAATTTCCATCGTATAGTCTTCACCAACCTCAAAGGTGGGATCAATCTTTTTGGCCTCGGAAATCTCAATTTCTAAATCATCGTCTTCAGACATTCCATCTTCGACAATAGTTTTATTTAGGAAAATTTGAAAATCACCCTTGTCCGGGTTTACAATCACATCAAAGTGATCATCGGAATCGTATCTCTTTCTAAGAAGTGTCTTTAACGAGTCCTCTATGATGGCCATCAGGTCGATCTTACTAATACTCTTCTCGTCCTTAAAGTCACCAAACGCTTCGATTAAAGCTATATTGTCCATTATCTTTTGGTTTATATTTTATAATTACTCTAGGGAAGTTCCACTACCCTACTAAAACTTAACCACTACCGTGGCCTTCTTTATTTCACTGTATCTGATTTCGAGTGTTTCCTCAACATCAACTTTTCCTTTTCCCACTTCCTTTGGCTTTCTGTAGCGAAGCAGTAGCGCAATACCCTCATCGCTAACTGCCTGAAGCTCCCCTTCAATTTCCTTATCGTCTTGAAGAAGTACCTTCAAATCACGACCAATATTTTTCTTGAATTGTCGCGGCATGGTGAGTGGTTCACTTAGCCCTGCGGACATGACCTGTAAACTGAAATCATGAGCCTCCCGATCCATGTTAAATTCCACAGCACGGCTAGCATCCAAACAATCTTGAAGCGTCACTCCTTGGTCGCCATCCAATACTACAGTCACATCATCTGCAGCAGATATTTTCAAATCCAATAGAAAAAGATCGGTTCTTTGGGAGAGAAACTCCTCTAAAAGCGCAGTTATTTTTTCTTTAAATTCCATAGGTATACGGTCTTATTCGGGAAGGATACGAAAAAAGGCTTTCTTTTCGAAGGCCTTTTCATCTGTTCCGTATTTCCGTTGCAAAGATAATAAATTTATAGCATATTGCAAAACCCGCCTCTAATGGCAACCTATTGTAGTATATGCTATAGGTATAAACATACCATTCAATAGTATTTTTTCTAAATTTGTAGCAAAATTTTGCGGTAAATGAAAATTACTATTGTGGGCACTGGCTATGTAGGACTGGTTACTGGAACTACTCTTGCAGAACTAGGAAATGAAGTGTATTGCGTAGACGTAGACCAGGAAAAAGTGCGTCTTATGACCGAAGGCACGGTACCAATTTATGAGCCTAACCTCGAAGAAATGTTTCTTCGCAACATCCAGGCCCAACGACTTTTCTTTACCACAGACCTGCAAATGGCCTTAAAACAAAGTGAGGTCGTGTTTTTGGCTCTTCCCACGCCTCCAGGAGAAGACGGTTCCGCGGACCTCACTTATGTACTAGGAGTAGCGGAACAGATTGGAAGCCTGATGGATTCCTACAAGATAGTAGTCAATAAATCCACCGTACCGGTAGGTACTGCAGATAAGGTTCGCAGTGTAATAGCCGGCAAGACCAATATCGAGTTTGATGTGGTATCCAATCCAGAGTTTCTCCGGGAAGGGTTCGCTGTGGAGGATTCGATGAATCCAGCCCGGATTGTGGTCGGTTGTGGCTCTGAGCGCGCCCGTTCCATTATGTCGGAGATTTACCGACCGTTTACCAACACCGGAATCCCCATTATCTTCATGGATGAGAAATCGTCCGAACTAACAAAATATGCCGCAAACTCGTTCCTTGCTGTAAAGATCACTTTTATGAATGAAATAGCGAATTACTGTGAGATGGTTGGCGCAGATGTAGATATGGTTCGGCTAGGTATGGGCAGTGACGATAGGATCGGACACCGATTTCTTTTCCCAGGCATAGGATACGGCGGAAGTTGCTTCCCGAAAGACGTAAAGGCACTCATTGAATCCGGGCACCAAAGCGGGTTTGACTTTCAAATCCTTAAGGCCACTGAAAAGGTGAACAAGGTGCAGAAAACCATATTGGTGGACGAAATTGAAAAGTTCCTTGGCACTCTGCAAGGAAAAAAAATCGCAGTGTGGGGCCTAGCATTCAAGGCCAATACAGACGATATCCGTGAGGCATCTTCGCTAGACAACATTAGAATGCTCCTGGATAGGGGCGCTAGTGTAACGGCTTATGATTTAGTGGCAGAGAGCAATGTGAGAAAAATTCTTGGAGACCAGATCTCGTATGCCCCAAGCATGTACGAAGCCATTGAAAACGCAGACGCACTTCTAATCGCCACGGAATGGCCGGAATTCAAGAACCCCAATTTTGGCATCATGGCACAGCGCTTAAAGAATAAGGCCATCTTTGACGGAAGAAATATGTTCTCGCTGGATCTTGCGCGACAACATGGCTTTTATTACAACAGCATAGGTCGCACCACCGTTGGTGGGTAACCCTTTAAACCACAGACAATGAGCAGAAACTACGAGACCATTTTTGAAAACAACAGAAGTTGGATTCAGGAGAAACTAGGTGACGACCCTGACTTTTTCCGTAAATTGGAAGCAGGTCAGAATCCGGAATATCTGTACATTGGATGCAGTGATTCCAGAGCCACTGCCGAAGAGCTCATGGGACTGAGGCCTGGAGAAGTTTTTGTACATCGGAATATCGCCAATGTGGTAAACGCGCTCGATATGAGTTCCACAGCAGTTATTCAATACGCGGTACAACATCTGCAAGTCAAGCATATCATAATCTGCGGACATTATGGATGTGGAGGCGTAAAAGCCGCTATGACTCCCCAAGACATGGGACTACTTAATCCGTGGCTTCGTAACATCCGAGATGTATACAGAATACACCAAACACAGCTCGATGCCATTGCAGACGAAGCACTGCGATACAACCGCCTAGTAGAACTCAATGTACAGGAGCAGTGTATCAATGTGATTAAAATGGCTTGCGTTCAGCAGCGCTATATCGTGGATCAATACCCCATCGTACACGGATGGGTTTTTGATATGGGCACGGGAAAGCTCATTGATCTGAATATTGATTTTGAAGAAATCCTCCACGGCATCCAAAAAGTGTATGATTTGACCGATTCAGATTGGGTAATGAGTCGCAAGAAAAACAAGAATCTTCTTTGATTATAGATTTTGAATATTAATTTTAGTTAATATTAAGATTAAATCTATAATCACTTGCGCATTATTTAGTCTATTATTATATTTGCAACTGTTTTATTTTTAGATTGAAGCAATTTACCTACATAGCAGTTTTGGCAATTTTTGTCAATTTCATGGCTCTTCCTTCGGTGGGAGTGCTGCTCGGATTTGACGTTCCTACAACCAATGTAGTGAGCTCAGAAGAAGAAACCCATTCTTCAAATTTCACATTGTTTGAAAAAACGCTTCCTGGCACCATTAGTGTACACGACTTCATCAAATTTTTCGCAGAGCGCTCTCTCAACCAACTGAGCACTATCTATTCAGAGGACTTTCACCTCTCTCCTCTTCTTACTATATTTTCTCCTCCTCCAGAGGATTTGATTTTTTCATAACTCCGCTCTCTGAACCCTTTCGCATAAGCAATCTTGCCACTGGTTCAGATATTTCACTAAAGTACCACTGTGCTGTGGCATAGCCACTTGTTTCGGTCGCAGCTATTAACTACTTCATAAAAATGAAAAAATCAAATTTTAACCTTGGAGGGATTAAACAGAATGTCCCTTCCGGAGTTGTCGTCTTTCTTGTCGCACTCCCACTTTGTCTAGGAATCGCCCTTGCTTCTGGCGCTCCTCCACTTTCTGGTATTATTGCGGGAATCGTCGGAGGTATTGTAATTGGAAGCCTCTCCAACTCCCATATTTCGGTTTCCGGCCCTGCCGCAGGTCTGGCTGCCATAGTATTAAGCGCCATTACTGAATTGGGCGCATTTGAAATATTCCTGTGCGCAGGAGTAATTGCTGGAGTTTTGCAGCTCCTCTTAGGATTCATGAAGGCCGGAAGTATTTCCAACTATTTCCCTAACAGTGTTATTGAAGGGATGCTTGCCGGGATTGGAGTAATCATCATATTAAAACAGATTCCTTATGCCCTGGGCTACGAAGGTTCATCCTTTAGCAGCGAAAGAGTATTTGAGAGTGGCTATAGCATTGAGAGTATCTGGTTGTATATTCAAAGTATCTTCGACTCTATTCATCCGGGTGCCGTTCTCATAACTCTGATTTCCCTAGCAATCCTTTTGGCATGGGATAAAATTCCTGCATTAAAGAAACTAAAGATGTTACCTGGGGCACTTGTAGCGGTTATTGCCGGTATTGCTCTAAATGCACTCTTTCTCTCTACGGGAAGTAGCCTGGCTATAGAAAGCAAACACCTGGTAAATTTACCCGTACCACAATCCTTGGGGGATTTTGCAGGACTTCTGACACTTCCCGACTTCTCGGGATTCCTCAACCCTCAGGTGTGGGTTGTGGGCGCCACAATTGCAGTGGTAGCTTCCATTGAAACGTTACTTTGTATTGAAGCATCAGACCGCCTCGACAAGCAAAGACGCCTTACAGACACCAACAATGAGCTGCGTGCGCAAGGTATTGGAAACCTAGTTAGTTCCTTTATTGGCGGGCTACCCATTACCTCTGTAGTGGTGCGCAGTTCTGCAAATGCCAATTCAGGGGCCACACATAAATCCTCTACGATTATGCACGGAATATTACTTCTGATTTGTGTGCTGGCCATACCCTTTCTATTAAACATGATCCCACTGGCAACGCTTGCTGCAGTTTTACTGTTGGTAGGTTACAAGCTTGCCAGCCCTGAAAAAATTAAGAATTTCCTGAAGAAAGGCAAGTTTCAGTACATTCCTTTCCTAGCTACTATTTTAGCAGTAGTATTTACGGATCTACTAACGGGAGTGGCTATAGGAATGGCCATTGCAATCTTTTTCATCTTACAGGGCAACATGAAACGTGCGTACTACTTTAGCAGGGAGGAGCTTCAGGACGCGGACGAGATCACTTTAAAACTTGCCGAAGAAGTTTCCTTTCTTAATAAGGCAGCAATTAAGAAAACCTTAAAAAACATCCAACCTAATTCCAAGGTGACCATTGATGCGAAGGGAACTTCCTATATCACTGCCGACGTGATTGAGCTTATTCAAGATTTTGCAAACATTCGTGCCAGGGAAGAACAGATCCAAGTGCAGCTTATAGGTTTTAAGACCAATTACAGTCAATACGAGCACGACCAACACTCACATATCACGATCGACCATAGAAGATCAATGTAAATTATTATTTTTAAAACGATTTTTCAATTATATATAACTTATGAAAGCACATACATCAGAAACCCAAGCCACTATAACACCTGAAAAAGCACTGGAATTCCTCAAGGAAGGAAATAAGCGCTTTGTAGGAAACCTAAAAGTAAACCGCAATCTACTGGAGCAAGTTAATGATACGCGGCAAGGCCAATGGCCCTTTGCCGTGATTCTAAGCTGCATTGATTCCCGTACCTCTGCCGAACTTATCTTCGACCAGGGACTTGGAGATATTTTTAGCATCCGTATTGCAGGAAACTTTGTGAATCAGGACATCTTGGGATCCATGGAATTTGGTTGCAACGTAGCAGGCTCAAAACTTGTGGTTGTTCTCGGCCACAGCAAATGCGGAGCTCTGAAAGGCGGCTTGGATGCACCCAAGATAGAAGGCCTGGGGATGGACAACCTAAATCATCTAATCTACCATTTTCAACCTTGTATTGACAAGATCATTAAAGAGGGTGAAGAGCGCAGCTCCACCAATGAGGATCTGCTTGAAAGACTTAATATCTGCAACATTGAAAAAACCATGGACGATATCCGTCACCAAAGCTCTACTCTTAGAACTTTGGAAGAGGAGGGGAAAATCAAGATCGTGGGTGCTAATTACTGCGTGGAAAGTGGCGAGGTAACCTGGCTATAGATTTCTTTAGAACCTTGAAGAATAATAAACTGCTCTCAAATGGATTTGGGAGCAGTTTTGCTTCGTAAAGAAAGACTGGAAAGAATGCCAGCCTTATGCCTCACGTCTACGGTACAGAATCCTTTTCAGTTCAAAACAGAGCAGTATTTTACTTACTTTCCGTTAAAAGCACTCATGGTATTTGCAATCCCAGCAAATACAAAACTAAGTGAAGCCTTAGCGGCCATTTCGATGCGCTCGCTAAGGCTTTCCTTCTCTTTATCATTCCATTCACCAAGTACATAATCCACCTGGGTACCTTCTGCAAAATCGGCTGATATTCCAAACCGAAGCCGCGGATAAAGTTGTGTCCCTAGCTCCTGCGCAATACTTTTAAGCCCGTTATGACCGGCATCACTACCTTTGGCCTTCATTCTAAGTGTTCCAAAGGGAAGAGCGAGATCGTCGGTGAGTACAAGCACATTTGAAAGGGGGATTTTTTCTTTTTCCATCCAATATTTCACTGCTTTACCCGAGAGGTTCATATAGGTATCGGGTTTAAGAATAAGGACTTTTCGACCCTTGTACTTTCCCTCTGCCATCCACCCAAAATTGGTGGATTTGAAAGGAGCTTCAAGAGAGCTAGCCATTTGCTCGGCAATTTTAAATCCAATATTGTGGCGGGTTTGGGCATATTCATCCCCTTTATTTCCCAGTCCTATTATCAGGTATTTCATAAAGTATTTACTATGGCATTATTAGTAGGATGCACGAATGTTCATCAGTAGTTGGGTAAGCTCTGCAACACTCTGCACATTATCCTTACGTATCAACAACTGGCTTCCATCCTTGCTGTGCTTCTCTTTGAGTTTAGCCTCGGTAGGATTTGCGCTAAGATAATGTAACATCTTATGAAACTTATCACTTGCGTAGAAACGGTCCTGTGGATTAGAAGGGAAGTACCCCAGGAATACCCCGGCTTTAAGTACGAGTTTATCAAAACCAACCTCTTGGGCAAGCCACTTTAACTCTACAGACTTAAGTAAGTCTTCCGCCTGCATAGGCATCCGTCCAAAACGGTCCTTTAGTTCTTCGGCAAAGCTTGCTAGCTCCCCCGGTCCTTTCAAGTCAGCCAGGCGCTGGTAAAGCACCAGTCGCTCTTCGGTACTTTGAACATAATCGTCCGGAAGCATCAGTTCCAGGTCCGTATCTATGTTTACATCGCGACGGGTTTGGATAAGTTTTTGTCTTTGTTCTTCGTTCTCAAATAAATTTTCGAATTCCTCCGTGTTCTGAAGTTCTTCAAGAGCTTCCTGCATTATTTTCTGATAGGTTTCAAAGCCCATTTCGTTAATAAAGCCACTTTGCTCGGCGCCAAGTAGATCGCCCGCTCCACGGATTTCCAAATCCTTCATCGCAATGTGAAAACCAGAACCTAAATCGGAAAACTGCTCTATAGCCTCCAGACGTTTTCTGGCATCGCTGGAAATAAGTTCATAGGAAGGAGTAATTAGGTAACAAAAGGCTTTACGGTTAGAGCGACCTACTCGTCCACGCATCTGATGCAGATCGGCCATACCGAAACGCTGCGCATCGTTTATGAATATGGTATTGGCGTTTGGAACATCTACACCACTTTCCACAATAGTGGTAGAAACCAGAACATCGTATTTCCCTTCCATAAAATCCAACACATTAGTCTCAAGTTGCTTTCCTTCCATCTGTCCGTGACCGGTAACCACACGAGCCTGGGGCACCAGCCTTTGGATCAGACCGGCTATTTCCTTGAGATTTTCAATGCGGTTATTAATAAAGTAAACCTGACCATCACGCTGTAGTTCGTAAGACACAGCATCGCGGATAAGTTCCTCATCAAAACCCACCACATGCGTTTCCACCGGCTGGCGATTAGGTGGTGGCGTCTTAATAACCGAAAGGTCTCTTGCGGCCATCAAAGAGAATTGCAACGTCCTAGGAATGGGCGTAGCTGTCAGAGTTAAGGTGTCAATATTGCTCTTTAAGGTCTTTAACTTGTCTTTTACATTAACGCCAAATTTATGTTCCTCATCTATGATAAGTAATCCAAGGTCCTTAAAGACAATGTCCTTGCTTACTAATTGATGTGTTCCAATCACAATATCGATGGTCCCCTCTTTCAGGCCTTCCTTTGTTTGCGCCTTTTGCTTGGCGGAACGGAATCGGTTAAGGAAACTTACTGTAACGGGAAATTCTTTCAAACGTTCCGAGAAGCTACGATAGTGCTGGAATGCTAAGATGGTTGTAGGAACAAGTACTGCTACCTGCTTACCATCGGTAGCTGCTTTGAATGCTGCCCGAATGGCTACTTCGGTTTTACCAAATCCCACATCCCCACATACAAGGCGGTCCATAACCAGTGGGGATTCCATGTCTTTTTTCACATCGGCAGTTGCCGATTCCTGATCCGGTGTATCCTCATAAAGGAAACTGGCCTCAAGCTCCTGCTGTAAGTAGGAATCCGGTGTAAAGGCAAACCCCTTAGCTGATTTTCGTTCTGCATAGAGCTTAATTAAATCAAAAGCCATTTGCTTGACCTTGGCCTTGGTCTTCTGTTTGAGGGATCTCCAGGCCGGAGACCCAAGTTTGCTTAGAACTATTTCCCTGCCTTCCGGACCGGTATATTTAGAAATCTTATGCAATGAATGCACACTAACATACAACAAGTCCTGGTTTTTATAGACCAGTTTGAAGCATTCCTGAATGCGACCGTTATTGTTGATCTTGACCAGACCCATGAATTTACCTACGCCATGATCAATGTGCGTGATGAAATCACCGATCTTTAACGAAGTTAGATCCTTTAATGTAAGTTGCTCACTCTTGGCAAAGGAATTCTTTGCCTTGTAGCGCTGGTAGCGGTCAAAGATTTGATGGTCGGTGTATACCGAAACTTTTAGTTCAGTATCCACAAAGCCTTCATGTAGATCCGATTTAAAGCTGAAGAAATGGTCCCCTACCGCAATTTCCTTTAGAATTTCCTCCAGACGTTGCTTTTGCTTTTCAGAAGAAAAGGAAATCCAACACGAATAGCCTAGCGTATTTTTCTGTTGGAGATCCTGCGCAAGCATTTCAAAATTCTTGTGAAAGGAGGGCTGGGGAGTCTGGTGCAGCTGCAGATTGTAAAAATCCTTTAGAGGTGAAGCTGTGAAATCAACAATTTTAAAGTATTTCATCCCAGAAAGAAAAAGCTGGTGGTCCATAAAAAGATCCTCAGGCTTGGAGTGGGAAAGTTCCTTAGAAAGCTTCTGATAATTTTCCTGGGCACGATCGTAAAATTGCTCCATTTTGTGCAAACCCAGCAACCCACTGGTACTGACCACTAATGTTCTCTCAGGCAAGAGATCCGTAAAGGGCACCTTCTGGGAAGTAGTTGCGGCGGTGATATTGGATACCAATGTGAAGGAATCCACCTTCTCATGCGAAAGCTGGCTTTCTATATCAAATGTACGGATGCTCTCAATCTCGCTACCAAAAAAACTGATGCGGTAGGGATGCTCATTCGAATAGGAAAATACGTCGATTATTCCTCCACGAACTGAAAATTCTCCAGGCTCGGAGACGAAATCCGTTTGTTTGAAATGGTAGTGCGTGAGAAGCTCGTCCACGAAGTCAAAGTCCAGACTTGCCCCCTGGGAGATAGTGTGTGAAATGGCGCCTAAATCTTCCTTCTTCAGAACCCTCTCACTCATTGCGATATACGGGGCTACCACCACTAAAGGTTCTTTTAGACTGCTTAAGCGGTTAAGGACTTCGGTACGCAGTACAATGTCTGCATTTTGAACGCTTTCTAGTTGGTAGGGATCCAGGTGTGAGGATGGAAAATACAACACTTTGTCCTCTCCGAGCATTTGTTCTAATTCCGCAGTAGCGTAAAGCGCTTTCTCCTTGTCGTCGATTAGGTAAAGAACGGTGCTTTTCTCTATTAAAAAATATTCCGCTACCCATATGCTCGGAAAGGAACCGGCAGCTCCTCGTACCGCTACTAGGGACTGTGAATCCAATGTACTAAAAATGGTCTTCCCCATCTGGTACTTTAGAAATTGGGGCAACAGACTTGTCTTTATTTCGGGTAATGGCATAGAAGTATATATAAATACCCGTACGATTTCAGGAATTGCCTGAAATCGTAAGGAATGCAAAGTTAATCAATTTGAAAAAAAACTAAGGAAGCAGTGAATTTTATTAAATTTGCTTTATGTTGAGATTTCTTAAAAAGCAGGCCGCGCTAGTATGGGCAAAGCTCCATGTCAAGGCTGCGCAAAAATACAAGGATAATGCACCGAAAGATCAGGAGAGGCTACTAAAGGAGTTAATTTCCAAAGCAGAGAAGACGCTTTTTGGAAGGACACACCAATTTGAACAGATCCGCAGTATTAAGGATTTTCAGAAGAGGGTACCCCTTTACGATTACGAAGCATTACGCCCCTACATCGAGAAAGTAAAACGGGGGCAGAGCCATATCCTGTGGCCCGGACAGCCCCAGTACTTTGCAAAAACCTCAGGAACTACCTCGGGGTCTAAATACATCCCAATTTCTCATGAAGCCATGCCCTATCAGTTGGGTGCAGCCCAAAGTGCAATATTTCACTATATCGCCAAAAAAGGCAATGCCGATTTTGTAAATGGAAAAATGATTTTCCTGCAAGGCAGCCCCCACCTTGACGAAGAGTACGGCATTCTGACCGGACGCCTTTCAGGAATTGTCGCACACCACATCCCCTCCTACCTTCAAAAAAACCGGCTTCCCAGTCTTGCTACCAACACCATTGAAGACTGGGAACAAAAAGTGGATGCCATAGTAGAGGAAACGGAGACCCAGGACATGACCCTTATCTCGGGAATCCCGCCGTGGCTGATCATGTATTTTGAAAAACTCACGGAAAAGCATGGAAAGAAAATCACTCACCTCTTTCCTAATTTGCAGCTCCTTATTACAGGGGGCGTGAATTACGAACCCTACCGCGAAAAAATGGAAGAACTACTTGGAAAACCTGTAGACACGATCCAAACGTTCCCCGCAAGTGAGGGTTTTTTCGCCTTTCAGGACGATTACACCAAACCAGGACTGCAGCTTCTTACCAACCATGGAATATTTTATGAATTCATTCCTTTAGAAAGCTATGGGAAACCCGATGCTCCACGCCTAAGCCTAGCAGAGGTGGAACTGGAGAAAGATTACGCCCTTATTCTTTCCACCAATTCAGGACTGTGGGCATATTCAATCGGTGATGTGGTACGCTTTATTTCTTTGAGCCCCTACCGTATTGTGGTGTCCGGCCGTACCAAACACTACACTTCGGCCTTTGGAGAACATGTCATTGCCTACGAAGTGGAGGAGTCCATGAAAGCCACGGCAGAGAAATTTAATGCACAGATCAGTGAATACCACTTGGCACCTCAAGTAAGCCCCGCTGAAGGACTTCCGTACCATCAGTGGTTTGTAGAGTTTGAGCGGGAGCCCTCGGACTTGGATGCATTCTCTACGGAGCTCGACAAACAGCTTCGCAGTCGCAACAGTTACTACGATGACTTGGTAAAAGGGCATGTACTCAGACCTTTGGTACTCACGAGCCTCCAACGTAATGCTTTTATAGAGATGGCAAAATCGCAGGGCAAGCTGGGAGGACAGAATAAGCTCCCACGACTTTCCAATGATAGAAAAATTGCAGAGCAACTCGAACCCTACACAATTCCTTAGTTACTCACTATCTTAAGACCTACTACCGAGGCAATTAATGTGAAAACAAAGAACATCCTCCAAAAAGTGACCGTCTCGGAAAACACGAATATCCCTGCCAATACACCCCCAACAGCTCCGATTCCGGTCCACACTGCGTAAGCGGTTCCAATCGGGATGGGATGTGCGCCCCAGGAGATGGATTTGTACATTAAAAACATGGAGATGAAGAGACTCACCACAAATCCACCCCACCAATAAAGGCTCTCCCTGCCAAAGGTTTCCTGTGCTTTGCCCAGACATGTGGCAAACGCAGTCTCAAAAAGACCTGCTACTATAAGAATAATCCAGTTCATTGGGCAAAAATAATTAAAAATAGTTTCTTCCATCCGTATGTCCTCCTCCCCCATTCTAACCTTACGCATAAGCGAATTTCGCCACCTGATAACCGGTCGGTTTATACTCATACTTTCCTTTCGGATGCTTGCAACCGTTTTGGGCTGGTGGATCTACGATCTGACCGGCGATCCTTTTGCTATTGGTCTTATTGGCTTATCCGAAGTAGTTCCTGCAGTGAGTTCGGCCCTCTACGCAGGGCACATAATTGACCACCGGGAAAAAAAGAAACTTTTGCTGCTTTGCAACTACGCCTATGTACTGCTTATAGGGATCTTAACATACACCGCGCTTTTTGGCGGAAGCCGTCACGGCTTAAGCGCCACAGAGATCAGCTATGTACTTTATGGAATCGTATTCTTCACTGGATTTTGTAGGGCTTTCTTGGGACCGCTTCTTCCCGCCATGATACCGAAAATTGTAGGGGCAAAGCTTTTACCTGCTGCCATTACAGTAAACCAGGCAACTTTCCTTTCGGCATCCGTACTTGGTCATGCCTTGGGCGGATTTTGCATCCATTGGATGGGCGTAAGCGGTACACTGTGCCTGGTGGTAGCGCTCATGGTCTTGGCATCGCTTTTCTTCTGGACACTCGGCAGTCACCCGTCCAGCAACATTAAAGGCAGTTTAAAAATATCCCAAAGTATCCGTGAGGGACTTTCCTATATTTACCGCACCAAGGAAATTCTCGGCGCACTGCTTCTAGACATGTTCGCCGTCTTATTTGGAGGGGCCGTAGCATTGATCCCGGTTTTTGCACGCGACATATTAAAAGTAGGCCCAGAAGGATTCGGTATTCTCAATGCGGCAGCTGATTTGGGTGCCGCAGTTGTCATAATTACATTAAGTTTCATTCCGCTACGAAGAAATCAAGGTAAGATACTCCTTGTTGCAGTGGCCGGATTTGGCCTATGCATTATCGGATTCGGTCTCTCTAAATGGTATTGGCTTTCCTTTGCCTTACTGATGCTCAGTGGCATGTTTGATGGAATTTCCGTAGTGATACGCGGCACCATCGTGCAGCTTAAAACCCCGGAGCACATTCGGGGCCGTGTCCTTAGCGTGAATTCCATCTTTATTATGTCTTCCAACGAATTAGGTCAATTTGAGAGTGGCCTTGCAGCTAGGTTACTAGGCGTAGTACACTCGGTGGTCGTCGGGGGTTCACTCACACTGCTTATTGCACTTACGGTCGGAAAAACCGTTCCGAAGCTAAGACGTCTAGAGTATTAACGCACACGGATATTTACCAACATACAAACAATCACATAATCAATTGCTTACAGGCAAAAAACCCACCATTGTGAATTAATTAATTTAAATCAAATGGCAAAAAAACTATCTTTGTCCCATGGCACAAAAGGAAACCCTATCTTCTTTAATTCACGGCAATTTTGCTAAAGAGCTTTCTATTTCCGAAGGCAAAATGCCTCCTAATGCAATTGAATTTGAAAAACTCGTCATAGGAACCTTTTTAATCGATAAGAAGGGGATGGACTATACGATAGACCTTCTTACGCCCGATGTGTTTTACGACCCCAGACACCAACTTATATTTATAGCAATCCTCAGGCTTTATGAGAACAACCACCCGGTCGATCTCATGACGGTAATTCAAGAACTAAAAAGAGAGGAAAAACTCTCTCAGGCAGGAGGAGACCACTATATCATAGAGCTCACTTTGGGAGTTAGCTCCTCGGCACATATTGAATACCATGTGCGGATCATACTGGAGAAGTTCATACTGCGCAGTCTCATTAATGTCTCTGCTAATGTAATAGACCAGTCGTATAAAGAGTCCACGGATGTTTTCGAACTACTGGACAAGGCCGAACAGAGTTTTTTTGAAATTACCAACGGAACTATCAAGAAAGGGTTCGATACGGCTAACTCGCTCGTTAAACAGGCTGTGGAATCTATCAAATCCCTCCGCGATAAAGAAGGGCTCTCGGGGATACCCTCAGGATTCACAGCAATGGACAAGGAAACAGGAGGCTGGCAGAACTCTGACCTTATCATTATTGCAGCAAGACCTGCGATGGGTAAAACCGCATTCCTGCTCTCGATGGCCCGCAATATTGCAGTAGGGCACAAAATTCCACTGGCCCTATTCTCCTTGGAGATGGCCTCCGTACAGCTTATCACTAGAATGATCTCCTCGGAGACTGGAATTTCGTCTGAAAAACTTCGGAAAGGACAGATGAGTGATGAAGAATGGCAACGGCTCTTTAGAAACGTTTCGGAACTTGAAAACGCCCCGCTGTTCATCGATGAAACGCCTTCACTATCTGTCTTTGATTTTCGCGCTAAATGTAGAAGACTGGTAATGCAGCACGGTGTGAAAATCATCATGGTGGATTACCTACAACTTATGACGGCTAACAGCGGGGGGAAGCAAAATGGTAACCGTGAACAGGAAATTGCCATGATTTCACGCTCCCTAAAAGCAATTGCCAAAGAATTAAATGTGCCGGTCATTGCACTATCCCAGCTCTCCCGTAGCGTGGAATCTCGCCCCAATAAAAGACCGCAACTTTCAGACCTCAGGGAATCGGGTGCCATTGAGCAGGATGCCGATATTGTTTCGTTCATTTTTCGTCCGGAATACTACAAGATTTCTACATGGGACAACGATCCTGATGGAGAGGAAACCTCCACGGAAAACCAAGCTGAAATTATCATCGCCAAACACCGTAACGGTGCTACTGCAGATGTGCGCCTCTCCTTTATTAAAAATTTAGGAAAATTCACGGACTTGGACCTTTTTGCAAGCCACGACCTGAGCACATACCCCGCAGCGGGCTTCTCTCAGCAGGATGCCCCTAGTGGTTTTCAGCGCCTCCAAGGGGAGACCGACCTAAATTCCGCTTTTGGTCCTCCAGTGATGCCTTCGGGCGTTACGGGCAGCTCTATGAACGATCTTGACGATGACGATGAATCGATGCCCTTTTAATTTTTAGTTTTGCGGATTGACATCTATACAGACGGTGCGTGCAGCGGGAATCCAGGTAAAGGGGGTCTAGGGATTCTCATGCAGGTTAAGGAAAAAAACTATTCAAAACAGTTTTCCCAAGGATTTGCTCTAACTACCAATAACCGCATGGAACTTCTGGCCGTAATTACCGCCCTGGAACAGATTACCAGTACAGGACACGAAGTGCATATCCACACCGATAGTAAGTACGTCTCAGATGCAATCAATCAAAAATGGCTTCAAGGCTGGGTGAAAAGAGCTTTTAAGAATGTAAAGAACCCGGATTTATGGAAAAGACTCTTGCCGCTTTTAGAAAAACACAAGCCAAATTTTCACTGGATAAAGGGACATGCAGGACATAAAGAAAATGAAATTTGCGACAGGCTTGCAGTCCAGGCAGCCGCAAATCAGAATCTTGAGCGTGATATGTATTTCGAACAGATGCAGGGGCAAGGCCTTTTTTAGCAGTCTCTTAAATGCCTCAAGAATTATGTAACTTCGCTTCATGGATTATATTCACGCCTTAAAAAAACGGTATTCCGTAAAAAAGTTTGGACCAGAGTTGCTTGATGAGGAAAAAATAAATTCCATACTGGAAGCAGCAAGACTTTCTGCAAGCTCTATGGGGCTTCAACCCTACCGCATTTATCTGGCTAGTAAAGCCCGTACTCCTGAACTGCTCACAAAACTATCCGGAGCTTTCTATAACCCCTCACAGGTTCTAACCTGTTCCCATTTATTCATTCTCTGTGCAAAGAAGCAGGTGGAACCCCACTATATAGACGGGTACTTTAAACACATTGAGAGTGTGCGCAATGTAACGCCACAAAGCCTGGAGGGGTTCAGAAAAAACATTGGGGACTTTAAAAACTCCTTCTCCGAGGAAGCGCTCTTTCACTGGACTCAAAAGCAGGCGTATATTGCCTTGGGGCATTTACTGGTAGCAGCAGCACTCGAAGGCATTGACTCCTGTCCCCTGGAAGGGTTTGATGGGGAAAAACTCAGCGCGCTGATGCCCGTAAACCCCAAGGCGGAATTCCCTTGTGTGGCGTTGGCTCTAGGTGTCCGCGCACAGGAAGACACCTTTCAAAATTTGAAGAAGGTTCGTAAACCATTGGAAAAGCTTGTAAAATACCTTTAGCGATAAACTGCAGGATTATGATAGAGACAGATGTACTAGTGATCGGTTCGGGAATTTCCGGACTATCCTATGCCATAAAAATTGCACAGGAACTTCCACAGACTAAAATAACTATCGTCACCAAGGCGGACGAAGACGAAAGCAACACGAAATACGCCCAAGGTGGACTGGCAGTTGTCACCGATTTCGATCAAGACAATTTCGAAAAACACATCGCCGACACCATGCGCGCTGGCGACGGCGAGAATAAAATGGAAATAGTGGAAATGGTGATAAGGGAAGGTCCCGCACGGTTTAAAGAACTAGTAGAATGGGGAACTCATTTTGACCGAAGCCAAACAGGAAACTATAAATTGGGTCGGGAAGGAGGCCACACAGAAAACCGAATCGTGCACCACAAAGATATTACCGGGTTTGAGATCGAACGTGCACTGCTAGAAACCGCCAACTCTCTACCCACAATTGAGATTTTGGACTACCATTACGTAGTGGACCTTATTACACAGCACCAAATAAGCGGCCGCAAGTTAGACTTGGAACATATCACCTGCTACGGCGCCTATGTACTAGACCAAAAGACAAGCAAAATCAAGCGCATCCGCTCTAAAATTACCATGGTAGCCACCGGGGGTGCGGGGCATGTCTATAAAAACACTACCAATCCTTCGATTGCTACAGGAGACGGAATTGCTTTTGTGCATAGGGCACGTGGGAAAGTCTCTAATATGCAGTACTACCAGTTCCACCCTACCGCACTTTATTCCAAACATGAAGGTATGCTATTTCTTATCTCGGAGGCCGTGCGAGGAGACGGAGCTAAACTGCGCACCAAGGATGGAAAACCTTTCATGCACAAATACGACCCGCGTGAAGAATTGGCATCTAGAGATATCGTTGCAAGGGCTATTGACAATGAACTAATCACCTCCGGTGACAGTTACGTGGGACTCGATTGCCGGCATATGGACCGGCAGAAGTTCATAGAGCATTTCCCTAACATCTACCAAAAATGCCTAGACGAAGGCATCGATCCCTTCAAGCAATTGATCCCCGTCGTGCCTGCATGCCATTATCTGATGGGAGGAATTGATATTGATAAGAACGGACAAAGTTCCATTGAGCATCTTTTCGCGTGCGGGGAATGCACCAACTCCGGCTTGCATGGGGCCAACCGCCTTGCCTCCAATTCTCTCTTGGAAGGCTTGGTGTTCGGACACAATGCGGCTATGCGTTCGGTAGAACTTCTCAAGGAAGATGCGTTCAACTATAAAGACCTGGAACTAATTCCGGAGTGGAATCAAGAAGGGATGAAGGTCATTGACGAAATGGTAATCATTAGTTACCTTAGAAAGCAACTTCAGGAACTTATGAGTGATTTTGTGTCTATCGTTAGAAGCAATGCGAGGCTCCAGCTGGCAAAAGAAAAGCAGCGGGACATATATCTTGCCGTTACCGAACTGTACAATTTCGCTATTTTATCCCCACAACTTTCCGAACTAAGAAACTTGGTCAACGTTTCCTATCTTATTATAAAACACTCCCTGGAAATGACACAAAATAAAGGATCCTTCTACAATAAAGATCTGGCAAAAAAACCATTAATTCCTTAAAAACAAAAGACTACATGCAAAGACCTTCCTATATCACTGAAGAAAATCTTAATTTTTTCATTAAAACAGCTTTGGAGGAAGACCTTCAGGACGGAGACCACTCTACGCTTTCTACTATTCCCAATAACCTACAGCAGTCGGCCCAATGCATAATAAAGCAGGACTGTATCCTGGCCGGAGTGGAACTTGCTCAAATTATATTTCAAATTTTTGATTCCACCTTAAGGGTAGAACTACTTAAAAAGGATGGAGACAGCGCAAAGAAAGGGGATATAGCATTTATAGTTCATGGCAGTGCCCGGTCCATTCTGCAAACCGAGCGCCTTGTTTTGAATTGCATGCAACGTATGTCGGGTATAGCCACCCTCACGCACGATTGGGATGCGCGCTTGGTAGGTACCAAGACGAAACTTCTGGATACGAGAAAGACTACACCTAATTTTCGCCTTTGTGAAAAATGGGCCGTGGCAATAGGTGGAGGAACCAACCACCGCTTTGGACTATATGACATGATCATGCTTAAGGACAACCACATCGATTTCAATGGCAGTATCTCCAAGGCAGTAGCTATGGCCAGGAACTACTTAGAAGAGCAAAAGAAAAACCTACTGATTGAAGTCGAAACCCGAAACCTGGACGAGGTGAAAGAGGCTCTAGAGGCCGGAGCAGACCGCATTATGCTCGACAACATGTCGCTGGAGCAAATGCGCCAGGCAGTAACTCTCATTGGTGGAAAGACCCAGACAGAAGCCTCCGGAGGTATTACCCGGGCGATGCTCAAGGACGTGGCAGCCACAGGCGTCGACTATATCTCTGCCGGAGCACTTACACATTCTGCGCAAAACATTGATATCAGCTTAAAAGCAATAAAAGCGAAATTGTGAGATAGATAAAATAAAGCCCCTTTTCGCTTTTTTTTGGTAATTGAAAAATTAAACACACTTAGCCAATATTAGTTATAATGAATTGCATACCAATTATTTAACAGCTAATATTAACAAAACATTAAATATTAACACATTGTTAATGTATGATATAATATTTAATAGTATTTTTGCAACGTGAAAAATTAATTTCTAATTAAAAACCATTATGAATTTTAATCCATTCAAGAAATCAATGCTTGCTACAGTAGTTACTTTTTCTACTGCGAGTTTTTATTTTGCTCAGACAACAGACACAGTGAGCAAAGAAAGAGACATTGAGCAAGTCGTACTAACAGGTGTTGCGGATATCGCTAGAGACCGTAAGACACCAGTAGCAGTTTCTACTATTAGAGAAGCTGTTATCGTTGAGAGACTTGGTAACCAAGAATTCCCAGAAATTCTTAACACGACTCCATCCGTTTATGCAACTAAATCCGGTGGAGGTTTTGGAGACTCAAGAATCAACGTAAGAGGGTTTGATCAAAGAAACACTGCGGTGATGATCAACGGTGTACCAGTGAACGACATGGAGAATGGAGCAGTATACTGGTCCAACTGGGCTGGTCTTTCTGATGTAACATCTGCCATGCAGGTACAAAGAGGTCTTGGTTCGTCCAAGCTCGCTATTGCTTCTGTGGGAGGTACCATCAACGTACTAACTAGATCAGCTGACAAGAAAAAACAAGGAAATGTGATGGTAAGTGTTGGTAACGACGGATACCACAAAACACTATTTTCTTACAACACAGGTAAATACGAATCTGGATGGTCGTCTTCCTTCCTAATGAGTAGAACAGCAGGTTCTATGTATGCCGATGGAACAGAATTTGAAGGGTACAACTACTATTTTGCTCTAGGATACAACCCTAATCAGAAGCACGATTTCCAGTTTACCATTACAGGAGCTCCACAGTGGCACCACCAGCGTGCATTCCAGTCACGCATTTCTGATCACATCAAATACGGCGGAACTGAAGAAGAACCGAACAGAAAATACAACCAGAACTGGGGGTATTTAAATGGTGAAGAGTACTCCATGGCGAGAAACTACTACCACAAACCGGTAATGTCCCTAAATTGGGATTGGAAGTTCACCGACATGACCAAGTTAAGCACCGTAGCCTATGCTTCTTTTGGTAGAGGTGGTGGTTCTGGTGACGCAGGCCGTATCAACGGAACTTTCTACAACAGACTACCAAGAACTGCAGACGGTTTAGTTCGTTACGACGACATCGTAAAATGGAACCAAGGTGGTATTGTAGCGGATTTCGGAGCAGTGAACGCCACTCCAGGCATCGCTTCTTCAAGCAACGGTATTATCAGAAGAGCTTCAATCAACTCACACAACTGGTTAGGTTTAATTACAAGCCTTAACCACAAGTTCAATGACTATTTGAGCGCTTCAGTGGGTCTTGACGGTAGAACTTATACAGGTATGCACTACAGAGTAGTGTCTGACCTACTTGGAAACCAGTCTTATACAGACACCTCCAATATAAACAACCGTCCAAACATTATTAAAAACACCTTCGATGCTAACCCAAGCTGGAATCCATTCGGTGGTAAGACCAACGATATCAAAGATCAGATGGCGTATAGCAATGACGGAATCGTAAATTGGCTAGGTGCATTCGGACAGTTGGAATACAGCAAAGACGCGTTATCTGCTTTCGTTCAGGGATCCGTTTCCAACCAGGCATTCCAAAGAATTGACTACATGCTTTACGCTCCTGCAGAACAGGAAAGTGAAAAAGTAGACCTAGTAGGATTCAACGTGAAAGGGGGTGCAAACTACAACATTAACGAGAACCATAACGTATTTGCAAACGCAGGGTACTACGAAAGACAACCTTTCTTTGGTGCGGTATTCTTAAATAACAGAAACGACGTAAATCCAGGTCTTACCAACGAGAAAATTACTTCTTATGAATTAGGATATGGATTCCGTTCTGCTATCTTCAATGCAAACGTGAACCTATACAACACCGTTTGGGATGATATCTACAGAAGAATCACTTCCCGTGTGGACGGTCAGACTTTTGTAGCTAACGTACTTGGAATTAAAGAAGTACACCGCGGTGTGGAACTAGACTTCAACGTTAGACCAGCCACCTTCGTTACAGTTAACGGTATGCTATCTGTAGGAGACTGGTTCTACGAAGGAAGCCCAACAGCATCTTTCATCGATGACCAAACCAATGAAGTAGTCGCTACGCAAACGCTTTATCTTGACGGATTGAAAGTTGGGGATGCGGCACAATTAACTGCAGCACTAGGAGCAGACTTCAGAATCAACAAGTACTTCAACTTCGACGCTCAGTACAGATATGCGGACAACCTTTATTCTGCATTCGAGCCTCAGAACAGAACTACTAACGACGGTGCGACAGCAGTAAAACTACCTTCTTACGGTCTAGTGGATCTTGGAGCTACACTAAAGTATGACTTTGCTAACAATCAGGGTCTTAAGTTCAGAGTAAACGTAAACAACTTGTTTGATACTACGTATATCGCTGAATCCAGAACGAATATTGCAGCAGATTCTAACCCGGCCAACAACTGGAACGGAGTAAACAAAAACAACGAAGTATTCTTTGGTTTCGGAAGAACCTGGAATGCCTCTGTGGCATACACTTTCTAATCGAAGTGCACACAATGGAAATCCCGGCTTTTAGTCGGGATTTTTTTTATATTTGCACCACACATAAAAACTACACATGGACACATTTTACATCATGCTTCAAGCCCACCGAGGTTTTGCTTATTTGTTACTTGTATTAACAGCCGTATTTGTTGTTTCCCTTCTCATGGCCATGTTCGGCTACAGTGGAAACATTTCCAAACTCCTTAGAAAATCTACCCTTTTTACCATGATTTTCTTTCACCTTCAGGCTCTTGTAGGACTGGTAATGCTGTTCTTCTTCTCGCCTGGTTTCAAAGCAGCCCGGGAGCAAGGAACACTTATGAGTGATTCGGTAAGCCGTAACACCTATGTAGAGCATCCCTTTGCAATGATAGTAGCAGCAGTGCTGCTTACCATTTTAAATAAAAAATTAAAAACGAACGAGAAGCTATCCATGGGTATGGTAGCCATGGGACTAATAGCCGTAGCACTTATGATGTGGGCGTTCCAATGGTCGCGTTTGTTTGCTTAAATAAATAAAACTTAGTTGAGATGAAAGTAGCAGTTGTTGGCGCTACCGGGATGGTGGGCCAGATAATGTTGAAGGTTCTTAGTGAAAGGAAATTTCCAATTAGCGAACTTATACCGGTTGCATCCGAGAAATCGGTGGGAAAAGCGGTTACCTACGAAGGTGCCGCGTACCCTATCGTATCTATGAAGGATGCCATTGAGAAAAGGCCCCAACTTGCACTATTTTCCGCCGGAGGAGAGACCTCCCTGCAGTGGGCTCCACAGTTTGCAGAACACGGAACCTTTGTAGTGGATAATTCCTCTGCATGGCGTATGGATCCTTCCAAAAAACTAGTAGTACCGGAAATCAATGCGCAGGTCCTACAGTCCGAGGATAAGATTATCGCAAACCCCAACTGCTCCACTATACAGCTTGTAATGGTACTGCACCCACTAAACCAGGTGTACAACATCAAACGTGTTGTAGTATCCACATACCAGTCTGTAACAGGCACCGGTAAGGCAGCTGTGGATCAACTAAACTCGGAAATTGCTGGCGATGCTTCCGCACAGAAGGTATACCCCTACGAAATATTCAAGAATGCACTTCCCCAATGCGATGTTTTTGATGAGATGGATTATACCAAAGAAGAGCTCAAGCTTATGCGCGAGCCCAAAAAAATTATGGGAGACAATACCTTTTCTCTCACAGCCACAGCGGTACGTGTTCCCGTACAGGGAGGACACTCCGAGAGCGTCAACATTGAATTTGAGAACGAATTTGATCTGAAAGATGTAGTGGATTTGTTGCGTAACACACCGGGGGTGGAAGTGATGGACGACGTGAAAAACAAGATTTACCCAATGCCTTTATACAGTGAAGGTAAAGACGAGGTATTTGTGGGAAGAATACGCAGGGATCCTTCTCAGCCCAATACTTTAAATCTTTGGATTGTTGCTGATAACCTGCGAAAAGGTGCCGCTACCAACGCGGTGCAAATTGCCGAGTATCTTCTTTCCAAGAACCTAATTTAACAGACCCGCCTCAAGGCGGGTTTTTTGTTAGAAATATAAAACTGTTTAGTGTACATCATGCAAACTTCCAATACAGCGACCCCTAGTAATTTCAATTTCCAGCGAAATGTGGCCTTAGCCGGAGTGTTGCTTTTTCTGGCAAAACTATTTGCTTGGCATACTACCGACTCCGATGCTATCTACTCCGACGCCATGGAAAGCATTGTTAATATTCTTGCTGCTTTTATGGGACTTTACTCGCTGTATCTTGCATCCAAGCCAAAAGACCACGACCATCCTTATGGGCACGGGAAAGTAGAGTTTATTACCTCGGGAATAGAAGGCGCCCTAATTATATTTGCTGGCATACTTATCATCCTCCAAGCCTCCGATTCGCTACTTCATGGAAACACACTGAAAAAATTGGATTGGGGGATTGCAATCATAGCAACCACGGCACTTCTCAACTATGTATTGGGATACCTTTCCATACAGAAAGGAAAACAGAGTCATTCCATGGTACTGGAGAGTTCGGGCAGACACTTGCAGACCGACACCCTATCGACCGTGGGCGTCGTTTTGAGCTTAATTTTGGTCAATCTTACAGGTTACTACTGGGTGGATGCGTTAACTGCAATGGGGTTTGCACTCTTTATCATGTTTACTGGATACAAGATTGTGCGCAAATCTTTAAGTGGGATAATGGATGAAACCGACGTGGGCATGCTGGAAGAAATAGCGCAAATACTTTCCCAGTCCAGGCGCTCCCAGTGGGTGGACATTCATAATGTCCGTGTGCAGCAGCACGGCAGTGACATCCACGTGGACGGCCATATAACGCTCCCCTATTATTATACCCTACGCCACGCACACCAAGAAATGGAGGAGGTGATGCAGCTTTTGGAAGGACATACTACTCGGGCGATTGAATTCAACCTTCACATGGACGATTGCAAAGAATTTTCCTGCAAGATATGCTCGTTAACTGAATGCCCACTCCGTACCCATCCTTTTGAAAAGCAGGTGGATTGGACGCTGGGCACAATCACCCAAAAGGACAAGCATACACTAGAGACTGCCTCATAACACTACAACGAACCTGCTGGAGGTCACCCATCGAAGAATCCCTAGTAATGTTTATATTTGCATTCGCTATGGCTACACCACAAACACGCATCACCAGTTTCTTTTATGGCTATTTTAATAAATACCCCGATGCGGTTGTGCCTCTCTCCCCAAGTGGATCGGCGAGAGAGAACTTCATCATACGTTCAGGAGAGGAAAAATTTGTAGCGACCTACAATGAGAACATTAAAGAGAACCATAGCTTCTTTTATTTCTGCAGCCTGTTTGAGACTCTGGAGCTTCCCGCTCCAAAGGTCTTTCACATAGATACCTCAGAGAAACTCTACCTACAATCTTATGTAGGAGATGAAACGCTTTCCGATGTGATAGCTAAAGAAAAATCAAGTCCTCGCGTTCGCAATTTAGTACGCGTCTCCCTTGAAAATTTGGTAATGCTCCAGCAGCGAACGCTGGGTCAGGTAGACTACTCCAAAACCTTTGAATACACCTCCTACGATCGCCTCACCATCACCCACGATCTTTATTATTTCAAATTCTTTTTCGCAGATATCCTTGCAGTGCACTACCCAAAAGGGTTGCTTCTTAAAGAATTGGAGGCACTAAGTTCGCAGGTGTCGCAGCAAGGACCTAAAGTTCTGATGCTTCGTGATTTTCAGGCCAGGAACATTATGGTAGGCCCAACGAACAAGCCCTCCTTCATTGATTTTCAAGCCGCTATGGAAGGACCAGCGCTCTACGACGTAGTTTCGCTCCTTTATCAGGCCAAAGCCAATTTTTCTTCGGAGTTTCGGCAAGAAATGTTGGAGTATTTCATAGCACTTTATCCTAAAGGAGTTGAACAAGAACAGCTACGTAGATCATTGGAACCACTGGTACTACTTCGCCAGTTGCAGGTTCTAGGAGCCTACGGCTTACGGGGCCTGATTGAGAGAAAGCCTCACTTTCTAGAAAGTATTCCGCAGGGAATTCGAAACGTAATACTTACTGCCAACCAATGGACTGGCATGAATAAGTACCCCACTCTGCTGGGAATTATAAACCAACTTGAAGCTATTTACCAAAAAAAATATGCACGATAAACTACACATTGAGATTCAGAGTTTTTCTTACAAGAAAGGCGGAATTCCTACCGACCAGACAGAGAACGGAGGAGGGTTCGTATTCGACTGCCGCGGTATTTTAAACCCTGGAAGGATTGAGCGCTATAAAGAGCAGACGGGCAGGGATATTGAAGTTGCCCACTATTTAGAGGAGAACACTCTGATGCCCCAATTCCTGCAACATATTACAGCCTTACTTTCAATTACCATTGATAATTATATCGCACGTGATTTTAAGAGCCTGAAAGTCAATTTCGGTTGTACCGGCGGGCAGCACCGCTCCGTTTATTGCGCGGACTATACTGCGAAATTTATTGAACAAAAATACCCCATGGTAGCGGTAACAGTACGCCACAATGAACAACCTCAATTAATTTAAGTATATTGCCTCTACAAAAATCCAGATAACTTACTTTAAAGAATGAAAGCCATGATATTTGCGGCCGGAAAAGGCACTCGGCTGCAACCCTTTACGTTGCACCATCCCAAAGCCTTGGCGAAGGTCAATGGAGTCGCATTACTGGAGCGGAACATCCTTTATCTTAAGTCTTTTGGAATTGAAGAAATCATAATTAACATACACCATTTCGGAGAGCAAATTGAGGCATTTTTAGACGCGAACAAAGACTTCGGCTGTACCATTCATCTCTCCGCCGAAAAAGAGCTCCTAGAAACCGGTGGCGGGATGATGCTTGCAAAACATTTCCTACAAGGAAGCGAAAGCTTTTTAGTTATGAATGCAGATATCCTTACAGACCTGGACCTTCGTCCGCTGATAGCACAGCACCAGGCAAGTGGAGACCTTGCCACTTTAGCTGTCTCTTCACGTACGAGCAGCCGCTCACTTCTCTTTGACAAAAACAACCATTTGTGTGGATGGAAAAACACTGCCACTGCCGAAGAAATTCGCTCTGCCAGTAGAGCACCAGTAACTAGTTATGCATTTAGTGGTATACACTGTATACAACCTACACTTCTTACACTGCCACATCCCAAGGGCGCTTTCTCTATAATGAATTCGTATTTGGACTTAATGGACAAGTTTCCGATAGGTGCCTTTGTGCACCATTCCGTTTTGGTGGATGTGGGCAAAATAAGTTCCATTGCAGAGGCCGAAAAACATTTTAAATAAATGAGTAAAATTAAAAGAGGTAAGGGTCTTACCAAAGTAATATCAGGACCTGAAACAGAAATAGACCAGCGTGTCCAATACCATTTTCAGGAAAAAACCTGGGATGAGACAATCACTAAAGACAGTTGGATGGTCTTTAAAGTGATGGCAGAGTTTGTAGATGGCTACGAAAAAATGGCAAAGATTGGTCCTTGCGTTTCCATCTTCGGTTCTGCACGAGTAAAGGAAGGGGATCCGTCGTATGAAATGGCGGTGGAAATCGCTGAGAAAATTACCCGACTGGGATTTGGGATTATCACTGGTGGCGGCCCGGGTATAATGGAAGCCGGTAACAGGGGTGCCAGACAAGCGGGTGGAAAATCCATTGGCCTAAATATTGACCTTCCCTTTGAGCAACATTTCAATCCCTATATAGACAAACACTACTCAATGGACTACAACTATTTCTTTGTCCGTAAAGTTATGTTTGTGAAATATTCCCAAGGATTTGTAGTAATGCCGGGTGGGTTTGGCACCTTAGATGAGCTTTCCGAAGCCATCACCCTTATTCAGACGCTTAAGATTGCGCGTTTCCCCATTGTTCTGGTCGGCTCCAAATTCTGGAACGGACTCCTGGACTGGTTTAAAAATACTTTGCTGGAAGAAGGCATGATATCGGAAGAAGATCTTAAACTCTACCGCGTGGTGGATACCGCTGATGAGGCCGTTGCACACATCAAGGCGTTCTATGATAAATACTCTATAAATGTAAATTTCTAGAATTGGCATATTATTTGACCCTTTCGCTGTAAATTATGGCATAATAGTTTTTACACACAAAATGAAATTAAAAATTTATATACTTTCTTTATTTTCCCTTCTTCTGCTTTCCAGCTTTACCCTGGCGGATTTCTTCTCCTCCATGACTAAAGTGGATTACGTGGAAGGAAATAAAACACTGAAATTCACCACCAAACTCAATACCGAGCATATTTCCAATGCAATAAAAATACGCCCCGAAACGGCAGGTTTTGAGGCCGAGGTAAAGAGATACGTCAATAAAAACTTTGATGTATTTGTCAATGGAGGGGCAAAGAACCTGACGTTTACAGGCTCCCAGGTTAACGGAGAGTCCGTTTGGGTCTATTTTGAAGCACCGGGCGTAGGAGATATAAATACTCTTCGAATCCGAAATGCTATCCTTCTAGAGACGTATCCACGCCAATTCAATGTGGTGAATGTGGCCTACAGAGGACAGCAAAAAACCATGAATTTCACGCGGGGCAGGGAAACCAGTCAGGTCGAATTCTAAAGAAAGGCGAGAGACACCATGTTTGACGACGCGTACTATATGCGCCAGGCTTTGCAGGAAGCCCAAAAAGCAAAGGAGCAAGACGAAGTTCCCGTGGGCTGCGTAGTGGTATCCGACGGGCGCATTGTTGCCAAAAGCCACAATCTTACCCAAACCCTTAACGATGTGACTGCCCATGCAGAAATGCAGGCCATTACTGCTGCTGCAAACTATCTGGGTGGAAAATACTTACGGAACTGTACGATGTATATAACCCTTGAACCCTGTACGATGTGCGCGGGGGCTCTTTCGTGGTCTCAGATTACAAGAGTGGTTTACGGCGCCCAGGACCCTAGTCGTGGCTACCAGAATTTTGGACTGTCCTTACATCCAAAAACAACCGTACAGGGGGGCGTTCTCCAGGAGGAGTGCAGCGAACTGCTTCTGGATTTTTTTCGTTCTAAACGCTAACTATCTGCTGCCCAGGTAATAAAGACCTTTAAGGGTATGAAGCCGGTCGGCCACGTGAATTTTTTCCGTCAGCGGCTTATAGACGTGCGATACCCCACCGGTGGCAATTACATGACACTCCTGGCCCACATGTGCATTGATTCGGTCCACAAACCCCTCGACCATTCCAAGGAACCCGTACACCATACCACTCTGCATACAGCTTACTGTATCGAGTCCTAGGATAGACTCGGGTAGTACTAGCTCAATTTCGGGGAGCTGCGCTGTCTCATCGACCAGTGATTTAAGCGATGTGATGATGCCCGGAGCGATAATTACTCCTAAAGTATCCGCATCCTGATTAATACAGCTCACCGTCAGAGCCGTTCCAAAATCCATGACAATCTTTGTTTTCCCAGGATATAAATGGTGGGCAGCCACCAGATTCGCGTAGATGTCCGTACCCATCTGGCGCGATTTAGGGGCCACTGCCGAGGGGGTATTGCGATCGACCAGAACCGCCGAAATTCCTTGGGACTGATGGATTTTTTCCAGTGCGCGCACGATATCGTGGGTGAGCTGCGGCACCACAGATCCCACAATAATCCGCTCCACTTTTTCAATCTCTATCTTATAGCTTTGGTAAAGCATAAGAAACTGTACGAAAAGCTCGTCGCGGGTACGGTATGGTTTGGTATTGATGATCCAGGAGGTCTCGCATAGGTCCTCCTTGAAAAGGCCAAAGCGGATATTGGAATTACCGATATTTACTACCAGGGTGTGCATACAAGTGGTTTTTTGCTCAAACAACTACTTTACTTCTACCGTATTGTCCTCAAGGTTAATATCGGCCAGTCTCTGCGAGAAGTCAATTCCCAGGGCTGCTATCTGCTCTTTTGTAAAAGGCACCGTAAATGTATATTCATTTTGCGTCCACGGCCAGTACGGTAGGGTAGCGAACGAGCCGTAAATATCATTCTTCTTCCACTCCCTAGTCATATTCATAGGAATATGGTAATTGATCACGGTATTGTCCCGGGTAAGGATGCTAAAATCAATCGGCATAGGGACCTGCCCTTTATTCTGCAGTGTAATGGTGGTGGAAGAGACATCGTACTGCACATTCTTTACAGCATAGTCAATGGTTTTGGTCGTATTTATCCAGTAGTGGTAAAACCATTTCAGATCCATCCCCGAGAGTTTTTGCGCAATGTGCATAAAATCCCTGCCGGTAGAGTGCTTCATTTTCCACTGGTTGAAATATTCTTTCATTATCAGTTTAAGAGTGGGCTCTCCCACGATATAGCCCAGTTGGACAAGGAACGTTTCCCCTTTCACATAACTTGCAATGCTGTACGCCCGTCCGTCGTCGTGGTGGTCCGCTAAATACACTGCCGGTTCTTCCTTTCCTGTTTTGGTAAAGTTCGCATACCCGCGAAGAGAACCTACAAAAGGGTTGGGTTGCGGTTCTTTGGGTGGGAATAACTGGCTCATCACCAGGGTTTCTGCATAACTGGTGAATCCCTCATCCATCCACGGGCTCATACTTTCATTGGTAGCCAGCATATGCTGAAACCACATATGCGCTCCTTCATGCACCATAAGACCTACCAGACTCTCCAGGCTTCTGTGTTCCCCCAGTATCATCGTGGTCATCCCGTATTCCATTCCACCGTCTCCCCCCTGTACAAAGGAGTAGGTAGGATACTGGTACGGACCGAAAGTAGCATTCATAATTTGGAAAAACTTCGTAATGTGGGGTTTGCTCTGCTCCCAAAATGCAGTCTTTTCTGATTTCTGGTATACATAGGTAACCTCCGGTCCTCCCAGAACCGTGAACTGCTCTACCGTGTAATCACGGTCTGCGGCCCATGCAAAATCCAGAAGGTTTTTAGCGCTCCACTTCCAAGTGGCTTTTCCATCTGCTGAGGACTTAACATTCGCACCAGGTACATATCCCTTAACTTCTCCGGGGTTCAGTAGCGTGCCTCCGGCGCCAATGACATAATCTTTGTCTATTTTGATCTGCACATCGAAATCGGAAAACGGGGCATGGAACTCTCTTCCAATATAGTCAAACGTGGCCCAGCCGTCGTAATCGTATTCAGCAATTTTTGGAAACCACTGGGTCATGGTCATATCAATTCCTTCCCTGTTATTGCGTCCCGAGCGGCGAATCTGCATAGGGATTACAGCATCCCATTCCATAGTGAATTGCGTAGTGGCACCGGGCTTTATAGGATCGGCCAAAACCACCTTCATAATCGTTTCCTGCACTTCAAACTTGAGTGATTTACCCCCTTGTTTGATCCAGTGTATATTTTGCGCCCCTGCCTGCTCCTCAGGAATACCGGCCAGGCGTGAAACTCCGTTTTGCTGCAGTCTGCTGTCCCCATTGGGAATCTGGTTCTGTACTCTTTGGTCCATCATCGATCCCGCCCTAAAGGCATTCCAGTACAAATGAAAATAAACTACTTTGAGTTCGTCCGGAGAATTATTGGTATAGGAAAGAGACTGCTTGCCCTTGTAGGTGAAATTGGCAGCGTCTACATCAATCTCCATCTTATACTTTGCCTGCTGCTGGTAGTAAGGACCTTGTTGGCCATATAGGGCGGCGGTAAGTAAAATGAGAAATACAGAAAGAATTCGATTCATCAGGATTTAATTTTGAGTGGGAAGATACACAATTTTTGAAAAATTCTTTTCCCTACACTTGGGTTTCCTGTAGCTCCGGGGGCGTTTGATGCCTACTATCCAAAATAGTTTGTAATTTTGCACGCGCAATCCCATCCCATATGTTAACAGTAGAGAAAATAGGCGGCACCTCCATGAGTCAGTTTGACCAGGTGCTGGAAAATATCATCCAGATCAATAGTCCCCAAATACCGAAAAACAACCGCATTTTTGTAGTATCGGCCTACAGTGGGGTGACCAACTGGCTACTGGAACATAAGAAAACGGGGGAACCGGGCGTGTATAACTATTTTCTCCGTGGCGAGGATTTTTCCGCGCCGCTTTTCGCCCTCTTGCAGCGCCTTCTGGAAATAAACACTACCCTGGTGCCTCTGGGTCTTGATCTTGCAGCGGCCAATGCGTTTATCACAGAGCGAATTAAACAGGCAGAGACCATGCTCAAGAGCCTTAGTCAGGTACTGGCCTCGGGTTACGTACTGGAAAAAGACATCCACCTGGCCGCGCGTGAAATCCTGGCCTCTATTGGTGAGGCGCATTCGGCGTTTAATTCCACGAGCATCCTTACGAACCACAACATACCGGCGCGCATGGTGGATTTGTGTGGATTTGAAGACAATCATGCCTATACCATTGACGAGCGTATTCACTACGGATTGCAAGGAATTGATTTTACCCAAGGGATCTGCATTGCCACCGGCTACACGAAAGGTACCGAGGGCATCATGCGCGCTTTTGACCGCGGCTACTCCGAGGTCACTTTCAGTAAGATCGCCGTAGAAGTGCAGGCCGATGAGGCAATTATACATAAAGAATACCACCTCTCCAGCGCAGACCCGGGAATTGTTGGGGTGGAAAACTGCGTCCCGGTAGGTCTAACCAATTTCATTGTAGCCGACCAGCTGGCCGACATCGGTATGGAAGCCATTCACCCCAAAGCGGCTAAGCCCCTGGAACTAGCCGGAATCAACATCCGTATCAAAAACACCTTTGAGCCCCTCCACGACGGCACCCTAATCTCCAAGGACTACCAGTCGCCGACTCCCAAAGTGGAAATTGTTTCGGGATCCAACCAAATGCTGGCCGTAGAAATCCACGATCCGTTAATGGTAAGCGAAGTGGGCTACGATGCGCGCATAATGGAGTATTTTATGCGCTACGGCATCAGCTACGTGCTCAAATCCACCAACGCCAACTCTATCACAATGGTCGTTTGGGACACTCCGGTGGCACGGGAAATGATCGAAGTACTTAAAGAAAATTTCTATCAGGTAAACTTCATCGAGGCCGCCATGGTCTGCGCTATGGGCACCAACCTCTCCGGTCCGGGTTTTCTGTACCGGGCCACCAAAGCCCTGTACGAAAACGGAATCAACATCGAGTGCTACGGACAGTCCTTGATGCAGGTGAATCTCCAGTTTGTGCTTTTACGTGCGAGCTACAACGATGCCATCCGCGCCCTGAACGCTAGTCTATGCACCCCAGGTGCCAACAAGTA
The DNA here is from genome assembly GCF_015354315.1 of Planobacterium oryzisoli. Classification (GTDB taxonomy): domain Bacteria; phylum Bacteroidota; class Bacteroidia; order Flavobacteriales; family Weeksellaceae; genus Planobacterium_A; species Planobacterium_A oryzisoli. Next base: position 150,097 of record NZ_JADKYY010000003.1, read on the forward strand.
AAAAGGGCTGCGCAAAGGCAGCCCTGTAGCATTTAGTTCTCGGGGGACCCCACGGAGGAGCCCAGAATTTTCTCTAGAATCTTAAGGGTAATAAGGTAGGTGGGTTTTACGCCCGTCAGGCCAAGCCCGCCGGAAGAAAGCGTGCTTCCTGTCTCCAGGGGATTATCTGAGGCATAATAGGCATAGCACACAAAGAGATCGGGAGAAATATGGTGCCGTATTTTGGAGGCCACCTGAATCGCCTTGTGGTAATGTGCACCTTCCATTTCCAGTCCCACCGCCTTCCACGTAGTATTCATAAAATAGGAAAGGATGTCTTTATTCTGCAGGGACGTTCCCAGAACCGTGATCATCGAGCCTTCAAACGCTTTGATTTCTTCGTCTTTGAAATCTTCGAGTTTGAGCGCGTTTTCAAATACGTAATTATCCGCTGTCCCCTCGAAGATATGGGAAGTAGGTATCATGATGTCCCCTTTGGAACCGGTAAGAATCCCGGCCTTACCCATGATGGATATGGACTTTACTTTCATAGTGTAAACCTCTCCATTATGTTCGTAGGGTCTAAGCAGTTCGTCCATTACTTCGTAGGCCTGCTCCCCGAAGGCATAATCAAAAACCAACACCACATCCTCGCCCTGAAAATTGCAGTGGGCAAAAGGCGTCTTAGAGAGGTCCGTTTTCTGTAGATCGATGATCTGTACATCAATGTTACTGCCGCTCTGGTCGTCGATATAGATAAGTCCCTGCTTTTGGGAATAGTCCAGGATTTTCTCCTGCAGAGAGCGGGTATTGGAAATCTGTTCGTACAGGGAATAGTCTACCTGGCCCTGAAAGGGTTTACCAAGCGAGTTGTTGGCATAGAGCATATTTTTTACCGAGTGCATATTGGCCGAAATTATATGCAGTGGCCGCATATGCAGCTTGTTTTCGGCCAGAACCTGCTTGATGCTGTTGGCCCACCGTTCTCCGAAAAGGTGGTGCCCGACGCGCTCTCTTAAAATAGCACTGAAAAATACCTCCCGCTCTCTGATGCCTTTCAGATCGTCCAGGCTGGCCTTTCCCAAGTAGTATATGATTTTAAACAAGCGGTCCGGATTCTCATCGTCACCAAAGTTATTGTAGGCTGCAAGCACTTCATCGAAGGTTCTGCCCAATAGTGAGGAGAGGTGTATGAGTGCTACTTCCTTCTCTTTCCGGCTCATTTTGGCCTCGCCGGTGGCCACCTGCTCAATGATTTTCCAGGCGCGGCTCGGTTTGTAGTCTTCGTCCTTTCTAAAGCCCAGCTCGCGGATCTTGTCCGCCTCTATATAGAGAAAGGTCAGGTGGGTGAGTATATCGTAGATTTCAGAGCGCCCCAAGAGCACCTCTATATTCATCTGGTGCTGGTCAATGCGGTAGCAGTTCCGTCTTCTTTTCTTGGGTACAATTACCTCAAAACTTCCTTTCTCAAAACCTTCATCGGAGGTGAGATGTACAAAGGCCGTTTCTTCGATTCCTTCCGGCAGACGGTCCAGGACATAGAGAAGACCATCGAGCTCCACTTTATTGGAAATGCTCATGGAACCATAAATCTCAGGAGAAATAATCATTAGTAGATTTCGGATGGTATCACCCGATACGCCGCCTGGCTTGAAGAATCCGCGGTAGAACAAGTGACGCATAGTCACATATAACCTTTCAATCGCTTCGGTTGTTTCGCGGGCCCGTAAGTTTGTTGCCATAAATTATATATCTTGTTTTTTAGTTTATAATAGATGACGCACAAAGTTACTACATTTCTTCCTTACAACCACCATAGAAAGGTGGCCGCATTAGCGACGAAATCGAAAGTACTTAGCCAATGGATGCTCCTTACCCTTCAGATGCGTACTTACTAAATCCATTCCTATCACCGAGAAGGTAATACCGTTGCCTCCGAATCCCAAAACAAAGTAGGCGCCGGGAAAATTGGGGTGCTCTCCTATATAAGGAAGACCGTCCTTAGTCTCCCCAAACGTTCCCGCCCAGGAAAAATCAATACGCAGGGGCGTTTTGGGAAGATGTTTGGAAAGGGTCTTTGCCAGTTTTTCACTCTTCTTGGATAGCAGCTCATCGCGTTTCTTGGCGTCTGTAAAATCCTCGTCCTCCCCGCCGATAAGAATTCTATTATCGTCGGTGGTACGCATATAAAGATAGGGATCGGCTGTATTCCAGACAAGTAGCGCTTCCAGGGCGGATTGTTCGCTCTGGCGTTCCCCCACTACCGCATAGGTGGAAAGAAGCTGCACGAAATTGTCCTTTATAAGCTCCGTACTTTCAAACCCGGTGCAGTAGATGATCTTCTTTGCCTTGATCGTGTTTCCGTACTGGGTCACTACACGCACGCCTGTTTTCTTATAGGTAACCTCTTCTATTTCGGTCTTGTCGTAAATATCAAGGCCTTTATTGTGGTTGTATTTAAGGATGTCATGGGCAAGCTGGAAGGCATCGATACTGCCGCCCTGGTCGGAGAGAATCCCCCCGTGGGTACTGGCGATCCCGTAGCGCTCCTCTATCTCTTCCGGTTCTAGCCACTCCACAGGAAAACCCGCTTTGCGACGGGCCTTGAACTCCTTCTTTAGCCACGGCACGTCCTTTTTGTACGATGCGAAGTACAACGATTTCTTTTTCTTGAAGCCGCACTCAGAGCCCACCTCCCTGCAGATATCGCCCAGAGTGTCTATCGAATCGTAGCAGGCCCAATAACTCTTTTCCGCGCCGGTTTCCCCGATCATCTCCTTTAGCTCGTGCAAAGCCACGTCAATTTCGTACTGCAGCATGGAGGTGGTGGCGGATGTACTTCCGTTACACACCTCGCGGCGGTCCAGTACCGCCGTGCGGTATCCGTCCTTAATGGCTTGGTGGGCAATCAGGCTACCGGTGATGCCGGCCCCTACGATGAGCACATCTACTTCCAGTTCTCTATCAAGCGAAGGATAACTCTCCAGAATACCGTTCTTTACCAACCAAAAAGGCTCCGATGTTTTGAGTTTCATGTTTTATTTCAAAAATACTAGGCGCCTCCGGTGTGCTGCTTACAGTATTTGTCTATTATATTACAAAGTATGTTATAGAAACTGGATATGCTCCAAAAACCACAAACCGCACTAAAAAATCAAAAAATTTTAGATTACCCCCTAAAAACATAGGGGTATTCATTTTTTTTATTGGTTTTTTATCTACATTTGCATCATTAAACAACCGTTATATGTCCACACTACGTTTCAAAGCTTTAGCGCAACTCCCTTTTATTGATTTCAGAAAAGACAATGCCGTGGAAGTTCCCAAGAAACTCTCAGAGCTCTTCTGTGAGAATGTGTTCTCCGAGGAAACCATGCGTAATTACCTTACTAAAGAGGCCTTTACCTCTATTCAGGATGCGATCAAACGCGGGACCAAAACCCCGCGCCATATTGCCGACCAGATTGCCGTCGCCATGAAGGACTGGGCGCTTTCCAAGGGTGCCACCCATTACACCCACTGGTTCCAGCCCCTTACCGGCTCTACGGCGGAAAAACACGACAGCTTTTTTACTCCATTTGAGAGCGACCGTGCCATTGAGCGCTTTAACGGTAGTATGCTCATTCAGCAGGAACCCGACGCCTCTTCCTTTCCCAATGGAGGCATACGCAACACCTTCGAAGCCCGCGGTTATACCGCCTGGGACCCAACTTCCCCGGCTTTTATCATAGGAACCACCCTATGTATTCCCTCCATCTTCATATCCTATACCGGAGAGACGCTGGACTACAAGACGCCCCTGCTTCGCGCCCTCTCGGCCGTGGACGATGCGGCTACCGACGTATGCAGGACCTACTTTGATAAGAACGTCACGAAAGTAACGGCTACCCTGGGCTGGGAGCAGGAATATTTCCTTATCGATACGGCGCTCTACCAATCCAGACCGGATTTGATTCTCACGGGCCGCACCCTGCTGGGCCACTCCCCTGCAAAAGGCCAGCAGCTGGACGACCACTACTTTGGATCCATTCCTACCCGGGTGATGAATTTCATGAAGGAACTCGAGATCGAGTGCATGAAACTCGGCATTCCTGTAACTACAAGACATAATGAAGTCGCTCCGAATCAGTTTGAGCTGGCCCCGATGTTTGAAGAGACCAATGTGGCAGTGGACCACAACTCCCTGTTGATGGATATAATGGCACGTGTGGCACACAAACACCATTTCCATATCCTATTTCACGAAAAACCGTTTAAAGGTGTGAACGGCAGTGGCAAGCACAACAACTGGTCCCTTGCTACCGATACGGGAGAAAATCTACTGAGTCCTGGGAAGAACCCCAAGAAGAATCTTCAGTTTCTGACCTTTTTTGTAAACTCGCTAAAGGCCGTGCAGGAGTATTCGGATCTACTGCGCTGCAGTATTGCCTCGGCAAGCAACGACCACCGCCTCGGAGCCAACGAAGCGCCTCCAGCGATCATCTCGGCGTTCATCGGGTCGCAGCTCTATTCCGTTCTTGAAGAACTCGAAAAGGTTACCAATGGAAAACTAAGCCCGGAAGAAAAAACCGAGTTGAAACTTAACGTTGTAGGTAAGATTCCGGAAATACTCCTGGACAATACCGACCGGAACCGAACCTCCCCTTTTGCCTTTACCGGGAACAAATTCGAATTCCGCGCTGTGGGCTCTTCGGCAAACTGTGCAGAACCCATGACCGTGCTTAATGCGATCGTGGCCAAGCAGCTACGTACCTTTAAAAACCAGGTGGAAGAACTTATTGCAGGCAGCAAGTTAAAGAAAGACGAGGCCATCTTCAACGTCTTAAGGGAATACATTAAGGAATGCAAGAACATTATGTTTGAGGGGGATGGGTACTCGGATGATTGGGCCAGCGAAGCGGAAAAGCGTGGTCTTAGCAATTTGAAAACCACGCCGGAGGCTCTTAAGATGGAACTAAATGAAAAATTTGTTTCCCTGTACGAAGAGCTGGGCATTTACAACCACAGAGAATTTGAAGCCCGTAACGAGATCAAACTGGAAAAGTACGCCGCAGAAATCGATATCGAGGCCAAGGTCTTAAGCGATATCGCGCGAAACCACATCATTCCTGCAGCCCTATACTACCAGAACCGACTGATCGACAATGTAAAAGGTCTGAAAGAGATTTTCTCAGAGAGTGAATACGGCGACCTTGCAAAAGACCAAATGGATATTATCCGAAGTATCTCCTACCATGTATCTGAGATCAAGGTGGGTGTGGATGAACTTCTCCAGGCAAAGGAAGATGCGAATAGTACGCACAATGCACAGGAAAAAGCCGAACGCTTCTGTAACGAAGTAAAGCCGCGCTTTGATAAAATAAGAGAAGCAAGCGATGCGCTGGAAATGCTCGTAGACGATGAGCTTTGGCCTATGACCAAATACCGAGAACTGCTTTTCACGCGTTAAGAAAACGTTCCTTCTTAAGTAGCAACCCTCAGGAAATTTTCCTGGGGGTTTTTCTATATTTTTCTTCTAGGGCACAATACCCCGAAATAGCGTGATTCTATACCTTTTATAGGACGAAAACACACTTATAACAGCATAACAAATGTATAATGTCCTCGCAAATAGCACATTACACAATTATAGGCAGAGCTTATATAATTAATAGAAATTGACTATGAAATGTTAAAAACTCTTAATAAAAAAAATGGCCGCAGCACCTAAACAAAGGGACTACGGCCGGTTTTTTTTTAACATACCAAAATAATATGTTAAAATGTGTTAAAAGCAGCTTGGCAAAAAAGCAAAAAACAGCTTGTTTTTGAGCTATTATCTACATTTGTCTTGTCAAAAATCAAAGTAAATAACTTTTTAACACAGATAATCAAATATATATGAAGAAAAGAGTTCTATTTTATCTGACTGTAATTACTTCAGTATTTTCATTACAATCTTGCGTTTCCAACTACGTTGTATCACAACCAACTACATACAAATCAGATGCCAAACTACAGCCCGTTTCACTTAATGCTGTAGCACTTGAGAAAAAAGAATTATCTCCGTCCAAGCAAATCGATATGGCGCTTGCATCCATTGAGAAAGTGAACAGGAATGCAGAAATCCACAAGACAATACTTTTCGAAAAAAAGATGGACGATCTTCTTGCAGAGGCAGAGTCCTATCTGGGCGTTCCGTACCGTTACGGGGGGACCACTCGCAGTGGAATTGACTGCTCTGCATTCGTATTGTCTGTATTTGAAGACACCATGGGAATGGATCTGCCGCGCGTAGCAGCAGCACAGGCCCAACAAGGAGAACGCGTTTCTAAGGAAGACATGAAAAAAGGAGACCTGGTCTTTTTCTCCCGCGGAGGACGCATTTCCCATGTGGGTATTGTCCATGATGTAGATGCAAGCGGTGAGGTGTATTTTATCCATGCAGCTACTTCCAGAGGCGTGATGATTTCTCCATTAAGTGACCGCTACTGGGGTCCTAAGTTCCGATTTGCAAAAAGGGTGATTACCGACAATTCGATCGACTATTCTCAACTAGCTCAGAATTAATCATAATAAATAATTGATAGATTAAGCCACCGCCTTTGCGGTGGTTTGTTTTTTTTGTAAATTTGGCCACACCACCGTAAAGCAAATACTACACATAGTACTTTTACTTGCCACCGGCATTATGCTTTTAATGCCTGGGAGCATGCTTGCGAATTATTCTCAGAATCCAATGTCCTGCTGCGAAAAAGAGCAGCCCGTAGAGACAGAAAGCTGCCACGCTAAAAAAGATACCTCTTCTGAGAAAGGCTGTGGCGACCACCAGGATTCGGACTGCAATTCACAGTGCTGCTTAAGCTGTATCAGATGCCATAGCGTACACACGCTTTTAAGCGTGGTAAAAGTGCTTTCTTGGCAGACTATGGCAGCAACGGCTGAGAATACCTCTAATTTCTCGTACGTGCATCCGGCGCTTTCCAGTACAGGTCCGGAGATATGGCAACCCCCTAAAATCTTTAGTTAATTACCCGCTGCACTCCCTTTGGGAACGTGTACCGGATACTTTATGCCTTGGGATTTCTTGTGCTTTGCACACGATTCTACTCCCATGCTATCAAGCGAGCCCTTCCAGGGCCGGCTTCAGCCAATCCAATTAACTAAAAATTTAATGACATGTCGTTTTTTATTAAAAAAACCACCCTTTTAATGGTCCTCTTACTTTCTGCTTTAAGCTTTGCTCAGCAGCTTACTACATTGCAATTCGAAGTAAAAGGAAACTGCAGTATGTGTAAAGAGCGTATTGAGACTACAGCCAAGACTTTAGGTGCCCATTCTGCACAGTGGTCCGCTTCTTCACAAAAACTAACCATAGAACTGGACTCTTTAAAGACCAATCCAGAAAAAATCCTGCAGGGCATTGCTCGTGCAGGCCACGATAATGAACTCTTTACTGCGCCCGACGATGTATACAGCGCGCTACCCAGCTGCTGCCTCTATGAGCGTGAAACCACCTCCCAATCCACACAGCTTAGCCAAGAGCAGTTTTTTGTGAAAGGAAACTGTGATATGTGTAAAGCGCGTATTGAAAATGCTGCGCTAAGTGCAGGCGCCAAAGCCGCCACCTGGGAAGCACACAACCAAACCCTTGTACTCTCCCTGGACGGTAGCATCTCTGCCGACACGATACTAAAGGCCATCGCACAGAGCGGGCATGATAATCAGCTCCATACAGCCCCTGACGAAGTCTACAAAGCGCTTCCTTCCTGTTGCCTGTACGATAGAAAGGCCCCGTTAGGTAAAGTAACCCACCTGGTGCATTCCGACAGAAAACCTCAGGTACAGGACCACGTTGACCATTCGGACCACGTTGATAAATCCATCGAAGGGGTAAGCATCACCAAAGCACAGGCCGCGACGAGCCTAAGTAACAAGAGCGCCGGTCTGGTTTTCAATATCTCTGAAAAGGAACTTTTAAAAGCGGCCTGCTGCAACCTGGCGGAAAGCTTCGAGACCAATGCGACCGTAGATGTAGCATTCAGCAATGCGGTGACTGGAACCAAACAGCTTAGAATGCTGGGCCTGGATCAAAAATACACCTCCCTTACTAAAGAGCTTCTTCCCGAAATCAGAGGTCTTGCCAGTGCGTACGGCCTTAATTTTATCCCGGGGCGGTGGATCCAAGGGATTCAACTCACCAAAGGAGGCAGTACTGTAACGGCAGGGTACGAAAGCATCACCGGCCAGATCAATACCGAACTTTTGAAATACGGCAGCGAACCGGAGACCGCACTTAACCTCTTTAGTGATATTAACGGAAGAAACGAGCTAAATATTACCAATACTTCTCCGCTCAGCACCAAATGGAACCAAAGTATCCTTCTCCATGCCAATGCGACGGTAGGAAAAATGGACTACAACGACGATGGTTTTCTGGACCAGCCTACAGGATCGCAGCTCAATATGACCTACCTGTTAAATTATAACGACCTGGAAAAAACCGGATGGGGTTCGCATTTTGGAATTAATGTTCTCAGCGACCAGCGCTACGGGGGACAAACGGACTTTGAGAGAAATGTACCGCAGAGTGAGCAGACCCCCTATGGAGTCGGAATTAAGATTGATCGGGCACAGTTATGGAACAAAACTGGGTATATTTTCAAAGGAAAACCCTACCAGAGCATTGGGCTAATGAACCAGTTCACCTTCCATGAGCAAAACAGTTTCTATGGACCAAGAACCTACCAAGGAAAACAAAACACTTTCTTTTCCAATTTGATTTTTGAAAGCATACTTGGGAATACCAACCATAAGTATAAGGCAGGGGCCAGCTTTCTGTACGATAAGTACGACGAAACCTACCTGCAAAACCCCTACATGCGGAGCGAATCGGTACCTGGTCTATTCTTTGAGTACACCCTTACGGGCCTGAAATACACCCTAGTGGCAGGCGCCCGAACGGATTTTCATAATCTGGCAGGTACACAGTTCACCCCGCGGGTAAATTTCAAGTACGATATTACCCCCCAGCATATACTGCGCCTTTCCGCAGGCAAGGGATTTAGAACCGCCAATGTGTTTGCAGAAAGCCAGGCGTATTTCGCCTCCAACCGGGAAATCGTCATAACGCCCAGTGGCGGATCCATATACGGTTTAAAGCCTGAAATTGCATGGAACTACGGCGCCAGCCTTCAAAACCAGTTTAAGCTCTTTGGAAGAACCGCCTCACTGGTGACCGATTTCTTCCGTACCGATTTTACCGATCAGGTAGTCCTGGACCTGGACCAGTCGACCCGACAGATCCATTTTTACAATCTGGACGGAAGTTCCTTTGCCAACAGTCTGCAGACGCAGCTCGATCTAATTCCTTTACGCAACCTGGAACTGCGCCTTGCCTATAAGTACTACGATGTACAGACGGACTTTGCCAATGGCCGCAACAGCATTCCCTTTATTGCCAAGCACCGTGGTTTTGTAAATGCGGCGTACGCAACCCCGAAAAACAGCAAAGGAGGTTTCTGGAGTTTTGATACCACGCTTAATTTGGTTGGAAAACAACGTCTGGCGGATACTTCTATGAACCCAGTGGCGTTTCAGCTTCCTGAGTACAGCGACCCGTATTCCACGCTCAACGCACAGATTGCGCGTAATTTCACCGAAAAATTTCGCCTCTATGCCGGTGCGGAGAACCTGACGGGAACCATGCAGGACAATCCGATTATAGATGCCGCCAATCCATTTGGCAATTACTTTGATGCCTCTATGGTCTATGCCCCGATTATGCCAGCAAACGTGTATGTAGGTGTAGATATTGCCTTTTAGACCTACCCTACCTTTCTAAAGCAAACTGCCCCCTAAAAGTGTAGATACTTTATGGGGGCAGTTCGTTTTTAAGGGAGGGCTCTTTTTTAAACCGCCACTTACGGTTGGTCCGGTTCAAAATTTAAACTCACGGAGTTCATACAATAGCGCACGCCCGTGGGCGGTGGACCGTCATTGAAGACATGCCCTAAATGAGAATCGCACTTATTGCATACCACTTCAATGCGCTCCATACCGTGCGAGCTGTCTCGTAAGTACCGCACACCCCCCTTAATAGATTCGTAAAAGCTGGGCCACCCACAGGTGGATGCAAATTTCTGGTCGCTACGAAACAGATGATGACCGCACGCTGCACAGTAGTAGTTCCCTTTTTGGTCAAACTCATTGTACTTACCGGTAAAGGGTCTTTCGGTCCCCTTCTCACGAGCAATATAATACAGCTCGGGATTTAGCACTTTTTGCCACTCTGCATCGGAGAGCGTGACTTTTGCGGTATCGCCTTTTCTGTAGTATGGATTGCTTTTTGTATTTTCTTCCATCGAATTACTTTTTTGTGGTTGGTGTGGGCTACCGCATGCGACCAGTATCAGAAGCACGGAAGCCAGGATTGTATTATTCTTTATCAGATCTTTCACTACCAAACAAAATTATTAAATTTAAGTGCATGAAAACCATTAGCAACAACGAAAAAAAATATCTGCTTAATAGATATAAAGCATTAGCCACGGGACTGTTCCTGCTGATGGCCGTTGTGTTTGTGCTTAGCTCCTACCTGATAAGCGCGCATAGCATGCGGTGGCTTAGCTACGTTCGCGCATTCTCGGAGGCCGCCATGGTAGGGGCACTGGCAGACTGGTTTGCCGTCACGGCCCTCTTCCACTATCCTTTAGGACTAAAGATCCCGCACACCAATTTAATACAGAACAAGAAAGACCAGATAGGAGGCAATCTGGGGGATTTTGTTGTGAGTAATTTTCTGGCAACGGAGAATATTAGGCCGTACATAGCCCAGCTAAAAGTTTCCAACTATATGGCAAAATGGCTCTCTTCAGAGAGTAACCAGAAACTTCTGGTGAATGAAATAGCAGGGCACGTGGCGGGTATTTTAAACGAAATTGACCAGGATAAGGCAAAAGAATGGATAGCCTTACAGGGAAGGGAAATGCTGGACCTGGTGGATTTTGGAGAAATTCTGGGCTCGGGAATGCAGTACCTGCTGGAAGAGAATCTTCACCAATCCGCAGTAACGCAACTGAGCAGTAAAATCCGGGGGTTTATCTTGGAAAACCACGATCTTATCCGGACAAGGGTACAACAGCAAAGCTCCGCATTCATCCCGCGATTTATTGATAATTCCATAGCGGAAAAAATTACTTTAGGACTTGCCGAATATTTTCAGGAAGTAGAGGGGGATTCCGCACATCCCTTACGCGGTGAAATAGATGTGCAGCTGCAAAGGTATGCGCAAAACATGCGCAGCGATGAATCGTTAGAGAGGCATATTGAGTCCCTAAAACAGGGCATTTTGTCTAGCGACCGCTTGGATTCCTACAGCGGAGCGGTATTTTCTAAAGTAAAATCCACCCTAACCGATGAACTGACGCGTCAAGACTCCACACTGCTAAAATACCTTCGCGATAAAAGCGCAGATCTTGCCTATTCGCTGGAAAACGATCCGGTTCTGCAAAATAAGATAGACCGCTGGATACGTCTTACACTCTACCGCACCTTTTTAAGAAAAAAGCACTTGGCTTCGGCCCTGATAAGCCGCACCGTAGAAGGTTGGGAAGGAAAGGAACTGAGCGAAAAACTGGAACTGGAAGTAGGTAAAGACCTTCAGTTCATACGTATTAACGGCACACTAGTGGGTGGACTGGTAGGTCTTATAATTTATTCCCTTTCGCAGCTTTTCAGCTAGCTAACCTCCTTTAACAGCGCCTGATTGATCTCCCGAATCAGCTCGGGCCCCCGGTAGATAAACCCGGTATAGAGCTGTACAAGACTGGCCCCTGCCTGAAGTTTTTCCAGAGCATCCTGAGCACTTAAAATTCCTCCCACCCCTATTATTGGGAATGCACCGTTACTTTTTTCATGTAAGAACCGGATGACCTCTGTGGAGCGGTTTTTAAGCGGTGCGCCGGAAAGTCCCCCGGTCTCACTCTTTAAATGGGACTTAATTCCTGTGCGTCCGATGGTCGTGTTGGTGGCAATCACGCCGGCGATTTGGGTCTTATCCACGATATCAATAATATCCAGTAGCTGCCCATCGGTTAGATCGGGCGCGATCTTCAGCAGAATGGGTTTTGCTTTACTTTGCAATGCGTTGTGCGTCTGTAGCGAAGACAATAATTCCATAAGCGGCTCTTTCTCCTGTAGCTCCCTGAGGTTGGGAGTGTTGGGGGAAGAAACGTTCACTACGAAATAATCCACCACGGGATACAGTTGGTCATAACAGTACAGGTAATCCTCCACGGCCTTTTCGTTCGGGGTATCTTTATTTTTACCGATGTTTCCTCCAATAACCACGCCCGCATTCTTCTTTAAACGCCGCACGGCATCCTCTACTCCGTTATTATTGAACCCCATCCGGTTTATTATGGCCTCATCCTCCACCAGGCGAAACAAGCGCCGTGGTGGGTTTCCAGGCTGCGGCCGGGGCGTAAGGGTACCTATTTCAATGAATCCAAACCCCAATGCATCCAGCTCTTTAAAAGCGATCGCATCCTTATCCATTCCCGCAGCCAGACCTACAGGGTTCTTAAAGGTTATTCCAAAGACAGTGCGCTCCAGTCGCTTATCGGTAAGTGGTTTTGGAAGCAGCCAGGAAATGAGCCAGGAAAAGCGGCGCAAAAGTGCAAAGGTTACGTGGTGGGCTTTCTCCGGATCGAGAAGAAAAAGCAAGGGCTTGAGAACGCGGCTGTACATAATTGAAAAGTATAGACAAATTTAAGGAAAAACCATGGACAATCCTTTTTTTACAGGACTTTACTTAACCCCAGCCTGCCCGATGGGCTACAGCAAGTTGGGGCGTTTGCCAAAGGCTTTTGAGAAAAATTTGCGTAATTTCGCACGAACAAATTATTTACAATGGCAAAACAGGAAGACGCATTTAAGAAGGTGGTATCCCATGCGAAGGAATACGGGTTTATTTTCCCCAGCTCAGAGATCTATGACGGACTCTCAGCAGTATACGATTACGGTCAAAACGGCGTTGAACTGAAAAATAATATTAAGCAGTACTGGTGGAAAGCCATGGTACAGCTCAACGATAACATAGTGGGAATCGATTCGGCGATCCTGATGCATCCCACCGTATGGAAAGCATCCGGTCACGTGGATGCGTTCAACGACCCTTTAATTGACAATAAAGACTCCAAGAAGCGATTCCGGGCGGACGTACTAATAGAAGATTACTGCGCCAAGCTGGAAGATAAAGCAACTAAAGAGATAGAGAAAGCGCAAAAACGCTTTGGAGAAAGCTTTGATAAAGCCCAGTTTGAATCCACTAATGAGCGCGTGCTGCAGTACCGAGCAAAACAGCAGCAGATCCTCCAGCGCATGGCACGCTCCCTGGAAGCAAACGATTTGGCAGACGTGAAAAGTCTCATCGAAGAACTGGAAATAGCAGATCCGGATACCGGCTCTAAAAACTGGACCGACGTGCGGCAGTTCAATCTAATGTTCGGAACCAAGCTGGGCGCCTCGGCCGATTCTGCAATGGACCTTTATTTACGGCCCGAAACGGCGCAGGGAATTTTTGTCAATTTCCAGAACGTGCAAAAAACTTCCCGCCACAAGCTTCCCTTTGGAATTGCGCAGATTGGTAAAGCCTTTAGAAACGAAATTGTAGCCCGGCAGTTTATATTTAGGATGCGGGAGTTCGAACAGATGGAAATGCAGTTTTTTGTACAGCCGGGAACCGAACTAGCGCAGTACGAGGCGTGGAAGCAAAAGAGACTTAACTGGCACCTTGCGCTGGGTCTGGGCCAGGAAAACTACCGTTTCCACGACCATGAGAAGCTGGCGCACTATGCCAATGCGGCGGCAGATATAGAGTTCAAGTTCCCGTTTGGATTTAAAGAACTTGAAGGAATCCATTCCCGCACCGATTTTGATCTGAAAGCACATGAGGAGTTCTCCGGGCGTAAATTGCAGTACTTTGACCCGGAACGTAACGAAAACTACGTACCGTATGTTGTGGAAACCTCCATCGGGTTGGACCGGATGTTCCTTGCGCTTCTTTCCCACTGTTTAAAAGAGGAGACGCTTGTAGACGGCTCCGAGCGTACGGTGCTTTCCCTACCGCCTGCCCTGGCGCCCGTAAAAGCGGCCATTCTCCCACTAATGAAAAAAGACGGCCTGGGAGAGTATGCACAGAACATCTTTAACGATTTGAAATACGACTTTAACCTCATTTATGAAGAAAAGGACAGTATTGGCAAGAGGTACCGCAGAAACGACGCTTTAGGAACCCCTTACTGTATTACCGTAGACCACGACTCCTTAACAGATCATACCGTGACCTTGAGAGACCGCGATACTATGGAGCAGACCCGTGTACCGGTCGCAGGACTTAGAAGCATCATTGAGGAAAAAACCAGTTTTAAAACGCTGCTCTCCCAAATCTAAATTTGTCTTTTGGACGTGGGGTCGCGTAGTACCTGCTGCGTTTTGCAAAAGGAATGCAGTGCTAACCGAATAAAAAAGTTATGTTAAATATAGAATCCATCCGCGCGCAGTTTCCCATCCTTTCTGAGAAAATCAATGGGAAGCCGTTGGTATACCTGGACAATGCCGCCACATCGCAGAAGCCCTTACGTGTACTTAGCGCCTGGGAGAACTACTACCGCTCGTATAATGCGAACGTCCACCGTGGCATTCATACCTTAAGCCAAATCGCCACGGAGGAAATGGAAAATGCACGGAAAAAAGTGCAGCGGTTTATAAATGCAGAGTTTGACCATGAAATTATATTTACCCGGGGCACCACCGAAGGACTGAATTTACTGGCCTATGCATTTACCTCAAAACTGCGCCCAGGAGACGAGATTCTGATTTCCCATCTGGAACACCACTCCAATATAGTCCCTTGGCAAATGCTTTGCGAGCGAACCGGCGCAAAACTACAGGTGATTCCAATGAACGATTCGGGAGAGCTAGACCTCTTAGCCGTGGATGCACTTATTACAGAGAAAACGAAAATCGTCTCCATAAACCATATTTCCAATGCACTGGGGGTAGTCAATCCCATCGAGTACATCATAAAAAGAGCGCGCGCACATTCCAGTGCCTACATAGTAATTGACGGCGCGCAGTCCGCGCCGCATCTAAAGATCGATGTGCAGGCAATGGACTGTGATTTCTTCGTGTTCTCCGGGCATAAGATGTATGCTCCGATGGGAGTAGGTGCCCTGTACGGTAAGGAAAAACACCTCCTGGACTTACCACCATTCCATGGCGGTGGAGAGATGATCGCAGAATGCACCTTTGAAAAGACAACCTATGCGGCTCTTCCCTTCAAGTTTGAAGCGGGCACGCCCAATGTAGGAGGAAATATTGCACTGGGGGCAGCCGTAGATTTCATAGAAGAAATCGGTCAGCAGCATATCGCTAAGCATGAGAACACATTACTGCACTACGCGCAGCAGCAATTGCTTTCTTTGGGCGGTGTAAAAATTTACGGACAGGATGCCTTGCGCGCGGGTGTGGTCTCCTTTACGCTCGAGGGCGCAGGTATTGCTTCCGATGCGGGAATGATTCTCGATAAACTAGGAATCGCTGTGCGCACCGGACACCATTGCACCCAACCCATTATGAATTTCTACGGTATAGCAGGTACCATCCGGGCGAGTTTTGCAGTATACAACACCCTAGAGGAAGTTGACCTGCTGGTAGAAGGGGTGAAGAAAGCCAAAAAAATGCTTCTCTAGCGGACCTCTGCTCCACTGAGGGCGCGCAGGCGCAGTCCATACTTCCACTGAACAAAAGCAAATACCTGGTACAGCCTGTATTCAAATTCAAGTCCGTAGTTTTCATTGGGATCGTACTCTATAGCGGATTCTATGACATTACGATACCTCCCTGCATAGTAGTAGCTGTTCCACTCACTAACTAGTGCCTGGTTGCGTGCTTTCAGCACCTGTTCATTGTACATAGACTGAGGCTTAGCAATGGCATTGAGAAAGTAGTCGTACTGCGTGTCAAATACCAGGATTTCCCACTCCCCTTCCTGGTTCTTTTCCGGTTTTATTACTGCAGAGGAATCGGAAGAAGCACGCTGCGTAGCGCAAGAATTTATCACAAATACACTAAATAACAAGTAAAAGATATAATGTGCTTTCATAGCATTGGGATTTACCCTTTTAGATGCATAAATTAGGCCGCTGTTAAATTTACGGGAATGGGGTCGGAAAACATCCTGCGGATATTAGGTTTAATGGTATCATTATTGCAGAAAATGGGTAACACTATTACAATACAGTTTAAAGTCTTTGATATTCCTTCTATGAGGTGTACTGTACTCACTCTACTATTGGCAGCCATCGGTGGACTTCCTTTAATGAGCGCACAAACGACCGTATTTGCCTACCTTAAGGATCAGGAAGGAAAGCCTGTCGAAAGAGCTACCGTAGATTTAATCCGCTCGGACAACGATCTGATTGCCGATAAAATAGGCTATTTTCAGTTTGTTAATTTGGAGCCGGGGCTCTACAAAATGCGCATCTCGAAAACGGGTCTGATGAGTCGTGAGATTGAGTTTGAGGTAAACCCTTCCCTAAAAAGACAGGATTTGGGTGTTATCAGCATGCTTCCCTCCAGCAAAGAGCATGCAGTGGCAGCTGCGGCAGTAAGTGAGAATCTTTCCTCAGATAATATGAGTTTGGAGCCTTCAATAGCCCTACTAACCAATCAAGGGTCGCTCTATACAAGACTTGTTTCCAGCGACATGCGCTGGTACGGCTACAAACCCCGCGCAATCGATAATTCCCAGCACAGCATTCTGGTAAATGGCACCCCTACCCTCAGCACAAAAGCCCCACAAGGGGATTTACTCTACATTCCGATTTCGGCTTTTGCCAGCTTGCCCATTGAATTCACCGAATCCTACCAGCCGCATGCCGCGCGCATAAATCCGGGCGCCATTGTGGAATTTACTACGCGGCCATCCCAAATACCGAAAACAACGAAACTGGGATATAGCTTCAGTACGGCTGTACTTGCTAACCGGCTGGAGCTATTCCATGCTTCGGGAGAATCCACCACCGGCTGGTCCATAGCGTTTGGACTAAGTCCGGAGTGGGGCGCCGACAAGAAGATAGCGGGAATCGACGGCAGCCGCCTGGGCTACTTTGCCTCTGTGGAACGCGCAATAAACCCCAAGTCGAGTATTTATTTTACCACCTATGCACAAAGCGACCGGACCGGCCTTAGAAGTGCCCTGGACCCCGATAGCGGATCAGAAAACCATTTGGACAATGGCTACTGGGGCGTGGACGGGAACCAAATTCGTAATGCAAGGACCCGAAATTACTTTTTACCGGTGTACCAATTAGGCTTTACTTACCTTCCTACCAAATCTTCGCAGTGGGAGACGCTGGTATCCCTACAAGAGGGAAGCATTAGAGAAAGCCGCTTGGAATGGGATAAGAGCGATGTGCCGTACGGACTTCATCCTACCCTCGCCAATTTTGACAGCGACCTAGGGCCTGTACGCTGGCAAAGTATGCGGGAAGAAAACGTTTTAGCCGACGGGAAAGCCAGTTTCTTTATGGCCGAGGATGTGGAGCAGATCCGAACTATTTCCGCATTAAGCACCTATTCTCTTCGTCTAAATCCGCATTTCACTGTAAAGTCCCACGTACAGGTGCGCTCCAAAGAATCCAAATACTACCGGGAAGTAAGCGATCTTTTGGGCGCATCTTATGTTCTGAATCGCAGTCCCTTTACTAATCTTGATTACAATACACTGGAGAGTTCGATCCAAAAAACCGAAGGTGAGCGTCTGGGATATGACTACTCTATAGAAGAAAACGCCTTGCAGTGGGGCATTTTTGGAGCCTATAAAAAGAACAGATGGAACGCGCAGGCCTCGGCCTTTGTGCGGGTACATAATTCACGGCGCTTAGGAAATATGTTAGGAGAAAATGCAGAAGAAAGCGATTGGGGCCCATCGCCCACCCGACGCGGCGTAGATTCGGGCATCAACACCAAAGTGGACTTTATGATTAACTCCAAAAATACGCTAAGTGCCTCCGGGTTCTACCATGCAGTTAATCCTGGAATACGTCCCTTGTTAAGACAGCCTCTTTCTTCGAATGCCATACACAACCAGAGAAATCCTATAAAGAAAATGGGCACGGAACTCTCCTACCGCCTCTCCTTAGAGAAGCTGCAGCTATCCGCCTCTGCCTACTACCAAAGAGCACAAAACGACCTGCAGCACTGGAACTATTTTACAGACCAAAACTATGCGGGACCTTTGGACTACATGGGTAATACCTTTATAAATGAATCGTGGATCGGACTTGACCGGGAAAGCCGCGGTCTGGAACTGGGCGTGGAATGGAATTTTACCAAGAATTTTACCTGGTTCACTGCGGCGGGACTTAATAATTCTTCGGTTAAGAATAACCCTCTAGTGCACTACGTTTCCAGTCAAGTTTTGCACTCCGACGTGCAGGCACCTCTTTCGGGCGAGCGTCTCTCAGGTTCTGCGCAGAACAACATTGTTGCAGGACTCCGTTACGACAATCCCAAACTCTTCTGGGCACGCATCTCCGGGATTTACCTCGATGCACTGTACCCCGAATTTTCTGCCCTTTCCAGAACAGAACTCTCGGAAGAAGCCTTGCCTTCCGGAATTTTGCCTGCATATCCTCATGGACTACCGCCGCAAAAGGAGCTGCCAAGTTATTTTTTAATGAATCTTACGGCGGGAAAAACCTTTTCTATCGGTAGGTACGAGCTGGGGCTGAACCTTGAGGTGATAAACCTCTTGAACAATACCGAGTATACTCCGGCCTCCCGCGAAAGCCTGGGTCTTTTAAAGTTTGATTCTCAGGTGCAAAGGCCCTACGTACATTCATCGCATAACCAATACTACTACGACCGGGGAAGACGGATATTTGCAGGTCTGTACTTTAAATTCTAGCAGGAAGGGTACGGAGAAAGTCCTCCTTGCTGATCATTTCGGCGCCCAGCTGCTCCAAATGCGCGGAATGCACCTGGCAGTCTATTAACTCGATATCCTGCTTGTGTTTGTCTACAAAAGAAATTAGGCCCGCTTTAGAGGCGTTGGATACCAGACTGAACATACTTTCGCCACAAAACACCTTTCCTACCAACAGACCGTATAAGCCACCTACCAGCCTGCCCTCCTGCCAAACTTCGTAGCTTAAAGCCTTTCCTTCACGGTGAAGGACTTCCAGCGAGTCAATAAGTTCCATCGACATCCAGGTTCCGTCTTGGCCTTCGCGGGGCGTATGCATGCACTGTTCCAGCACCTCTCTAAACGCTTGGTTTTCTGTAAACTTAAAGACACCCCGGTCCATTATCTTGCGCATACTTTTGCTGATCCT
The DNA here is from genome assembly GCF_015354315.1 of Planobacterium oryzisoli. Lineage (GTDB taxonomy): Bacteria > Bacteroidota > Bacteroidia > Flavobacteriales > Weeksellaceae > Planobacterium_A > Planobacterium_A oryzisoli. The sequence goes on from NZ_JADKYY010000003.1 coordinate 169,458, forward strand.
GAGCTTCTGTGGAAAAAGCACAAAGCGGGGGTCCGGACACCACCAAAGAATATCTTCCCCAGGATTGTACCAGGGAAATATCCCCTGACTGTAGGCAGTCCATAGGGTGTCCGGACTCAGGTCCCCACCGTAGGCTATAAGACCTCCATGGGGGTATTCTTGGTACGGGTCCGGAAAGGAAATGTAACGCTCTTCCATAGTATGCATAAAAAAATCCTACTTGAAAGCAGGATTTGAATTTTGTTCGCTGTTAAAAAGGCAAATCGTCGTCTTCGTCTTCGAAAGGATCGGAAGATGCTGCAGGAGCTGCTCCCCCTGCCGCTGGTGCTACTACAGGATCGCTGAATCCGCCGCCGCTTAATTTTTCGACTCTCCAACCGGTAATAGAATTAAAGTATTTTACTTCCCCCTGCGGGCTGGTCCATTCCCTACCGCGGATATTGATTCCTACTTTTACATCATCCCCCTCGGAAATAGTATCCAGTAGTCCTATCTTATCGGATAAAAATTCAATGTTTATTGGTTGTGGATACTGCTCTTGCGTCAGTAGAACCATTTCTCTTTTTTGAAAACCACTTGCAAAAGTCTGGGTTTCAAATATTTTCTTTACCGTTCCTTGTAATTCCATGTTCAGATTTCTTAAGTGTGTAAAAATACAAAAGTAATTTAATTTTAAAGTCTGCTAAGCGTTTAAATTTTATTCAAAAAAAATATTTAAAAAATTTGCTTTTGAAATACTAAATCGTTTATATTTGCACTCACAAAAAAAGAACAGAAGGTCTTAAATTAATGCGGATGTGGTGTAATTGGTAGCCACGCCAGACTTAGGATCTGGTGCCGTGAGGCGTGGGGGTTCGAGTCCCTTCATCCGCACTTTTATAAAAAAATTTCTAAACTTGTTTTAGAAATTTTTTGTTTGCGAAAATAGCTCAGCTGGTAGAGCACAACCTTGCCAAGGTTGGGGTCGCGGGTTCGAGTCCCGTTTTTCGCTCATTTTCTACCTTGCCCTGGTGGTGGAATTGGTAGACACGCAGGACTTAAAATCCTGTGTCCGCAAGGACGTACGGGTTCAAGTCCCGTCTGGGGTACTTAAAAGCATTGTTAATCGTTCGATTTTCAATGCTTTTTGCTTTTAGAGGGTTGCTAAAAGGGTGGCTAAATTAAAAATTGTCCGGAATTCTTTTCATCTCTCCAGTAGACTATAGTTCAACAGACAAAAAAATATCTTCTTCTTTAGATGTTGAAATTTATGGAGGTTTTTCCATAAAAGGTATTATTAATATATAATGCGAGATTTTGCGATAATCTCGCATTACTTACTTTTCTCACCTTCTTGTGAATCACATTTAAGGAAAAATGATAGTCAAATAGATTGCTTGTAAAGCATCAGGAGGCACTTGTTTTGTGCTCCTATTTGGGTCTGTATCCGCTTGAGAGTTTTTTGGCTCAAGATGGCAAGGGCGAATATCCAACATTTATTACAAGGCCTCTCGTTTGGGCAAACTAAAAGTTCTAGCGTGTTTGGTAGCATATTTGCTCCAAAATTGCATACCCATTTTTTATGAAAATTCTTCTGACAGGGGCTACCGGATACATCGGCAAACGTCTACTAATCCAACTACTCTCTCAGGGGCACACTGTGGTTTGCTCCGTGCGTGACTCCATGCGCTTTAACAGCGCTAAATACAAGGATGCTCCTGGAGAAATAGAAGTGATCGAAAATGATTTCCTAGACCCGGAATCTCTTTCTTCTATACCCGCAGATATTGATGCCGCCTATTATCTGATACATTCCATGTCCAGTAGTGCGGGTGACTTCTCGCAAATGGAGCTCGACTCGGCCACCAATTTTAGAAAAGCAATCGAACAAACCTCCTGCAAGCAGGTTATTTTCCTTACTGGCATTGCTAATAATCCAAAGCTCTCCAAACACCTCTCTTCACGTCTAGCTGTGGAGCATGCTTTGGAAAGCAGCAAATACGGCCTGACTTCCCTGCGTGCTGCCATTATCGTAGGATCCGGCAGCGCTTCCTTTGAGATTATACGAGATTTAGTGGAGAAATTACCTGTTATGGTAGCTCCTAAATGGTTGAAGACAAAATGCCAGCCCATCGGAATACGAAATGTTATGGAATTTTTGGTCGGGGTACTCGGAAAAGAATTTACCTACAATAAAAGCTATGACATAGGAGGAAAGGACATTCTAACCTACAAAGAAATGCTGCTGCAGTATGCCGAGGTTCGGGGGCTGAAACGAAGCATATTTACGGTTCCTGTGATGACGCCAAAGCTCTCCTCCTATTGGCTCTACTTTATAACCAGTACCACCTATCCCCTGGCTAAAAATCTTGTGGACAGTATGAAGATTGATGTAGTGGCCACGCCCAATGAGCTAGCTTCACAGCTGAACATCTCCCTGTACAGCTATAAAGAAAGTATTACCCACGCTTTTGATAAAATCAAGCAAAACGATGTGCTTTCAAGCTGGTACGATTCGTTCTCCAATCCTTTTCATAAGAAGAATGTATGGCAATATTTGGAGGTCCCTTCAAAGGGCTGCTATAAGGATGTGCGGCGCCGCAAGGTGCACGATACCGAAACGACACTGGACAGAATATTTGGCATTGGAGGAAGAAACGGGTGGTACTACGCCAATATTCTTTGGAAAATCAGAGGGCATTTAGACCGGCTCTTTGGAGGTGTGGGTCTGAGGCGGGGACGCAGGGACCAGCGCAGCGTGGAACCGGGCGACAGTATTGATTTTTGGCGGGTGCTCTACAGCAACCGGGAAGAAAAACGCCTTTTACTCTTTGCAGAAATGAAAGTGCCGGGCGAGGCGTGGCTGGAATTTAGAATCGAGGGCGATACCCTGATACAAGAAGCCACCTTTAGACCACTGGGACTTGCAGGAAGGCTCTATTGGTATGCGGTTCTGCCTTTCCACGGTCTTATCTTTAACGGAATGATTACTAAACTAACCGACAAATAAACTGTCTTTCGTCTCCGTAATGTCGTGGAGATTTAAGTTACACAATCTGCAATTCACAGAAGTTATTGCTATTTTTGTCCTAAATACCTTTTATGTCCGATATCATCCAGCTGTTGCCTGACCATGTTGCCAACCAGATTGCTGCCGGAGAAGTGGTTCAGCGCCCTTCTTCAGTGGTAAAGGAGCTCATGGAAAATGCTATTGACGCGCAGGCAACCAAGGTGGAGCTGATTATTCGGGAGGCGGGTAAAAATCTAGTACAGGTTGTTGACAACGGCATGGGAATGTCGGACGCCGACGCACTGCTTGCCTTTCAGCGGCACGCTACTTCGAAAATCAAAACCACTGAGGATATTTTTAAGATTGCTTCCAAAGGATTTCGGGGTGAGGCTCTGGCTTCTATTGCGGCCGTAGCCCAGGTGGAGCTCAGAACCAAGCAGTCGGGAGCAAGTGCGGGAACCAATATCTATATAGAAGGCGGAGGACTGCAGTTTCAGGAACCTACACAGACGCACGAAGGCTCGAGTTTTTCCGTTAAAAACCTGTTTTACAATATCCCGGCAAGAAGAAAATTTTTAAAAAACAACAATGTTGAACTCCGCCACGTCATCGACGAGTTTCAAAGAATTGCCCTGGCACACAATGACGTCGAATTTGATTTCTTTCATAACGACGAGCCGGTTTTTAGGCTGCGCAAGGGAACGGCTCTGCACCGCATCGTGGAAATCTTTGGCAGAAGGCTCCAGCCACTTTTACTTCCCATAGCAGAAGATATGGACTGGATTAAACTCTCTGGCTATGTAGCCAAGCCCGAGGGATCCAAGAAAACACGTGGGGAACAGTTCTTCTTCGTCAATAAAAGATTCTTTAAAAGCCCCTACCTTAACAAAGCGGTCCAGGAAGCATTTGAAGGGCTGCTCCAACCGGGCTACATCCCCTCTTTTTTTCTGTTCTTGGAAATTGATCCAGAGAAAATTGATGTGAACATCCACCCTCAGAAGACAGAAATAAAGTTTGAAGATGAAAACCTGATATTTGCGCTCATTCGCTCTACCATAAAAAAAGCGTTGGGAATATATAACGTCGCTCCCAGTCTGGATTTTGATCGTGATCCTAAAATGGATGCTTTCTTCTCCAGCGCCAAGTCTTCCCAGAGCTCTATGAATACGCCCGGCAGATCCTTTGCCGTGGACCGGGACTTCAATCCCTTTAAATCCGAACAGTATCCCCAGTCCCAGCAAATAGCAGCAGAAACACTGTATCAGGAACCACTGCATTCCGCACCGTCGAAAATCAACCTGTTTGAAGAGGAAGATTTTCAGGAAGATTTACTCCGCCTTCCCAATGGGTACTGGATTTACAACAAAGGCTCTGAAACCCTTATACTGGATCCGGGAAGAATGCACCGTTTACTGCAGCAGAACCAGAAAGCACCTAAATTTTCTTCCTCTGTGGCGCAGTCCTTACTTTTCTCTCTGGAATACCATATGAATGAAATTGAGAAAGTCAAGTACAAATCCATAAAAAAGTACCTTCCAGAGCTGGGATTTGACATGAAGCTTGCTCAGGAGAACGTACTGAGGATCGATGCGGTCCCGCAAGGCCTGAAGGAATCGCAGGTCACCACCTTTCTGGAACGGATATTCGAGATTTTGGAATACCGAACTGAAGAAGATTTTATGAGCTATTTTTCCCACCAATGGAACCGGCTGCATTCCAAATCACGCTTCGACTTTATTTACAAGCACGAAATGGAAGACCTTATCAGACGCTACCAAAAAATAGGTTTTCCCCGGTACGATCCCAGGGGCAAACAATGCTATACCGAACTCTCCCTCGAGGACATAAATTCCAAATTTTAATCTATGTTTAGAAATATACCCCCTGTTACCAAAAATATCATCATTTTAAATGTCGTGGTATATTTGGTGTCCAATCTACTTTTTTCCGGACATCTCTATAATATACTCTCGGCATACTATCCCTTCTCCCCCAACTTCAGAAGCTGGCAAATACTGACCCACATGTTTATGCACGCTCCAATGGGTCAGGGCATGGGCCTTACGCATATTCTCTTTAATATGTTTACGCTTTGGAGCTTTGGCCCCGTACTAGAACAGGTCCTGGGTGCAAAAAAGTTCTTACTGCTATATTTTGTTAGCGGGCTGGGCGCATTTCTTTTATTTAATGTGTGGAACGTCTACGAGGTCAATCAGATAATTTCCGCTTTGGACCAACAGGGAATCGATGTGGCCGAGGTCTTTAGAAAGTCCAGTCAGACCTATACTGGAGATCTAAGTGTGTTTAAAAATCCCGACGCTCTGCTGCTGGGACAAATGCTAAACAGCAAAATGCTGGGCGCATCTGGAGCCATTTTTGGTGTGGTTGCCGCATTCTCCACCATGTTTCCCGACGCCAAATTGGTGTTTCTTTTCATTCCGTTTCCGATCAAAGCCAAGTACCTATTTCCCATTATCATCGTTGTATCGCTTTATTTAGGAATTAGCGACAGTATGGGAGGAATCGCGCACTTTGCCCATATCGGTGGTGCAGTAGTAGGATTTCTTATGGCCCTGTATTTCCGCAAAAAGCATATTCAAAGATGGCATTAGTACGCACTGTGCTCTTGCTTGTACATTTGGGGGTCCTTCTGCTAGCTGGGGCCACCGTGCTTAATGCCTATATAGCACCCTCCACTTGGGCACTGCTTAACCTGTTGTCCCTTGCTTTTCCGGTACTGCTGCTGCTTCACATTTTTCTTACGCTTTTATGGGTGCTAATGCTTAGAAAGCGCACAGTGGTTTTTGCTCTATCCACAGTACTTCTAATTAACCCTATTCAAAGAATTGTCAACTGGAACAGTACTTCCGACCAGGTGGAATCGCAACTGAAGGTACTCACCTACAATGCCAAGAACGGTGCCTATGCAGAGGATTCTACGGGCGAAAACTTGGAGAACTACCTGGCGGCGCAGAATGCGGACATCGTATTCTTACAAGAGACCCGATTGGACGAAGAAAAATTATACCAGCACCAGCACGAGGTCCTTGCAATCCGAAGCAAATACCCCCTGGAAAACATACGCTCCCTGATTACCGACGGCTCTAATTCTTACGCTGTATCGGCGGATATCTCGGTAAAAGGAACCAAGATCCGTCTGATCAATATTTACCTGGAACCTTTCCAACTGAAAAAGACCATGGTACGACCCACCCGAGATGTGGACACCAATAAGATAAAGGCCAAGCGGCTTATTGCTCGGATGCTGCCTGTATTTAGAAGCCACCAGGAGCAGGTAGCTATGATTCAAAATGCTATTGAATCCTCCCCCTATCCGGTACTTCTGGGTGGCGACTTTAACGCCGTGCCAAATTCCTACGAATACTACCACTTATCGCAGTCTCTGGTCGATCCCTTTGTACAGGTCGGAAGGGGGCTTTCCACCAGTTTTCACGACTACAAGTTCCCGATACGCATCGATTATCTGCTGACCTCACAGAGTATTACACCCCGTAGCTACCAAGTGGACAGAAGCATTGGAATCTCCGATCATTTTCCCGTCATTGGGTATTTTTCCCTACCCTAAAAACATAAATGGCAGCACCTTAAGCGGGCGCTGCCATATACTAAAAAAAATAAGGTCTTAATTTTCGGGGGTCCACTCTACTACCGCGCGAATGAATGCTTCTGCATTTTCCACCGGAATATTAGGCAGAATGCCATGGCCTAAATTTGCTATATACCGTTCTTTTCCGAACCGGTTGATCATTTGGTGCACCATTTTGCGAATTACCTCTGGGGAAGAATGCAGACGGGCAGGATCAAAATTACCTTGCAGCACCATTTGGTCTCCTACCAGGCTTCTGGCCAGTTCCGGTTTTATTGTCCAGTCCACGCCTAAGGCAGCCGCCTTGGATTTACTCATTTCCTCCAAAGCAAACCAGCAGCCCTTACCAAAGACAACGGCCGGAGCAAAAGGGCTTAACGCATTAACAATCTGTTCAATATAAGGCCAGGAAAACTCCTGGTAGTCTTCCGGGGAAAGCATTCCTCCCCACGAATCGAAGATCTGAACAGCCGAAACGCCGCTCTCCACCTTTCTTTTAAGGTAGGCAATGGTAGTGTCCGTAATTTTCTGCAGAAGCAGATGTGCCGCCTCGGGCTGGGTGAAGCAGAACGACTTTGCAATATCAAAGCTTTTGCTTCCTCTTCCCTCCACGCAGTAGCAGAGAATCGTCCACGGAGAGCCTGCAAATCCAATAAGGGGAACCGAAGAATCCAGCTTATCAAGCGTCATGGAAATAGCCTCAAACACGTATCCCAATGCGTGGTTTACGTCCGGAACTTCAATTGCTTCAACCTGCCCGACTGTACGAATGGGCGTATCCAGCCAAGGACCCACCGACTCCTTCATTTTGAAATCAATGCCCATCGCCTGCGGAACTACTAAAATGTCGGAAAACAGAATTGCCGCATCCAATGGGAAACGTCTCAAAGGCTGTACCGTGATCTCCGAGGCCAGTTCCGGAGTCTGGCAACGCGTAAAAAAGTCGTACTTTTCGCGCAGTGCAATGAATTCCGGAAGGTATCTTCCGGCCTGTCGCATCATCCAGACCGGTGGTCTTTCCACAGTCTCACCCCGTAGGGCTCTTAGGTATAAATCGTTCTTAATCATAATCTTTTAATAGGGTTAGCTTCAAGGTCCTTAGCGATAATCCCGAGCAGATCTTCGGTACTGTTCTCTGGGCTCCAAATGCCGTTGGAAATTCCCAGGCGCAAAAGTTCTTTACCTGTGGTCTCACCAATGGCATAGACCCGTTTGGAAGAAACGCTGTTGTTTTTAAGAAAACTTCGAGCGCCACTGGGAGAGAAAAAAACCACGGCATCAAATCCGGAAGTATAGTGGGGATAAAGAAGTTCGGTGTGGTACACCACTATTTTCTTATAGTAAATATTCTGCAAAACATGTCCTGCAGTTAAAACGTCCAGGGAAATATTGCCACAGAAATGCAGGAAACGCTCCGAGGGAGACTCCACTGTTATAAACTCGCGGAGCTGCTGGGCATTGCGCATAGTCTTGTAGGTTCCGTACCCAAATTTTCTCAGGGCATTCTTTGTTTTCTGGCCCACGCAGTAGATCCGGTTGTAGTTGCGGTCCGTAAAACGCTCATTGGGCTTAAATCCATTTGCAAAGAAAGCCTCTACTCCGTTTACACTCGTAAAAATAAGGGAATAATCGTGCAATGGAAACGCTTGCACCGGATCCTGTTTTATCTTGATTACATCTACAAAATCATAGGTGGACAGAGTATCCAAGTAACGCGATATTATTTTTTTGTCAATGCTTCTCTTCGTAAAGAGAAGATTGGGAAGTCCTGCAGTATCCATAGCATCTGGAAATTCTAACCGGTTTGTCCCTTTATCTGTTGCATCAGCGCACGACCCCCATTCTCCAGCATTTTTTCGGCCAGCTCCACGCCGTGGTCTTTCATTTTATCGTAGGCAAAGACTTCTTCCATTTCCAGAAGGTCTGCCCCATCCAGGGAACAGATACGTCCCTGGAAACGAATATCGGAGCCCACGAGCTCTGCATACGCTCCTATGGGGGCCGTACATCCGCCCTCTAGAGTCCTTAGAAAGTCCCGTTCTATCTCGACGCAAATCTGCGTCTTAAAATCGTTGATATCGCGTAAAATGGTGTTTATTTCCTGATTGTCCGTACGTCCCGTTACCGCTACCACCCCTTGGGAAGGAGCGCATAGTAATTGGGGAATCTCTTCGTATGCTACCGGCAACTCAAGCCTCTCAAGACCTGCCTTGGAAAACATGGTGGCATCGGCCACCCCGGATTCCAGCTTGTCCAGCCGGGTTTGCACATTGCCGCGAATGTCCACAAACTCGGCATGAGGGAAATGGTTTTTCCAAAAGGCGCGTCTTCTTAAGGAACTCGTAGCGATCAGTAGCTCACTGAGTTTCTTATCTTTAGCCGCGGAGGAGCGCACCAGAACGTCCTGCGGAAAATCACGCTCTAAATAGGCGATTATCTCAAGTCCCTCCGGAAGAAGGGTGGGTATATCCTTCAGGGAATGTACCGCTACGTCAATCTCTCCGGAAAGAAGCGCAGCATCAAGATCACGCGTGAATACCCCGGTGATGCCCATTGCGTAGAGCGGCTCGGTGAGATTCTTATCACCGGTCGAGACAATTGGGGTAATATCGGTAGTGTAATTGAGGTTCTGAAGGTGCCTTGCCACCTCCCTTGCCTGCCACAATGCCAAAGGGGAATTACGTGTTCCAATCTTAATGCTTTTCATTGAATTCTTTATTAGGTTGTTCCACTAAAATCTCATGCATGAGCTGGGTAAGCTCGTCCGCTTTCCAGGGATGCTCTATAATGTATTTGGCAAAGCGATTGGTTATCTTCTGTATCAGCTTGTCGGAGAGTTCCATATCGTCAATCCCCACATACCGGTGCTTCTTATGAATATTGTGCATTTCATTGCGCTCCATATTCTTCAGGATTGCTTTGAAATGGTGGATATTGGGCGCCATTTTTCGTTTTTTCTCCCAGTCCAAAAACTCCTGTGTCATGTCTTTTATAATCATCTCGGCCTTAGGCACTTCCTTTTTCCGCTGTTCCATCGTTTCCTGGATATGATTGGAGAGTACGTCCACATCCACCAGTTCAATCCCGGGAAGCTCCGAGACCTGTGGGTCCACATTGTTTGGGATGGAAAGGTCAATTACCAGCATTTGGTCAACGCCTTGGAAATGTTCCTTTCGCACGATGGGCCGTGACGCGCCCGTGGCTACAATCAGGATATCGGTCTGCTTGAGTTCTGCGGTAAAATGCTCAAACTCAATATGGGGTATATTGTACTTGCTACCGATTTTTTCGGCAAGCTCCGTAGTACGGTTTGCAATTTTGACCTTCGGCTGGTAGATATGCTTTACCAGGTTTTCCACCGTATTCTGACCTATTTCCCCCACGCCCAGAAGCAGAATGTTTTTGTCGGAAAGCTGCCGCTCCGCATTTAAGATATAGTGCACCGCCGCATACGAAACCGAGGCGGCTCCATTGGAAATACCCGTCTCGTTCTTGATGCGTTTTGAAATCTGGATCGCGGAATTGATTGCCCGTTCTAAATACGGGTTGGATTTGGATTTTTCTTTCTTAAAACGGTTGTAGGCATTTTTGATCTGCCCTATAATTTCAAAATCGCCCAGAATCTGGCTTTCCAGTCCTGCAGCAACCCTAAATAGATGCGTGAGCGCTTCTTCGCGCTTGAGAATCTCCGCATACTTCATAAAATCCATCAGGTCTACGTCCACGGCTTTGCAGTACTGCTCGGCTATGAGCAGGTAGTTGGGAGTCGTGGTATAGATTTCTGTGCGGTTGCAAGTCGAAACAACAAATGCATCCCCCAGATTCTCACTGTGGACGCGGTTCACAAACGACTTGACATGTTCATCAAAAAAGGCAAATTTCCCGCGTGTCTCGGCATCCGCTTTCTCAAAGCTGACGCTTAGTACAGCAAAATTGGAAGTCTGATGTATGTTCGAATTTTGTGGCATAATAAACGATCGCAAATTTACGCTTTTTAAAATAAATCGCAGTAGCTGTTTATGGGGCAATTCCACGAAAATTAGCGCCTGATTTTAAGGTATTTTACCTTCCAAATTTTAATAAAACTTTAACCAAATAAAGGGGAGGCCCTCTTTTAGAATGCGTCTAAATGTATATCTTTGTACACTTAATAGTTTAGAAGAAAAAATGGGATTATTTGATATGTTTACGCAAGAGATTGCGATCGACTTGGGAACAGCCAATACGCTGATCATTCACAACAATAAAATTGTAATCGACCAGCCGTCGATTGTAGCCATTGAGAGACAGTCCGGCAAACCCATTGCCGTGGGGGAACAAGCCAAACATATGCAGGGTAAAACCCATGAAGATATTCGTACCATCCGCCCACTTAAAGACGGGGTTATTGCAGATTTCCATGCTTCCGAGCATATGATCAAAGAATTCATCAAGCAAATTCCGGGAATCAAAGGCAAGCTTATCCAACCGGCATTAAAGATTGTAATCTGTATTCCCTCCGGCATCACGGAGGTGGAAAAAAGAGCCGTACGGGATTCCGCTCAGAAGGTGAATGCAAAGGAAGTACGTCTTATCTACGAACCAATGGCGGCCGCTATCGGGGTGGGTATTGACGTGCAGAAACCGGAAGGGAACATGATCATCGACATAGGCGGTGGAACAACAGAGATTGCCGTTGTAGCCCTTGGAGGTATTGTGTGTGATAAGTCGGTTAAGATCGCAGGAGATGTGTTCACAAGCGACATTGCCTACTACCTTCGCACCCACCACAACCTATACATCGGAGAGCGCACCGCAGAGAGAGTGAAAATTGAGGTAGGTTCTGCCGTGGAAGAATTGGATGTTGACATCGAAGACATCCCGGTTCAGGGACGTGACCTTATAACCGGTAAGCCTAAGGAGATTATGGTTGGATATAAAGAAATCGCCCGCGCCCTGGACAAGTCCATTATCCGTATTGAGGATGCGGTTATGGAAACCCTTTCCCTAACCCCTCCGGAACTTGCAGCCGACATCTACAAAACCGGTATTTATCTCGCAGGAGGTGGCGCGCTTCTTAGAGGCCTTGCCGACAGACTGCACCGCAAAACGGGCCTTCCGGTATTTGTAGCCGAAGATCCGCTTAGAGCCGTAGTAAGAGGAACAGGTATTGCCCTAAAAAACATGGATAAATTTAATTTCCTGATCCGTTAATTCATAACTAATTTTTCCTGAATGGGCTTTTTGCTGCGTTTGTTTTCACGAAATGGACTGTTTGTCTTTTTTCTTTTCCTGCAAATAATCGCTCTTATCCTTATTTTCACCCGTAATTCCATGCAAAGAAGCTGGATTGCGGGAAGAACGGCTGCTGTGAATTCCACAATCTCCGGGTATATCGATGAGGGGACGTCCTATTTGCGGTTAAAGCAGATCAATGAAGAGCTTGTGGCCCAGAACAAGGACCTCATGCAGAAACTCTATGGAACTTCGAGCGATTCGGTGGCAAAAATCACGCGCGTTGACGATGTAGCCAGCAACCAGCAGATCTATACGGTGCTGGACGGGGAAATTATACACAACAGCATAAACCGCAGCGATAATTATTTCACCATAAACCGGGGAGAGCGCCATGGGGTACAGCCCCAAATGGGGGTGATTGGCCCGAGAGGAATCGCAGGAATTGTAATCAATACCACGGGGCAGTATTCTCTGGCGCAGTCTATCTTAAGTACAAACAAAATACGGATCAATGCGGCCCTGAAGAATTCAGGCTACTTCGGTACCCTAACCTGGAAAGGAGAAGATTCAAGGCTGATGCATCTCTCCGATGTGCCCAAATACGTGCCTCTTAAAGTGGGCGACACAGTGGTTACCGACGGTAAGTCGGCCATCTTTCCGGAAGGGGTAATGGTAGGTAGAGTAGCAGGCTACCATGTAGATACCAAGACCGGCTTTTGGGATATAAGCGTGGAGCTGAGTGAGCAAATGGGGAACCTTAAGAAAGTCTATATAGTAAAACACCTTCAAAAGAAAGAGATTAGTATGATACAGGATTCTTTAAAGGCAGCAATGGATAAAGATGATTAGCAGAAGTATATTAAGTGATGTGTTTTGGATTGCGCTTTTGGTAGCGCTTCAGATCTTTGTACTCAACCGCATGGTGCTGCTTGACCGTTATACCCCTGTGCTTTATCCGGCCTTTGTACTTTTTTATCCGTTTTTTAGAAACAAGTACCTTTTCCTTTTTCAGAGCTTTCTTTTGGGTCTGCTTATAGATGCTTTCCTTGGAACCTGGGGAATCAATGCCCTGGCCACCACCTTTGTTGCGTATTTCCGGACCCTTATTTTCCGGACCTCCACGGAGACCTCCACCGACTTTTTCTCGTTTCAGTCCCTGCAATGGAACCAGTTCCTGTTCTTCCTCTTTGCCAGCATCTTTATACACCAGTTTTTTGTGCAGAGTTTTGAATTTTTCAAATTCAGCCGTATTTTAGAGATATTTTTGAATATTTTAGCCACAAGCTTCATCTCATTTATTTTTATTCTAATCTTTGCTCTGGCATTCCGGGTTAAACAAAAGGTGTGAAATCGCAGTACTTTAAAATCACTTTTACTCTTTTCTTTCTTGCAGTTATCTTCATTGCAAGGCTGGCCTATTTACAGCTTTTCACCGACCGGTACGCGCTCAATGCGGCAAACACGTCCATAAAGACCGAATATATAATTCCCCAGCGCGGAATCATCTTCGACCGTAACGGTAAAATCTTGGTAGGAAATCAGCCGGCCTACGAGATTACCTTCACCCAAGCCCTCCTTAAACCGGATTTTGACACGCTTGGATTCTGTAATTTACTGCAGATAAGTAAAAGCGATTTTGAAAACCGCATCGCGCAATTAAAAAAGGAAAAGTACTATTCCCGGGTAACGCCCATGACGTTTTTAAAAAACCTGGACCGCGAAGACATAGCGCGCATTCAGGAGATCATCTTTAAATATCCGGCGTTCAGTATCCTGCAAAGACCCGAGCGCAAGTACGAGGTAGAGACCTCCGGGAACCTGCTGGGTTACACCAATGAGGTAAACAGCAACGACATCAAGAAAGATTCCCTCTACTACCTTCCGGGGGATTTGATCGGAAAATCCGGAATAGAGAAAGCGTATGAAAAAGTACTGCGCGGAACGAAAGGAGTACAGTATATTCAGAAAGACATCAAACTCCGAAGTATCGGTCCCTATAAGAACGGAGAGCTTGACAAAGATGTGGTGACCGGAAGCGACCTTACCCTAACCATTGACTACGACTTGCAGCGCATTGCTCAGGAAATGCTCGTAAACAAGCGGGGCGCCATCGTAGCGCTGGATCCCACCACAGGAGAAATACTGGTGCTTGCCACCGGGCCAGACATCGATCCGAATCTATTCACAGGACCTGAGAAATCCAAGCAGATTAACAGCCTTTTGAGCGATGAATTTAATATGCCTTTCTTTGACCGCTCCACCCAATCGGCCCATATGCCGGGATCCACATTTAAAATGTTCACGGCACTGGCCGCCATGCAGATGGGGGTAATGGACGAGAACACCATATTTCCCTGCGGCGGTGGGTTCAACTACCGAGGCCTGCGCATCAAAGGGCACGGGGGTGCCGACCCGTTAATCCCGGCCATTCAGGTGTCCTCCAACTGCCATTTCTCCTACGCCTACCTGGCTATTATCAATAAGTACCCCGGAAATCCCTCCAAAGGAATTGATGAGTGGAAGCGCATTATGGAGAGCTTTGGCTTTGGAAAGTATCTGAACAACGATTTGGCCACGGGAGTGAAAGGCCGGATTCCAAGCGGCGAATTCTACGAAAGACGCATGGCTTCCATTTACAAAGCCAGCGGCAGTAAGAAAAATCCCAAGCAATGGGATCCCCTGGCCACCGGGGCCGTTTTCAACGGAATGGGTCAGGGCGATGTGATGCTCACGCCGCTTCAGCTGGCCAACGGTGTGGCCGCCATTGCCAATAAGGGCTGGTACTATACCCCACATATTGTTAAGTCCATCGACGGAAAGCCCAATCCGGATCCTCGGTTTAGGAAAAAACACAAAACCCTGGTGGATCCTAAGCACTATATCCCCATACTCAAAGGAATGGAACAGGTAGTGCTCAACGGAACCGGCCGGGGGCTTCAGTCCAAGGATTTCACGCAGCTTGCAAAAACCGGAACGGCGCAGGTTCCCCAGGGCAAGGACAATTCCGTTTATGTAATGATTGCCCCTAAAGAGAACCCCAAAATCGTTGTAGTGGCCTTGATGGAGCATGCGGGATTTGGCGCCACCTGGGCAGGTCCTGCCAGTACCATCATTGCTGAAAAATACCTTACCGGGACCATCAAGCGGCCGCATCTCTACGACCGGATGATTAACGCCAGCTTCATGCCTGAATACCGAAGACAGTGGATCGAGGATTTAAAACGGAAAGGGAAAGACCATCCCATTAACCAGGATTCGCTACGGCTGGAAGCGGTAAAGGATTCGCTGCGTATGGTACCCCGTGGGCCTAAACGAAACCAGCTGCAGCGCACGCAGGATTCCCTGCAGCTACTGCTAAAGAAAAGAAAAACACCCTAAGCTCGAGCTATGAAATGGACCCAAGGACTTGACCGCACGGGAATCGGACTTTACTTTGTGATATGCCTGTTTGCTATTGCCAATATCTACAGTGTGGATCCCTCGCTGGGAATCAAGCAGATGGTATTCTTTGGCATCTCCCTGGTGGTAGGCATAGGAATCTTTCTCAGCCGCTCGAATTTCTTTGAGAATCTCTCCAGTATTTTCTATATCCTCGGGGTGCTTCTGCTGATAGGACTCTTCCCCTTCGGTACGGAGATTCTCGGACAGAAGAACTGGTATAAATTCGGCAGCATTACCATGCAACCGGTAGAATTTGCCAAAATAGGCACGGCCCTGATGCTTGCAAACTACGTATCCGGACCGGATTTTAATATAAAGGACAAAAGATCCTTACGGGGGGCACTTATTATCGTCTTAATTCCGGCAATAGTAGTGCTTGCCATTCCCGATGTGGGGTCTTTACTGGTCTTCGGCGCTTTTTTCATCGCGCTGTACCGCGAGGGATTAAGCGGCTGGTTTTTTGGGGTGATCGGTATTGTGGCGGCCGTATTCTTAACCGCCATCGCCGTACCTGCCCAGTACGTGGCCCTGGGCATTTTGCTCATTGCGCTGATCGTATGGCTTCTCAACCGGCGCCATATTCACTGGAATATTGTAAGTATAGGTCTTACCATACTGGCTCTGGGAAGCTTGATTGCACTGGCCTTTGCCACGCCCGTGGTACTGGAAAAACTGCCCAAACACCAAAGGGAGCGTATCGAAGTGCTCTATAAAGGGGAAAAAGCCTTTCGGGATACATCGGGCTACAACCTTTTGTATTCCAAGACCGCAATCGGTTCGGGAGGACTGACCGGAAAAGGCTACCAGCAGGGATCGGTCACCCAAGGTAAATTTGTACCAGAGCAGGAAACCGACTACATTTTCTGTACCGTGGGGGAGGAATGGGGTTTTTTAGGGAGCAGTGTTTTGGTACTACTCTACGCTTTTTATATTGCCCGGATTTACTTTCTCTCCGAGAATCTTAAAACCTCCTTCGGACGTATCTTCGGCTATTGTTTTGCATCCATACTGCTGATCCACTTCGGAATCAATATCGGTATGGTGATGGGACTGTTTCCCACAGTAGGTATTCCCCTGCCCTACTTCAGCTATGGGGGAAGCTCCCTCTTGGCGTTTTCCATCATGACGGCCATTTTCTTCAAGCTGAACTACAGCGATAAAAACAGCTTGGTCTAGGCGCTGGAGAACAACAAAAATCCCTGAAAGCTGAACGTTCAGGGATGGATTATTGTGGGAAAAATTCCCGATTAATTCTTCACAAGGAGTCTAAAGCCCTCGCCATGGACATTGATAATTTCCAGTCCGTCGTCTTCTTTTAGAAGTTTGCGCAGCTTTGCAATGTATACGTCCATACTGCGGGCGGTAAAGTAATTCTCTTTCTTCCAGATCTTGCGCAGTGCCAAATCCCGCGGCATAAAATCATTGCGGTGAATGCACAGAAGCTTAAGCAGTTCATTCTCCTTAGGCGAAAGCTTGTACTCGGTCTCTCCCACTTTAAGCTGCCGCAGCATGGAATCGAAATAAATGTTGCTGATCTTAAATTGCTCCTGTTCCTCGCTCTCCAGGCTCGTGCTTCGCTGCAAAATAGCTTTGATCTTGTACAATAGCAGTTCCGTATCAAAAGGCTTGGTGATGTAATCGTCTGCACCGATCTGGTAGCCCTTTAAGATGTCCTCGCGCATATTGCGGGCCGTTAAGAAAATAATTGGTGTATTCTTGTCAATTTTCTTCACATCCTCCGCCAGGGAAAATCCGTCTTTCTTGGGCATCATGACATCGAAAATACAGATGTCGAATTCGTTCTCAGTAAATTCCTTCAGTCCCTGTTCCCCATCGGTGGCCAGGGTTACTTCGAAATTGTTAATGGTCAGATAGTCTTTCAGTACCGCTCCGAAACTCTGATCGTCCTCTACTAGTAATATTCTGTTGCTCATATGTGGTGTTTTTTAATTATTAGGTGTTACGATAAGGGCAGCTTTATGGTAAAGGTAGAGCCCTTACCTTTTACAGAATCTACACTGATTTGCCCTTTGTGCAGTTCTACAATTTTCTTCACGTAGGAGAGACCCAGTCCCTGCCCCTTGACATTGTGGATGTTGCCGGTTTCCTCCCGGAAGAATTTCTCGAATATCTTGTTCTTGTTAAGGTTTTCCAGTCCCATACCCTTATCGGAAATCTCAACGACATACCAGTTGCCCTCGTTACTGGTACGCACCTTTATCTCCGGCGTATCGGGTGAGTATTTATTAGCGTTGTCCAATAGGTTAACCAGCATATTGGAAATATGGAACTCATCCACCTTCAGGTGGTATTTCTCGGCTGTGAATTCCTTAATTAACTGGCCGTTTCTTTCCCCCACAATCAGTTGGAAGGATTTGGTTATCTCCATGATGAGTTCGCGCATGTTCGTTTCCCGTAAAAACAGCTGCACTTCATTACGCTCGAGTTTGGACATGTTCAGCACGTTTTCCACCTGCTTTTTCATGCGCAGGTTTTCCTGCTTGATAAGCTGCGAGTAGTATTTCACCTTCTCGGGATTGGTAGCTATCTTATCGTTTGCCAGGGAATCCGTGGCAACCGATATGGTGGCCAAAGGCGTTTTAAACTCATGCGACATATTGTTTATAAAGTCGGTCTTTACGTCGGCGATCTTTTTCTGGCGCATCATATAGTTAATGGAGGTAATATAAATACCCAAAATGGTCAAAAGCGATAAAAACGTACCGAGCAGCATCGGAAGATTATTCTTTATAAGGGAAAAGTTTTTCCTTGGGAAAACCAGAGCAAGCGTATAGAGGGTTTTATCCTCGGCATCCCGGAATAGTACTTTCTTATAGGTGGAGCTTTGTTCCGAAAGTTTATAATCCTTATCGGTAATGGAGGTCAGGCGGTTGTTTCGGTCGTAGATCCCGTAGCCAAAATCACTGCTTATCCCCTGCTTCTTTAGCTCCCTGGAAACCACAGAATCCAGTGTTTTATGGTCTACCCGGTTTTCAATCGGGCGATTATTGCCCACGATCCGCGTGAATTCCTTAAGGTTATACTCTCCGGAGGTGATCGAGGAGTTCAGTGCCGCGGTAAGCGGTTCGGGCTGGGTAGTGTCTTTCTTTATGCGTACCAGCACCTCATCGGTCCACATCTTGATCCGGTTCAGACTGTCTCCGGAATTATCGATCGGCAAATTCTCCCGCTCGATGATGTTCTGCTGGTAGGTGATGGTTCTTCTCGAAGCGGAATCCTCGGTCTGCTGGATGATCGTAGAGCTGGGCTGCTGGCTGTTGGCAATTACCGTCCTTCCAAAATCCTTATAGGTCTCATTAAGATAACGGTCAATCTCCAGCTCAGAAATCTCCCCCACGGCTTTCTCTAATGCAGTCTCTACCTTGTTGGAAAAATCCTGGTCCAGGGCGCCGTAGTATTCCTTGAGCCACTTGATCTGCAGCGTGACAAAGACGATTACCGACACCGACATTAAAAACGAAATGATAGGAATAAACCTTTGATTCATGTTATAATTTTCATTTCAATTGTTAAAATTAATGCATTTAACAATATAAAAGCAAAAAATGCACCTTTTTGTTGTGCATTTTTTGAGCTATACCGCAATTTTAACTTTTTTTTAATACTTACTCCAGGGCCTGGAGTACGTCTTGAGAAAAGAGCTCTTCATCGATAAAGTACTGAATGACTGCCTTTTTCATAAGAAGGGTCTGTTCGTTGGGCTTTAGTTCCGGCATGGGTTCCTTCTCGGTGAAATGGGGATAGCCCTGGTCGTCGTAGTGCGAGAATTCATAGAATCCAAAGGGCTGGAGCAAACGGCACACGGCGATGTGTATCAGATTCAGTTTATCGTCCTTGGTATATTTTTGCTTGCCACTGCCCAGTTCCTGTACTCCGATAAGAAAAAGTACGGTTTCAATAGGTACGTGGGGTTCGGTCTGGAAGTGCTCTTCAAAGAACTTTTCCACTTCCTTCCAAAGCTGCGCTTCTGTCATGGGTTGTGTTCTAAATTTAATAAAAATGCATATTCAAGGGCTTCCTCGTGCAGGGATTCAAAACGCCCGCTCTTTCCTCCATGGCCCGATTCCATATCGGTGACCAGTAGTATAGGATTGCCGCTGGTCGAATACTCCCGCAACTTGGCGACCCATTTGGCAGGCTCAAAATACTGTACCTGCGAATCGTGGAAACCGGTGCTCACCAATATGCTGGGATAGGCCTGTGGGACCACATTATCGTACGGAGAATAGGAGCGTATGTATTCATAATACTTTTTCTTGCGGGGATCCCCCCACTCATCGTATTCGCCCGTAGTTAAAGGTATCGTTTCATCGAGCATCGTGGTGAGCACATCCACAAAGGGAACCTGCGCCACAATTCCGCGGAAGAGCTGCGGCTCCATATTGGCAACCGCCCCCACCAGCAGACCTCCGGCACTTCCGCCCATAGCGTAGACGTGCGCTGCACTGGTTCTGCCCTCCTGTATCAGATGGTGTGCGCAGTCGATAAAATCATAAAAGGTGTTTTTCTTTTTCAGCAGCTTTCCCTCTTCGTACCAGTCCCTTCCCAGGTACTCGCCCCCGCGCACATGGGCGATGGCAAAAACAAATCCCCGGTCCAAAAGCGAAAGACGCACGCTGGAAAAAGAAGCATCCACCGTATGGCCGTAGCTTCCATACCCGTACAGAAGAAGGGGAGTTTCGCTGCTTTTTGGGGTGGAATTACGGTACACCAGGGAAATGGCCACCTCTTTTCCGTCCCGGGCCGTGGCCCAAAGCCGCTCACTGGTATAGTCGTCGGGAGTAAAATCCCCAAGTACTTCCTGCCTTTTGAGAAGCATTGTACTGCGGGTCTTCATGTCGTATTCGTACACACTGCTGGGCTTCGTTAGGGAGGTATAGCCGTAGCGCAGCTTGGTGGTGGAAAACTCCATATTCACCCCTATGTACGCCGTATAACAGGGATCACTAAATTCAATCACATGCGAGTCGCCGGTGGAAAACTCGATAATTTTAATTTCCAAAAGTCCTTTAATGCGCTGTTCCAGCACCAAATACTGATCGAAGAGTTCAAAGCCCTCCAGCAGTACCTCCTCTTGGTGGGGCACCACCTCCTGCCAATGCTCTATTCCCGGAGTCTCCACAGGGGTTTTAACCAATTTGAAATTCGTGGCACCCTGGGCATTAGTGATGATAAAGAATTCGTCCCCGAAATGTTCCACGGCATACTCCAGATCCCTGGTCCTTGGCTGAAGCACGCGCCAGGGGCTGTGCACATCACTGGAGGGGAGGAAATGGTGCTCGTCGCTTACCGAGGAAGAAGAGGAAATAAAAATATACTTCTGCGATTTGCTTTTGTAGACGTGCACATCAAAGGTCTCGTCCGGTTCCTCAAAAACCACAGTATCCTGCTCCTTTGCAGTGCCCAGAGTATGCCTTAGCACCCTGTAGGCCCGAAGCGCACTGTCTTTGGTTACATAAAAGACGTGTTTTCCGTCCCCGGCCCACACCACCTTTCCGCTGGTGTCTTCCAGGGTATCCTCCAGATTTTGGCCCGTTTCCAGGTCGCGAAAATGCACAGTGAAGTTGCGCATTCCTACTGTATCAAAACTGTAGCTCAAGAGCCGGTTGTCCTCACTTACTGCAATGCTGCCTACATCCAGATAGGAATGCCCCTGGGCAAGCGCGTTGGCATCCAGCAAGAGCTCCTCCCGGGCACTAAGGGTTTCTTTCTTGCGCAGAAAAACCGGGTATTCCTTTCCCTTTTCGTAGCGCACTATATACCAGTACCCATTAAAAAAATAGGGAAGAGAATCGTCGTCTTTCCTGTAACGGGCCTTCATTTCTTCAAAGAGTTCGCTTTGCAGCTGCTTGGTCGGGCAGAGAACGCTCTGCGCGTAGCGGTTCTCTGCCTCTAGGTGCGCGAGCACCTCAGGGTCCTGCCGCTGATTCATCCAGTAGTAGGGATCTTCGCGCTCTTCGAACGGCGCATAGACTTTATGGGGAATTTTTTTGGCTACAGGTGGTTTCATAATTTAATTAAAAAGCCATCTAAACCTTAAGGTATAGACGGCTGTTATCTTCGTTGTGTACAACAATCTATTTTCCGTTGCGTATAAACTTCTCTATAGCCATGGTCATCGAGGGCGTCTCCTTGGTAGGTGCCATGACATCTACCTTCAGTCCCGATTCTTCCGCAGCATTTAGCGTAGTGGTTCCAAATACCGCAATCTTGGTATCTCCCTGCGTAAAGTCCTTGAAGTTCTCATGCAGTGATTTAATCCCCTGCGGAGAAAAGAATACCAGCATGTCGTATGCGGCGATTTCGATATCCGAGAGGTCCGAACACACGGTGCGGTACATAATAGCGCGCGAATATTCTACTCCGGCTTTCTCCAGCGTGGAAGGTACATCGGCATTGAGCACGTCGGAGGAAGGCAGAAGGTACTTTTCGTTGGGGTATTTTTTAAACAGCGGCGCCAGATCGGAAAAGTTCTTTTCACCAAAACTGATTTTACGCTTTCGGTACACAATGTGCTTTTGAAGGTAGTTGGCTACTGCCTCGCTTTGGCAGATGTAGCGCATGGTATCCGGTACGCTGTAACGCATCTCTTCGGCCAAACGGAAAAAATGATCTATAGCATTTTTACTGGTAAAAATAATACCCGTGAATTGGTTCAAATCAATTTTCTGCGCTCTTAACTCCTTTGCTTCGACGCCTTCCACATGAATAAACGGGCGAAAATCAATCCGAATCTTTTCTTTTTTAGCAATCTCCAAATACGGAGACGATTCACTGGGAGCGGGCTGAGAAACTAGTATCGACTTAATTTTCATCATCAGTAGCATTTATATAAACAGCAACTTTCCTAGAACGATATAGGGTACAAATTGCAGCGTGCAAATATACAAAATTTTATAATACCACTCCTGTGGCAGAATCCTACCCGGATGCAGTAGAAAGTAGATAACTTTAAAGAAAAGGCTCAGTCCCGCGCCATAAAAAAACAGCTGTAGAAGCAGGAAATGATCCACCGAGGTAAAGAAAACAAAAAACAGCAGCACAATCAGCACCAGGCCAAGTACAAAATAGTATTTCAGGCAGAGGAAATACATCTTTCCCCAGCCTTTGAGGATATCAACACTGGAGAAGAAAAAGAAAGTCAGAAAGAACTTTACAAAGTAAAAAACAGAAACTACCAGTAAGGTGTATCCAAAACGGGTAGGCTCGAATCCTGCTACCCCTACTTGGGAGACCCAGCGCGGCACCGAGGGAACAAAGTTGTAGGTAAGGGTGCTTAAAAGCACAATAAATACAGTAGAGACCAAGAGAAAGGACGGAAAAATATTGCCGGAATCCTGAAAATCCTGGTTTAGAAATTTCAGTACATTAGGCTGACGCTGCAACACGTGTAGCACCAGTATGTAAAGCAGTACCGACCCCAAGATGATCCCCACAACCCAATCGGTATTTTCCACTATCCGTAGCACTTGAAAGAATTTTGTGCAAAAGTAAGAAATTATTATACCCAAAGTCCATTTGAAAAATAGATTATCTTTGCATTCGCATATGAAAAAACTGGTAATCATACCCACCTACAACGAAATAGAGAACATCCAAGGGATTATACATGCTGTATTCGCTCTAGAGGACGGATTTGAAATTCTGGTGGTGGACGATTCCTCGCCCGACGGCACTGCCGCGGTGGTACAGACCCTTCAGCAAGACTACCCGAACCTTCTGCATCTTACGGTGCGCACCGTAAAGGACGGTCTGGGAAAAGCCTACCTCCATGGATTTGCATGGGCGCTGGAGCGCGGGTACGATTATATCTTCGAAATGGATGCGGATTTCTCCCATAATCCCGCGGACCTTCCCCGACTCTTTGCCGCCTGCCAAGAGGCCGATATGGCGGTAGGATCGAGGTACTCCCAGGGCGTGAATGTAGTGAACTGGCCCATGGGCCGCGTGCTGCTTTCCTACTTTGCCTCCAAGTACGTGCGCTTTATACTGGGAATAAAAGTGCACGATACCACGGCCGGCTTTGTATGCTTTAAAAGAGCTACCCTTGAGGCCATAGGACTGGAGCGCATTGGACTCAAGGGCTACGGTTTTCAGGTGGAGATGAAATACCGCGCGGTGAAAAAAGGTCTGCGCATCGTGGAAGTTCCTATTATTTTCACCAACCGCATACTGGGAGAAAGCAAAATGAATGGAGGAATTATCGGCGAGGCGGTATTTGGAATCCTGGCACTTAAATGGAAATCACTAATCGGAAGACTATGATACGCGCGCTGCTCTTTCTCTTGCTTTTAACCTGTAGCTGGGCCTGTAAGGATCCAGCCCCGGTGGTTGCACCCAAAGCACTTCTTTCGGAGGAAAAAATGGCCGCCGTCATTGCGGATTTTGCCCTGAACGACCAGATGAGCTACCTCAACCCCGAAGGCAATCTCGAGCTGCAGTCCCGCTATATACTGAAAGAGCATAAGGTCAGTGCAAAAACCTTTGCGGAAAGCTATAAGTATTATATTGCTTCCCCCCGCAAACTGGAATCGATCATGGACCAAGCCCAGGAAATAATCAAAAAGAAAGATCCCAAGGCAGAGGCCTATATCAACAAAAAAACAGAAGAAAACGGAGAGGTTCCTGCCTTTGCCCGATAGTACTATGAATTCAAAATTTTTCACAATAGAAAGTCAGAGCTCTGGCAAGGCGCGTGCAGGAACGATTCAGACCGACCACGGAGCCATCCAGACGCCCATTTTTATGCCCGTCGGGACCGTTGCGTCCGTAAAGACGGTACACCAGAGGGAACTGCGCGAAGACATTAAGGCGCAGATTATCCTGGGCAACACCTACCACCTCTACCTTCGTCCCACTATGGAAGTCATCAGTGGCGCCGGGGGGCTGCATCCTTTCATGAACTGGGATCTTCCCATTCTTACCGATTCGGGGGGCTATCAGGTCTTTTCCCTGTCGGCAAGCCGGAAGATGAGCGAGGAGGGTGTTAAATTTAAATCCCATATCGACGGAAGTCTCCATTTTATTTCTCCGGAGAAATCCATGGAGATCCAAAGGGATATTGGTGCCGACATTTTCATGGCGTTCGACGAATGCACACCCTACCCCTGCGGCTATACCCAGGCGCGTGAGTCGATGGAGATGACCCACCGCTGGCTGAAGCGCTGCATTGACTGGACAAAAAACCATCCCGAGCGCTATGGGCACAAACAGCACCTGTTTCCTATCGTTCAGGGATCCACCTACAGCGATCTGAGAAGACAGTCCGCGGAGTTCATCTCCGAGCAGGATGCCGTGGGAAATGCCATCGGAGGACTTTCCGTAGGAGAACCCGAAGAGGAGATGTACCGTATTACCAATGAGGTGACCGACATCCTGCCCAAAGAAAAGCCGCGCTACCTTATGGGGGTAGGAACCCCCTGGAATATTCTTGAGAGCATTGGTCTGGGTGTAGATATGATGGACTGCGTGATGCCCACCCGCAATGCGCGCAATGGCATGATTTTTACCTGGAATGGAGTGATGAATCTTAAGAACGAGAAGTGGAAGAATGATTTTTCCGCCCTGGATCCCAGCGGTACCAGCTTCGTTGATTCCGAGTACAGCAAAGCCTACGTACGGCACCTTTTCGTCTCGAAGGAATACCTGGGCAAACAGATTGCCTCGATTCATAACCTGGCCTTTTATCTGGATCTGGTACGCACGGCGCGCGCGCACATCCTGGCAGGGGATTTCTACCAGTGGAAGGATTCGGTCTCTCCCATTTTACGTCAAAGACTCTAGAGAAGATGCTGACCACGATTGATAAATACATCATAAAAAAATACCTGGGCACCCTGGGCTTTATGCTTTTGCTTCTCTCCATCATTGTGGTGGTTATTGACGTGCAGAGTAAATCCCCACGGATTGAATCCAATGGCTTTACGGTAGGATATTTTCTGGTTCATTTCTATCCGTTTTGGATGATCTACCTGATAATAACTTTTATGTCCATTCTGGTATTTATCTCGGTGATATTCTTTACTTCCCGAATGGCCAACAACACCGAGATCGTAGCCATTATCAGCAGCGGCGCCAGTTTTCACCGTTTCGCTCGCCCCTACTTCATTGCCTCGGGACTGATTGCACTGTTTTCCCTTACCACCAACCACTTTTTGCTGCCCTGGGCCAATACGGAGAAAAACAAGCTCGAGGCCTATACCATGGGGGAAGCTTCACGGGAAAAGATCTTAGGCAATACTGAGATCGCCACGCAGCTCTCGCCCACCTCCTATATTTTTATCAATAACTACAACCGCAAGGAAAAGCGCGGAAGCAGCATGGTGCTGCAAAAGTTTGATAACAAACGAAAACTCCTGCATCAGATCTCGGCCAATGAGATCTTTTGGGAGGAAAAAAAGCAGAAATTCACCATCACTGGCTATCTGGAGCGCCACATAGGAAAAGACGGCAAGGAAAAACTAAGCAGCGGAGAAAAAAAGGACCTGGATCTAGGACATCCCCCCCAGGAACTCTTCCCCGATGAGCTCCTGGGCCAGACCAAGACTACGCCCGAGCTTTTGGCGCTAATAAAACAGGAGAAACAGAAAGGCAACAGCAACCTTAATTTTTTCCTTAACGAGCTCTACCTGAGGACCTCTATGCCGGTTTCCATTATAATCCTGACAATCCTGGCCCTTTCTCTTTCCTCGCAGAAAAAACGCGGAGGGATCGGGGGCAATCTGGCTATTGGAATCGCTCTGGCCTTTGTATTTGTGTTTTCTTTTGAAGCCCTTAAGGTAGTATCCCAAAACAATGTACTCCCACCGCTTTTGGCCATGTGGATCCCCAATCTGGTATTTGGCCCTTTGGCGGCCCTGCTTTATTTCAAACGAGCCAATCAGTAAAGCAGTTTGTACTCCTTGTGGCGTATCTGCCTTGTGCCTTCTTTTTCCAATTCCACCAGCAGTGTACCATCGGGCAGAGCCCTGCGTATGATGCCATTTTGTCTGACCCCGCTTTGCGCTTCAAATACACTGATTTGGTCTTTTCGGAATAATACCTGATTGAACGCGCGCATAATCCCCTGCTCGGAAGGGCGAAAAAAAAGCCCCTCAACCACAGCCCGGTAGAGGTCCTTGGTAAAGGCGTGGAGATCAAACTCCCGACCTGCTTCAATGCTAAGGGAACTCGCCTGCGGCAGGGAAGAGAAATCCCTCTGAAGTACATTGATACCCACGCCTATGATGTAGTACCCCCTGCCGTGCCATGCCCGTTTCTCTATTAGTATCCCGCCCACTTTTTTTCCTCCTGCCACCAAATCATTGGGCCATTTAAGCGCCACCTCAAGATCCGCAGCACTTGCCAAATAGTCACGCAATAGTACGGCGGTACGGTAATTGAATAAAAATCCAGACCAGGGAAACGGACTGCTCTCCACGGCAATGCTAAGAGCCGTATTTTGCGCTGTGCCCCCTTCCCAGTGGTTGCCGTAGGTTCCGCGGCCCTGGAGCTGGCAGAACGTATAAAGCCCGGCGGAGGAGGCGCCCGGTGGGATGAATTCCTCCAACAGATCGTTGGTAGAGTTACAACTGGAAACGTAATGAAGCTCGGACATTTAAGAAAAATTTATGAGTTGAAAGCGCTAAATTAGGGCCAAGTACCAACTAAAAACAATAAATTTGCAGATTATACCTTTTTTTAATGAATAAACTTACACAAAAACAACTATTAATAGATAAAATAGTCGAAGCCATCCAGGATACCAAGGGCGAAGACATCAAGATTTTTGATCTTACCAACATTGAAAATTCGGTTGCGGAAACCTTTATTCTCTGCAGCGGAAACTCCAACACTCAGGTAAATGCCATCTCGGGAAATATTGAGAAGAAAGTACGTAACGAACTCAAGGAAAGACCTTGGCACGTAGAGGGTACGGACAATGCCCTGTGGGTACTTATGGATTATGTATCGGTAGTAGTCCACGTGTTTCAGAAGCAGACCCGGGAATACTACGATATCGAGGAGCTTTGGGGCGATGCAAAAATCACCATAGTAGAGGAACAAGTTTAAGTACCTAATCTCCAAAACCGTTAGAAAATCACACCATGAACAATAAGGGATTTAATTGGTTCTTCCCGATAGCTATTGCTGTAATACTCTTTATATTCTTACAGCCCATGTTTTCGAGTTCGGAAGGACCCAAAATAGATGAAGAAAAATTTTACGAACTGGTCGAGGCAGGGAAAGTACAGGAAGTGCTAGTATACAACGATGTAAACAAAGCCGATGTATTTTTAACCAAGGAAGCCAAAGCCGAACTCAGTGCCGGGGCGAAAAAGCAAAGCGATCCTTTCGCGGCGTTTAACCCTTCCACCGGGCCGGACTACTCTTTCTCCTTCGGAGACAAGACCTTTCTTTTAGAAAACTACCGGGAAATCAAACAGGCCAATCCAGCAATTAAAACCAGCATGGACTACACTACGGCGAAAAACCCGATAACTGAGATTCTATTCTCCGTACTGATCTGGGTAGCCGTTCTGGGGCTGTTTTATTTCTTTCTTTTCCGACGCATGGGTGGAGGCGGAGGCCCGGGCGGACAGATATTTTCCATAGGGAAATCCAAAGCCAAGCTTTTCGACGAAAAAGATAAAGTACAGGTGACGTTCAAGGACGTGGCCGGTCTGGAAGGAGCCAAAGAGGAAGTACAGGAAGTTGTGGACTTTTTGAAAAATTCCGATAAGTATACCCGTCTTGGGGGAAAAATTCCTAAAGGAGTACTTTTGGTAGGGCCTCCGGGAACCGGTAAGACACTACTTGCCAAGGCAGTGGCTGGAGAAGCCAAGGTGCCGTTTTTCTCGCTCTCCGGATCCGATTTTGTGGAGATGTTTGTAGGAGTAGGAGCTTCCCGCGTACGGGATCTCTTTGCCCAGGCTAAAGCCAAAAGTCCTGCGATTATTTTCATTGACGAGATCGATGCCATAGGACGTGCCCGAGGCCGAGGAAACATTACCGGAGGGAACGACGAGCGTGAAAATACCCTTAACCAACTCCTTACCGAAATGGACGGTTTTGGAACCGATACCAATGTGATCGTGATGGCTGCAACCAACCGTGCAGACATTCTGGACAAGGCTCTGATGCGCGCGGGTCGTTTTGACCGCTCCATCTATGTAGATTTGCCGGAACTGCACGAACGCCGCCAGATCTTCGACGTTCACCTTTCCAAGATTAAACTCGACGAAAACGTTGACCGCGAATTCCTTGCAAAGCAGACGCCAGGGTTCAGTGGAGCGGATATTGCCAATGTATGTAACGAAGCAGCTCTGATCGCTGCACGAAACAACCACGACAGTGTCACCAAACAGGATTTTCTCGATGCCGTGGACCGTATTATCGGAGGATTGGAGAAACGAAACAAGGCGATTAAGCCTTCAGAAAAGAAAAGGGTGGCCTACCACGAAGCAGGACACGCTGCGATTTCGTGGCTCGTGGAACATGCAGCGCCGCTGCTTAAGGTTACCATCGTACCTAGGGGCCGGTCCCTTGGGGCGGCATGGTACCTTCCGGAGGAACGCTCCCTTACCACCACCGAACAGATGTTTGACGAAATCTGTGCGACCCTGGGGGGACGTGCCGCAGAGCAAACTGTTTTTGGAACCATTTCCACCGGCGCACTCTCCGATTTGGAACGGGTCACCAAACAGGCGCAGGCCATGGTGACCGTCTACGGACTCAACGAGAAAGTAGGAAACATCTCCTACTACGACAGTTCGGGACAAAGTGAATACAGTTTTGGTAAACCCTACTCGGAGCAGACGGCAAAAACCATTGACGAGGAAATCTCTAAGATCATTGAAAACCAGTACACCAGAGCCCTGCAGATCCTTTCGGAAAACCGGGACAAACTCGATGCTCTGGCAGGCAAGCTACTGGAAAAGGAAGTGATTTTCCGCGAGGACCTGGAGGAGATCTTTGGAAAAAGAGCCTGGGACCCGGAACTTACCGAGCACCCGGTGACCAGTATCGAGGATCCGACCAGCCACGGAAATGTGCTGAACCCGGACCAGACTCTGGAACAATAAATACTTTAAATCCTGACTTAGTTCAAGTCAGGATTTTTCAGTATCTGTTGTTTTTCATTAAATAATCTTTATTTTTGTTATACTATTACTAAATCCCTAAGAAAGAGTGAGCTTATTTAGAAAATTTGTCGGTAAAATTCTGAATCAGCCTGAAGTTGACCAGCAAGACGATTTAGTCAAACTGGGCGATCAGCTGAAGAATGCCGACCTGGACTATAAATTTGCTCAACTGTTCACCCACTCGGGGGGCTATTTCAATTACTGCCAGGACGAGGCCGAAGCCTTGCAGGTCCTTAGCCAGATACTAAAACTCGAACATGCCAGGAGTGTATTCTGCTGTGATCCGGACCTGAAGAATTTCTTAAACGTACTGAATGTATCCTACAGCAGCGAGCTCTTGCCTGAAAACGACACGGCCTTCATTACCTGCGAGTACCTGATTGCCTACGACGGAAGAATCATGCTCTCCCACAACAATATTTTGCATTACCATTCCTCGCGTCTTCCGGAGAAAATCATCCTGATGGCCAATGTCTCCCAAATTGTAAGCAACCTGGGGGATGCGATGATGAAGGTGAAAAGAAGGGGTACCTTAAAGAACCTCACCTCCATAAGCGGTAATCAGTCCAAGCTCGACACGCCCAACAAAGACCAAACCAAATTATTCCTTCTGCTTTTAGAGGATTAATACTAAATCTTAAATACACTCCCTTGGACAAGAATCTGTTGC
This sequence comes from Planobacterium oryzisoli, assembly GCF_015354315.1. GTDB lineage: Bacteria > Bacteroidota > Bacteroidia > Flavobacteriales > Weeksellaceae > Planobacterium_A > Planobacterium_A oryzisoli. The sequence goes on from NZ_JADKYY010000003.1 coordinate 199,526, forward strand.
AAAGATCCCTTTCCGGCCTACTCTACGGTGCACTGATAATTCTCTGCACTACTCCGCTCTCCGCCCATGTGCTTCCCGAAGACATAGCCCTAAAACCAGCTTACCTGTACTATGGACTTATGACCGTACTGCTCCTGGTGGCTCTTTTTGAGGGTATTCGTGTGCTTAAATTCCCTCAGGGGTGGCACCGGATGGCGGCGGTTCCCTTGGTTTTGGTAGTGTACTTTCTTTTTTCCAGGAGGTATTTTACCCAGGGTTTTTCATACCAACCCGATCTGAGCGACTTGCTTTCCCTGGGCCTTATTGGGGTGGGGGCCGCTACGATTCTGTTTTTTACGCGGGAACTAAACAGTCCGCTCAACAAACTTCTCATCCTGGTGCTCTACCTTGCTCTTCCCTTTGGTTTTGCACTGGGTCTTCCCAGTGAAGCATACCACAGCGATTTAAGCCTGGAAGCCTTTATGCTCTTTATTCTTATCTGGTCCAGCGATTCCTTTGCCTTCTTTACCGGTAAATTCTTCGGAAAGCACAAAATGGCACCGAGCATCTCCCCGAACAAAACCTGGGAGGGTTTTGCCGGGGGCGCAGTACTGACCGCGGCGATGAGCTACCTGATCGAGCTGAACTTTCCGGAGCTTCGCGCAAACTGGATAGTGGTTGGCGTGCTCACTGCGCTTTTTGCCCCTTTAGGGGACCTTATTGAAAGTAAACTCAAAAGGCATTTTCAAGTAAAAGACAGCGGAAACATCATTCCTGGGCATGGAGGCATTTTGGACCGTCTTGATAGTTTTATTATTTGTGCACCTATTGTATATTTGTACTTTATCATCGACTATATCCTGTAAGAAAAATGAAACTACATAAAGAATCCCGCGGTACGCTTATTGTCGCCTCCGTTTCCTTCGCACTTATTGCCTTTCTGGCGGTTTATTTTCTTGAGGGCTGGTCTCTTCTAGTACTCCTGCCACTTCTGGTGCTCTACGGGTTGGTATTTTGGTTCTTTAGGGTTCCGGAACGCGAAATACTCGAGCACCACGAAAATGTAATTGCTCCGGTGGATGGAAAAGTCGTTATGATCAAAAAAGTGTACGAAGAGGAGATACTGAAATCCGAGGCCATCCAGGTGTCTATTTTTATGTCCCCGCTCAATGTACATATATGCCGCTATCCGGTATCGGGACAGGTTACCTATAAGAAATACCATCCCGGGAAGTACCTAGTCGCATGGCACGAAAAATCCTCTACTGAGAACGAACGCACAACCGTGGCAGTACAGAGCAGGACGGACCACACCGTAGTATTTCGCCAGATTGCAGGGTACGTAGCACGTCGGATTGTTTTTTACTGCAAGGAAGGGGACCAGGCCAAAGCAGGACATGAGTTCGGGTTTATTAAATTCGGCTCCCGTATGGATGTGTTTTTACCGCTAGATACGGAGATACTCTGTAAGATCGGCGACAAGACCAAAGGAGGAATAGATATTATCGCCAAGATGCAGTCCTAGAGTACCTGCATATTTTGTATAATAATGCCACAAATGCATAAAACGCATACGTGGCATTTTTTTGTATCTTTTATCCATGCTATACAGGTACATTATTGCTGCGCTTTGCACACTGATGCTGGGAGTTATTTCCTGTCAGGAAAACACAACCCAGCAGTCCCGCTTACTGGAAAAAGAGCGCGTAGAATTAAAGAAAAAGGAAAGCCTTCTCCTAAGTAAACAAATTCAGTACGAATCCCAGCTGAAAAACCGCGACAGCCTCCTTGAAGAAAAGGATTCGCTTCTGGCCCTCCAGCTTTCCAAGCAGATAGAGGGCCCCTGGAACGGTAAGATGGTGTGCACGGAATCTACCTGCCCGGAGCATGCCGTAGGCGATACGCGCATTGACCAGTGGATCCTGCGTGCTGAGAAAGGAAAAATCATTGCAATCAATGTAAATAAATTTGGAAGCCAGCGAATCTATCATGGAACCATTGAGAACCAAAAAATTTCATTAGTGGACAGTGCGCCCAGTTCCCAAAACGATGTGCAAATGGAAATTGTTCTGGATCGTCTGGAGCAGGACCGACTCACCGGTCGGCGCACGCTGCAGAAGGGAAAGGAGTGTACCTCGCTATTTACCATCGAGCTTAACCGCGTCAAGTAAACGATTATGCTTCTCTCTTCAATCCATTTTTCGCTGCCCGTGGAGGATCCACTGCTGAAATTCCTGCTGATTTTAGTAATAATTCTACTGGCGCCCCTGCTGCTTAATAAAATAAAGATCCCGCATTTGCTGGGACTAATTATTGCCGGGGCACTTATTGGACCCAATGGTCTGGACGTTCTTCCCCGGGACTCCAGCGTAGTGGTTCTGGGTACTACCGGGCTGCTGTTCATTATGTTTCTGGCGGGGCTGGAGATCGATCTGGAAGAATTCAAAAAGAACAAATGGAAAAGCATGACCTTTGGTCTCTATACCTTTAGCCTTCCCCTAGCTCTTGGAATACTCTCAGGGCACTTCCTGCTAGGGTACAACTGGCTTACCTCCATTCTCTTTGCAAGTATATTCTCCTCCCATACACTGATTGCATACCCTATGGTCAGCCAGCTTAATCTGGTCAAGAACAGGGCCGTGAATATAACGGTAGGGGGTACCATGATTACCGACATAATGGCGTTGCTGGTTCTGGCCGTATGCGTGGGTATCGTTCAGGGAGAGGTAAACACCGCCTTTTGGACCCAGCTAAGTATATCCATGGCCGTGTTTGCAGCAGTAGTAACCGTGGGGTTTCCGATTCTGGGAAGATGGTTCTTCAAGAAAGTGGACGACAAAATAGCGCAGTTTATCTTTGTGATGGTAATGATCTACCTGGGGGGACTCTTTGCAGCCCTGGCGGGCATCGAACCTATCATAGGGGCATTCTTGGCAGGCCTTTCCTTCAACCGGCTGATTCCCCATTCTTCCACCCTGATGAACCGCATTAATTTTGTGGGCAATTCCCTGTTTATTCCCTTCTTCCTTATCAGTGTGGGGATGCTTATTGATTTTCGGGCGTTTATAAAGAATTTTGAAACCATCAAAGTCGCCCTTATAATGACCACTATGGCCATGGCCGGAAAATATCTGGCCTCCGTGGCTACCCAAAAGACATTCCGGCTGACCCGCGACGAAGGCAGGCTCATCTTTGGACTCTCTACTGCCTCTGCAGCAGCTACACTGGCGGCCGTTTTGGTGGGCTACAACATCATATTGGGGGAGACCGAATCGGGAGAACCTATACGTTTACTTAATGAACATATACTCAACGGAAGCATCCTGATGATTTTGGTTTCCTGTACCGTATCTTCTTTCACAACGCAGAAAAGCGCCGCGGCTGTTGCTGCAAAAGAGCAGTCCCAGCTGCCGGAAGATTCCGGGAAAAGAAGGTTTCTGCTGGCAACCTACTACGAAAGCACTGTGGAGCCTCTCATTAACTTGGCGAACTACGCCCGCAGCAGCTCCGATAAGGAGCCTATTTACGTCCTTTCGGTTCTTACCCATAGCACCGAAGATGTCCTTGAGGAAAAGAATGCCCAGCGCCTGCTAAACAAAGCTACCGAAGTGGGTGCCGCGGCCGAAATTACCATTGAGACCGTGCGAAGATACGACTCGGATGTAATCCACGGCATCGGCAATGAAATCAAAGAGCATAATAGTACCGACCTTTTTATAGGTGTAGCGCCCGAACGGGGCTTCTCGCCTTCCTTTGTCTATAACCTGTATAATGGGTACTTAAGAAATAACAGGGTCAATATTGGGATTTACCATGCGCAGCAACCCATCTCCACAATTGCCACCAACCATGTGCTCATTCCTCCGCGCGCCTTCGACCAGAAGCATTTTCTCGAGGTGCTCTCCTTAGTATGGAACCTATCAAAAAATGCAGGCTCCAAAGCACTTTTCTATTCCACAGAGCAGAACCTTAAAATCCTGGAAAGCATACGCCGGAAGAAAACCGTCGATGCCGAGTTTATTGTCCTGAGCGATTGGAATCTGGTGGAAGAGCTCTGCGCTAAAATAAAACCCGACGAGGCGTTTATCTCGGTAATGGCACGCCCCGGGGATGTTTCCTACCAAACGGCCATGCACCGTATTCCCAATATTTTGCAAAAGCAGTTTGAAAACACCAACTACCTGCTGCTGTATCCAAGGCAGGAGCCGTCTTCTACCACGGAGCCGGGAAATTCACTGCACCGCGAAATCAAAGACTACCAACAGATTACCGATCTGGTAGAAAAACTCTTTAAATAGTACTATCCGAAATTCTGTAAATCGACCAGTTTGCGGTACATACCGTTTTGACTGTACAGGACCGAATGCGTCCCCTGCTCCACTATCCGGCCCTGGTCCATTACCAGGATAAGGTCCGCTTTCTGAATGGTCGAAAGACGGTGCGCTATGATCAGGGAGGTGCGGTTCTCCATCATATTTTCCAGCGCCAGCTGCACCATGCGCTCGCTTTCGGTATCCAGTGCGGAGGTAGCCTCATCCAGGATCATAATGGGCGGATTCTTCAGTACGGCCCGCGCAATGGATACGCGTTGTTTCTGACCTCCGGATAATTTTCCTCCGTCATCGCCAATGTTGGTGTGGTAGCCTTCCGAAAGCCCCATAATAAATTCGTGCGCATTGGCAATTTTCGCTGCCTGATAGACCTGCTCCTGCGTGGCGTCCTGCTTTCCCATAAGAATGTTATTGTAGACGGTATCATTAAAAAGCACCGACTCCTGGGTGACCATTCCAATCAGGTCGCGGTATTTCTTCAGATCCAGTTCTTTAATATTGATTCCGTCCAAAAGCAGCGCGCCCGATGTAACGTCGTAGAACCTGGTTAAAAGATTGGCCACTGTGGTTTTTCCGCTCCCGCTCTGTCCCACCAACGCTACGGTCATTCCTTTGTATACGGTCAGATTAAAATCCTCGAGCACCGTGCGCCCACCGTCGGGATTGTACGAAAACCCTACCTTATCAAAAATAATAGATTCGTGGAAGCCCTTAGGATCTATAGGACTTGCGCTTTCCCCTACCTTAAGATCGTAGTCGAGCACTTCAGAGACCCTATCCAAACTGGCCATACCCCCTTGAATGGAAGAAATAGCGTTGGAGAGTTTCTTGGCGGGATCGAGTATCTGAAAGAATATCGCTATAAATACCAGAAACGTTTCCGGATCCATGGATTTTTCCGTAATAATCTGTACGCCTGCAAACCATGTAATGAGAAGTATGGTCACCGATCCCAAAAACTCACTCATTGGGGAGGCAAGCTCTCTTCGGCGGCTCATGCCAATAGCAAAATTTTGCCACCGCTGGGTGGTTTTCTCAAAACGGTTGGTAAGGATCCTGTCCGCATTGAATATCTTGATGATTTTGGAAGACTTCAGCGTCTCATCGACAAGGGAAAAGAGATTTCCAAGTTCTTCTTGCGCCGAGGTTGCCTGACGCTTGAGGCTCTTGCCTACCACCGAAATAATCCATCCCATCACGGGAAAAACCAGCAGGGAAAAAAAAGTAAGCTCCGGGGAAAGAAAAAACAAAGTTACCAAAGAGGTAAGAATCATAAACGGGGAATTCACCACATCCACCAGGCTTCCCATAATACCGTTATCCACCGCCCCTATATCGTTGGAGATGCGCGACATCATATCGCCCTTACGCTGTTCTGTAAAGAAGCTTACCGGCAAATTCAGGAATTTAGTATACATCGCGCTTCGTAAATCCCGGGTGATCTTCACGCGGTAATTCACTAAAAGAAAAGCCCCCAGATAGCGGAAAATATTTCGTAAAAGAAAGGCCCCTGCCGTAATGGCGCAAAGTACCGCAAGAACCTGCACAGCGCCGTACTGATCCATACTGCGCTGAATCGAGTAGTACGCCAGATCCTTCAAATAATTGAAATAATCACCAATGTTCCCACTGTACGAGGGAGCCACCGAGGTATCCACGCGCTCCATAGTGCCAAACATAAGCCCCAGGATGGGAAGCATAGTGGCTACAGAGAAAATATTTAAGACCGAATAAAGTATATTAAACAGGATGCTCAGATACAGGTACCGCTGGTGCGGCTTGGCAAAATAAAGGATGCGGTCCAGTGGTTTCATCGAATAATAATAAGAGGCAAAAATACAAAAAATACTACCAGCAGCATTTAGAAGGCAATGCCACGAAAAAAGCGGCCCAAAGAAGGCCGCTTACACTCAAAAAAAATCGTTGTCAGGTTACCGAAGTCTGTCTACAGATTTTACAAGCTTTTCGTCCCGCTTAATGTAGTGGCTGGCAATAAAAAGACTAACCACAGAGATTACAGGAAACAAAAGCTCAATACCTTTCTCAGGAATAGAAATTCCTCCAGATAAATTTAGCAGCCAGTAAATAAGTACACCAATCAACAAAACGTTTATAAAAATGCCGATCTGATTCAGCATTAATTGTCTCTTTCGCTGCTTGTAACTTAGGATACTTAAAAATCCTGTTACAGCAAGTAGCACGGAGGCAATGGTTACCGGAAAGTTACTTCCTGCAATATCCACGTCCTGCGCAGTGAGTAAAAGAAATACCGAACCAAGTACGGCAATTCCCATCCAAACTGTTTGTATTCGTTGCAACATAAGGCAAAAATACCACATTTTTTGGCATTTTTCAAAAATTAATGTAGATTTGCATGATAATTGATTCATCAAAGAAAAGTCGTCCGACTTAACTTTCTTACTCACACTCATTTAACTATACTTTCTACATAGACAATTTATGTTCAACATTGAAATGTTAAGGTCAAAATCCGATGCGGAATTGGCACTTATACTCAAGGAATTTGGAGTCAAATTACCTAAAAGCAGCACAGAAAACGACAAAGTTTTTGCCATTTTAGACTTCCAAGCTTCCAACCCCAAAATCGCAAAGGACTATTATAACGCGAACCAACCCGCTCCAGTGCAGGAGGAATCGCAAAAGCCTGCAGCCCCTGCAAAGTCCAGAGCCAAGAAACCAGCTGCTAAAAAGACAAAATCCAACGCGGTGGAAATTACTAGCCAACCGCCCCAGATCATAAGCAGCGAGCAGGAAACGCCTGAGCCAAGCAACAATGCAGAGGCGGAAAAAGAAAAACCTGCCACTCCACCTGCTGCAGCGTCTGGCAGTACCTCGGAGAGCCCCGCGCAGCAGAATACAAAATCAAGACGTAAGCGCCTACCCAACAAGCCCGAAGCGGCCGGGGAGGTTTCCACACAAACTCAGGAGGCACCTTCAGAACCGCAACCAGAGACCCCTAATTCTGAGGCTCCTTCCGAGCCGACCCAACCACAGAACAAGCAGCCGCAAAACCAGCGTACGGCAAAACCCCAAAATACTTCCCAAAATTCCCCTGCAGCGCAAGGAGCCGCTAATAGTCCCCAGGCAGCGGGCAAGCAGCGCCATGGGCAGCATAACGGAGCGCACGGACAAAAAAGGGAGCAGAATGGAAGCGCTTCCAAAGCAGAAGGGGAAAGCGCAGAAACCCGAAAAGAGTTTAATTTTGACGGCCTTGTTACCATCGAGGGCGTACTAGAGATCCTTCCGGACAACTACGGATTTTTACGGTCTTCCGATTTCTCCTACATTTCCTCGCCCGACGATGTATATGTATCTACGGCGCAGATCCGCAACTACGGCCTTAAAACCGGAGATACGGTAAAAGGTATAGTGCGCCTGCCAAAAGAAGGGGAAAAGTACTTCTCCCTGCAGAAACCACTGGAAGTAAACGGCCGGGACCTGGCCTTTATCAAGGACCGGGTAGCCTTCGAATACTTGACACCTTTGTTTCCGGAAGAAAAATTCAATCTGACGGCCAAAGGGTCCACCCTTTCGACAAGGATTGTGGATCTCTTTGCCCCTATTGGAAAAGGCCAGCGCGCCATGATTGTGGCCCAGCCAAAAACCGGTAAGACGATGCTTTTAAAGGATATCGCCAATGCTATTTCTGCAAACCACCCGGAAGCCTACATGATGGTGCTTCTTATCGACGAAAGACCTGAAGAGGTTACCGATATGGAACGCAGCGTAAATGCAGAGGTCATCGCCTCTACCTTTGACGAGGCTGCAGATAAGCACGTGAAGGTAGCCAACTTAGTACTGGCAAAAGCGCAGCGACTGGTGGAATGCGGACACGATGTAGTAATACTTTTAGACTCCATTACCCGACTCGCAAGAGCGTACAACACCGTTACTCCCGCATCCGGAAAAGTCCTTTCCGGTGGGGTGGATGCTAATGCGCTGCATAAGCCGAAACGTTTTTTCGGTGCCGCAAGAAACATTGAAGGCGGGGGATCTCTTACCATCATAGCGACTGCACTTATTGATACCGGTTCCAAAATGGACGAGGTTATCTTTGAAGAATTCAAAGGTACCGGAAACATGGAACTGCAACTGGACAGAAAGATTGCCAATAAGCGGGTGTATCCTGCCATTGACCTGGTCGCTTCCAGTACCCGTAGAGACGATCTGCTTTTGGATGAGACTACTATGCAGCGTATGTGGATTCTAAGAAAATACCTCTCGGACATGAATCCACTCGAAGCGATGGAATTCGTTCAGAAAAACATTCGTCAGACGGTAAGCAACGAAGAGTTCTTAATGTCCATGAATAAATAGGGCGCTTTTTAATGAAGCAAGCACCTGCTAGCTAAAAATAAAGTCCGGAATCAAGAAGGTTCCGGACTTTTTTATGCGGTAGAGGGCAGCGAGCCCTCTGCACTAGGAGCGCTTCCTACGAGGACATAAGTGCTTCTATCTATGTTAAAGATATATTAAAGTACTTGAGCAAAATTGGAAAGCCCCACTATTCTCCTTAAATTAGGGTCAAACATAAAAATTAAACATTATGCCTTTTGAATTACCTAAATTAAATTACCAATACCAGGCGCTGGAGCCTGTAATCGATGCGCAGACTATGGAAATCCACCACAGCAAACACCATCAAGCCTATGTGGATAATCTCAATAAAGCGATCGAAGGAACCGAACTGGAAGGCCTTACTATCGAAGAAATTTGCAAGAAAGGAACCGACAAGCCGGCCGTTCGCAACAACGGAGGCGGACATTACAACCACAGTTTGTTCTGGGAAATTCTTACGCCTGGAGGAAGCAGCCAGCCGGTGGGAAATGTCAAGCAAGCCCTAGAAAACTACGGCGGATTTGAAAAGTTCAAGCAGGAGTTTTCCGATGCTGCAAAGACAAGGTTCGGCTCTGGATGGGCATGGCTCTGCAAAATGCCGGACGGCTCCGTTGAGGTGTGCTCCACGCCTAATCAGGACAATCCATTAATGCCTGTATCCGAATGCCAAGGAACTCCTGTCCTAGGAATAGACGTTTGGGAACATGCCTACTACCTTAAGTACCAGAACAAGAGACCAGACTACGTGGCATCTTTCTTTGATGTGATCAACTGGGATAAAGTGGAAGAGCTGTACAATAAAGCGTAGAGCGTACAACTCCATAAAACCAAAAGGCCCGCTAGCGGGCCTTCTCTTTGTGATAGAGTTCCAAGAGGGGGTCTATATAGGACCGGTCGTTGCTTAGTCTTGGTACCTTATTCTGTCCTCCGAGTTTTCCTCTGCTGGCCATCCAGTTATAGAACAGGGACTGGGTAGCCACATGAATAATCGGGCTTCGTAGCGTCATATCGTTGTAGCGTTTTGCCTCATAGTCTGAATTCAGCTCCTGAAGCCGCTGATCAAATATCCGGGTAAAGGTATCCATGTCGTCCGGCTCCTTAGAAAACTCAATCATCCATTCGTGTGCGCCGGAGTTTTTTCCGTCCATATAAACCGGGGCTCCCGTATAATCCTTTATAAGCGCACCGGTACTGCTGCAGGCGCTGTCCAGAGCCGTCTCTACGTTTTCAATCATCAGCTCCTCCCCAAAGGCGTTGATATAGTGTTTGGTTCTTCCCGAAATGATAATTCTAAAGGGGCTGAGCGAAGTAAACTGCACGGTGTCTCCTATTACGTACCTCCACAGGCCTCCGTTGGTAGAAATCACCAGCGCATAGTTTTTTCCCATTTCCACCTGCTCCAAGGTCAGAACGCGCGCAGTGCTTTTTCCAAACTCATCCATAGGAATGAATTCATAGAATATCCCGTAATCCAGCATCAACAGCATCTCACTGCTTCCAAAGCGGTCCTGAATGGCAAAGAACCCTTCACTAGCGTTGTAGATCTCGTAGTAATTGATATCCCGCCCAATCAACTGACGGTACTGCTGCTTGTAGGGCTTAAAACTGATTCCTCCATGGAAAAACACCTCGAGGTTGGGCCAGAGCGTACCGATGTCGGGTTTACCCGTTTCCTGAAGAACCCGCTGAAGCAAAATCATCATCCAGCTCGGAACCCCCGTGATACTTCCCACGTCCTGGGTTCTTACTTCCTCTACGATGGCTTTAAGTTTAGTCTCCCACTCACTCATCAGCGATACCTTGCGGCTGGGAACAGTCGTTATTTCCACCCAAAAAGGAAGGTTTTCTATCAGTATTGCAGAAAGGTCTCCGTATTTTGTGTTAAAATCCTTATACATCTCGGCACTTCCCCCAAGACGCAGATTCTTATTGGTGAAAAGCTGATTGCCGGGATGGTTGTTGGCATAAATGGAGAGCAAATCCTTACCGGCTTTGTAGTGGCAATCTTCCAGACTCTCTGCAGAAATCGGTATATACTTGCTCTTGGCATTGGTCGTTCCTGAAGACTTGGCAAACTGGCGGATGTACCCGGGCCAGAATACATCCTTCTCCCCCTGACGGGCGCGCTCTATATACGGCTCGAAATCTTCGTAATGTACAATAGGCACCTGCCTTTGAAAATCTTCTAGGGTAGAGATGTCTTTAAATCCATGCAGCTTTCCGTATACCGTATCTTCCGCCCGGTACAGCTGCGAGAACAATAGACCCTGCTGCGTATCGATCGGATGACTGATAAAATTCTGAATCTGGTCAATCCGTTGTTTGATAAACCAGTTGACCAGAGAGTTGAAAAGTGCTTTGGTTGCCATAGGTAACAAAAATAAAAAAATAATCCGGCGCGACTCCCTTAAATAATTGTATTGTAACAAAATTTTTAAAACTTCGTCTAATTGGTAAATGCCCGAAATGAGAAACATCTTTGCTCTATTTTTATTTTTAAGTACGCTCAGTATGCACGCCCAAGAGAAGTGGAGCCTGGAGCGGGCAGTCCAGTACGCTCTGGAAAACAATTTACAGGTGCAATCCAGCGCCTATAACCGTGCACTGCAGGAAAAGAGTACAGAAATAGCGCGCGCCGAGCGGCTGCCGGGGGTTTCTGCCAACCTTTCCAATAATTTGAGCTTCGGACAGCAGCGCTATATTAATTTAGTACAGCGAAACGATAATTTCAATAATTCCCTTAATGTAGGAGCAGATATGCTTCTGTACAATAACGGCAGACTCGAGAAAAACTACCGCCGCGCACTGCTTGATCTGCAGGCGGCCAGCTACGACGTAGAGACCATAAAAAACAACATAGCACTGCAAATCGCGCAGGAATACCTTTCGGTACTGCTCAGTAAAGAAATTGTTCAGATAAGTCAGAGCGCCCTTACCAACGCGCAGCAGACCTTGCAGCGCGCAGAAATTACCACGCGCGTAGGAACTACGGCCCAAACCGTTCTTGCAGAAGCGCAGGCCGCACTGGCCCGCGAGGAGCAAAATACGGTAGCGGCCCAAATCAATGTTGAGCGCGGGCTTTTCAATCTCGCGCAGCTCCTGCAGCTGGATGACTATACCTCCTTTGATATCGAAGATGCACCGTCTTCCCTTCAGGTGGAGGCGCCCCTGTATTCTGCGCAGGATATTCTCTCTACCGCCTATGCGCAGCAACCGCAGATAAAAGCGGCGCAGATGCGCATCGAATCGGCTATAGCGCAGACCGAAGTAACCAAGACCGCCCTTTACCCTTCCGTATCGGCAAGCGCCGGGGTAGGAACATTTTATTTCAATCAGTTAAACCGGGGCCAGGATACGGGTTTTTTCAAACAGTACTCCGAGAATTTTGGGCAGCAGCTGGGCATTTCAGCAAACATCCCCATCTTTAACAAGGGAATCACCAAACTGCAGATTGAGCAGTCCAAAATCAATGAAAGCCTTGCTAAAAACAACATGGAGCAACAAAAACAGGAAGTGCGGCAAAATGTGCAGCGCGCTCAGTTTGATGCCAAAAGCAATTACCAGGCGTATCAGAGCGCCGAACGTATGGTTAAAAGCGCCGAGCTAGCGGAAGACTTTGCCCTTAAAAGCTACGAGGCAGGAAGAAGTACTATCTATGAGCTAAATGCCGCCAGAAACAATACCGTCAATGCGCGGGGCAGCCTAGCACAGGCAAAATACAACTATCTTTTTAGTTTAAAGCTGCTGAATTTCTACGCAGGGGTTCCTATCACGCTCTAATACAAAATACTTTTTTTGCATGTCACACATCCACTTAGACCCTTACCTACCCTCGAAAACGCTGGAACAGGTGGACGACTGGACGCAGGATTTCAATTTAACCATAGTACTTTCCAAAGACCGCAAAAGCAAACTCGGCGATTACCGCAGGCTGCGCGGAGACGGCCATCTAATCACCATAAACCATTCGCTCGAGCCTTACCTGTTTTTCTTTGTCCTCACCCACGAACTGGCCCATCTCTATACCTTCAGTACCTACGGACCACGCGTGGGGGCGCACGGCAAGGAATGGAAGCAGACCTTTCGTTCTATGCTTCTGGAAACCCTGGACAAATACCCCGAAGAGCTGCAAGAACCCATTCGCTCTTTTGCGCGTCTGCCCAAAGCCAATTTCATGGCCTCCCCGGAACTGGTGAGGCATTTTCAGTACAACACGCTCGGGCCTAACGAGGCGTATATGGAGGATCTAGGTTTCGATACGCGGTTCGAATACCGGGGTGAGGAGTTTCTGACCCTCTCGAAACTTAAAAAAAACTATCTTTGCCAGCACATAGCCACCGGAAGAAAATACCGGTTTAACTGCCTGGCGCGCGTGAAACTTCGTAAATAGAATGAGTGCAAGCAATCGTTATTGTGTGATTATGGCTGGCGGGATTGGAAGCCGCTTCTGGCCTATGAGCACAATAAAGCATCCCAAACAGTTTCAGGACATCCTGGGTACAGGCCGGACCATGATCCAGCAGACCTTTGACCGTATTTCGGGAATCGTTTCCACCGAGAATATATTTGTAATCACCAACAGTGAATATGTAGAGCTCTGCATGCAGCAGCTCCCGGAACTTGCTCCAGAGAATATCGTCGGCGAGCCTCTGATGAAAAATACCGCTGCCTGCAACCTGTATATGGCCAACAAAATCGCAGCGATAGATGCGTCCGCAAGTATCCTGGTGGTACCCGCAGACCACCTTATTCTAAAAGAGCAGCTGTTTCATGAGAAAGTGGAGCTGGGATTCAGCCTTGCCTCCACCAACGATTATCTTATCACTATGGGTATTGAACCTACAAGGCCCGATACCGGCTACGGATATATCCAGTATTTAGCCAATAAAAAAGACACGTATTTCAAAGTAAAGACCTTTACCGAAAAGCCGAACCTGGAAATTGCTAAGGCTTTTTTGGAAAGCGGCGATTTTCTTTGGAATGCAGGAATCTTCATATGGAATGTCCAGTCCATACGCGCGGCCTTTTCTAAATATCTGCCCGATATGGTTCAGGAGTTCAACTCCTGTCCCTTCAACGCCCAGGACGAGCAGTCCTGCATTGAGCAGATCTATCCCAAAATCCATAAGATCTCGGTGGATAACGGCATCCTTGAAAAAGCAGACAATGTCTACGTAATACCTGCGGATTTAGGCTGGAGCGATCTGGGAACCTGGACTTCTGTGTATCAGAACTCCGAAAAAGACGCCCAGGAGAACGCGCTGAACTCCAAAAACATACTCACCTATAATGCGCACGGAAATGTAATCCGCCTTAAAAGCAAAAACAAAGTGGCCATTATCGATGGACTGGAGGACTTCATCGTGGTGGATACGGACAAATCCCTTCTGATCTGCCCGATAAGCAACGACCAGCTGATCAAGGACTACGTACTGGACCTTAAGAACCTAAGGAAAGGCGATCGGTTTATGTAGCTACTTGGTTACAAAGGGCTTGACGAGTTTCTTGTTTGCCTGCCGTGCCTGCCCCTCTGCGCCCATCGTGTAGGTAAAACCAATACCCAGGGTTTGTTTCATCTGTGTTTTTCGTATCTGGTCGTGGTCGTAGAGCACATCCACTCCAATCAGCGCCGAGATGTAGCGGTTAAACTTCATATTAAGCATTCCGGAATAATTAATATCCACACGCTCGGGGTGGTTGACATAATTGGAAAAGAAGTTGAGTTGGTTTACCAGATGTACATCCTTATAGATTTTGAGTCGGTATAGCAAATTAAGGTTCGCACCAAGCTCGGTGCGCACACTCTGTCCGTCTTCCTCCAGTCCGTACCTTCCCGCGGTCTGTAGTTTTGGATCCAGCACAAAGGTAAACTTACCGTTGGCCGGCCGGAAAATCACCTGAAAGTCCTCACTTGGGTTGTAGGAGATACCCACACCGACATTTAAATATCCCGGAGCCATAAATTTGGAAATACGATCGGTGTATTCCGGATCGGGGGTTTCGACGTAGTTATACCCAGGTGTAAACTGGGAAAGAAACTGATACCCCGTGGAAAGATAATAGTTCCTGCCCAGCTCGTAGCCGTAGTTGGATGCGAGGTTTATGAAATCCTCTGTTTTCCTTGTGGCCTGCCCTTCGGAGGCTACAAAGCCATAGCCCAGCTGCAAAATGTTTTCCAGGTAGTGTTTGTCTTTTTTGAAGCTCAAATTGTAACTGACCTTCCCCAGTACCCCCATATTGTTATTACCTCCGGAGTTCCAGTTGGAGAAGGACGCCTGATTGAAATGCAGGTTATTCTGCGCATAGAAAAACCAACGCTTTTCCTGGCGGTTATTTATAAGATTAAAGGGCGTTAAGGGAATTTCCTCGGGCACTTGGGGCACAACCACAATATCACGCACGACAATGGTGTCTTTCGGGTCCAAGGAAATCGTCTCAAGCACAGGATTGGCAAGACTGTCGAGATTTAGCTGGGTTTTATTCCATTTGCTCTGCGCTATAGAATCGATTCTGCGTTGCAGCTCGGAGCGCTGTGCGGAGACAAAAACACTGGATAAAGTTAGCGTCAACAAAACATATCTTTTCACCATACAACCAATTTTAAGATGCAAAAATATGGATTACAATTTACTAAGGCCCCTTCAACCAAATATTTTACTAATATTGGAAGGATTAAAAGGCACTTTATGGCAACTAATGCCAAAATAACCTGTTTTTTCCTCTGGCTAGTGATTTGATATCTACCAATGGTCTTGAAAAAATTTAGTCTTAACCCAAAAGCCCTAACGCGCCCTTTGCTTCTCGTTGCCCTAATGTGGCTGGGATTTTTGCTGCAGTACACAGGGCTCGTGAGCACCTGCCAGGGCGCCCTTATACCCCTGGTCCCGGAAGGACTCAAGGGCGTCCTTTTCGCTCCTTTCCTGCACGGAAATCTCGAGCACCTAACCAGCAATTCCCTGCCCATTGCCGTTCTTGTATTTTTACTCTACCAGTTCTACCCGACTCTGGCCTGGAAGGTTCTTGCCACGGGCTGGATTGCTGCGGGTCTTTTAATCTGGAGCATTCCTCCCATCGCCCTGTTTTCTCAGGACAGCCTACCCTCCTGCATTGTAGGAGCAAGCGGTATTGTCTATGTCCTGGCCTTTTTTCTTTTTTTCAGCGGCGTCATTAGAAAAGAGCGGCATCTTATGGCGATAAGCCTGGTTGTAGGATTTTACTACGGCAGTTTAATCTGGGGAATATTTCCTGAGGAGTTTTTTTACCGTCTTGAAGAGCCCAGCAGAATATCCTGGCAGAGCCATTTGAGCGGCGCCCTGGTAGGTACCACCCTGGCCTTTGTATTCCGCAAGCGGGGAAGCAAAAGAAAGCGGTATATCTGGGAGTTCCCCAATTACTATAACGAGAAGGACGATATGCTTTGGCAGGAGTTCAAAGCAAATTCCCCGGAACTTTACCAGGAAATGCCGCAGAAAAAAGAAGACTCCATCTGGAAGCGCCTGGATAAAATCCGAAGGGAGGATTCCGATTGATACGTTTCTGCTTTTTTTTAACTGAAAGCCAATAATTTGCCCGACCCGATGCGGGATTGCGCGTCGGGGATTTGACGCTTTGGTTTATTAACCCGTTTTTAATAATTCATCAAATTATTCTTAACATGGCTTTTTCTTTAACACTCGTGCGTTAATTATGAATTTAATAAAAATATTGTCTAGTTTCGCTGAATTTTCATTAACATTAAAAAGAATGTTTGCGAGATTTAAAAAAAAAATTAAATTTGTTAATAATAATTATCACTTAACATGGAACATTATAATGTAGATCAAAAAATCCAGGAATTCGTAGCCAAAATTGAGGCGCGAAATCCAAACGAACCTGAGTTTCTTCAGGCCGTAAAAGAGGTAGCTGTCACCGTAATTCCTTTTATTGCAACACGGAAGGAATACAACGGAATGAAACTTCTTGAAAGAATGGCCGAAGCAGAACGCATTATTATTTTCCGAGTTCCATGGATAGACGACAAAGGAGAAATCCACGTAAACCGTGGGTACCGTATACAGATGAATTCGGCCATTGGTCCATATAAAGGCGGAATCCGTTTCCATCCTACCGTAAACCTCTCGGTTCTTAAATTCCTAGCATTTGAACAGGTCTTTAAAAACTCCCTGACTACCCTTCCAATGGGCGGAGGAAAAGGGGGCGCCGATTTCGATCCTCAAGGGAAATCCGATATGGAAATCATGCGTTTCTGTCAAGCGTTCATGACCGAGATGTGCAAACACATTGGTCCGGAGACCGACGTTCCGGCAGGAGATATCGGAGTGGGGGCCAAAGAGATTGGGTACCTTTTCGGACAGTATAAAAAGATCCGCAATGAATTCACCGGTGTACTTACCGGCAAGGGACTGGCCTACGGGGGCTCACTTATCCGCCCGGAAGCTACCGGATACGGAGTAGTATATTTCTGCGAACAGATGCTAAAGACCAAAGGAGAGAGCATAGAGGGTAAGACCTTTGCGGTATCCGGGTTTGGTAACGTGGCCTGGGGCGTAGTGAAGAAAGTGAATGAACTGGGCGGTAAGGTGCTTACCATTTCCGGTCCGGACGGATACATCTACGACAAGGACGGGATTTCCGGAGAAAAAGTGGATTACATGCTGCAAATGCGCGCCTCTGGGAACAACCGCGCAGAAGACTACGTAAACCAGTTCCCTGGCGCAGAATTCTTTGCAGGCAGAAGACCTTGGGAGGTTAAGTGTGATGTGGCTATTCCAGCCGCAACGCAGAATGAACTGCACCTGGAGGATGCCGAGAAATTAGTCGCCAACGGGGTAATGTGCGTGACGGAGGCTGCCAATATGCCTTCCACGCTGGATGCCATCAATTACTTCCTGGACAATAAAGTACTGTTTAGTCCTGGTAAGGCTTCCAACGCAGGGGGTGTAGCTACCTCAGGTCTGGAGATGACGCAGAATTCCATCCGTTTGAACTGGACTTCCGAGGAAGTGGATGCACGACTTAAGGAAATTATGATCGGGATCCATAAGGCCTGCCGTGATTTTGGAAAAGAAGAGGACGGATACGTAAACTACGTGAAAGGAGCAAACATTGCGGGCTTTGTAAAAGTAGCCGAAGCCATGCTTGCCCAGGGTGTGGTCTAACCCCACAACCTTCAATATAGTAAGAGTCCCTGCCCCGTGCAGGGACTCTTATTTTTTTTGCTCCAAATGCCTTTGAAGCTTTTCCACAGCCAGATAGGCCGCAGGGCAAATAAGGGTGTTTTGCAGGGTAAGATGGTTAATCTGATAGATTTTCTTGCGGTCCGTGTGGGGGTATTCTCGACAGGCTTTAGGCCGGACCGCATAAATAGAGCAGGCATTATCCGGCAGTAAAAAAGTGCAGGGAACCTGTTGTAACACCCGATCGCCGTCTTCATCGGTGCGCAAATATCTGGAAATAAACTCTCCCGGCCGGATTCTGAGGAATTTGGCAATGCGCTCGATATCTGCATCGGTAAAGAGCGGCCCGGTGGTCTTACAGCAGTTGGCACATTTCAGGCAGTCGATTTCTTCAAAGACCTCTTCATGGATCTCCTGGGTGAGGTAATCCAGATTTCTGGGCGGTTTTTTCTTAAGAGCAGCAAGAAATTTCCTGTGCTCCGACTGCCTCTTTAGGGCAAGTTTCCTGAAGTGCGCTACATCCATAGGATCTGTGTTTTATTGCAATACTGCTGGGCAAAGGTACGCCATTGAATTAATTACTAACTTTACTGACCCAAAACCATCGCAGCGTGCAGACCCGAGAACTTTCCACCAGAGAAGATATTGAAGAACTTGTCAATCACTTTTACAAGAAAGTGGACCGTGATCCCGTCATTGGCTTTTTCTTCAATTCTATTGCAAAAGTGCAGTGGGATGACCATCTACCTAAAATGTACAGCTTCTGGGAAACCTTACTCTTTGGGCAGATATCCTACAAAGGAAATCCTATGGCGGCGCATTTTCCAATCAATGCGCAGCACCCGATGAAAAAGGAGCATTTTGAGCACTGGCTGAAACTCTGGACAGAGAGCGTGGAAACCCTCTTCCACGGTGAGATAGCAGATCTGGCTATTTACAAGGCCGGAAATATCGCGCGCCTTATGGCCCATAAGATGGAAGTAGCCACCCGATTAAGCTAAGGCACGATCACAGTAAAGATATACGCCGCGAGATTCACCAGGAGCACCGTTCCGTACAGCACATTGGTTTTCCCCCTGCTTAAGGATAGCATGACGATACACACCGAGAGGGCAAGCAGAATGATGGATTTTAGATCCAGACCCAGCACAAAGGGAATATCGTAAATGATACATACCACCGATACGGCAGGTATAGTAAGTCCCACACTGGCCAGGGCGCTTCCCAGACCCAGATTAATGGAGGACTGAATCTGGTTGTTTCTGGCGGCGCGGATTGCGGCCAGTCCTTCGGGAAGCAAAACCACCAGGGCAATGATAACCCCCACCAGTGCCCTTGGAGCGCCAATGCTGCTGACAAATCCTTCAATGACCGGAGAAAGCCCCTTAGCCATTAAAATGACCACCGCCAGACACAATACTAAAAGGATCAGGCTTATGATCGTTACCGCCCTACTTGGGGGAGCAGCTTCATGTACGGTATGGTTTGGATCCTCCACGACGAAAAAGTTCCGGTGGCGAACGGTCTGTACCATAAGAAAAGTCCCGTAGATGACCAGGCAGGCAATGGAGACAAAAATGAGCTGCGATTCGGTATAAAAAGGTCCCCGTACACTGGAAGTATAATTGGGAAGAATTAAAGTTAGAACCAGAATAGCTACAAGACTTACCAAATACGTGGTAGCAGAGCTTCGCATAAAAAACTGTTCTTTGTATTTAACGCCACCCACCCAGATACAGATGCCCAGAATCCCGTTTAGGATAATCATAACGGCTGCAAATATCGTGTCCCGGGCATAGGTGATTGCGCCCTCCCCTCCCGAGAGCATAAACGATATGATAAGACCAACCTCAAGAATGGTTATACAAATGGCCAGAATAATGGTACCGTACGGCTCGCCTACTTTATGTGCTATGACCTCGGCATGATGTACTGCAGCAAGTACCGAAGCAAAAAGAAACGCGGTTCCCACAATGCTTCCGATGTTTCCGTATTCCAGAAATCCTCCCAAATAGAAGATTCCTGCTACGACGGGAAAGACGTTGTACCATTTAAGAAATTGAGTGGTGCGCATAGTGTACTGGATTTTAGTTGCAAAATACAAAAAATCTATCAAAATTGCTTTTAAAATACATTTTAATGATAATCTAGTTCCACAGGTAATAGTCCTGGAAGTCGGTTACCATATGCCAGAGAAGACCTATAGCCACCACCCGGAAATTTCCTTTCAGAAAAAGACTCCCTAATAAATACAGCGCTATCATGGGGTAGGTATGCAGCGGATGAAATCCAATGCTGTTTCTATTGGGATCAAAAAGCGGATCGGCAAAAATATGGTCCAGATCTACCAGCATTGTTAGAAGCAGCAGCGCATAGGTTTTTTTACAGTTCCTAGGCGCAAGAAAAAAAGCGATAAGCGCCGGGAATACCAGATGCAGAAAATAATGCACCCCCGTTTGAAGCTCCACCGCGGGAAGCGCTGTACCTAAAGCCTCCATATCAAAGCGTGCGGGGCGCTCTCCCCGCTAGCTTACTGCAAGACAACTCGTTACGAAGTGGTTTCTTCATCGTCGAAATATTCAAAAAGAAAGTCGTTGTACGGGAAACGCGCGATATGCAGCTTGTGAACCTCCTCGTAGAGTAGCTTCTTGAGCTCTGGGAAGTTCTCTTTACTCGTGGCAGAAATAAATACGGTAGGAAACTTGTTCTTGGCCATCCACGTACGTTTCCATTCCTCTAGTGAGATGTTCTTTCTGGTGGAAGGGGTAAGATCATCCTCTTCCTTCACCTCATAGGCAAAGGCATCAATCTTATTAAACACCATGATCATGGGTTTTTGATTTGCTCCGATTTCAGTTAGAATCTGGTGGACCGAGTTAATATGGTCCTCAAAGCTCTCATGCGAAATATCCACAACGTGCACAAGAAGATCCGCCTCCCGGACCTCATCCAAAGTAGACTTAAAACTCTCTACGAGCTGGGTAGGGAGCTTGCGGATGAATCCCACCGTGTCGGTAAGTAAAAACGGTAGGTTTCCGATCACGACCTTACGTACCGTAGTATCCAAGGTGGCAAAGAGCTTGTCTTCGGCAAAGACCTCCGATTTGGAAAGTGCATTCATCAGGGTGGATTTTCCTACATTGGTATATCCCACCAGGGCCACACGGATCATTTTCCCGCGGTTCTGGCGCTGCGTCTGCATCTGTTTGTCAATGGTTTTAAGCTTCTCCTTTAAAAGGGATATTCGGTCCCGGATGATACGGCGGTCGGTTTCTATCTCCGTCTCCCCCGGTCCGCGCATCCCGATACCACCCCTTTGGCGCTCCAAGTGGGTCCACATTCGGGTAAGGCGGGGAAGAAGGTATTCGTACTGCGCCAGTTCCACCTGCGTTCGTGCGTAGGAGGTCTGGGCGCGCTGGGCAAAAATGTCCAGGATAAGGTTCGTACGGTCTATTATTTTTACTTCCAGTTCCCGCTCCAGGTTCTTTAACTGCGATGGCGAGAGCTCGTCGTCAAAAATCACCGTTCCTATTTCGTTGGCGTGCACGTACTCACGGATTTCCTGTGCTTTACCGCTTCCTACAAAGGTTTTTGAGTCCGGCTGACTCATTTTTTGCGTGAATCTCTGGTGTACCTGCGCTCCGGCAGTAAATGCCAGAAACTCCAGTTCGTCCATATATTCCTGCAGTTTTTCTTCCGATTGCTCCTTGGTTACCAGTCCCACGAGGACGGCTTTCTCATAGTTATGTTCTTTTTTCTCCAGCATAGTTTTTTTTCTCTAATAAATAGTTTAGCTGCCCTTGGGCACGTCACCGTCCTTGAATCTCAGTTTGGCAAAACACAGTATGGTTGTGGCAACAACCGATATACTGTTGGTCACGATCATGGAAATATGCTCGTTGAGTATTCCGTAGTAGAGCCAGAGCGCCGAACTGACAATACCGATAATACAGGTTACCAGGGAAATCTCCTCGGCAGAACGCTCCCTGAAAATCTTTATAATTTGGGGTATAAACAAAGCCGAGGAAAGGCCACCCGCCACAAAACCAATAATTTCTGTATTCATCGATTGCTTTTTATCTGTAAAGGCGCACGGAAAATCACGGGGCCCCAAACACCTTCTAAGGACTTATTTTTATAAAGTGTGAATACAATTACCCAAAATTAAGCCAAAAAATAAGTAAATTGCAGGAAAAATTTATCAAACATATGAAAAGATTACTTTTATTATGTACATTCCTTTTAAGCTTCATTCAAATGAGAGCGGACGAAGGTATGTGGCTAATGATGCTCGTTAAGAGATTAAACGGTCAGGATCTTCAAAAGAAAGGTCTTAAACTTACCGCGGAAGAAATTTACTCCGTTAACCAGTCCAGCCTTAAGGACGCAATTGTACAGTTCGGAGGAGGATGTACCGCAGAGATGGTCTCCAAAGAAGGGCTTCTATTTACCAACCACCACTGTGGATACGGTCAGATCGCTGCACTTTCCACACCGGAAAAAGACCACCTTACCAACGGTTTCTGGGCAATGAAAAAAAGCGAGGAACTTCCTGCAAAAGGACTTTCTGTGCGTTTCCTTGTACGTATGGACGATGTAACGCAGCGCATCAACTCCAAACTCAATAACGCAATGTCCGCCAAAGAGCGCAGAGACATCATTGAGGCTGAATCCAAGCTGATTCAGCAGGAAAACTCTGAAAACGGAAAATACGTAGTTACTGTTCGTGATTTCTACAACGGAAACGAATTCTACTATTTTGTATACCAGGATTATAAAGACGTTCGTCTGGTAGGAACACCACCGAACTCCATCGGAAAATTTGGAGGGGACACCGACAACTGGGAGTGGCCAAGACACACGGGAGACTTCTCTGTATTCCGCGTCTACTCGGATGCAAACGGTAACCCTGCAGAATATTCTCCAAACAATGTACCTTTAAAACCTAAGCACCATTTACCGGTATCACTAAAACCGTTCAAGCCTGGAGATTTTTCTATGATTGTAGGGTATCCGGGACGTACCAACCGCTACATGACTTCCTACGGAATTGACCAGTTGGTAAACAAAGACTATCCGGCCTGGGTCGAAGCCTCTAAGACGGCTATGGACGTAATGAAATGGTACATGGATAAAGACCAGGCCACTAAATTAAACTACGCCTCCCAATATGCTTCGGTAGCCAACTACTGGAAAAACAGAGCAGGTACGATCGAATCTGTGAACAAAAACGGTACGATTCAGGACAAACAGAAAGTAGAGGAAGTATACCAGCAGTGGGCGGAAAAAGAAGCAAACCGCGAACTGTATGGAAACGTACTGAGCGATATGAAGGACTACTACGCCCAGACCTCTGCGCGTGGCATTGAAAGAAACTACGCGGCGCAGATGACCCGTAACGCGAAGTATATTCCGTACGCCATCAACCTTTCCTCAATGTTTAAGTCGTATATGGCTGAGAGTGATGCGGCCAAGAAAGCAGAGCTTAAAAAGACCATCGCTTCACGTATCTCTTCTATGTATGAGAAGTTCAACCCGGCCCTAGAACAGCAGATGCTCAAGGCTATGGTTTCTCTATATGCGCAAAAGGTACCGGCAGCAGCCTACGCTCCTTCCCTGTATACGATTAATCCAGCGCTTTTGGACGATGTAGCCAAGAACAGCATTTTTGCTACCGAGGCAAGTGCAATGGCATTTTTAAATAATCCGGACGCAGAGAAACTCTCTAGGGATGCACTGCTTAAAATAGCAAACAACTACGCTACCGATTCGCGCCAGGCAGCAGACAAATATGTGGAACTGGATGATAAGTTTTCTGTCAGCAACCGTCTGTTCTTTGACGGTCTTAGAAAATCCCATCCAAACAAAGAGTTCTATCCGGATGCGAATTCCACGATGCGGATAACCTTCGGTAAAATTTCCACGCTCCCATTCAGAGACGATCGGAACTACCACGGGGTAACGAACAATTTCTATACGGATCTGGACGGTACGGTAGCCAAGTACAAGAAAGGCGATGAGGAGTTTGATCTTCCGCAGCGACTGATTGATCTGAATGCCAAAAGAGACTACGGACAGTATGCCGATCCTGCGGGGTACCTTCCAGTGAATTTCCTTAGTGACCACGACATCACCGGAGGGAACTCAGGTTCTCCAATTATGAACGGAAACGGAGAACTCATCGGACTTGCATTCGACGGAAACTCCGAGGCGCTTTCTGGAGACATCGTATTTGAAGAAGAATGGCAAAAGACCATCAACGTTGATGCGCGCTATGTGCTTTGGGTAATCGACAAGTTTGCCGGAGCAGGCCACCTCGTTGAGGAAATGACCATCGTTAAATAATTTCTTTTTATTATAAAACATAAGAAGCCGTCTCAATACTAAATTGAGGCGGTTTTTTCATTTTAGGAGGTTTTAGTGTTGTATAATTAGGAGGTATTTTGTATCTTTATTACTGATAATCAACAAGATGCGACCTACTTTCAA
>NZ_JADKYY010000004.1 GCF_015354315.1 Planobacterium oryzisoli
AAAACGGATTTTGTCGAAAAATGACTATTTTTACTCATCGTATTTTTTATGTCGCAAACACAAATTTACGATGTTTTCAAGAAGCCATTAAATTGGCTTCTTGTTTTATCGGACAACAATGATTATTAATATAAAAACATTATAAAATTATGAAAATCACCGTAGTAGGATCCGGTTACGTTGGTATGTCCAACGCCGTACTTTTATCTCAAAAAAATGAAGTGGTTCTATTAGATATTATACCGGAAAAGGTCGAAATGATCAATGCAGGGAAGTCTCCAATTGAAGATTCAGAAATACATAACTATTTAACCGAGAAAAATATAAATCTAAGAGCAACCACGGATAAAACGGTTGCTTACCAAAACGCAGAATATATTATAATTGCCACTCCTACAGACTACGATCCAAAAGAAAATTTTTTTAATACCAAATCTGTAGAATCTGTGATAGATGATGTCATTAAAATTAATCCCAATACGATAATTATTATAAAATCGACTGTTCCGGTTGGTTTTACAAAACAGATTAAAGAAAAAACCAATTTCCAGAATATTATTTTTTCTCCGGAGTTTTTACGCGAAGGGAAAGCGCTATACGACAACCTCTATCCATCAAGAATTATAGTGGGCGAAAGAAGTGAGAGAGCTGAGAAATTTGCGAACCTGTTAAGCGAGAATGCATTGAAATATGATATTCCAGTTCTTCTAACAGATTCTACTGAGGCGGAAGCTATTAAACTATTTTCAAATACCTTTTTGGCAATGCGTGTTGCCTACTTCAATGAACTTGATAGTTATGCGCAGGTTTATGGCCTGAATACCAGGCAAATTATAGAAGGAGTTGGACTTGATCCCAGAATTGGATCACATTATAACAATCCTTCATTTGGTTATGGAGGTTACTGCTTACCGAAAGATACCAAGCAACTATTGGCGAACTATGAACAGGTTCCAAACAATTTGATAAGGGCTGTGGTAGATGCAAATAGAACTCGGAAAGATTTTATTGCAGACTCCATTCTTTCTCTTAATCCTAAAGTGGTTGGTATTTACAGGTTGGTAATGAAGGCGGGTTCGGATAATTTCAGGGCTTCGGCAATTCAAGGTATTATGAAGCGAATAAAAGCAAAAGGAGTGGAAGTGGTGGTTTATGAACCAGTTTTGAATGAGCCTAGTTTTTTTGGATCTAGAGTTTATCAAAACTTGAACGATTTTAAAGTGGTTAGCGATGTTATTGTAGCAAATCGTGTGACAGATGAAATATCTGATGTGTCTGAAAAAATTTATACAAGAGATTTGTTTGGTAATGATTGATATAACGTATAACTACATTTAATATGCATATATTGTACATTCATCAATATTTTTTAACACCAAAGGAACCTGGAGGTACCCGTTCATATTGGCTTACACAAGAATTACTAAAGAAAGGACACAAAGTTACAATGCTAACCTCTTCAGGGAAATTTGAAGAAAATATTAAAGAAATTAATATAGATGGTATTGATGTAATTTATATTAAAGAAGAATATAACCAAAATATGGGTATTTTTCAACGGTTAAAAGCATTTTTGAGTTTTATGTATAAAGCAACAAATATTGCTTTGAAGCAGAGAAATATAGATTTGGTGTTTGCTACATCAACTCCGTTAACGGTTGGTATTCCTGCGTTAATTTTAAAATGGACAAAAAAAATACCATTTGTTTTTGAAGTAAGAGATCTTTGGCCAGAGGTGCCTATTCAAATGGGCGCGCTTGACAATCCTGTAATGAAATGGGTAGCTGTACTTCTGGAAAAGACAATTTATAGAAATGCTGAACACGTCATCGCGCTTTCTCCTGGGATGCAGGATGGTGTTATAAAGTATATTTCGAAAGAAAAGACATCTATGATTCCAAATATGGCTAAAAAAGATGAATTTTGGCCCCGAGAAAAAAATATTCACTTACAAAAAGAGTTAGGCTTAGAAGCTGATAGTTTTAAAATTATTCATTTTGGCTCGCTTGGATTAGCCAATGGAGCAGATACAATTATTGAATCAGCAAAAATACTTAAAGACGATCCCTCAGTAGAATTTCTATTTGTTGGAGGTGGTTCTACTGAAAATCAATTAATTGAACAGTGTAGAAAACACCAGATGACTAATGTGAAGTTTCTTGGTAAATTTTCTATGAAAGAAACATCTGAAATTGTAAATCTTTCTGATGTTTCCATAATTTCTTTTAAAGATTTACCTATTTTATATACTAACTCTCCAAATAAACTTTTCGATTCTTTGTCTGCCGGTAAGCCAATCATTGTAAATTCAGCAGGGTGGACAAAAGATATGGTTGAAGATCATAATTGTGGATACTATATTAATCCTCATAAGCCTCAAGATTTAGTTGATAAAATTAAATATTTACAGTCAAACTCAGATATTGCATCCCAGATGGGAAGAAATGCACGTAATTTAGCTGAAACTAAATTTGATAAAACTATACAATCAAAAAAATTCTCTGATATTATTGAACAGGTTTATTCTAAGATTTAATATTATCTTATTTTTAAACAAAATGCTTAAGCTTACGAAAGAGGTTTCTTCAATTCACTTAGTTTTTCTTCTAATTGGAGTTTTTCTAGCATCGCTGTTAAGTTATTTTTCAATCAAAGTAATCTTAATTATTTTACTTATCCATTCAGAATAGTTTGTTTAATTTTTGCCAGTATTATTATTTTCAATAACCTAACAATTAAGACGCCTAAGGCTTTGATTGTTTTTTTACTTTTCTTTATACTGTATTCATTTAGAATTTTTTTTGATCTGTTCATTTCGGAGATCAATTATAAGAAACCCCCAATAAATTATTTGGCAACTTTTTATGGAGCAGTTGCATTTCCGATGCTTTCAGTTTTTTTTATTGATTTTAAAACCGTAAAACTAAATATTGTTTTGAAATCAGTTTATATCATTTATTTTATTTTTTGTTTTATAAATATTTTATTTTATGAAATTCCTGCTGTCCCTACAAGATCATCAGGAATTTCAGGATTGTGGCCTATAAGTTTTGGACAGGCGGGAACTACTCTTTCTTTGTTGAGTCTTTATATGTTTGGATTAAATTTGTCTGTGATGGATAAGATTCTACATATTATAGGATACATATTAGGAGTTACAATTGTTTTTATTTCGGGAAGTAAAGGTCCGGTAATTAGCTTAGCTATTATTTCTCTTTTTTATTTACTTTATAATAAAAAGATTATTTTAAAAAGAAATAATGTGATTTATATAGCATTAGGTGTTTTTATTGGAACTTCGATAATATATTTATTTTATATAAATACTAATTCACTTGTTTTAATAAATAGAATCAATTACGTAAATCTGATTTCAGATCCGTCAACCATTCAAAGACTAAATATTCTTAAAGCAACAATTCTAAACATCTATAAAAATCCATTTTTTGGCAGTTCTTTTCTAATCACAGAACATGGTCTAACCTCTTCATATCCACATTTTCTTATTTTAGAAGCTTTTATGACTACGGGAATATTTGGAGGTGTTCTTTTTTTAACAATTAATATAGTTATATTACGTTCTGCATATATTTTAATGCCATTTAAGGAATATCACTGGATAATATTAGTTTTTTTGCAGTATTTTCTTCAAACTTTTGTTTCTTCCTCATTGTATGCCAGTACTTTTTTTTGGATATTTTCGGCTATGCTAATAACAATATCCTTCCAAAAGAAACTTATTGATTAATTTTGTAAAATGTATAAAGTTTTTCTTAAAAGAATTATAGATTTAGTACTAGCTTCAGTAGGGTTTGTGCTATTAAGTCCACTTTTTATTTTTACAACAATTAGTTTATATTTAGCTAACAATGGTAAACCTTTTTTCTTCCAAACCAGACCGGGAAAAGACGGAAAGCTCTTCCGTATCATTAAGTTCAAAACCATGACCGATAAAAAAGATGCTGATGGAAATCTCTTGCCTGATGCCGAAAGACTAACGTCAATCGGTAGTTTTGTAAGAAGAACCTCATTGGATGAGATTCCGCAATTAATCAATGTTATAAAAGGAGATATGTCGCTCATTGGCCCCAGGCCATTATTGCCACAGTATCTTGAACGTTACAACGATTTTCAACGGCGTAGAAACGAAGTAAAGCCAGGAATTACCGGCTGGGCTCAGGTCAATGGCAGAAATACCATTTCCTGGGAGAAAAAATTTGAATACGATGTATGGTATGTAGATCATATCAGCTTTTTATTAGACTTGAAAATTCTTTTTTTAACCATAAAGAAAGTTTTTATTAGAGAAGGAATTTCACAGGAAGGACAGGCTACCGCAGAAGAATTTAAAGGAAATTTACAATGATCGTTTTATTTGGAGCAAGTGGACATGCAAAGCCAATTTTGGATATTTTCTTTCAGAACGGAGAAACAGTGGCTAAAATACTGGATGATAATCCCAAAGTTTCAGAAATCTTTGGTGTAGAAGTTGTGAAAAATAATTTTGATTTAGATTACAATCAAAATGCAGTTATTTCGATTGGAAACAACCGTATTCGTAAAAAAATAGCTAAAGAATTACCTTTTAATTATATCAAAGCTGTTCATCCCAAATCTTCTGTGTCAGATTTGGCTCAGCTAGGAGAAGGAACAGTGGTTATGGCTAATGTTTCCGTGAATCCGGATGCGCTGATTGGCGAACATTGTATTTTGAATACGGGTTGCGTGATTGAGCATGATTGTAAAATCGGTGATTATGTTCATATTTCACCAAATGCATCGTTAGCCGGCGATGTTTCTGTGGGTGAGGGAAGTCATATTGGTATTGGTGCATCAGTAATACAAGGAATTAAGATTGGAAAATGGGCTACGATTGGCGCCGGAGCCGTTATTATAAAAGATATTCCGGATTTTGCTATAGTAGTTGGGAATCCCGGAAAGATTATTAAAATAAAAACAGAAGAAAATGAACTCTAAAATTTGGCTTTCCTCTCCACATATGGGAGGCAACGAACAGAAATATATCAACGAAGCATTTGCTGAAAACTGGGTGGCACCTTTAGGTCCTAATGTTAATGAATTTGAGATTGATCTCAAAAATTTTTTGGGACAGAATTCAGAGATTGCTGCATTAAGTGCGGGAACAGCAGCATTACATTTGGCACTAATCATCCTTGATGTAAAGTTTGGTGATGAAGTCATTTGCCAAAGTTTTACCTTTTCAGCATCCGCCAATCCCATCACTTATCAGGGTGCTACGCCTATTTTCATTGACAGCGAAACCGATACGTGGAATATTTGTCCGAAAATGCTTGAACAAGCAATAGAGGACAGAATTTCTAAAGGTAAAGTTCCTAAAGCAATAATCGTGGTTCACTTGTACGGAATGCCTGCCAAAATGGATGAAATTATAACAGTGGCAGACCGTTACGGGATACCAGTTTTGGAAGATGCAGCGGAATCATTAGGCAGCTCTTATAAGGGCCAAAAATGCGGCACCTTTGGAGAAATGGCTATCTTAAGTTTTAACGGTAATAAGATCATTACTACTTCAGGCGGCGGAGCATTAGTATGTAAAACTCCAGAACAAAAAAACCGCGCAGTTTATTTATCTACACAAGCTAGGGATCATGCGCCGCATTATCAGCACTCGGAAATTGGATACAACTACCGAATGAGTAATATATGTGCTGGCATTGGTAGAGGGCAAATGGAAGTCTTAGACGAGAGGGTTCAAGCAAGGAGAGCGAATCATTTCTTTTATGTGGAATTATTTAAAGAATTTGAAGGAATTGAAGTTCTGTCCGAGCCTAACGAGGATTATTTTTCAAATCATTGGCTATCGGCAATAGTGATTGATCAAAAGAAAGCTGGCTTTGGAAGAGACGATTTACGTCTTGCATTAGAAGCTGAAAATATTGAATCAAGGCCGCTTTGGAAGCCTATGCACTTACAGCCTGTATTTGCAGACTGCCCTTACTACGGGGGTGCTGTAGCAGAAGATTTATTTAATAGAGGCCTATGCTTGCCTTCCGGATCCAATTTGTCAGATGCCGATCGAGAGAGGATAAAAGAAGTAATCTTACGATTTAAAAAGTAAGAATATGCAACTGCAAGAAACTCTTTTAAAAGACTGTTATATTCTCTCACCTACACTGTTTGAAGATTCCAGGGGCTATTTTTATGAAAAATTTAATGAGCGAGCGTTTGAACAGCAAACTAATCTCAATGGTAATTTTGTACAGGATAATATCTCTAGATCCATCTATGGTGTTGTTCGGGGAATACACTTACAAGAAGGCGGGCATGCACAGGCAAAATTAGTATCTTGTTTGGAGGGTAGAGTCTGGGATGTAGCAGTGGACCTACGAAGAAACTCTCCTACCTTTGGACAGTGGTACGGTATTGAACTGTCAGCGGAGAATAAACTTCAACTCTATGTTCCAAGAGGTTTTGGTCACGGGTTTTCCGTGCTTTCCGAAACAGCTATATTTTCATACAAGTGCGATAATTATTATAATAAAGAATCAGAAGGAGGGATCGTGTGGAACGATCCGGATTTAAATATAGATTGGAAATTACCCTTAGAAGATATTATCCTTTCCGATAAGGACAAAATTCTTCCTACTTTTGCAGAAGGTAACTTCTGAAATATATTATTTTGAATCAACTATCCTCTTTTAAAACCATATTCATTACCGGTGGCGCTGGCTTTATAGGATCCCACGTAGTCCGGGAATTTGTAACCAACCTTCCTAAAACCACTATTGTAAATCTCGATGCGCTAACTTATGCTGGAAATCTCGAGAACCTTAAGGATGTTGAGCATCTTCCTAACTACAGATTCGAAAGAGTTGACATAACGAATACTGTGGCGCTTGCTGAGGTATTTAATAGGTAT
The DNA here is from genome assembly GCF_015354315.1 of Planobacterium oryzisoli. Lineage (GTDB taxonomy): Bacteria > Bacteroidota > Bacteroidia > Flavobacteriales > Weeksellaceae > Planobacterium_A > Planobacterium_A oryzisoli. The sequence goes on from NZ_JADKYY010000004.1 coordinate 6,902, forward strand.
ACACCAGATGCAGTGGTGCACCTTGCTGCAGAGAGCCATGTAGATCGCAGCATTACTGACCCCAACGCTTTTATCCAAACAAATGTTATGGGTACTGCCAATCTACTTAATTTGTGTAGGACTATTTGGAAATTCAATCCCGAACATGCCCATGGAAGATTTTCATTAGAAGAGAGACAAAACTTATTCTATCACATTTCCACCGACGAAGTGTACGGCTCTCTTGGTGAAAAAGGTCTATTTACTGAGACCACTCCGTACGATCCCAAATCGCCCTATTCTGCTAGCAAAGCAGCCTCTGATCATCTAGTTCGCTCCTATGGAAATACCTACGGCCTGCCGTATATCCTATCTAACTGCTCTAATAACTACGGTCCAAACCATTTTCCCGAAAAACTCATTCCACTTGCTATCAATCAGATAATCAATGAGAAACCTATTCCGATATACGGTGATGGGGATTATACTCGGGACTGGTTGTATGTGGTAGACCATGCGAAGGCGATATTTCAGATTTTCCATGAAGCTAGAACGGGTGAAACTTACAATATTGGTGGATTTAACGAGTGGAAAAACATCGATTTAATAAGGGAGCTTATTTCGCAAATGGATAAGAAGCTAAGAAGACCAGAAGGGTATTCTTTGAAGCTCATGGAATTTGTAAAAGACCGACCAGGTCACGATAAGCGCTATGCCATTGATGCTAGCAAGTTAAACAGGGAGCTAGGCTGGAAGCCAAGCGTCACGTTTGAGCAGGGACTTTCAAAAACCATTGATTGGTTTTTGGAAAATAGAGAATGGCTGGATAATGTGACGAGTGGTGAGTACCAAAAGTATTACGAATCGCATTACAATAATTAGTATTCCACCAATAACAACTTTATGAAAGGTATTATCCTAGCAGGTGGTTCAGGAACCAGGCTTTACCCTCTTACGATAGCCGTAAGTAAGCAGCTTATGCCTGTTTACGACAAGCCAATGATTTATTATCCTCTTTCTGTGTTACTGCTTGCAGGAATTAGAGAGATTCTGATAATAACTACCCCTGAGGATCAGAAATCTTTCCAGAAATTACTTGGTGATGGTAGTGCTTTAGGATGTACATTTGAGTATAAAGTACAACCGTCTCCGGACGGCCTAGCCCAAGCCTTCATTTTGGGTGAAGAATTCATAGGAAGAGATTCCGTGGCACTCGTTCTGGGCGATAATATTTTTTATGGTTCTGGGCTTTCAGAGCTTCTTGCAAGTAAAACTAGCATCCACGGAGGATGCGTATTTGCGTATCAGGTTTCAGACCCGGAAAGATATGGAGTCGTACAGTTTGATGAAAAATTAAAAGCAATTTCTATCGAAGAAAAACCAGTGAGACCTAAATCCAATTTTGCGGTTCCTGGTCTTTATTTTTACGATAACTCGGTGGTCCAGTACGCTAAGAATTTAAAGCCCTCTCCAAGGGGCGAGCTGGAAATTACCGATATAAATAAGATTTACTTGGAAAAAGGTCAGTTGGAAGTAGGAGTCATGAGTAGAGGTACTGCATGGCTTGATACTGGGACTTTTGACTCGCTACATGAAGCCTCGGAGTTTGTGAAGGTACTTGAAAAAAGACAGGGCTTTAAGATTTCCTGTATTGAAGAAATAGCCTACAAGAAAGGTTTTATAACGAAAGAGCAGCTCTTGGAATCTGCCGAAAAATACGGTAAAAGTGGTTACGGTGAATATCTACGTAGCATAGTTTAAATTCCATTACCTCTTAAAGAATAAAACGCCTCGGATATTTGAATTTCGAGGCGTTTTTTCTTTCGTGTGCATGTGGTTTTGAAGCAATTATAGGCTCTTTCTTTTTTTCACGGGATGTCAATACTTCAGTCTTTAACCTATTTCTTGACTTTTTTAGGACCTATATTTAAGAATCACGATGATTAAAAAATACAATTCGTCCAGATAGTTGGCTTGAAGCACGCAAAATTGTCCATTACAGTCCAGATTTTATGTTTATAGTCCTTGAGCTAGTACATATGACGAATTAGCAAAAGTTTTTAGTGAGATTTGCTCAAGAGATGATTCCAATAGAGGAATTCTTCTTTTTGTAAATCCTACCACCATGATCGTAAAAATTCTTAGTTCTAAAGGTGACTCTTTTCATGCCGTGCGCTATACCACAAGCAAAGTGCAAAAAGGCCAAGGTGAACTGCTCCTAATGGAAAACTTTCCAAAGGGCTTCTCAAAATCCTCTTCTGCTGGCAAAGTACGAGCATACTATAAAGAGCTAGGTGATAGAAACGCACGCTGTAAGAAAAAGCAATTTCATATGGTACTTTCCTCAAGATACCAATCCGAGAAATCCTCTAGATGCTTGGAGGGTGCGCGAAGTGTCATGCAAGGATTAGGGTATAAAGACCAACCGGTTATTTATGTGGAGCATCGTGACACGGAAAACACCCATTTGCACGTAGTGTCTGTTCGTGTAAATGTACATACTGGTAAAGTGATCTCAGATTTCTGGGACGGTATTAGAGCTTATAAAGAACTAAGCCTATTCAAGAATCAAGACCACACTAAGAAAATTAAGGACCTGTTGTCGTATAAAATCCAAAACTTGGAGCATCTTAAAATTCTGCTTTTCCGCGGTGGGTATAAGATATTCCCCTGCAAAAAAGACGAAGGAATTTACAAAGTGTTCCGTGGAGTTGTTCTACATAGTTTTAATCCAAATGATTTGGGCATAAGTAAATCGCCTTCCAAGGAAAGCGCTACAAGAGTGCTTTCTATAGCTAAAAAAAAGGCTATAGAATATTCCCCGCTACTATTTACAGTAAATAGTGACCGTAAAGAACCGGTAGTAAGAGAAGGCGTATCAAGGGCATTTACCAAGGAACTGCAAAGTGAACTTCAAAGCCATTTAAAAAGGAACCTTGGGATAGACATTATTCTTGAGCGAGCAGGAACAAATGCAGATCGCTTACTTGGTGGACTTGTAATCGATCACGACTCCAAGGAAGTGTATCCTCTGGATCAAGTAGTAGGATTACAGAATCAGTTTAATTTGACAAAAGAGGAAATTTCCAAAAGGGAGTTTTTACGACTTCAGAACTACGAAATTTCTTCCATTGCTCAAAGAGATCTACTTCTTTCAGCATTAAAGAATCCTTCTATAAAGCCGTTCATGGTATTTAATTCTAAGGAAAAGAAAAGGCCAGAGACTATGGATTTAATAGCCCAGGATGCGTTAAGCTCTACCGAAGGCTGCTTTATAAAGGGCGCAAAAATAGTACTTGATCTCGAGGGCAGCGAATTCCATTTTTTACACCAACGCCTGCATTTTCTAGGAGAACTCAAGTCTCTTATCGGAAATGACCGTTACCAGGAATTTGAAAAATCACCCAAAGCGATGCAGTTAAGGACTTTGCACGAGTCCCGGAAAATGCTTCCGGTGCAACAACCTAAAGCGCAAGAAAGAACTGCTTATTCCCCGGACGTATCCAACACAGAGTCCAAGCGGCAGCATCAACTTATTAAAAGGTGATTATTTCCTGCACCTCACCCAAAGGAGGCTCAGGAAAAAGTACCGTAAGTCTTTTTCTCTCCAAGTATTTGGCTTTTAAGGGATATAGAGTCCTGCTTTATTCCAGTGATTTGAGCGCTGTGCTCCCTTTAGAACGGGGTACACTTAATTACGAAGTATCGGTAGAAATACAGAGCTTTCCTGAGGTATCGACGCTGCTGCAAGACGTAGAACAGAATAAAACACCACATACGGTTCAAATAGTAGACCTAAAGGATCCTTTACAATTTGAAATCCTAGAGGTTCTGGAATTATCCGATTTAATTGTAATTCCTTGCCCGCCCACTGCGTTAAGTATCCAGAGTAATCTCGTATTTCTTTCGTACTTGAAAGAAATGGAGTTGCAACATAAAGTTTTAGTGCTGTTCAACCAATGTAGTAACATTCGAAAATATTCTCAGATCAAAACGATGGAAATGCACCTACTAGGAACAGTGCAGATTATAAAACAAACCTTGCCCAATCTGGCCCTTTTCGAACACATAGCTCTCCAACCTATAACTGAAGAGGAGTTTAGAATCTTAGAGCCAGTTTTTAGCCCGATTTATTGCCTTATAAAATAAAAGACTCTCCCCATGACAGAAAACAGTATGTCTATTCCAACCTATTTGGTCGCACTATTTGCGCTGTACGGAGCGTACTTTATATCCAACCTGATTTACGATCTGTATTTTAAACTTAAGGGTAGGGCCTCCAACGAAAGTTCCTCCCTATATTCCACCTACGAAATCGAGCAGGAGAAGCCCGAGCAGGTCTTGGTAGAAGAACAGTCTCTGCCTGTGGAGCGCTCTTACGTTTGGGAGGAGGGGGAAGAGATATCTAATGATCTCCAGAACCAGAGGAGTTGCACTCAGACGGATCTCTCTTTATCCGCTGGAAGCGAAGATCAGCCAGCACTGCTACTTCATGAAAGTGAAAATGAGGAAGAATACAATTCCACTCCGGAAACACATGGAAAGGAAGACTCCGCTTTAGAAAAACTTTCGTTTGAGGAGCAAGAATTTGATGAGAAATCTTCTCACCATCTTGGAGAAAAAGCGCCCATTAGTAACGTACTCTCCGGTGAAAGTAACTATATGAAAGCAGAGCCCCAATCTTCTGTAGTATTTAGACCCCCAGTAAAAGAGGCCAGCAATCAGAAATCAGAAATCTCCGAAGAAAATAGAGCTAACGCGCAAAAAACATTGGCCTCTTCCCCGCGCACGCAGAAGGGCTCCATTTCAACTACTAAAAAACCGGTAGTGTCAAAAGAGCGCGCAAAAATGGAGAATCTGTTTTTAGAATCTTCCCTAAATGAACCCGCGCCAAAAGACGTTCTTGAGGAGAAAAAATTAAAATGGAAAAAACTATTGGAGCTTTCTCAAACCTCGGTGGAAATCCAAAATAAGGACGGACAGATAACCTACCGATCGCTTCTTAATGCTAAAGAAGGCTAAACCAACTAAGAGAGAGCGTATCAATCCGTACTTAGCCCCAAGCCTTACCATTCAAAAGATTAACAATTCAACTACTAACAATTAATCCATTAAATACTTTATTATGACACAATTTATTACCTCAAAACGTACGCTATTCAAAATCGCGCTACTTGCTCTATTCTGTTTCTCCTACGCACCGATGATGGCGCAGTACGGAGGCGCTAGTGCCCTGTCGGGAGCCAACACCTCCATACGTGCCTATTGGGAGCCCATGAAGCTGATCATTCAGGCCATAGGCGCTGTGGTGGGTCTTATCGGTGGCGTTCGTATCTATAACAAATGGACCAACGGGGACCAGGATATCAATAAAGAAATCGTCGGCTGGGCCGGAGCCTGTCTTTTCCTTGTAATCGTTCCTCAATTCGTAGGCGCTTTCTTTGGTCTCTAATGCAGTATAAGATCTATAGGGGTCTTAAAAAGCCCCTACTTCTCTTTGGTCTTAAGGACCGATTCATCTATCAGGCGTTGGGAGCAGGCGCTATCGGCCTTCTTTTGGCAGTGCTTCTTTCCACCCTTTTTGGAATACTAGGAATGCTTCTAGGTCTTGCCTTGGGCGCAGGTCTTATAGCGCTTGTCTACAAAAGACAAGATAGCCAAGGCCTGTACCCGAAAACGCGCTCTAATGGGACGCTCTACGTCTTTTCTCCAACCCTTAGTAAACGAAAACTATGAACCTTCAAAAAAAGTCTTTTCATTTGCCCTACCTGGGATGCGATTTAGCAGAGGCCCAAGGCCTTCCCTACGATACGCTTGTGGGCCCGTTTGGAGAGCCCACCGTGGGGCTGGAGATTAGAAATCTGCCCCTGCAGTGGTGCTGCAATTCAAACAGCTATTCCAGTTACCACCGCGTGCTTCTTCAGATCTGTCAGATTCTGGGGGAAGGATATACCATTCAAAAACTGGACGTATTTACTAAGAAAACCTTTAATGCGGCCCCAAGAGAATCAGCCATCGAGAAGAAGTACGATGCCCATTTTAGTGGAAGAGCTTATAAAGAGCTTAGAACGTTTCTGCTTTTCTCTCCTCTTCTAAGCGCTACGAAAAGGAAAGGAATAAATCTCTCTGAGGCTACCGCTTCCCTAACTCCTCTGAAGGAAAAGTTCTCTAAAATCTACCTGCTGCTTGATTCTGTTGGAGCACATCCAAAGTATCTGCGCCTTAAGGACTACGAAAACTACCTTGCCCTACTTTTTCAGGGCAAAGAGACTAGCACTCCCGTAAAGGAAAATATACTTTCGGGTCCGGAGTTTCTTCAGGTAGGAGAGATGCTACTAAAAACTGTCTCTCTGGTAGATCTTGAAGAGCTTTCCATTCCTGTAGATGTCTCTCCCAGTGCGTCTGACGGCAAAAACCTGGGCGCAGCGGTGGATCCTTTTTCCTTTCTGTTTGATCTTAAAGAATCTCCCCTTATAGTCTATAACCAGATCCTTCGAATTCCCTTGCAGTCGAAACTTCACAGGGAACTGGAGCGAAAGAAAAAGCGCCACGAAGGGGTATCCAGCTCAGCTCCTTCCAATTTACTGGTAGCCCGTGAAATAGAATCACTCCTCGAAGAAGTAGCTCGCGAGGGGTCCCTACTCGTAGAAGGGCATTTTTCGGTGCTCTATAGTGCTGAGGATAAACTATCCCAGGAGAAGATCCAGGGATCTCTCGAGACCGGCTTTTTCCGTCGCGGCATTGTGCTTTCCAAAAATGCATACAACCAAATGGAGCTTTTCCGCTCTTTCTTTCCGGGAGGGGCAGTAGAACTTAAGTCCTACGATTTCTTTTTATCGCCTTTGGAGCCTATGCTTTGCTTTTTATTTAAGGAGCATCTTCCCGAAAATGAATCCCGTGGGTTTGCACTAGACTTTACTTCCAGAGAGGGTATTCCTCTTCGTATTGATCCCTCGGACATTCCTATGCAGACGGGAAGGATCTCCAACCGCAATAAGTTTGTCCTAGGACCCTCGGGCAGTGGGAAATCTTTTCTTATGAATTCCCTAGTGGAGCAGTACCTTAGGTACAATTACGATGTGGTCATTGTGGACACCGGGGACTCCTACCAGGGTCTTACACGCTACAAGGAGGGACGCTACATTCAGTACTCCGAAAAGGATCCTATCACCATGAATCCTTTTCAGTTATCTAAAGAGGAACTCGGAATAGAAAAAATGGAGTTTCTCTCCAGCCTTATCTATCTAATATGGCAGGGACAGGAAAAGGAGATGAGTCCGAGTGAAAAATCGGTACTGGACTCCCTTCTTCTTTGCTACTACGAGCTGTACTTTTTAAAGAAAGAGGGAATCGAAAACTACCCAGTAGAAAAAAGGACTGGTTTATACCAAAAATACCTCCCGTACGCCTCTGCGCTTTCCTCGAAGGGCAGCATAAGGAAAAATAACATTGGTGGTAGAAGTCTGCATACTGGATCCTCTACAAGCTACTATGAAGTTTTAGGAATAGAGTCCACTCTTCCCATAAAAGAGATCAGGCAACACGGGAAGCGACTGCAGGGGGAGATGCAGCAAGGAGGATTAGTGGATACGCCAGAGGTGCTCTCTGAGGCACTTACAGTTCTTTCCAATTACACCACCAAAAGGGCCTACGATAAGACGCTTGTTAGTAGCAGAGAGAAGATAGCAGCTTCCCTGCCGCATTTAAAACAAAAGGATCCAGTTACTGCGGAGGAAAAATTTCAGAACCTTCTTTTTCATCTAGCGCCCGAGGCACTCTGTTTTGATTCATTCTATAAGTTCTCAGAGCATTTTTTGCCTGTATTTTTAAATGGGGGGCAGCTTCCTATCTCGGAGGCTTCCTTTAACCAAAGCACCTTCTTTTTGGTGCTTCGGGATTTCTGCTCGGGCGGAAAGTATGGAGAGACCCTGAACCGACCCCAAGAGAAAAGCCTTTTTGAGGAGCAGCTCATAGTCTTTGAAATCGATGCCATAAAGGATAATCCTAAGCTCTTTCCTATTGTTACCCTTATCATTATGGATACGTTCATTCAGAAGATGCGCTATAGAAAGGGTCGCCGTAAGGCGCTCATCATTGAAGAGGCCTGGAAAGCCATCGCATCAAAACTCATGGGAGGCTACATACTCTACCTTTATAAGACGGTTCGAAAATTCTACGGTGAAGCCATTGTAGTAACGCAGGAACTTCAGGACATCCTTTCCAATCCGGTAGTGAAAGACTCCATCCTAAGTAACTCCGATACCTTAGTACTATTAGACCAGAGTAAATTCCAGGAGAACTACCAAAGCGTGGCGTCCCTACTAAACTTAAATGCCGTGGAGCAAAGTAAGATCTTTACCATGAACCGCCTGGATAATAAAGAGGGTAGGGAAAGGTTTAAAGAATTCTATTTAAAACGGGGGGACTCGGGAGAAGTGTACGGTAATGAGGTGTCTCTGATGCAGTACCTTTTATACACCACCGAAAAGCCCGAAAAAGAGGCCCTGGAATTTTACTACGAAAATGCGGGGAGTCTTAATGAAGGGCTGGAGCGGTTCCTTTTGGACCATAAATCGCTTGGACTTTCCCTCTCCGAGATGGTCTCACTTGTGAATCTTTTAAAGAGACCTCTTAAATCGAGCGATGCCCTTAATTTTCAAAACATAAAAAAAGAATATCCTACAATAGACCCGTGGGAATTACTCCGAAAAGAGCTAGCTCAGTAGGGAGTGACTTCTGACTAAACTAACAAGCTGTAGAAGAGTAGTAATCACTTGCCGTTAGTCTTGGTTACCGATCTAATTAAAAAATCTTTTTTAATCCTTACCCCATAGAAAAATGCTTTCGGGATTTGTGCGAATTACCACCAAGCATAGTTGCCATCGAATGCACGTACCTAAAATATTTAATGAGGTACCGCAGTTATCCCTTATGCCCTACAATTTATACACTATGTACTATTACTTGATTCCTTTTCTTTTGGTGTTAAGCGGCTTTTTAAGCGCGCAGAATACCTATATCGATCCCACCACAACTGCAGCGCTACTTCTCTACAGCAGCGAGCTTAAAAAGTCGCAGGAGAAAACGCTTGTGGAGCAAAAGAATCTGCAAAAAGCGCAACTTTTTCTCTCCTCCCAGATGGCGGCCGTCTCCTCCTTACAGCAAAAAGTGTTTAAGGGCCTCTCCGAGGTTTCTACGAGCCTCTCGGGAGGAATTAAAGTAAAAGAAATTTACTCGGATCTTTCCGAGTGCGCAGGCCTTTTACGGCGTATTGGATTGCTCACTGCCCAGGCGCCCCAGTACGCCGTCTTTGGCGCAAAGGCCTCGGAAGAAACCTACCACCGTACACTTGCAATGACCTCTGAGATCTCGGAGCTACTTCAAGGCGGAGAGCTTAACCTAATGCTTGCAGGAGATCGCTACCGCCTTCTTTTTTCCCTTTCAGAAAAAATAAAGACCCTTAAAATGCATCTTTTCTCGATTTCCTTTGCGATGGAACGGGCCGCGCGCCTGGGTTTCTTACGGGCCCTAAACCCCTTCCAGGGATACATCAATACCGACAAATCCATAGTGGAGGAAATCATGCGCCGCTACAAACATTCGTTCTAATGAAAATTACTTATCCACTTTTTACCCTGTTCGCTTTTCTACTGCCTGCAGTGCTGATCTTAAGTTCCTCTTCCGGTCCTGTAGAGGAGCCGTGGGCTCAGGAGAACGTCTCTTTCCCTATGCTCAATATGGAGATCCGCCACAGCCTGGAAGAGCACGAAAGGCAAACGCAGCTGCTACGCTCGGGCGCCACGCTTTCAACCCTAGAAGAAACTAATTCCAGGCTGTGGGAAAAAACGTTTCAGCGCGCAGAGGATATCTCTTCCAGACTCGGGAGCGTATCTATAGCGCTAGAGGCCTCACCAACCGCGTACGGAATCTACCTAGAGGCAGAGAAAATAATACGTAACCAAACGCTGCTCTATAAAGAAATTGAAAAGGCTCCTTATGCAGTAGGGCAGGTGCTTTCAGGTCAGATCCGTTTTGTAAAGGACCTGGAAATGACCCTGCGGCTTATTGTGGGCCTCTCTGCTTCCTCAGGATTGCTCTTAGAGATGGAAAAAACGGACCGCGCTACGCTCTTTTCCTTTGCCCTAAGTGAAGTGCAGTCTCTCGAGCAGCAGTCTTTTCTGTTGCTCTACCGAGTACGGCAGTTTCTGGAAAAACTTGGGAATACACAAAGCACCCTCATGTACTACGTTAATCGGGATAAAGAGATGGTGCGTAGTATTCTTAGCGGACTTAAATTCTAAGGACATGAAGCAACTACTAAAAGTTTCTCTGGGACTAACTCTTTTTACCGCCGCATACCTACCGGCCCAAAGCCTGGTGGTAGTAAATGAAAAATTACTTTTTCAACTATCTAAAAACCAGCTTGCCCGAAAGGCCAGCACCACGCAGTTTGAGTCCTCGATTAAAAAACAGAATGCACTTTTGGAGTCGGCTAGTAAAAAAGCGGCCCTGGTGCTTTATTCCCATGAGGTGCTCTATCAGAAACTCTACGAAGTGGACGCCCTTATTAAAGACTCCCACCAGGTGCTTAAAATAGGAAAACTCCTCGAGGATCTGGGAAAAAGCCTTGGGAAGCTCTCTAGGCACTCTCTAGATAGTCCAGAGTACAGTCTGCTGCTTAGCCGCTTCTATCTTCATTTTTATTCCGAATCCCTGCTTTTAAAGGATTTAATTGCAAAGGAAATCCTCTCTGAGGACCCGAAGCTTCTTCTTACTTCCTACCACAGGGACCTACTGCTCTCTAAGGTAGTGCACCGACTGCAGAGCCTCTACAATACCTCTAGTTATATTCTCTCGGCGCTGGAATTCTCTAAAAAGCGTCCGTACCTGGAGCAGATCCCAGGACTTGAGGACTATATAAACCTGGACCGGGAGCTAGTGCGCTCCATTCTTTCTAAATACCAATCTATAACGCGCTAATGTTATGCAATTCTCTCAAAAACTATCTTTTCAGCCCTTACGATTTTCCTTAGTACTACTCGCTCCCCTTGCACTGGGACAGGCGCCTGTAAAAAAGCTCAATGATCCCTCCATCGTCTCCATGCAAAAGCGAAGGGTCTTTGAGTCCTGGGGCGAGTTCTCTCCGTACCCTAAATACCTACTCGGAGTACAGACCAATCTGGCCTATGCCACCGTGTGGGGAATGTGGTCTCCCCAGCGCAATAGGACCTATCGCGAAGGCAGAGACCTTCGGCCCTTGGGGCCTAGCGGAGAAGAAACCCAGCGGCAGGTTCTGCAAAGGGAAGGGGAAAAGAGCTCTCTTTCGCTTTCCCTTGCAGCGGATTCTTTGTCCCAAGTTTCCCTAAAGGAGCTCTCCCAGGTGCTTCCCGTTACCTTAAAAGCAGATCCCCTGTATCTACTATACTACAAACTCATGCTAAGGCCCTTAAAGGAGTGTCCTGTAGAGCCTTTTGCTCCAAAGGATTGGGATTTAAATCCTAGTCTTAATCTGGAGCTCTTTAAATGGGAAGGAAGGCACCTGCCGCTACAGGAAAAACTTATGGTCTTAAAAGATAGGCTCGAGCTCTCAGAGAATAGCCTGATGAAAAAAGGAGAGCGGCTTTTACTACAGCACCATCTGCTGCTCTCCTTTCGAAAGCTTAAAAAAGAAATGCACTATGCAGCCCTCACTTTTTCCTTGGCCCAGCGAGCGAATCAAAAGCTAATAGAAGCTAAAGAAAGTTCTTCCTCTCCTGATAAGTACTCCAGGCGCTCTGATAAAGAGATCGTACAAGGGATTCTCTCCTATTATAAATCCAAAGAACTATGAAATTTTTCGCTCTTTTTCTTACGTTTTTCCTGATACTGCTCCCGCAGGAGGCCTTGGCCCTAGAGCCTGAGAGCGCTTCCAAGATGCTCGAGTTTTTAAAAGGTGACGGAGCCTTTGAGAAATGGTTTATGGAAGTCTTTACCACGCTCGACCAGCAGGTGGAATCCAGTGCCCTCTCGGCCTCGATGCTCGGAAGATCGATCGGAGGCCTGGGCTCTCTTATCTACCTGGGGTATCTGGGGTTTCAGATGCAGGAGGGGGCGCGGCCCTGGGAAGTAACCCCCATGCTTCGGCCAATCGTCATTGGACTGATCCTTTTAAACTGGGTAGGTTTTTGCCAGCTGATCCAGTACCCTTTGCAAAAACTTGCAGAGCCTTCTAAGGAGATTTTTTTCAGTATTGAAAGGGAGGCGAACCTAGTGCGCACTGAGCGTTTTAAAAAGCAGAACCAGCTCCTGGAATTTCTAATTCGGCAGCAGGCCGAAGAAAAAGCCCGCGAAAGGGAGATGTCGCTTTCGGAGTCCGGCGGCCTTGGCGATGGGATACTTGAAGGGGTGAGCAGTCTTTTTGTGCCTGTGGAAGAATGGGTGATCCGGATGGATTTCCAGTTCCAAAAACTTTTGGCAGAGCTCCTGGAAGCCCTTTCCCTTACGGTTCTTAGAGTATGTACCTACCTTATCTTTTTTATCCAGAAAATCTGGTCCTATGTGCTGATAGTATTAGGCCCCATTGCGGTGGGACTTTCTCTTATCCCCGGCTTTGAACATTCCTTCTCCTCCTGGGTAGCTAAGTTCATTAACATCAACCTCTATACCATTATTTCCTATACGATCATAAATATTGGCCAGCAGCTGATTATCTCCGGCTACCACCTGGAAATAGAGCGCTACGATACGCTTCTTAATGAAGGTACCGTAACGGACCTTGCCATGCTCTCTACCTACATTGCCAACAACGGGATGATTCACACGGTACTTTTTCCCTGCGTGGCGTACCTAGTGACCGGCATAGGCATCCTTCTTACCCCATCCATTGCCGATTCCATAGTCTCTGGCGGTGGAGCAGGTGTAATGAGTAAAGGAAAAGCCGCCGCCAGTAAAATTACCTCCCTGTCCAAAGGCGCCTTTTCTTCGCTTAAGGTGCCTCGGTAGCTCTTTTGTCTTCCCTATACTTTTCAATTTAAAACTTCCTTTATGCTTATAAAAAACATACTTGAGCGCATCGAAATCAACCGCAAGGTATCCCTTGCAGCGATCTTCCTCTCAGCCCTTATTGTTCTTGCCGGATTTTTCCTGTCCTATCAGATCGTACGAGACTCTCGGAAATCCATCTACGTTCTGGACCAGGGAACGCCCATACTTCTGGAGCGCAGCGACTACCTTGTCAACCGGCCCGTGGAGTACCGCTCGCAGGTGGAGCTTTTTCACCGCCTTTTCTTTACCCTTCCCCCGGACGATCAGTACATAAAGGAGAATATTGAAAAATCCCTCTACCTAATCGATGAGACCGGAAAAAAAGAATACACCAACCTTCGGGAGAAGGGCTTTTACAATCAGCTGATTTCTTCAAGCTCGATGCTGAGCGTCTCGGTGGATTCGATCCGAATCGACGTGGAACGAAAAAAATTCTACTACTACGGAAAACAGACCATCAACCGTAAGACCTCCCTTATTACCCGCCGTCTTCATACCGAAGGAAGCTTCAAGGACATGCCGCGAACACCGCATAACCCCCACGGGGTGATGCTACTGCACTGGCAGATTACTGACAACTCGGAGCTTTCCACGCAAAGTAAATCCTCCTACTGATGAAGCCCGCCTCGTTTCTTACTCTTATTCCTTCCTCGTGGAAACTCTGGATAAAATCGAATCCAAAGAAAGTCTTTGTACTCTCTGTCTCGCTTATGATCGCTTCGTTTCTTTTTTCTCTGCTTCAGCATTTTTTCTTTCCACCGGATAACCTTTTTGGAGCCAAGGTCTATGAAGACTCTAAAGAAGTTGTGACTATTTCCGGTAGTAAGCCCACAACCCCGCAGGTGGACCTTAAGAAAGAACATATCCTTAAGGAGATTCTCTCGTTTCGGCAGAAAGCGAAAAACAGAATGCTTTCCTCAAAGGATTCCCTCAAACTTAACCTTCTAATTCAACGTTATGAACAGCTTACTCCTTCGCCTTAAGTCCGTACCTTTTTCTTCCAAGCGCTACGTACTGCCTCTAATTGCCTTGCCGTTTCTACTCTTTATGGGTTTTCAGTTCTCCAGGTTCTCTGCCCAGAGCCCGCAGCCAGATCTTCCTCCCGAACTCTCCCTCTCCCTAGGGGAATCGAGCGATTCTATTCTAACTAAGAATGAGGCCTACGATCATTTCTTTGCCCTGGGCGAGACGCCCAGCTCCCTGATGGGACTCGAAGAGGAACCTGCTACCCAACAGGCCCTGGGAGAGTCGCCTAATCCGTATAACGATAATACGTCGGGGGCTCTGCGGCCTAGGGACAATAAAGGCTATGCAGGTATGGAGGGATCAAGGGATTTAATCCGACGAATCAATGAGGCCAGTAGCCAAAGGCCCGCGGCCAGTTTTTCTTCCCTTCCGCATACTACTGCTCCCTCGTATGGGACATCAGAATATAATAGTCCACCGCCCAGCGCTCCCAAAGAAAGGGAGCTTTCCCCGGCCGAGATGATGCGCGAGCAGATGCTGCTTTTGGATTCCCTGGAAAAGGCGCGAGATCCCGAGCAGAAAAAAAAGGTTCAGGAGGATAAGGAGAAAAAGCAGCAGCTGGAAAGAAAGCAAAAGGAGCTTCTTTCCGTAAAGAAAATCTCCAGCCGGCCCGAAGGAAGCAGATTTAACGGAAGTACTTCCGTAAAAGACTCGCCGTTTCTCTCTGCCGTCCTGGACCAGGGCCAAAGCGGCTATCTGGGCTCTCGGATTTCCATTCGGCTTTTGCAGGATATCTACGTGGGGGATAGAAAGATTCCTTCCCAGAGTCTTCTTTACGCACAGGTGACGGGTTTTACCCAGGAGCGTATCAAGCTCTCGGTAGTATCGCTACTGCTGGAAGGAGAGATTCTTCCCGTCAGGCTTTCTATCTACGATCTGGACGGATTGGAAGGGCTTTACGTTCCCGGAAGCGCCTTTAGGGAGATGCTTTTAGAGATGGGGGAGTCCAGCGTTCAGGGGACCACCCTTGATGCTCCGGGACAGGCCTTTTATACCTCGCTTCTCTCCTCGGCCCTGCGCTCGGCCTCCCAGAGTGCCTCACGAATGCTTCGAAAAAATAAAGCGCACCTTAAACTAAGTACCCAGATCTACCTTAAGGACGTATCGGGAAGTTAATATCCAAAGGGCAGGCCCTTAGGGGAAGCGCTCGGCAGTAATTACGCAAAGCAGCCCTGTGGCAAGGCGAGCCACTGCTTTATTCGTAGGTCTTTCCTTACGCGTTTTATTTTTCCAAGCTTTTTAATTTCCATTCTTTTTAGTGCCAATGGAGCGTTCTGTATTTCAATTCAATTCAATTCTATTCTTTTTCAACCAATATTTTCCTTATGAAAACACCTCTTTTTTACTGTATATCCCTACTATTTACCCTAAATCTCTATCAAAGTCAGAGCCTTCCTGTGCTGAAAATGCGGGAGGGTACCACGGTGCATATTCTCTCTCCCGAGCCCATTGAATTCATTGACCTTTCTTCTGAGCATCTTTACTCAGATCTTCCCAAGAGCCAGATTGCCAGAATTGCCCTAAAAAAGGATACTACCGCAGGAGATTTTTTGGAAGTCCCCCAAAGGGATCTGGGCATTATTACCGTCGGGACCGGTAGTTTTATAGCGCAGTACCGGGCTGTAGAGTCCTTTAACCCGCACGAAGAGATGCCCTCGAGTCTTACCATAGAACCTTTCCATACGCTTCCGATAGAAAAAGGACCTGGAGAACTCTCCCTTTCCAAGCTCCAGGAGCTCTCTCTTCGTATGGCGGCCCTTTCCCCAGAGCGTCCGCTGCAAAAAGAAAAATCCGGACAGTTATCTGCGGCCCTGAACAACCTCTACGTACTGGGGGATTATCTGTTCTTGGACATAAGTCTCTTAAACCACTCGGCGCATTATTTTTCCCTGGATAAGGTGCTGTTCTCCTTGGAAGACAAAAAGGTGCGGCGCCTTACCAACGCGCAGAGCGTTTCGCTTCTTCCGGTGTTTTCCCTTCAGCAGGCGGGAAGTTTTAAAAAAAGCTTCCGCAATATCTATGTGCTTAAAAAACTAAGCTTCTCCGCCTCCAAACACCTTACAATCCGGTTTTTGGAAAAGCAGCTTTCGGGAAGGTCCCTTGAGCTCTCCTTAAGCTACCGGGATCTGCTCTCGGCCGACACGTTTTAATATTCTCTTTCCCCAATGCAAGAACAGGCCCACCAAATACGCATCTACAGTTTCTTTCAGAAAATAGTCTACGCCGTAGTAGTTCTGGAAGTACTTCTCGTGGCGCTCTACGACTCAGAGATTAAAGCGTTCTCGGGATTTTTGCTGAGTTTCTCTCGCATGCCCCTTATTTTTCCACCCCTCCACGCCAAGTTATTTACCTTACTTCTTATCTTCATTGTCTCCCTGGGTACTAAGGCCGAGAAGACGGTGGAACTTCACGTATGGCGCTCGGTGGTCTTTCCTATTACCCTAGGGCTCCTGCTCATGGGAGGGAGTCTTTACCTTTTGGAGCATTTTTTCTGGCGCTCCCCGTGGGAGTTAAGCCTAGAGTTTTCTCTAGTGGAAGGACTCTACGGACTCTTTTCCCTTTTAGGGGCTCTTTTTGTACAGATGGGCTCCGACCAGATCTCGCGCTATATGAAGCAGTCCCTGGGCCGGGACCGCTGGAACATTCAGGAGGAGAGTTTTGAGCAGAACAGGGAGCTCCACCTAAGCCCTACCTCGATTAATCTTCCCTACCATTTTCGCTTGGAGGGTAAGGCCCAGGAAGGTTGGATTAATATCAATCCTTTTCGCGGTACGCTCGTTTTGGGAACTCCGGGAAGCGGGAAGAGTTTCGGGGTCATTGCTCCTTCGATCCGGCAGATGCTTGGAAAAGGGTACTGCATGTGCCTCTACGATTTTAAGTATCCGGATCTAAGCCAGGTGGCCTACGGAGCCTTTCTGCAGCAAAAAGAAAAAAGCAATCAGTACGTCCACCGCTTCCATATGGTGAATCTCGACCGCGTGGAATCTTCCCGTAGGGTGAACCCTTTCCACGAGCGCTATATAAAGAACCTTGCAGGCGCCCAGGAAATCTCCGAGGCGATGGTCTTTGCCCTGCAGCGGGGCGGGGGCGCCTCAGGAGGCTCGGACCAGTTCTTTACCCAGTCGGCAGTGAATTTTCTCTCTGCCTGCGTGTATTTTTTCTCTCGGTACCAGAACGGTAAATACTCTACGCTCCCGCATATCCTCTCGTTTCTTTCCTTAAGCTATGAGGAGATCTTTTCTACGCTCTTTTCCATGGAGGAGCTGGGAGCGCTTCTCTCACCGTTTCATTCCGCCTTTAAGAACAGAGCTTTTGACCAATTGGAAGGACAGGTAGGAACTCTTCGGGTGTTTCTCTCGCGCCTTTCCACTCTGGAGAGCTACTGGGTGTTTTCTGGCGAGGACGTAGACCTGAAACTAACGGACCCGCAGGCTCCCGGAATACTGGTTCTGGCCTCCTCCCCAGAGAGTCAGGAGATTAACTCGGCCCTGTATTCCGCGGTACTAAACCGGGTCCTAAGACTTATCAATGAGAAAGGGAACCTTCCGGGCGCCGTGGTGGCCGATGAGTTTCCCACACTCTATATGCACCGGATTGAAAATGTGGTGGCCACGGCCCGGAGTTCTAAAATCGCGGTGCTTCTGGGCCTTCAGGAAATGCCCCAACTCCGTCAGCTCTACCGCAAGGAAGTAGCCGATACAATTGCTTCACTCGTGGGAAACATACTCGCTGGATCGGTCCGCGACAAACAGACCCTCGACTGGCTCGAGAGGCTCTTTGGCAAGATCAAGCAAAAAAGTCTTTCGGTCTCCATATCCCGGCAGGGAACCTCCCACAGCCAGAGCGAGCGGATGGAGGTACTGGTTCCTGCAGGAAAAATTGCCTCGCTACGCGCCGGGGAGATGGTGGGGCTTTTAGCCAGAGACTCCGACGGGGGCTCAGAGAACTATGAGACGGGGGTTTTCTCCGGAAAAATCAGGGTGCAGACTTCTAAGGAGCAGCTCCATTGGGAAGAATCCCTAAGCCTGCCTGAATACTACGATTTTAAGGGCAGGGACGGTGTCTGTAGAAAACAGCAGTTGCTTCTGGAAAATTTCCGTCGCATTCAGGGGCAGGTACAGGAGGTGGTTCGTAGTAGCGCAACGGTAGTTTCCCTATAGAACGAAAAAAAGAGTACCGTAGTTCGGTGCTAGAAAAACAAAATTTTTAATGCAAACTAAACTTTCTCTATGCTTTTTTCAATAGTAAATAAAACCACTACAGGACCCTTCAGCGCCCTGGATTCCTCACGGTGGGTCCTTGGTGGGGGTGTGCTACCCTTTTTTAAGCTTTTTATTAGTGTTCTCGTTCTTTTCTATTCGCACGGTATTTTCGCGCAGAGTCTACTTGGGCGTAGTCCAGGCACGGGGCTCGCTTTAAAAAATAAGACCCGTAGCGGGATGTTCTTCTCTTCTAAACAGAGCAAAACTAGTAGAATTAACGCCCGCCTGGGGAACCTTGAGGCCAAGGAACTATCCCCTGCGGGAGTTTTATTAACAGAACTCGAAGAGAAAGAAAAAGAGCGGGAGAAGGCGCTCCTGGAGGTTTCCCTAGAGCTCGAGGAGCTTAAAAAAAGAGAGGCAAGCAGGAGCAGCCTTTCCAGGGAGAGAAGACTGTTTCTACTCGCCTATGCTACCCTTGGTACCGCGCATGTTTCCAAAATAGAAAAACAAGATTCTACGCGGGAGCATAGGCTCCCGGCAGCAGGGGAGCCCCTTTCCAACTATTCCCTTCCTCTTAAAGGTCCCCTGGTGCTTACCTCTAGCTATGGACCGAGACTCCATCCAGTACTTGGAAAAAGGATGCTCCATCAGGGAGCCGATTTTAGGGCGCACTTTGAGCCGGTCTATGCGGTCCTTCCCGGAGTGGTCCTTTTTAGTGGAGAGGATAAAAAAGGAGGAGGGCTGATGCTTAAGATAAAACATCCGGGAGGCCTAGAGTCTCTTTATCTCCATCTCTCGGAGCTTTACTACCGCAGGGGAGAGAGAGTAGAAGCGGGCTTTACAATCGCGCGCAGTGGAAACTCCGGAAGGTCCTCCGGACCGCATCTTCATTTCGCAGTCCACCGGGAAGGACAACCTATAGACCCAACCAAATTCTTACTCACCCTGGTCTCTCCTGGGCCCTTATAAAGCGGCTGGGGTATATCGTAGGGCACTATGTACTACACTAATCCTTAATAGACCGATTTTCTCTCTGTCCTTTAAGTGCTTAAGCTTCTGCTCCTTTCCTAAATTAAACGAGCAAACAACTAAACAAGTAAATAATCTAATAACCAAATACTTTTTTATTATGACAGTACTATCCAGAGCCGCGCGCTCTACCCTTAAAGACTACGGGCTACTTCTTCCAGGAGGCAGCTTCCATTCCAAAATATCTCCTGCACACCAGCGCGGCCTACTGGAAGGAAAACCTTTGGTACTTACCTCAGGGAGCCACCGGCTCTATCTCCAACTAAGCCCCGTAAGTGGAAAGCTCCAGGTGCAGCAGGCCCAGCTGAGTCACAAAACCCAGTCGCTGCTGGAAGGACTTTCCACTAGGCCCATTGTTTTTGGCAAAGAGAAAAAAGAAGAGGCCACAGGAGTCTCTACCTCACGCAAAGCCTACCTAAAGGATCCGGGCTCGGGAGCGCTTTTGGAACTTCCTTTACATAGTAGCGCCTTAAAGCTGCGCAGACTCCTTGCCCAGAGCCCTGAGGGTCTTTCCCTCTACCAAAAGGAACTCGAGCGGAGCTACCGAGCACTGAAGGCGGAGCTAAAGTCCGCGCCCGAAAATAAAGTGCTTCTTTCTTCGGCGCTTAATAAAAACCGCAGAGAGCTCTTGGAGCTTCATAAACAAAGCCCCGCACTGGAACATCAGCCTTTGGGTCCTACGAAAGGGGCTCTTAAGGAAAGAGCCGCTATTAAGCAGCCGTGGGCTCTGGACGAGGCTGAAAGTAGAGACCAGTCCTTAGAACCTACCACACGCCGTAAGCGCTAACCTTTTAAATTAACTGCCATGCAAATCGATCTATTTAACTACCAGGAATTTTCCGTTTTCAATTCCAATTTCGGGTTTCCCTTTGATAAGGAGTCCCTCACGCTTCGCGATTCCCTGGGGAAGCGTCTGGGCTACCGGCTCTTTTCGGGAGGAAGGCTCCAGGGAACCCACGATGCTCCGCCTTTCCTACAGGAGCTACCTAATTCCTTTAGGGCCCATCCTTCGGAGGATTTTGCCCTTATGGAGCGGCAGTTTTCTCTAGCTTCGGGCTTTTGCTTTCTTTCCGGGCCCAAGGTACGCTCGGCCGGCGAAGTGGCCTTTCTATTCAAAAGTCTAGAAAGCGAGGCCATAGAACATACCTTTCTTTTGTACCGGTTCTCCTCGGGAGCCTATCTCGTGCAGCACTTATCTTCCGGGGGCATCTCCTCGGCCGTAGTAGATCTGAGGCTTGTAGCCGGAAACGTACTTAGGCTTCAGCCCAGCTCCATTACGCTCGTCCACAACCATCCTTCAGGGCAGCTCATCTCCTCTCCCCAGGACCGGGCGATGCAAAAGCGGCTCGAGGACATTTTCTGCGGCACGGATGTTAGGGTGGAAAAGGGCATCATTCTAAATTTACGTTCGGGAAAGTTTTTGCAGTTTGGCTCTAGTTCGGGAAAGGACCGAAAGGAAAAATTTCCTGAGATAGAGGATAGCCTGGAGCGGGCCCGGATCTACCGTTTTGACAAGCAGGTGTTTTGCAAAAACTACCAGCCGGAAAAAATCACTTCGCCCGAGGAGGCTGCGGCCTACATCGCAAGCCAGAAGCTGGGACTCTCGGACCGCCTCGAAGTACTCAGCCTTAATAATGCCAGTGAAATCGTTGGGAAATTCATTTTACCTATGGAGGGGACGCTCTCTCAGTTAATTGAGCTTCTTACCCTCTACGGGGGAACGTCGGCAATCCTTTACGGGAACTCTCTTACGAAAGAGATCTTTGAATCCTACAAGGATGCCCTGGACCTCATTGGCTTCCATACCTTGGACGGACTCCAGCTAAAGAGCGGAAATTTCTATTCCCTCTACCAGGAGGCCACTATCTCCTTTAAAAAAGAGCTCCGCGCACTCTACGCTTCCAAAGGAAAATCCGCTATTTGCTCAGCTGCGGGAAAAGAGCAGAAGCAAGAGTTTCCCTTAGATAAAAAGGAGGCCTGTGCGAAGGGCAGTAAGGCGCCTTGTACAGCTCCTACAGAGGTGCGGGAGACTAGAGTACGCGAAGCGTCCAATTTTCTAGAGTATTCCCAATTTCCTAAACTACTGCTAGGTCCTGGCACGCCCTAAGTAGGAGCGGACCTTTTCCAGACGCCTGCTAGGAAAAACAAGACCCTTAGCCCTAGCCCAAATATTTTAAAACAGACTTCTTATGAAAACCATCTTTACTAGTTCCATCATTTTACTACTTCTTACTCTTGTGCTGGGATGCAAAAAGCGTCCCGAGAAATCTACGGGAGAAATTAAAGTCCTCTCCGGTATCTACCCCAGCGTAAGTAAGGGCCTGGAGAGGGGCAGGACCTTTCATATCTCCACCCTTTCTTTTTCTCCAAAGGGCCTTATAGAATCTGCCCTGGAGCCCGACGGTTCCCGAGGGTGGCACCACCTGGGAAAAGAAGGCTATTGGACTCTGCCTGTAGTGGGAGGTATTACGGGTGAGAACCTTGCGCCCCATTCGTACCGAACGAAGCAGTCGGGGGCTCCATTTCTAAAGGGGCTTCCTCCGGGGTACGCCAGGCGAGAGGAGCTATCCGATACTCTTCTTTTCAAGAAACGCTACCGCCGTTTCGAGATCCGTACCCCGCACAGCTTTACGCGCTACTACATTTTTAAAACCGATACGCTCTGCCCCTACGAGGTCTATCCCGGGTTGTACGGAAAGTACAAGGGCCGGCTGGAGCGCATTGATTCCTACGATAAGAAACGCGATGTGTTCACCACCTTTCAGCTTCTGCACTACGCTACGGTGTCTTCAGAGGCCTCGCGCGTGCTCTCCCTACTAAAACCTAGGCTATGAGCGAGCGAAAATACTACGACCCGGAGCAGATCCGAGCTCTACACGAGCTCAGGGCCGTGCAGAGTTATTTCTGGCTGCTCTGCCAGAAAGGAGTGGTGAAGTTTCTGTTTCGCTCCGGAGAGCACCTGTACTTTAAATCCCCTACCGGAAAATATGCGGTAAACGAAAAGTACTTCTATGAGTTCAAGGAAGGAAAAGGTGGCGCCCTAATAAGGGCCGTAATGCTTCTGGAAAATAAGTCCTGGTATGAGGCCGTAGGCTACCTCCTGGAGGAATTCTCCGGCCTTAACTTAGGAGCAATCCCTACTAAGTCTGTTAGTGCGCAGGAAAAATCTACCGGGGAGCGTAGTAGAAAGGGGGTAGAAGTATTACTGGAGCGCGCGCCACAAAACGGAGCGCTCCTTTCGTATTTTCTTCGCAGGGGGATTAGTTACCATACCGTTTTACGCTACTGCCGCGAGGTGCACGTGCGGCTTAATGGAAAGATCTACATTACCTTAGGGCTTAAAAACAGTAAAGAGGGTTGGGATCTTCGCAGCCGAAGGCTTAAGATAAAGAGTGGAGAAAATTCTTTTGCGGTAGTAGGCGACCTAGTAGCCTCTACGGTAGTGGTTGTGGAAGGACTATGCGATCTTCTCTCCTACGTGCAGTTCTTTGGGATGCGGGGTCTTGCAAAATCCTGGCAGGTGGTCTCGCTTAACTCGGTCGGAAATCTCTCGCGCTTTATTTCCCAGTACGGGGAGTTTACGGGAAAGGTGCTCTTACTTCTGGATGCGGACGCGGCAGGAGATAAGGCAACCAGCCGGCTGCTCGATCATTTTGGCTGCAGGGCCACGGACATCCGCTCTACGCTCGGACTAAGGCCTGAGGGACCAAGGGATGTAAACGAGCTTCTAAAAAGGCGCGCACCCTTTTTAGTTTAGTAAAAAAAGGCAGCGCCCTTTACGTACTAAAAAGTCGCTGCTTTTTTTATTTGTGGGATTTCGCTCCCGCCGGCTTAGGCCCTAGGACCGCTCCGGTGGGAGCTCATTGGGATAATGGGCTTAGTAGGGGATGGTTTTTTATATTCCATACCCAGGAGCTGCAGGGCCTTTTCGCAGTCAATGATAATGATCTTACCATTCTGGGTAATGGCCTTGTCAATAACACCGGAAGCTTTGATTTCGTAGGCTTTGGAGCGGGAGCAGCCTAAAAGCTGCGCAAGGCCTTTAATGCCGTATTCCATCCGGCGGTCCTGCATCATGCTTCGGTGCAGGTCACGGTACTCGGCCACGGTGAGTTGCCAGAGAAATTTAGCGTCTTCGTTTTGGTACATCATAAGCAAAAAGAGTTTTTTGGGGTTATTAGTGTATACCAATGTACAACTTATTTCCTCTACTTACATCTTAGTAGCTAATTGTACCTGACTATTTTAGTCCATTGCCGGAAAAAAACGGTTGGGACAAATAAAAATGTGCGCGGAGCGTATGAAAAAATTTAGGGGATGCTTCTGAAAAAATTAGCAGCAAAATCCGAACTTTAAACAAACGTTTCATTAGTCTAAAAATCAGTACGTTACAATAAATTTTGAAGCAAAAAAGACCTTTTTTAGTTAATTATGTTAACAGAAGACCCTATTTTTTAACACAAATTAACAAATAGCGGGATTTCCCATAACCACGGGTATTAGAAAGGGTATTAACAAAATTTTAAGAATATGTTAAGAGTATTTAACAATGTGGATTTGGAGCGAATTAGTCCTGGAATACCTTTGCCCCGTCAAAACCAATAAAAATATTCAAAGTGATGAAAAGAGGATTTCTCGTAATCATAATGATGATTTCAACTCTTGGCCTAAGTTCTTTCAATTCCTATGCCAATGAGAACGATGAGGTAAAAACAAGTTATGCGTCGTACTACCACGACAAGTTCAATGGCCGCAGAACCGCGAGCGGAGAGGTGTTTAACAACACCCGTCTTACGGCTGCCCACAGAACCCTTCCTTTCGGAACGAAAGTGAAAGTAACCAACCTTAGAAACGGAGAAAGTGTAGTTGTAGTAATCAACGACCGCGGACCGTTTCACTCTTCAAGAGCGCTGGACCTAAGTAAAGCTGCTTTTGATGAGATCGGAAACCTTTCCAGAGGCACCATGCCGGTACAGTACGAAATTATCGATTAAGACAAAATTTTACGATTTTAAATGATTCAGGGCCGTTTCTTTCTAGAGACGGCCTTTTTGTTTGCCTGTTTGTAGGTGGGGTAGCAGGAAGGAAAGATGTGAAAGTCCCCTTGAGCGTTTTTTATTCTATTTTTTTTAAGGTCGGTATAAAAGGATAGGGGGTCTAGAGACAGAGGATTGTGAATTTCCTGTATATTTAATCCCGAAGTATCCCTAACCTTTTTTTTCTCATGAATCTATCTACTCCTAGACTTGAACTAACCCCACTTTCGGGCGGTGACCGCTCCTTTATTTTTACGCTACTTAATACCCGGGGATGGATAGAGAATATTGGAGATAGAAACATTAAATCCCTTGCGGATGCAGCCGCCTATATTCAAAAGATGCAGCAGATGCCTCAGGCTAGGTTTTATGTGGTCTCTACCCAAGAGGACTCTCTACTCATTGGCTTAATTACTCTAATCAAGCGGGACTACCTTGCTTTCCACGATATTGGATTTGCTTTCCTGGAGCAGTACCATGCAAGAGGCTATGGATACGAGGCCACCGCAAAGGTTGTAGAGAATTTCTTAAAAGAAGCAGATTCTGAAAAAATTATGGGAATTACCCTGGACTCCAACCACAGCTCCACACGGCTCTTAGAGCGCTTAGGACTTTGCCTCCAGGAAAAAATTAATCCGGAGGGCACCGAGCTGCTGCTCTATTCTGGAGGAAGAAAGGAGGTGCTTGCTGCAGTTACTGCTCCCTCATCTAAGTACTAAGTACTACCAGAAGGAAAATAGAAAAGATTTTTTACTGCAATTCCACCAGCACAGGACAGTGGTCTGAATGGAAGACTTCCTT
Source organism: Planobacterium oryzisoli (assembly GCF_015354315.1). Taxonomy (GTDB): domain Bacteria; phylum Bacteroidota; class Bacteroidia; order Flavobacteriales; family Weeksellaceae; genus Planobacterium_A; species Planobacterium_A oryzisoli. Next base: position 31,998 of record NZ_JADKYY010000004.1, read on the forward strand.
TAGAATGGCTGCTCTAAAAAGGCGCTCTTTTAGCTCGTAGGAAACAAAGTTATAATCCAGGCGCCAGCCTTTGTTACGCTCTCTGGAATTTTGCCGGTAGGACCACCAGGAATAGTTTTCCGGGTCCTGATTGAAATAGCGGAACGAATCAATCAGTCCGCATTCTTCAATAAAACGCGTGAGCCATTCCCGCTCCATAGGAAGGAATCCCGATACGTTTTTAAGTCCCTCTGGATTATGGATGTCAATGGGTTGGTGGCAGATATTGAAATCCCCGGAGATAATAAGGTTGCTTTTAGTTTTCTTAAGCTCCTTTACGTAGAGAAGAAAATCCTCGCAGAACTCCATCTTGTAGGAGAGGCGCTCGGGATTGGAGGCCGAAGGTACGTAGACCGAGATAACGGAATACTCGTCGTAGTCCGCCCTAAGAATCCTCCCTTCAGAATCGTAATTCTCAATGCCGCATCCGTAATGCACCGCTACAGGCTCCTTTTTAGACGCAATGCCTACTCCGCTGTAGCCTTTTCTCCTTGCCGAATGCCAAAAGCTGTGGTAGCCTTCCTGGGTGAAGGAGAGGGTGTCTATCTGGTCTTCTCCGGCTTTGGACTCCTGTATACAGATGATGTCCGGAGAGGCGGCCCTAAGCCATCCTAAAAAGTCTTTACCAAATGCGGCGCGGATGCCGTTTACGTTGTAGGAGATGAGTTTCATATGTAAGGGAACTAGATTTTAGTATCTGCAAAGATAGCCAATCGCGCAAGTATATAGCGGGCGCAGAGCCTAGAAAAGGCTCCCATTTTTTCATAGGGTGGTGGGGTGCTAGTTCAAAGCGAGTTAGCAGACAATAGAGCAAGGTAAATTGTATAACAATTCGGGACTTATGCTGGAAATACTATTTTCAAGAAAAGTGTTAAGTTCGTAGAAGCTAAACCCTTACACTTTTACGCTATGCACAAATCCCTTACGCTTGCCTTTTTATCCCTTTGGGGATTTTTCTCTGCTCAGGTGGTGGAAGAAAAACTACCGCCTGTACCTATAGAAAAAGCAAATATTATTAAAACCAACGCTACGGCCTACGCTTTTCGAAATTTCAACCTTACCTACGAGCGAATATTCTCTAAGACTTTTTCCCTCTCGGCCGGCTACAGTACCATGCCCGAGGGCAAGGTGCCTTTTATAGATTATTTTGCCTCTGCTGAGGAGCAGCTGCGCGACGTAGAAGTTTCGCACCAGGGCCTTACCCTGGAGGGACGGTTCTATGTAGGAAAAAAAGGCTACGGAGAGGGCTTCTACCTGGCGCCCTACGCGCGCCACGGTAAAGTGGATGCCCCGGAATTTATCTACTACTATACCTACTCGGACGCCCTAGTCGGGGAGCAGGAAATTCCTCTTACGGTACGTGGAGACGCCTCGGGTCTTTCGGGAGGTCTGCTTTTAGGAACGCAGTTTCTGATGGGAAAAAAGAAGAACTTTGTGCTCGACCTTTGGATCCTAGGGGTGCACTACGGAGGGGGTAGTGGGGATTTTTCGGCCCGCAGTCCCTACAGCTTAAACCAGGAGCAGCAAAACCAGCTCAAGAGGGAACTCGAGGAGCTCGACATACCAATGGTAAAATACACCGTCACCACCAATCCTAATGGAGCGGACGTTGCGATGGACGGGCCATGGGCAGGTCTTCGAAGCGGCCTTTCTCTGGGCTTTAAGTTCTAATAAAAACAAAAGCGGAAGAAACATTAAATACGTTTCTTCCGCCAGAACCCAAAAACAAATAAACTATGAAAAAAAACGAATTGGGTTAATTTCAGCTCTTTTGGAGCTCTTGAGAACTTCACTGACCTCACTATCGGGCAGATCCGTACTCAATTCTTTTTTTAGTTTTTTTCTCGTGTAGTAAATATCAAAAACCTGACCAAAATTTACTAATTTGATAGGAAATTTACAACCTAAACCGTTAAAATTCAGTTAATTTTCTCTCCCGCGCTGTTAGAGAGCGTTACAAGGTAAAATTCGTACCTTTCAGGCCGTAAATTCAGTCCCCGAAAGACCTCTTCTCATGCAGAACAAACTCAAGATCATTAACGATCCCGTACACGGATTTATCAAAATACCTTTCGAGCTGCTGTTCGATGTGATTGAGCATCCCTTTTTCCAGCGCTTGCGCCGTATTGGACAAACCGGACTCTTAAGCCAGATATTCCCGGGAGCCAACCATACTAGGTTCCACCACGCCCTGGGCGCCATGCACCTGATGTTCTCGGCCTTGGAGACCTTAAAACTCAAAGGGGTAGAGATTTCTGTAAAGGAAGAGCAGTCGGCCCTACTGGCCATTCTTCTCCACGACATTGGCCACGGACCGTTTTCCCATGCGCTGGAAAGTATGCTACTGGAAGACTGGCACCACGAGAAGCTTTCGCTTCTTCTCATGCAGGAGCTCAATAGGGAATTTTCCGGTGAGCTTTCCACGGCTATTGAGATGTTCCAGGGGCGCTACCACCGAGGGTTTTTCAATCAGCTGATCTCCTCACAACTCGATGTAGATCGTATGGACTATTTGAAGCGCGATAGTTTCTTTACCGGCGTATCGGAAGGAAATGTAAATTCCGAGCGGATCATCTCGATGATGAACGTCTGTCGGGACGAGCTGGTAATTGACCAGAAAGGGGTCTACAGTATTGAGAACTACCTTACGGCACGAATGTTCATGTACTGGCAAGTCTACTACCACAAGACGGCCGCACTCTCCGAGCATATGCTGGTAAAAATTCTTCGTAGAGCCAGGGAACTATCCCTTAAAGGGGAGGCGCTTCAGGCCTCCGAGGATCTGTCCTATTTCCTTAAAAAACCCAGGACCCACACCGCCACAGAGGAGGATTTACTGCGGTTCACGCGTCTGGACGATAACGATATCATTCAGGCCATGAAATTCTGGCAGCATGCTGGTGACCCCTTACTTTCCTATTTGTGTACGGCCGTGGTACAGCGACGGATGCTCAAGACCCAGATCTCTTCAGCCCCGTTTCCCACCGATACAATCGATACGCTGGTGCGCAAATCCGGTACGATGCTTCCAAGTATTCCAGGAAAATCTCTGGTAGGGGAGATCAGTAGGACACTTCTTCCCTACAGTAAGGATCTTCAGCCCATTTATCTCCTGCGCAAGGACCAGAGCCTGGTACGCCTCAATGAAAGTGAGAACCAGATCCTCTCTTCTTCCATGGTTCATCCCACCACGAAGTACATCCTGTATTACCCCCGTGAGATTGTCTAAGCGATTTACAAAGTTTTCCCTTTGTGTGCTTAAAACTGTGAAAAAACTACCTAGATATGGGTATGTGTAAGTTATACACATTTTATTTATTTTGGTACCTACCCAATGGGACCGTTTTTTATTTACAAAAGTCAAAGCAAGAGGCTACTAATCCAGTAAATAAACCCGCCCATTCAAAGGTATCCAATAGAAAATTTGATTTACTAATGCCTACTAAAATATAGTTGTATGAAGACACTTTTACTTACTCTATTTTTTCTTTTTTCGGCAACTGCTTCACCTATCCGGGCGCAGCAGGAATTAGCGGACTTAGAGTCCTACCGCCTAGAGCTTCTGGAGAAACAGCTTAATAGGGCCCTGCAATACCATGCTTTTGAGCGGCATTATTTACAAGATTTGGATAGTAAAATAGCGCAAGAATTAGCGAAAAAGCCAGAAAGCCCAGAGCTTCATTATCTTATGGGAAAGCTCCACCGGCATATGATGGACCAGGTTGAGGCTATTTATAAGATCGAGTGGACAAACGAAGAATTTTTGGCATTTCTGGGAGACGAGCTTTCGGGGGAGGCGCTTAGAAAAGCCCAGAGCTATTATACGCTTAAGGCTTCCCATTCTAAGAAGGCGGAGTTGCACCTTAAAAAAGCCTCAGATTCCGGTATGGGGCGCTACCAGTTTGAATATGCAGAGTTCCTGCGCGCAGGATACCATCCCCAACTCTACAAGGAGAAAAGAGGCTACGCCCCGCTGGAAGTACGTGTAGATGAGACCACAATCGGCCTCTTAGAATCTTCCTACCGTAAAGGTATTGTACAGGCAGGTACCCGGCTTGCCACCGTGTATCTAAAAGGAGAGGGCGAGGTAGGACAAGATACGGCGAAAGGAGAAAAGATCCTCTCGGAAGTACTCAAATTCTACGATTCCCCGGCCCCTGTATACTTTGAACTGGGAAAAGGGTTTTTACTGGGCGAGGATCCCAGGTTCTCCACCCTGGACTACCCGCATTCCCTGCAGCTTGCAGAGCGGTACCTAAAGAAATCTTCTGAGCTCAATTACCAAAAGGCGGATCTCTATTTGGGATACGCACATTTAGGAGTACTCGGAGAAAAGGGTTTTACTCCACCGGATCCCTCTAAGGCTGCACAGTACCTGCTTCGTGGCGCACCAAGTGCAAAGCAGGCGCCCTACGGCTATTTTGCATTGGCAGTATTCTACTATAACGGAGAGGCAGGACTCGCGCAGAACCAAGAGAAGGCCCGCGCTATGTTTAAAGAGTTAGAGAATATAACTCCCTTGCCGGACCAACTTGCCGTGATGGACTGGAAAGAAGTGCAAAAGTACATTAAAGAGGTACTTCAGCCCTAGCGTACAAAGAGAACAGGCAGAGTTCTCGGGAATGATTTTCTGTCGGATAAGTAAAAGGAGTGTCTCTTTTTTGGCTAGGCTAAAGGATGTATACACAGAGTAATCCGCTTCCCGCGGCACCTAAAGCAACTTATTAATTAACTAGCATAAAGATATGATGAAAAAATGGATTTTTTTAGTGGCGGTTATCAGTCTTGGTCTACTACCTAGAATTAGCGCACAAAGTCCTGAGGAAATGAGACGTTGGCAGACCCCAGCCTTCGAATTGGCTGTACTTATGATGGAAGGAATTACCAGTGGGCAGGAGTTAAAGAATGCTTCGGTATACACAGAGTTGGAAAGCTACCTGCGCGATGTAATTAAGCAGGACCCCAGCAATGCGCTACTTCATTATTATGCGGGTATGGTCCAAAACCACAAGATGTATCATGCCCACTTGGTAGCCGGGATTGAGAATCCTATAGAAGGAACCTCAGTAAACGATGCCAAACTCTCCATGCAGGAAAAGCTACAGTTGCGCGCTTTTTATCAAGTTCAGGAAGAGAGCTTCCAGCAGGCAGAGCACAACTATCTGAAATCCGCCGAACTGGGATTTTCCGGAGCGCTTATACAGCTAGCCCACATGCTGCGCTCTGGCCATCCCGTGAAGGGATCGCTAAGCAAGCAGGGATTTACGCAGTGGCAAGAGAAAACCGACCCTTTGGTTATGGACTTTCTACAGCGTGCGGCAAAAATGGGAAGTAACGAGGGGAAAGAGCAGCTCGCCTCCCTCTACCTACGGGGGGAAGGGGAAATCAAGCAAGATATCAAGAAAGGCGAAGAGATTGCCCGAACGGTTAAAGACCCGGCCGATTTTTACTTCCGACTGGCTTCGGGATTTCTTTCCGCAAAGACTAAACGTGACTCTGCTACGGAATTTGATTATTCCTTAGAACGAGGAAAAGAATACATGCTGAAGGCCGCCGCAATGAACCAACCCGATGCCCTCTACGAGCTGGCACTTTCTTATCTGCGCTTTCCTGAGGCGGCTCCACTTACCCCAGAGGACCATAAATTAGGGTATGCTACCATGGTTAAAGTGGCCACAAGTGCGAAAGAAGCTCCACAGGCGTATTTCTATCTCTCGCAGCTTCTTCGGCAAGGAAAAGGAACGGAAAAGAATCTTCCAAAAGCCATCGAAATGGTAGAGGAATTAGCCGGCCAGAGCAGCGATGCGGAAGAAAAGGAGTTTCTACAGAAAGAACTCTCTAAAATGAAAGCAGAGCTTTGAGCTGGTTAGTCGTAAAAACTCTGGGAAAGAGACAGGAAGTAGGCCGCAAATTGCGGGACTCTTACCCTTAGCGGCCTAATCATACGCAGTTCCTTATTTAAGAAGGAGATTCTGGGGCTTTAAGGATCTAGGAAAATTTGATCCTACTGCAAAGAAAAACTCCCAGGCGCTACTCTCTCTTCACTTGGGAGCGTGAGTACTTTACTGGTGCGCCCCGACGTTTGAGGCGCATTAGCCCGGCCCCTGAGACCCTGGTTTTCAAAAGTGAGATCTTCCCTTGGTAGATTTCTTCTACGGGCGAATAAAAAAGACGAAATTTTTCATAATTTCCTATCTTTGCAGGATATGGAATTTACAGCTTCTCAGATTGCAAGCTTCATAGAGGGCGAGATCCTTGGGGATCCTTCGGCTCTTATCACAGGGGTCTCTCCGATCGAAAGGGGAGAAAAAGGCCATATGTCCTTTATCGCCCAGGAGAAGTTTGCCCCACACCTTAAGACCTCCGAGTGTTCGGTCTTAATCGTTTCCAGAAACCTTTTAAAGGAAAACGAAACGTATCCCTCCACCATTATTGCCGTAGAGAATGCCTACCTATCCTTTCAGGTACTGATGCACATGTACCAGGAAATGAAAGGCCGCAAAAAAGGCATTGAACCCCATACCTCCATTGACGACTCGGCAGTGTTGGGAGAAGAGGTGTATGTGGGATCCTTCAGCTATATTTCCAAGAATTCCAAAATCGGTGAAGGGAGCCAGATCTATCCCCAGGTATATATTGGACAGAACGTGAAGATCGGTAAAAACTGCCAGATATTCTCCGGCGTGAGAATCTACGATTACTGCGTTATAGGAGATAACTGCACCATACATGCCAATACGGTGATAGGATCCGACGGCTTTGGATTCCAGCCCATGGAAAAAGGCTACAGTAAGATTCCACAGCTAGGAAACGTAGTGATAGAAAACGATGTGGAAATAGGCTCGAACTGTACCATTGATAGGGGAACCATTGGTTCGACCATCATAGGGGAGGGAACCAAGATCGATAATCTGATTCAGATCGCCCACAACGTAGTGGTAGGAAAGCACAACGTGATCGCCGCGCAGGCAGGTATCGCAGGCTCCACCACCATCGGAGACTGGAATATGATCGGAGGACAGGTAGGTGTGGCAGGCCATATCACCTTAGGCTCTAAGGTGCGCATTCAAGCGCAGGCCGGAGTGAACGCCTCGGTAAAGGACGGAGAGACCCTCTACGGATCGCCCGCCTTTGAGGCCGGAAATTTCCGTCGCAGTTACATCCACTTCAAAAACCTAAGCCAACTGGTAGAAAGAATAAATAAACTTGAACAAAACTCAAAAGAATCTTCCAATGAGTGATATGCAGAAAACCCTGAAATCGGAAATTACCCTTTCAGGTATTGGTCTTCACACCGGTAAGAAGGTCAACTTAACGATGAAACCGGCCAAGGAGAACACCGGTTTTGTCTTTGTACGGACGGACCTCGAGGGTCATCCCCAGGTGGAGGCCGACGTTAATTATGTAACGACTACCGAGCGGGGAACCACACTGGAGAAACTCGGCGTTAGAATCCACACCTGTGAGCACCTTCTGGCAGCCCTCGTAGGTTGTGATATAGACAATGCCCTTTTAGAAATGGACAGCGCGGAGCCTCCCATCATGGACGGAAGCTCCAAATTTTTTGTAGAAGCTATTGAAAAGGCGGGAATTGAAGAGCAGAGCGTAGCCAGAGAATACCTGGTAGTAAAAGAGGTGCTTAACTACGTGGATCCTTCCAGCGGATCGGAGATCACCATCATCCCTTCCGATACCTACGAGGTAACTACCATGGTGGATTTTGGAACCAAAGTGCTGGGTACGCAGAATGCGACCATGAAAGATATTTCAGAATTCAAGGAAGAGATTGCCTCGGCCAGGACGTTTTCCTTTCTGCACGAGCTCGAGATGCTCCTAGATGCAGGACTTATTAAGGGAGGGGATATTTCCAACGCCATCGTCTATGTGGATAAGGAGCTGACGGCAGAGACCGCGGAGAAACTCAAAAAAGCCTTCGGAAAAGACGATGTAGCCATTAGGCCCAACGGTATCCTTGATAACCTTACCCTTAATTACCCCAACGAAGCGGCAAGGCACAAACTGCTGGATGTGATTGGAGACCTTGCCTTAACCGGCGTGAAGCTGAAAGGTAAAGTAATTGCCACCAAACCGGGACACTTTGTAAATACCCAGTTTGCCAAGAAGCTCAACCGCCAGTGGAAACTCCAGAAAAGAAAAAATGTGCCGGATTTTGACTTAAGCAAACCTCCGGTATTTGATATCAACGGGATCATGAAGCTTCTCCCGCACCGTCCGCCATTTCTTTTGGTGGATAAGATCCTGGAACTCTCCGACTCGCACGTAGTGGGTCTAAAGAACGTCTCTATGAACGAGCCTTTCTTCGTAGGGCACTTCCCTAAGGAGCCGGTAATGCCAGGGGTACTACAGATCGAAGCTATGGCCCAGACCGGAGGCATTCTGGTTCTTGCCAACGTCCCGGATCCGGAAAACTATTCCACGTACTTCGTGAAAATAGACAACGTGAAGTTCAAACGTAAAGTGATACCTGGCGATACCCTTATCTTCAAAATTGAGCTTATGGAACCTATACGCCGGGGCATCGTGCACATGCAGGGCTACGGATATGTGGGAGACAGCGTAGCCGTAGAGGCCGAACTTATGGCGCAGGTGGCCAAGAACAAAACAGAATAGGAGTTTATGATACACCAACTGGCCGCCGTAGACAAGCGCGCAAAAATTAAAAAGAACGTCATTGTAGAGCCGTTCACCACCATCGCCGCCGATGTAGAAATTGGTGAAGGCACCTGGATAGGTCCCAACGTGACCATCATGGACGGAGCCCGCATAGGCAAGAACTGTAGGATCTTTCCAGGCACTGTGATTGCCGCCATTCCTCAGGACCTAAAATTCGAGGGCGAAGAATCGCAGGTGATAATCGGGGACCATACCACCGTACGCGAATCGGTGACCATCAACCGGGGTACCAAGGCCCTGGGCTATACCCAAATTGGAAGCCACTGCCTTATTATGGCGACCTCCCATATTGCCCACGACTGCGTACTTGGAGACTACGTGGTGATTGTCAACGGCTGCGCCGTGGCAGGACACGTGGAGATAGGGGACCATACCATCATGGGGGGACTCTCCGCCGTACATCAGTTTTCCAAGATTGGAAAACACGTGATGATCTCGGGAGGAACCCTCGTTAGAAAGGACATACCGCCGTACGTGAAAGTGGCGCGTGAGCCCATGACCTACGCGGGGATCAACTCGGTAGGCCTAAGAAGAAGAGGCTTTACCAACGATAAGATCTTTGAGATCCAGAAGATCTACCGCTATATCTTCCAGATGAAGATGAACGTCACCCAGGCGATGGGTCTCATTGAAAAAGAGATGCTTCCTACCGCCGAGCGCGACGAGATCCTGGAGTTCATACGCAACTCCCCAAGGGGAATTGTCAAAGGCTACGGTACCGGAAAAGAATAGAGAAAATACCCAATAAAAGAACTAAACCCAATTAATGGCAACAACAGCTGATATCAGAAAAGGTCTTTGCATCGAGTACAGCAACGACATCTACAAAGTAATTGAATTCCTGCACGTAAAACCAGGCAAAGGCCCTGCGTTTGTACGTACCAAACTCAAGTCCGTAACTAATGGTAAGGTCCTGGACAATACCTTCTCTGCAGGTCATAAGATCGAGGAGGTACGCGTGATCACACGTAAGTACCAATACCTCTACGAAGACGATAACGGATACCACTTCATGAATAACGACGATTTTTCCCAGATCTACATCGGAAAGGAAATGATCGAGAACGCACAGTTCATGAAAGCAGGCGAGGAGGTGACCATCATCCTAAAGGAAGCCGACGAGACCCCTCTTTCTGCAGAGATTCCCCCGTCGGTGTACCTGGAGGTAGTAGAGGCGGATCCGGGAGTGAAAGGAAATACCGCTACCAACGCACTTAAAAATGCGATCGTAGAGACCGGAGCACGCGTGATGGTTCCCCTGTTTATAGAACCGGGAGACAAGATCAAGGTAAATACCGAAGACGGTAGCTACCTGGAGCGCGTTAAATAAATTTTTGACCTGCGGCCGGTCCTTTTTTAAAAGGCCGGCTTTTTTCTCTTTCGGCCTGCACTCTGGCCCCTTTCTTTAAAAACCTCTAATTCAGTATTTTTAGATATGCGATTTTCTACCCCACAGACTCTTGAAAACCTTGCTACACTTATTGGAGCCCGCTACGTGGGAGATTCTTTGCAGCAGGTTCTAGGCACAAACGAAATCCACCGCGTGGAGGCGGGGGAGATCGTCTTTGTAAACCATCCCAAATACTACGATAAGGCGCTAAATTCCAAAGCCACCGTTATTTTGATCGACAAGCAGGTGGAATGTCCTTCGGGCAAAGGTCTGCTTATTTCAGGCGATCCCTTTGGGGACTTTAACCGCATTAATCTGCATTTTGGAGCCCTTAGCCAGTTTAAATCACCCGCGGAAAACACCTCCGTAGGAGAAAATACCTTCATTCACCCCTCGGTAGTACTTGGTCGCGACGTAGAGATCGGGTCGAACTGCTACATAGGTCCCGGAAGCGTCATTGGAGACAAAACCCGTATTGGAAACCACGTGGTGATTCAGTCAGCAACAATCATAGGCGGCGATGCGTTTTACTACCGAAAAACGCCACAGCGCTACGAGCGTCTGGAGTCGGTAGGGGATGTAGTGATAGAAGACTACGTAGAGATTGGAAACGCCTGTACGATAGATAGGGGCGTTACGGCCTCCACCATTATAGGGGAAGGCTCTGTGCTGGACAATCAGATCCAGCTGGGCCACGATACCATCGTTGGAAAACGGGTGCTTATTGCGGCTCAGACCGGAATTGCAGGGTGCTGCAACATAGGAGACGATGTGACCATCTGGGGGCAGGTAGGAATGGCCTCCGGGGTAACTATTGAAGCAGGTACCGTACTTCTGGCCAAGACCGGAGCGCACCGTTCCCTTAAGAAAGGAACCTACTTCGGGCAGCTGGCCAGAGAGTTCAAGGCCTACCTAAGGGATGAGATCAAGGTGAAGAATCTGCCGTAAAGCCAGTTTATTTTAAGAGCCTAGCACAGAAGCGAAAGAGACTGAAGCCAAAGAAAATTTCCCTAGGAATTAAAGCCCCTGTCGTACGTGCGCTTTCACTAATTATTATTAATTTTGTAGGAATTCATAGCAAGCTAAAAATTAAATAAAACAATAAACAATGTCAGTATTAGTAAACAAAGATTCGAAAGTAATCGTACAGGGATTTACAGGCAACGAAGGGACCTTCCACGCCACACAGATGATTGAATACGGAACCAACGTAGTGGGTGGGGTAACTCCAGGAAAAGGAGGCTCTGAGCACCTTGGTAAGCCGGTATTCAATACGGTGGCTGAGGCTGTGGAGAAGGCAGGTGCCAACGTATCGATCATCTTCGTACCGCCGGCATTTGCAGCGGACGCGATTATGGAGGCGGCCGAGGCAGGCATTAAAGTAATCGTTTGTATTACCGAAGGTATTCCTGTAGCTGACATGGTAAAAGTAAAAGACTATATCTCCACCCGCGACACGCGTCTTATTGGCCCGAACTGTCCGGGAATCATCACTTCCGATGAGGCGAAGATCGGTATCATGCCAGGATTCGTTTTCAAGAAAGGTCGCGTAGGAATCGTTTCCAAATCCGGAACCCTTACCTACGAGGCTGCAGACCAGGTGGTACGCGCTGGATACGGAGTATCCACGGCCATCGGTATCGGTGGGGACCCAATCATTGGAACCACTACCAAAGAAGCACTTGAGCTTTTCATCAACGATCCAGAAACCGACGCAGTGGTTATGATCGGAGAGATCGGAGGATCTCTAGAGGCCGAAGCAGCACGTTGGTACAAAGAGAGCGGATCGAAAAAACCGGTGGTAGGATTTATCGCAGGACAGACGGCCCCTAAAGGCCGTACTATGGGCCACGCGGGAGCCATCGTAGGAGGAGCGGAAGATACCGCTCAGGCCAAGATGGAAATCATGGCAGAGAACGGGATTAACGTAGTAGACTCTCCGGCAGACATCGGTGCGATGGTAGCTAAAGTGCTCGGATAACATTTAGTTTATCTTTTCAATTATACAAGCGCCCCTGGCTTTTTTTTAGCCAGGGGCGCTGCTGTTTTTTTTGGGTTCGGAGCGAGGCCTTTTAAGCCTTCAGCGTACTTTTAGAAGGAAGCAGATCGTTACTGCTCTGTAACGGCCCGGTAGGCGGCCTCTTTGATGGCCTGAAGTTCCACTGAAGTATAGCCCTCTGGAGTGAAGGGATTTTTCCGCACGTCTTCTCCCGTTAGGGCCATATACCAGGTGCAGGCGGCCACCAGCATGCCGGTGCGCTCCTCAAGGTGGAAGCCGTCCCGGGTCAGGTCCCTTCCAAAGAGACCGGTCTCTCGAAGGTTCTGCACGGCCTTACCCGAGGGTATAATCCTATGGGTGGGAATGAGCTCCGCGGCGTAGCGGTAGGCGGATTCTATCGCCTGAAACATGGTCTCCTGGTCTTTTCCGTAGTAGAGGAACCCCCCGTGGGTACTCTGGGGCCCGTAGGCCCAGGTCTGGTGCAAAAGGTATTTTGCCGGAGAAGAGCCCTTTAGGGAATCCACCATGCGGTGAAGGGTAGGAAGCTCCGTGGTGAAGGACTCTTTCTTTCCGGAGTCCTGACTCACCTGTTGGAGGGAGATAAAATCCCACTGCTCGCCCTGGAGCATCTGCTTTAAAGGGGCCTGTTTTCTAGAGCGCGACCCGTCGGGAAGTACGGTACGTACATTATAGGCCGGGGCTCCCGATTGTATCTCTTTTATATGCCGCTCAAGGCTTGCTCCTGGGATGTAGCCGTTTACAATATAGATATCGCGGCCACTCTCTTTAAAGAGTCTCCAGAGAAAAGGGTTTTCCAGGGCATCTTCTGAAAAGCTGTTGCCTACGGCGGCCACTTTAATGAGATTTTCTTTTCCTACGTACAGAAAGAGCGACTCCGTGCGGCCAGAAAGTGTCAGGGCAATGGAGCCTTTGCCTTCGTTTTTGGCCAAAAGCTCTAGGGTAGGACTACTTGGCGTAGGTCTTTTTAGAATATTTACCCTAGGATCGCTTTGGACCTTCAGCTTTTGATGCTTTTTAAGGCCGCGGCTCAATTCTACCCTAACGGTATCGCCTCGGGCAATTACCAGGGTATCTTGCTCCAGAAGGGAATAGTCCTCTTTTGCTTCCACGCCGGTTGCTACGCTCACGCAGGAGCAGAGCAGCCCAGAGGAAAGTACCATAAGGACACTTTTTAAGAGCGCCGGAGAAGAAAAAAAACTTTTTAGGGTTGCCATAGGATAGAGTTTTTGAATTGAGAAGAGTGGATCCTTAAGCGCGCAGCCATTTCCAAAGTTCTTTCAGGCTTGCTTTGTTTCCGTGCATGAGAATACCTACGCGGTAGATTTTTCCCGCTATATAGACCATGGCCGCCGCCGAGAGCAGTAGCAGCAGCAGCGATACTGCAATCTGCCAAAGGGGAACTCCGAAGGGAATGCGGGCAATCATAGCCACTGGGGAAGTAAAAGGGATCATCGAGAGCCACAGCGCCAAGGGACCTTCCGGATTGTTGATGATGGTAATCGATCCGTACATACCTAGGGTCAAGGGAAGAATGGCAAATAGGGTGAACTGCTGGGTCTCTGTTTCGTTGTCTACGGCCGAGCCTATCGCCGCATAGATGGCGCTGTAGAAAATATAGCCCAGAAGGAAAAACAGTATAAAGCTCACTACAATAAGCGGCACGTTAAGGGAAAGTAGAGTGGTGGAGATCTCTGCGGCCATTTGCTGTAGATTCCCCGCGTCGCTCTCTAGGTTCTCTGCTCCCGGCATGGAGCCCACGGCTCCTGCGGCAGGGAAAACAGAGGTGTTGAGCAAAAGAGCCGCCCCGATGCTCATAGTGATCCATACGGCAAACTGCGTAAGGGCCACCAGTGTTACCCCTAAGATCTTTCCCATCATAAGGGAGAAGGGTTTTACCGAGGAGATGATGATCTCCACCACACGGTTGTTCTTTTCTTCCAGAACGCTGCGCATCACGCGTACTCCGTAGATGATGATAAACATGAAGATCACGTACATAAGTACCATGCTTAGACCGTATTTTACGCCGAAATTAAGTCCCGAATCTTCCACCTTATCGTCCTTGATGTTTTGGGGGACCAGCGTGAAAGGCTCCTCCAGCTGCTCGATCTGGCTGGCCTTAAGGCCTAAATCCTTAATTTTCTCTTCGCGAACGACCCTCGAGAGGTCCGAGGCAATGGTCGACTGGTGCTCCAAACCTATCTTCTGATTTACGTAGAGCTTTGTTTCTTTCTGTAGGCCTGGGTAGTCCTTTCCCTTAAGGCTTGGAATGACAAGAAGCGCCTGGGCCGTTTCGCTTTCCTTAAGTACCTTAAGAATCTGCTGCTCGGAGCTCTCGCCTACCACCACGTACTTAATGGTCTTAGTGGACTCAAGGTGCGGGGCAAAAAGTCCGCTGCGGTCAATGACATTGACGCTCGTGGTGGTTTCATTGGCCTTGAGCATAAGGGCAATAAGGCCTCCGAATCCTACCAGTAACAGGGGCGCTAAAAGGGTAATGAGAATAAAGGATTTCTTTTTCACCTGGGTTAGAAATTCCCTCTTGGTAATTAAAAGTATCTGGTTCATAGTCTTAGCGGGTATGGTCTTTAACGGCACTTATAAACACTTCGTTCATGCTGGGGATCTTCTCTTCAAAGGAGCGGATTTCTCCTACTTCCATAAGGCGTGAAAGAAGAATGTTGCGGTCTTCTACGGAAGAGATCTCAAAACTGCGAACCGCGCCACGCTGAGTGATCTCTGAAAGGGGGTAGAGCCTAGAGAACGCTTCCAGATTTTCTTCTTTGGGATTTAAAAGAGAAATAGAATAGATATGCCTTTTGAACTGTTCGCGCACCTGAAATACCTCTCCGTCGAGAATTTTCTTGCTGTGGTTGATAAGGGCCACCCGCTCGCAGAGCTGCTCCACGCTCTCCATGCGGTGCGTGGAGAGGATAATGGTGGTGCCTAAATCTTTCAGGCGCAGGATTTCGTCCTTTATAAGGTTGGCATTTACCGGATCAAAGCCCGAGAAGGGCTCGTCCAGGATAAGTAGGTCCGGACGGTGAAGGACCGTCACCACAAACTGTATCTTCTGGGCCATCCCCTTGGAGAGTTCTGAGAGCTTTTTGTTCCACCACTGCTCGATGGAAAGCCGTTCGAACCAGATCTTCGCCTGGGAAAGAGCATCGTGCTTTTTCATACCTTTCAGCTCGGCAAAGTATACCAGCTGATCGCCCACG
The DNA here is from genome assembly GCF_015354315.1 of Planobacterium oryzisoli. Classification (GTDB taxonomy): domain Bacteria; phylum Bacteroidota; class Bacteroidia; order Flavobacteriales; family Weeksellaceae; genus Planobacterium_A; species Planobacterium_A oryzisoli. Next base: position 47,362 of record NZ_JADKYY010000004.1, read on the forward strand.
CTCATATTCTTATAAAGACCCCGCTCCTCGGGCATATAGCCGATGCGCGAAATATGGTGGGGCGCCAGGGGCTCCCCATCAATGAATACCTTGCCGCTGTCGGGGGTAATGATCTGGTTTACGATGCGTATGAATGTGGTTTTTCCCGCTCCATTAGGTCCTAAAAGTCCGTAGATGGAGCCTTTGGGTACTTCAAGGGAAAAATCGTGCAGGGCGGTCTTTTTTCCCTGCTCGTAGGTTTTGGTAAGGTGCAATGCGCTTAGCATGGTAGTGTTTTTATAGTAGATTATTCCTCCCCTTGGGCGCAGCGCCAAAATTGCCGGCTTGCCTTTAAGAGATGTCTAGGGGTGAATTTAAGTAAAATTCGTGGGTTTTGCCAATCTGCTCGCGCATCTGCTCCAAGGTTTCTACCTGCAGAAAAGCTTTGCGGAATTCCTTGAAGTGGGGGATGCCCCGAAAGTAGTTGCTGTAGTGCTGGCGCATCTCCACAAGTCCGGCGCGCTCCCCTTTCCACTCCACGCTCCAATGGGCATGCAATGAAACGGCCTCCAGGCGCTCTTCTATGGTGGGGCCAGCAAGGAGCTCTCCGGTCTCGAAGAAGTGCTTGATTTCCTTAAAGATCCAGGGGTAGCCAATGGCTCCGCGGCCGATCATAATCCCGTCGCAGGCGTATTTCTGGCGGTATTCCAGGGCTTTTTGTGGACTGTCCACATCGCCATTGCCAAAGATAGGGATCTCGATGTTGGGGTTTTGTTTGATCCTAGAGATATGCTCCCAGTCGGCCTCGCCCTTGTACATCTGGGCGCGGGTACGCGCATGGATGGTTAGGGCTTTAATACCGGTCTCCTGGAGCCGCTGGGCAACCTCGTCTATATTGATGGAGTCTGAGTCCCAGCCCAGGCGCGTCTTTACCGTCACGGGAAGATGGGTAGATGAGACCACAGCCTTGGTGAGACGCACCATAAGATCAATATCCTTTAAAACACCTGCTCCAGCGCCTTTGCAGACCACTTTTTTCACCGGACAACCAAAGTTGATGTCTACCAGATCCGGCTGCACCGTCTCTACGATACGCGCCGAAAGGGCCATGGCCTCCTCGTCTCCTCCAAAGATCTGTATGCCTACAGGTCTTTCGTAATCAAAGATATCCAGCTTCTTCCGGCTTTTGATAGCATCCCTGATGAGTCCCTCCGAGGAGATGAATTCCGAATACATCAGATCCGCTCCGTGCGCTTTACAAAGCCTTCTAAAGGGTGGGTCGCTTACATCCTCCATGGGAGCAAGAAGTAGAGGAAACTCCGGTAGGGTGATGGGTCCAATTTTTACCATGGTGCAAAAATACGGCTCTTTGTTGAAACTGCCAATCCAGAGCTTTCGGTTATCTTGCCTAGGGTTTAGATTTATGGATTAGCTGCAAGTGGTATTATTTTTTCAATCTTATGAATTCTTTTTATGACATTTTAACACATTCTTTTTCGCTTTGTGAAAATTTCCTACTTTAGACAGTCCAAAGAAGATGAAAGCCAATGCAACGAATTGTATTTTTGGTGCTTGTGCTATGTGCCTGCACCGAAATAGTACGAGGTGAGGAATACCCAGGAATCAACCAATACACACTGTTTTTAGATGGACGCACCAAAGAGATCCGTATCATTGAGAGGGACTCGCTACTCTATACTGGAAATTTTACCCGACCGGTAAAGCTGCAAAAGGATACCTACCCCGAAACGCTCGGGGCCTACAACTACGCCTATACTATTGGTGGGAAGAACTACTTCGTGCACAGTGGCGCAGGAGTAGTACTGGAGCAGGAGGGTAACAGTCTTCGGCGCATTGACAAATCCTTTCCGCACCAGAACCAGTTTCTGGCTTCTCCCTTTACCTATAAGGAGCAGATGTATCTTTTTGCGGGGTACGGTCTTTTTACCCATAAGAACATTACCACCCGTTACGATTTCAATCGCGGGGAATGGTTTAATGTATTTTATTTGTCTGAGGCGGCGCCTCCACCGGGTAGGTACTATAAAACCTTTGTCCTTGGAAAGTACCTCTATGCCTTCAGTGGCGTTCTGCCCATCCACGGGGGAGACGACACCGAGCGCCCCAAGGAGAACGCGCTGTGGAGACTAGATCTGGAAAGCAGCCAGTGGAAAAACCTGGGAATAATAAATCTGGACGATTCCCATGTAGAGCGGCACCGCTATTTGCAAAGCTTTGTGGTGGGCGGGGTGTACTATTTGATAGACGATGGAACGAGTGTGGCCATCGATATAAAGAACCAGAAAATCCACTACTACCATACCCAGGCCCTTTTTCTAACGCCCAAGGTGGTGTATAACCCTAAGGACAAGACCCTGAATTTTCTAACCATCTCCGGCCAGGACAGAGGCCCAGAGCTCTATACCATCCCCCTGGGACAGTTCCTGGGAAAACCCTACAGGACGGTAGATCTTTTAAAAGAAGAGAAGTCTAGCTCCCTTATAGCGCTGGGAGGCGTAGGTATGCTACTTTTACTGGGCGCCGGAGCCTATTTTCTTTTCTCCAGAAGAAACGACCAGAAGCAAACCGAAAATACCCTCGCGCTTGAAAAGCCGCTCGCTTCCCCGCCGGTCCATACCATTGTCTTTGACCGTTCGAGTGGAAAGATTCTCTATAAGGGCCGGGAGCTCATTGACTTCACTCCGCTGGAGCTTAAGGTGCTGCGTTATCTGCTCTACAGCTATGGGGTCTATCAGCCCATTAATTCCCTCAATGATATTGTGGAAAAGGAACTACAGACTACCAGTATTAATTCCATCCTTCGTAAGAGAGAGTCGCTCATTCACCTGATAAAGACCAAGATTTCCATTCTTTTGGATATCAAGTACGAAGAGGTACTCTTAGAGCGGCGAAGTCAGGAAGACAGGCGCATTAAGGAAATCAAGCTCAATAAAAACTATTTTACCCTACTGCCTGAGAAAGAGCAGTCTTAGTACGGGGAAGGGACTGGATATGCTCGATTCGGTAGAGACCACCCTCCCACTCAAAAGCCCTTCCTTCCGGCTGCAGGTACAGGAGCTTTCCAAGGGCGCTCCCTATAGGGCATACCCTGCTAGAATCCTCGAGAGGCCTAGTTTCCTCTAAAGAAAGCTCGATCGGTAGTCTCTGGTGGGTACTTAGGCAGAGAAGCACTACGCGGTAGTTTTCCCTAGCCACTTCCCTTCCGTAGCGTAGCGATTCGGTAAATCCTTTCCAGGAATTAAAGTTAGGATGGTGCGGAGTCAGTAACGATAAATCTCCACGGTTGTAGTACCCGATAATATAGGTTTTTTCCTCTCTTTTCTCGTAGAGTGGACCGTGGTAGGGATACCCTGGGCCCAGATAGATAAAAGAGGAGTCTCCCTTCCACGCAAAGAAAGGCTCGGGCTCCTGGAGCATCGTTTTCTGCCAGAGGTTGTAGCAGTAGGAGCCGGGATCTTTTGGGAATTGTGGCAGTGACTGTAGTAGTCGGGAGAGCTCCCCGTAGGAATAGGTATGGCCCCGCGTTAAGCAGTGGCCGAGAAGGTTCTGTAATTCAGTGTTCATATGCATGCGGTTAAAGCATTTCAAAAGGTACGGCCTCAATCTCAATGGTATCCTGTAAGGAGGAGTCCGAAAAGCAGAATTTTCCCTCCACCCAGTATCCGGCAAAGACTTCCTCCTGGCCCTGCGCGATATAGAATACATCTCCTGTAAAAGGGTACTGGGGCCCAAGGTAGAGGTAGAGTCCGCGCTCAAGCCACTCAAAGAGTGGAAGGGGCCGGTGCGCACCGTAGGTCCAGCGGTTGTAGGTATAATTGCAGGGGTTCTTGCTTTCTGCCTCCTGGAGAGAGTATAAAAAGGAAGAAATTTCCGAGCGCGTATAGATATGTTCGCGCTGAAAGTGCTTTTCAAAAAGTGGGCTAAGTGACTCCATAGAACGGTGGGTTGTTTCTCTAAAGGCCAAATTAGAATTTCCCCTGCCCAAAGGCAAAAAAAGCATACACGGGTATACTTGTGGATATTTTGTGCCTATTATTTTTGGCTCAAAGTGAGAAATAGCGAAAAAAAATAACTGGAATCCACTCCCTTTGTTTAGAACCAGCCTCTACGGAAATGGTTGATAAGGGCCCCGAAATTTAGATTTAGAGTGTATCGGATGCGTTTGGAGTAGTCGTCTAGCGAGGGTTCAAATCCCAGGGAAGATTGTACAGGAAAATAAATTTCAAGAAAATCCGGGATGAGCTTGAGTTTTACCCCACTGTCCCAGATAAACGCGGCGCGGGTATCGCGGTTTTGGAATACCCCGGCATCGGCGTAGATATTGAACATCTTCCAGACGTGGGCATCGAGGTTCGTGGAGACAATCCACTTATCCACCGAAGAGCCTACGTGGCTCTTGAATCCCCCTTCGGCCGGTACGTACTGCTGGGAGAGAATCCCCTCCGTGGCACTCTGACCCAGAAGATTGTAGGAGAAAGCGTAGTTGGAGACCCTTGAGACTCCAAAATCAAAGAGGTCGTTTCGGGTATTGTTCTTAAAGAACGTACCTGCAAAGAGCCGAAGCGCAATCTTCTTGTTCTCTGCGTACTCGTAGCGGTAGGAACCCTCCACCGAGAGCTTCTGAAAATCGTGCATCATCTGGTAGTTTGCGCCAAAGCTGATCTCATGGATCATCTTGGAATCCACATACCCGTAGCCCAGATTCCACAGGCCGTACTTGTCGTATTCGTTATTTTGCACCATCTCCGGGGTGAGGTCTTTCTCAAAGTGGCTGTAGGAAAAATAGAGCGAGCGGTTGATCTCCGAGCGCAGGACTTTGGAGAAATTTAGACTCGAGGAGAGGGAGAGCTTTTTATAGGTCAAATCCTTATCGTAGTGGAAGGTGGAGCCCGAGGCTCCTATCTGAAGGGTCCTGAAGAAGGCATCCACGGGTCTAAAGGCATAGGATGCCGAGGCCGAGCCGGTGAACTTTCCGGGTCCGGTACTGTAGTACGGCGAGATACTATAGAGGAAATTCTGCTCAAAGAGGGATTTGTTCTGAAGGGTCATTCCCAGCTGCACCTTGTCGTAGGCATTGAAATTCAGCTTCGGGGAAATGTAGATCTCGTTGTACTCGGGATCGGGAATATCTTTAAGAAGCTTGAGCCGTATTTTTTTGGTGTTGGAAAAAAGTCCCTTGGTATAGAGGTAGTTGTCCCGGTAGTTACTCTCTGGGAAGAGGTATCCGTCGTTGAGCTGGATTTTTCTAACATCCTCTTTGGGAATAAGGTATTCTCCACTGTGGCGCCCGTCGTGGGTATCGTACCAGAAGGCTGAGGTCTTTCCCTCGCTGTCTTCCGAGGTGATCTTTAAAGGGATTCCGTACTCGGTGTTCTTAAAGATCTTCACCAAATACCCCTCGTCGGTCTTTCGGTATTTCTTAAGGTTGAAGTTCAGCCGGTTCTCTTCAAAGAGGTGGGTCTGGAGAAAATCAGAGGAATATTGGGAGGCGATGCTTAGCCGGTCTAAAAAATCACCCGCGTCTATTTTCTCCAGGCTGTGGTCCTTCAAATAACTACGCACATAGAGCTCAAAGGTCTCTGGCCCCATCTTCTCGGCGATGTAATTAAAGAGACTCCCCATCTGGAAATGGCTGATGGCCATATCGTTGAAATTCGAGAGCACAGGGAACGGAGTGGCTATCTTCTGGTCCAGGTTCTGGTTCATGATGTACTGGTAGGCCAGACCGTAGCGCTCCGTAAGCTTCAGGCGCGAGACCGTTAGGTATTTTAAGGGGCGAATACCAAAGATGCTGGCCTGCTGGGGAAGGTCCCCGATAAGTCCTGCCTTAGGATAGTAGGTCTTTAGGTACTGCATCTCCAGATAGGTTTTAAGACCGTTCTTTAGCCAGTGGTTGGGAGCTTTCTCGGTGATCAGGCCCTGATTGATTACTTTCTTGGAGAGAATACTGAAATAGTCCATATCGGTTTTTTCCGAGTCCGAGAACATCTGGAACTTGAATTTCCAGAATTTGATATCGTCGTTACCGAAGAATTCTTCTTTTTTTCTGAATTTCTCGCTGATAAGCAGCTTGGGAGAATAAAGCCCCAGTCGGTTTGCTACAAAATTCAAATGGATCGGTGCAAGCATCGAGAGGGTAGAGAGCTCCTCTGTGGGGAGGGGATAGGAGAACACCACATCCGTAGGACCCTTTCCCGTCTCTACCGATAAAGTGGTAAAAGGGCCGTGGCCGATGATAATCTCAGGGTCCTCCCGAAGCAGGCCCTGGAACCTTTCGCCCGAGCGCACAAGGTTACTCTCCGCTACAAATCCCGCGGGAAGTTCAAGCGTGATGTCCCAAGCGGCGCCTCCGCTCTGGGTTTCTTCCGTATCTTTATAGGTCCTGGAATAGTTATCCGTAGCGGCCCTCTCCTCTGGGGAGAAAAATGCATCGGGCGTAAGAAAAAAGTATTTTAAGTGCGCTCCATGCTCTGTGTAGCCGTAGCCGGTGAATTCTGCACTGGGAAGAGTAAGGGTATAGGAAAGCGAGAGGGTAGTACGCGCTCCCGGGGAAAGGGAAGTCTGCAAAGGGATATCGAGCCTCTCCTCATTAAGATCTATCTCCAAGGGGGTGCCCTCCACCAGAAGTTCACTTAAGTAGCCGAGTTTCTCTCCGCCCGCAAAATAAAGTGCCTTCTCCCGGTCTTCAATTTTTCGTTTGGCCAGTGAGGTGACCTCGTTGCGGTAGGCTGCAATCCAGTTCAAAAGCCGGATCTGCTCAAGAGGCTGCTCAAGGGTATTGGTGTATTCGATCTGTTGCGAGACCTTTACGGTGCGAAGGTCCGGATGTACCGTAGCGTCAATGCGCACCGAGTGCTGGGCCTTTATGTAGCCCAAACATCCAAACAACAGACACCAACACAGCGTAAATCTCATCCCTTCCAAAAAAAGCCAGAGCCAAATATAAGCTATAGTTTTTAAATAAGGCAAGCACTCTGAGCGGTAAATATTATGGTTTTCCCACAAAAAAAACTTCGGCCTGTAGGCTTGCGCAAAAGGCAAGGATACAGGCCGAAGAATCGTATTTGTGTTTTGTGTTTTTAGGGAAGCAAATTCGCTACGTGCTTTTACTTCTCGGTAAGCTCGAAATCTCCTTTGATGCGTACCAGATCACTGATGATCGCCTCAGGGAAGTTAGGACCTACACCGAAATCGCTGCGCTTTAAGGTTCCCAGCACCTGGTACCCGTGGGTGGTTTTCTTGCTCATTGGATTCACTGTGGATCCTCTGTAGATAAGGGTAAGTTCTACCGGCTTAGTGACTCCGTGCATTAGAAGGTTTCCGTAGAGTTTGTAGTAGTTCTTTTTCTGTTTTTTAAGCGAAGTACTGTTAAAGACCATGGTAGGGTAGGTCTCTACGTTAAAGAAGTCGGCGCTTTTCAGGTGGTTGTCTCTGGCCTCGATGTGGGTGTTGATGGAGGAAGGCTCCACCTGGAAGTTGATCTTGGAATTCACGAAGCTTTTTTCATCTGCATTGATGGTAAGGTTCGCTTTGTCAAAATTTCCGGTGATGTCGTTAATGCCAAGGTGCATTACAGCAAACTCGATTCTAGAATGTGCAGGGTCGCTTACAAGCACTTTTTGTGCATAGACGGTTACAGTAACCAAAAGCACTGCAAGTAGGGATAGGATCTTTTTCATACGTTTTAATTTATTTTATTGAAGTTAATTGTCTTTAGTTTCTTGAAAGCAAAGCTCGTGTTTATTTTATAGCCTCGCATTGATCTAGGATAAGAAAGTATTTTAGTTGCACTCTCCATCGGTGCTGCAGGCACCCTCCGGGCCCTCTATGGTCTCAAGGGATGATGGGGTATACTCTTTCCAGGCCTTTTCCAGTACTTCCAAAAACAGCTCAGGAGACTGCGCCCCCGAAACACCGTACTTCTCGTTAAAGACAAAAAAAGGTACTGCCCTAACGCCAATGGAGCGCGAGAGCTGCTCGTCCTGCTTGATATGGTAGGCCATCTCCTCGCTCCCCAAAGCCTCTTGAGCCTCTTCTATAGAGAGACCTGCGCGCTGGGAAATACTAAGTAGCTGGTGTTTATCGTCGATGTTCTCGCCAAGAATAAACTGCGCCTTGAAAAGCTCCTCCTTTAAAGAGTCTGCCTTTCCCAGCAGTTTTGCTTTTTGAAGCAGAAGGTGCGCCTTAAAGGAATTTGCTACCTTCTGGTTCTGGAAATTAAAATCGATGCCCACTTCTTTTCCGGCCTCTTCGGCATGGCCGTGCATGGTACGGGTCTGCTCCAGGGTAAGGCCCTTGAGCTCGGAGAAAAATTCGTAGGGGTCTCTCTCGGGCTGCGTACGAAGCGTGGGATCAAGCTGGAAGCTGTGCCATTCAATCTCTATCTGGTCCTTGTATGGAAATATTGAGAGCGCTTTTTCAAACTTTTTTTTTCCTACGTAGCAGAACGGGCAGCGCACGTCACTGAATATATGTACTTTCATAAGGGTATTTTTTCGTACTGCTAAGATACCATCTTAGAAAGATGCCTGCATTGACCTAAGATAAGAATTTTATTGGGGCGGCTTTTTAAAGGAGAAGGTGCCAGGCGTAGAGCGTAAGAAGAGAGAGGGGAATACCTACTCCTATAAAGAGGTTACAAAGCCGTGGAGCGAGCCCGTAGCTCGAGGCAAGGATGGAGGCCGTAATCATAGGACCCATGGCTGATTCCATAATGGCCACCTCGGCCATTTCTGTATCTACGCCCAGGATATGCCGGTACAGGATGAAGATAAAGAGTGGAAAGAGCAGGAGCTTAAAGAGTAGACCCAAAAGCAGGGGCTTTTCGTACGGGTGCCACCGCTCCACTTTCAGTTGTAGTCCTACCGAAACCAGAGCCAGAGGCACGGTGGTAGCACCCAGGGAAGAAAACACCGAGTCCAGAGTCTTTGGGAAACTAAGACCCGAAAGAGCCATTAAAAGCGCTAAAAGAAACATCAGAAAGGGAGGGAAGGAAAATATACGCCTAAGGGACTGTACTACTCCTACGGCTTTGCCGCTGTAGAAGTTCACCAGAAAAATACCCACAGTGGAGAGGGCCACAAAACTGCCCGGCTGGTCCACGAGCATCACGGTCTTTATCGCCTCCGGCCCGTACAGGGCAGAAATCACGGGAATACCCACAAAGGAGGTGTTGCCAAAACCTACACATAAGACTACGGCGCCCGTTACTGCGCGGGAGAATCCCAGGCGGGGTCCCAGAAAATGAAAAATCAGAAAAGCCAGAGCGATATTGATCCATGCCACCGCCACGGGAAGCAGGATCTCGGTTGAAAAGGTGATCTTGGGAATATAATAGAGGCAGAGGGCCGAAAGCGATACGTTGATTACAAACGCGTTGAGGGAATGGTGCGCCCCTGGGGGAAACACCTTACCCCGTCCCAGCACTACGCCCAAGGAAAGGCACACGAAAAGTAAAAGCAGATTTTCCATTGGTAAAAAAGGCCTCCCAGAAAAAGGGAGACCTATGCGCGTATTAAAAGTTCCGTTCTATAGACTTACTTAAAGGCTTTCCAGGTAAGCGTTCCACCCCGCCATCTTATAACTTAGGGCTGCTTTCTCCGGGTTATCACTCTTGAAGATTCCCCTACCAACGATTATAAAATCACTCTGCAGGTTCTTAAAGACATGCTCCGGGGTGTTGTACTGCTGGCCTTTGCCATCGCCTTTGCTCTCCAGGTTCACCCCCGGCGTGAAGAGAAGCAGCTCCGAAGGGAGCGCGTGCTGTGAAACGCCGCCAATCACATTGGGGTGGCTCACTGCTATTTTGGTGGCTTCCTCGCGGTACTGCGCATCGGTAAGTGTTCCACTGGAAGACATTCCGATAATGGCAATAACTCCCGAATTGTGGAAGAAATCCAGCGACTGGTACCCTCCAATGACCTGCGCGGTGATAAGATCCGCCCAGTTGGAGATTTTATAGGTCCCTTGCGAATACTGTAGCTCCTGCGTGGAGCCGATGTCGGCAAACTTGCGGTCCTCCATAAGCAGGAAATTATGCCTAGCCGCAAGGTCAATCAGGGGAAGTAGCGTTTGGTCGTAATCAAAATCCGTAATGATGTCCATGTGGGTCTTTAGGGCCACAATATGCGGACCTACGCGCTCGGCAAGTTCGTGAAGCTCCTTAGTGGTAAGCACATCGGCCGAGGCAATGAGGTTGCTTTGTTTTTCCAGGGCCAGTTCTAGGAGTTTCTTACTCTTGCTGTGGCCCACCGTCTCTATTTTCTGCTCGTAGGAAAGTCTTTGGGATTTTGCAAACTCCACGGTATTGCCTTTCAGGAACTCTCTTATGCGCTCCACCTCGTCCTGGCTGAGTTTGCCTTCCTCACTTAAGATCTTGCATATCTCGGTGATGGTAAAGAGGGTGTGGACGCGGTATCCTTTGGATTCCAGAAGCTCTCGGCCTCCCTGTTCACGGTCCAGTACCACTACGATATCGGAAACCTTGAGTCCTTGGTCCTCTATTTCAGGGATGGTTTCTAGTAGGCTCTGTCCGGAGGTGATCACGTCTTCCACTAGGAGGCAGTTCTGTCCCTTGTGGTAGATTCCTTCAATCATTTTCTTGGTACCGTGCGCCTTGGCTTCCTTACGCTTGATGATAAGAGGCAGATAGCTCTCCAGGCTCATTGCCGTAGCCATGGGAAGGGCCGCATAGGGAACACCGCAAATCAGATCGAAATTATCCAGTGGAAGGATATCGAGCATATGGTTGGCCAGCTGTTTAAGTATTTTAGGATCCGAGGCCAGTGGGCGCAGATCCACATAGAAAGGGCTTTCAATACCGGATTTTAAAGTGAAACGACCGAATTTGATGATGTCCAGTTCGTAGGTTTGCAAAAAGAAGGCTTTTTTTGATTCCATAAGTGGCAAAGGGGTTTGTACAAAGTTAAGGTTTAATTTTTTTCTTTAGCTCTTTCTAAACTCTTAAAAAAAAGGTTTTTTTCCTCCTCCACGCAGCAGTACCAGCAGAAAGCTAAGGCAAAGCGCACGGGGCTATCCTCTTGGAGCGGCAAGAATTGCTATCTTTGGAAAAACCTTCAACACCATGCAAAAAATACGCCTTAGTTTCCTGTTGTTATTTAGTACTGCTCTCCTTTGGGCGCAGATGGATAACCACAAACTTTCCGAGTTAATTGAAAAGACACGCAGCACTTTTGATGTACCGGGCATTTCGGTGGGAATCATCAAAGACGGAAAAGTAGTATATGCCCAGGGGCATGGAGTAGCCTCCTTAAAAGACCAGCGCCCTATGAATGAGAAAACCCTTGTGGGTATCGCCTCCAACTCCAAAGGCTTTACCGCTACGGCCCTGGCTATGCTTGTGGACGAGGGAAAACTTTCCTGGGACGACAGGGTCCAAAAGCACCTGCCGGAGTTTCAGATGTACGATCCCTACGTGTCAAAGAACATCACAGTACGCGACCTTATCACCCACCGCTCGGGCCTTGGCCTGGGGCAGGGAGATCTGATGTTTTTCCCTGAGGGCGGAACCCTCTCCATAAAAGACATAGTACATAATGTACGCTACTTAAAACCACAGAATGATTTCCGCTCTACGTTAGACTACAATAATATCATGTTTATCGTAGCTGGGGAAGTGATTTCCCGGATCTCGGGAAAAAGCTGGGCCGAATTCATTGAAGAGCGCATACTTAGGCCTGTGGGAATGCTTTCCTCCTACGGAAGCTATAACCGCGCCCTAGGGGTAGAGAATAAAATCGATGCCCACGCTCCGGTCGGTGGTAAGGCCGTAGCGGTGCCCCACGACTGGAACGAGACGGCCAATGCCGCAGGAGGTATTATGAGCAGCGTGGAGGACATGCTCGTATGGGCGGATTTTCTAATGAAAGGATTTACCACCAAGGACGGCAAGAAACTGGTAAGCGACCGCCAGATCCAGCAGCTCTGGCAGATCCAGCAGCCTTCCCCCGTGGCGCTTCAAAATCCCTACGATACCAAGTACTACGGATACGGACTGGGGTGGTTTGTAAGCGACGTGAAAGGGGTGCGGCAAATCCAGCACAGCGGAGGACTTATCGGTACCGTAACCCACTTTACGCTGCTTCCGGAGAAGAATCTGGGTATTGTGGTACTTACCAACCAGCAGAGTGGTGCCGCCTTTACGGCTCTTACCAATACCATCAAGGATGCCTATCTGGGTCTGGAAGACCGGGATTGGGTAGGGACCTTAAGTGCGCGCACGACCCAGTCCACTAAGCGCTTCGAGGAGCAAAAGAAAACCGCCTACGAGAAGGCCGCTAATTTCAAGAAGCAAAAAAACCAACAGATTGATCCCTCTAATTTCTTAGGGACCTATAAGGATCCTTGGTTTGGAGAGGTAGTGCTCTCTAATGAAAATGGGAGTTACCGTATAGTCTCTAAAACTTCTCCACGCCTTAAAGGAACGCTACTTCCGTATTCTCCAGTGGCCTTTATTGCCCAGTGGGACGACCGTTCCTACGACGCCGATGCCTACTTTACCTTGGAAATGGACCAGGACGGCAAAGCCACAGGCGCAAAGATGAAGGCTATTTCCGATATCACCGATTTTAGTTTTGACTTTCAGGACCTGGATTTAAAGAAGGTTCCTTAAGTCTTGCCGCTACAGAGGACAAACTAGAATGCACCGACTGCGCGGTGAAAAGTTAGAAACGCTAAAAATAGCTTACAATGAGTTTACGATGTGGGAAAACCTTGTAGGTAACGATCTAGCGATGGTACGTGCTGCATCTAGCTTCACTCGAATTCAAAATCTCGATTTTCTATTGCAGAACAAGGACAAAAAGATTGCCATGTGGCAATACCCGGCGAATGGGAAATAGCTTTGCAGAAAATGGACAACAATTAGGTAGATGCTTCGGATTTTCACCCATCCATGCAAGCCTATGCCTTGTCCGTTACGTAGCAATTATTGAGCAATAGCTTTGTGGATAAAAACCTGCGTATTCTGACCTGTCTCAAATTCCAGGCACATTAACTGTTCATCCGGTATGAAATATTCAACTGCCCCGATGAGGTATGCAATGGTTTTAAGTTCCGCAGTGTTTGCGGTGTGCAGTTTAGACTTACCGAAATTTAAAATCTCCTCAATAAAAGAACGACCAATCTTATCAAAGGAATGAAAAGCAAGGCAGGGAAAAAATTTGGATGCATTCATCATTCTGAAATATGATTGTAAAGGTCCCTTTTAGTTTATAATCTAAAAAAGAAGTAGTTTATTTAAAATTTGTTTACCGGCGATAATCGCCGTCGTTTTTACTTGCATTAAATACAATATTTATATAATTTTGTTTAAACGGCGATATACACCGTCAAATGTAAAAATTGTAAATATGGGGCTTATTCCTGAAAGACGAAAATTGTTGGAACAGATCATGCCAGAAAATATGATAGTTACCCGGAACTGGCTGATAGAACAGGCTTCTCTGGACAAACACGCCATTGATAACCTAGTCAAAAGCGAACAACTGAAATCCCTATGGAAAGGACTTTACATCCGTGGTAAAGTTCAGTTTTCGTGGCAAAGCATGGTTTATACACTGCAAGCTGTTATGAAAACGGATTATGTAGTGGGTGGATTGACCGCACTGCAGCTCAAAGGTTTTTCGCACTACATACCGGCAGCAGAAAAGCAAACCGTGCACCTTTACGGTAATGATAAATTGCCTTTATGGGCGAATAAACTATCGGAAACCATAACCTTTGTACGCCATACTAGAAACGAACTTTTTTCTGGAATGGAAAGAGAGATATCCGACAGATACACTTCCTCTCTTTTTTGGAAGGAGGATTTGGAAGAACTGAAAATCTCCTGTCCCGAAAGAGCATGCCTCGAAATGCTAAATGAAGTTCCCGCTAAAATATCATTGGAGCACGCTGATCAACTTATACAAGGAATGACCGCATTATCTCCCCGGACCCTACAGAAGTTATTGGAAGCCTGTACCAACGTGAAAGTCAAACGACTTTTTCTTTGGTTCGGCTCACGGCACAAATACACGTGGTTTTTAAAGCTGAATACCGAAAATATCGACCTCGGTTCAGGCAACAGGGTAATTGTCAAAGGTGGCGAGCTCAATAAAACCTATAAAATAACCGTACCTAGAAATTTTCAACCTTGACAGATGAAAAAAGACAGCATATATTACAGACAAGTTCAATTATTGGTGCGTGTCCTTCCGCTTTTGGACAGTGAAAAATGCTTTGCACTGAAAGGCGGAACGGCTATCAATCTTTTTTACAGGGAATTGCCCCGGCTTTCGGTTGATATTGACCTGTTGTATCTGCCTTCCGAATCCCGTGAGCAAGCATTGTTAAATATCCGAGAGGCCTTGTCCCGGTTGAGCGAACTGATTAAGAAAACCATTCCGAATGTTCATATTCAAAATACCCATGAACAGAGTAATGCTCTCCGCTTAATCCTGCAATCAGATGATGTGCGGATCAAAGTAGAGCTATCACCAGTTATCCGTGGAACGATATTTCCTGAAGTCCGTATGGAAGTCTGCGAAACCGTAGAACGTGAATTTGGTTATGCCGAAATACAGGTGGCTTCATTTCCTGATTTGTATGCAGGGAAAATTGCTGCTGCATTGGACAGACAACACCCTCGTGATTTGTTTGATGTAAAGTTCCTACTCGAAGATGAGGGATTTACGGAAGATTTGCGCAAAGCATTTCTTTTGTTTTTAATTAGCCATCAGCGACCAATGGCAGAACTACTTGCTCCACACCGAAAAGAGATACGTAAGGTATATGAAGCGGAATTTGCACAAATGGCAGAAGTGGAGGTTCCTGTGGAAGAACTGGAACAGACAAGAGAAGAACTGATAGCCATTATCAACAATGAAATGACCGCAGACGAGCGAAAGTTTCTGTTGTCCTTTAAACAGCGGAACCCGCAATGGGAATTATTGGGTCTGCGCAATATGGAGGAAGTCGCGAATTTGCCGTCCGTCCAATGGAAACTATTCAACCTTTCAAAAATGGAAGACAAAAAGCATAAACGGGCAGTTGAGAAACTTAAAGAGGTTTTAATGCTATAAAAAGTGATTTGCCATTTCCAAAATGGATATTGATGTCAGGATTTTTGCTGACAATTTTAATTCATAAATCATAGAAGCATTTCATCCGCTCCCCCATCAAACCCGTTTCATAACCTACTTTGTCTTAGCGAACTTCTCCGTTTTGCTTATTTTAGCTTTCTTCTAATATTTTTTAAGAAAAAAATTTAAATATCCTTGGGCGTAAAAAAGGCCTTTAGGGTAATTTCCCCCTCTTCGAATGCGCTCCACTGCACTGCTGTGCTTTCAATTACAGCAACGGCGCACGTGGGGAATTCCATAAGGGTTTCCAGAAGTTTGCTGGCATACTGTGAGATCGTGGGGTTGTGGGAAAAAACTGCGACCGAATGTAAGGGCTCACGTAAGGAAGAGAGCACCGTGGAGAAGTCTTCCAAAAGTGGCTCGTAGAGGTCTTCCACTTTTTTAATCTCCGGATTGGAGTAGGTCTCGGCGAAATACCTGCAGGTAGTAAGGGCCCGCTTGGCTGGAGATGAGACGAATTTCTCTATCCCGTAGCCTTCGCTTTTAAGGTGGCGCGCCATGCGTGGCGCATCGCTGTGGCCTCTTTCGTTTAAGGGTCTTTGAAAATCTTCCTCTTGGGTGGTCCAGTCGCTCTTGGCGTGACGTATCAGATACAATGTCTTCACAGGGGTAATTTACGTACAAACGAAAGTATACATTTTTTCTTTTCGGGCGCAATATTTTTTTTCTTCCCGGGCAATCTCCTTTCTGTATAGGGCAAGCAAAAGCCACTATGAGGAGAAGCAAAAGCCCCACCTGTCGCAAACTTTTCGTTCTGCTGCTGTTTTTTAAAAAAGGTGTAAATTTGCGCCATGGGACAAATCCTTGCCATAGACTACGGAAAGAAACGCTGCGGACTGGCCGCCACGGACGATATGCAGATCATCGCCTCCGGCCTGGAGACGGTGCCTACCGAGTCGCTTATGGCTTTTTTGGAGCGCTACCATAGGGAGCACACCATCGAGCGTTTCGTGGTGGGGCTTCCCCGGGACCTACGCGGGGAGATGAGCCAGGTGGAAGAGGATATTCTGCCCCTTATAGAAAAGCTCAAAACCACTTTTCCTTCGGTTCCCGTCGAGCGTTTTGACGAGCGCTTTACCTCCAAGATTGCGTCCTATTATATTTCCCAAAGCGGGAAAAACAAGAAACAGAGAGAGAAAAAGGAACTGATCGATAAGGTCAGTGCCACCCTTATTCTTCAGAATTATTTAGATACCATCCGATGATATACCCAATCCGAGCCTTTGGCGATCCGGTTTTAAGAAAAGTAGCGCGCCCCATTGAGAAAGACTATCCGGGCCTTAAGGAACTCATAGAGAACATGTACGAGACTATGTACGGCGCCAGTGGTATTGGTCTGGCTGCACCGCAGATCGGTCTGGACATACGTCTCTTTATCATCGATGTTTCTCCCCTGGCCCAGGACGAAGATTATGCAGATATCGCCGAGGAGCTTAAAGACGGTAGAAAGGTCTTTATCAATGCGAAAATCCTGGAAGAGACCGGAGAGGAATGGAAATTCAACGAAGGGTGCCTTTCCATACCCGATATCCGCGAAGATATTAAGCGCAAGGACACCATTACCATTGAGTATTTAGATGAGAATTTTGTAAAACATACCGAAACTTTTTCCGATATTCGTGCCCGTGTAATTCAGCATGAGTACGACCATATTGAGGGTATACTCTTTACCGATAGACTATCGCCACTTAAGAAAAAGCTTGTCAAAGGCAAGCTCTCTAAGATTACCCAGGGCGATGTACAGGTGGATTACAAAATGCGTTTCATAAAATAAAGTTATTAACTCTAAAGAGCCTATTATATGCAGTTAGAAAAAATTATTTCCATTTCTGGGAAGCCCGGTCTGTTCAAACTGGTATCGCAGCTTCGCAGCGGTTTTATTATTGAGGATGTCACTACCAAGAAAAAGGTCTCCATTGGCAATTCCAGCCAAGTATCCCTACTGGACAATATCGCAATGTTTACCTTCGATAAGGAAGTTCCTCTCTTCGAGGTATTCCATAATATCGCCAAGGAGAACGGATACACTTCTACCATCAGCCATAAGTCTTCCGAGGAGGAACTAAGGGCATTTATGGAGAAGGCGCTTCCTAGCTACGACCGCGATAGAGTGTATGTTTCCGATATCAAAAAACTGGCCCAGTGGTATAATATTCTTTATAAGGCAGGATATATCACCAGTGAGAGCTTCGTTGCCCTGGAAGAGGAGCATAAGCAACAAGAGCAGGAGCAGCAGCAAGAGAATGAGGAAACGACGCCTGTAGCTAAAGAGAAAGCCGCTTCCAAAGCTAAGACCACGAAGGCGAAAACAGAAAAACCTGCAGCCCCTAAAGCGAAAGCCTCCAGTGGAGCTAAATCCACGGTAAAGTCTACGCAGAGAAAACAAGGCTAAACATTAGCGTATTTTTTACCGCGCCATAGTTGCCCTATCTATACACTTTACCGGAATCCTCCGGTAAAGTTTTTTATTTTTTACCCTTTCAAATTTCCTTCCTATGACCACGCGCCAAGAGCAGTTAGAAGCATTTTCAAAACTACTGGATATTATGGATACCCTTAGGGCAGAATGCCCCTGGGATAAGAAGCAGACGCTCGCGTCCTTAAGGCCCCTTACCCTGGAGGAAGTCTATGAGCTTTCCGATGCCCTTATAAAGGAGGATATGGAGGAGATTTCCAAGGAACTGGGCGATGTGCTTTTGCATCTTGTATTCTACGCCAAGATAGGTGCAGAGAAAGGAAGCTTTGACATCGGGGAAGTCATAAACCGTCTTTGTGAGAAACTCATTTTCCGTCACCCCCACATCTATGGAGAAAAAAGGGATCTTTCGGAACTGGAGGTCAAAGAGAACTGGGAGAAACTAAAACTCAAGGAAGGAAATAAAAGTGTGCTTGGGGGCGTGAGCAAAGCCGCCCCCAGCCTTGTCAAGGCGTATCGTATCCAGGAGAAGGTTCGTGGTGTCGGATTCGAATTTGCTAGCTCTAAGGACGCCTGGGAGAAAGTGGAGGAGGAACTGCAGGAATTT
The DNA here is from genome assembly GCF_015354315.1 of Planobacterium oryzisoli. Classification (GTDB taxonomy): domain Bacteria; phylum Bacteroidota; class Bacteroidia; order Flavobacteriales; family Weeksellaceae; genus Planobacterium_A; species Planobacterium_A oryzisoli. The sequence goes on from NZ_JADKYY010000004.1 coordinate 65,528, forward strand.
AAAGAAGAAAGCGATCCTTCCAAGAAGGAGATGGAACTGGGTGATGTGCTCTTTTCCCTTACCAACTACGCGCGCCTGGAAGGACTAAACCCTGATACCGCCCTGGAGCGCAGCAACGCGAAATTCATCAAGCGTTTTCAGGCTATGGAACACTTGGCTAAGGAGCGGGAACTTACGCTCTCTGAGCTAACCCTTCCCGAGCTCGATGGATTGTGGGAGGAGGTTAAAAAGAGCTAGAGTTATTCTTGGTGCGGCAAGGCCGAGCGGTGGAGCGGAAACGTACTTATAAGAAAAACGGCCGTAAGTACCAGGCGAAAGGCCATCGCGCCAATGGTTTTGGTCTCGTAGGGAAGGTCTGAGCTGATATGCACGTAAAGGCCTATGCAGCCCAGTGTAAGAAGTCCGAGTGCCCCGTAGAGGGGGTAGCGTTTCCAATAGGTATGCCTGTAGATACCCAGCGCAGAGAGCACATACAAAATCCCACATATAAAATTCAGCCATACGATCCACAGGATATAGGCGCCCTCTCTTTCGCGGGAGCCAAATAGATCAAAGACTACTCCGGAACTTACCAAAAGGGTAATGAGTCCAAAAAGCAGTAAAGCAAAGGATAAGAGTTTGGTTTTCATAACAGTAGAGTTATTCCTTTAGTGAAGTTACGACTATTTTAACTAAAAGAATTGCTACGCCGGCTGCAATTATTTATTTCGGGTTCCAAAAAGGGAGATCCCCCAGTTTCTGTCCCTTCCGGTAGGGCTAAAAAGATCACTTTGTTAATATGCCCCTACAGTTCTGTATAGATAAGAAAAAGCCCCAGGAAAGAAAATTTTCCTGGGGCTATATATGTTGGGCTTGATCCTATTAAGAGGCAAACTGCATAGAGAACAGATCCGGGAAAATACCAAGGGCTATGATAGCTACAATGATAAATACCGAAAGGATCTTGTAAGTAAGCGATACCTTCTCCAGAGTTTGAAAACTGCTTTCCTTAAAGAAGAACATGGCGATGATAAGGCGCAGATAGTAGGCAATCGATACGGCCGAGGCCAGTATGGCGACAAGGACTAAGAACAGTGCGCCGTTCATTGCTTGGGAAAACAGGGCAAACTTACCCATGAATCCTGCCGTTAGAGGAATTCCTGCCATGGAAAGCATCGAGATGGCACTCACCGTTGCCAGTAGAGGTTCCTGTTTGGCCAGTCCTTTAAAGGCGCCGTAAGAGGTTTCTCTTTTGAGTTTTTCCACCCAAACAAGGCTCATCATTACACCTACGGAAGCAAGCGCGTAGGCAAAGAGGTAAAATGCCAGATGGTAGGTAGAGCTGTTGTTTATTCCAAAGAATATGAGGGCTACATACCCCGCGTGGGAGACCGACGAGTAGGCCAGCATACGCTTGGCATTGCTTTGGGCAAGACCCATGGCATTGGCAAGAAGCAGTGTGATAATGACCATTACCCCCAGAATGTTGAACCACTCGTCGTATACCCCCACAAAAGCGAAGGTCATAAGACGGAAAAAGGCGTAGAATCCGGAGATCTTCACGACACTCATCATAAAGGTAGTCACCAGGGAAGGAGATCCTTGGTAGACGTCCGGGCTCCACATATGGAACGGAGCCAGAGCTACCTTAAAGCCCATGGCAGCCATCATCATCACCATACCCATCACCAGCATCAAATTGGAAGGCTCCGCTACTGCAAACGCATGGATCTCCGTAAGGTCAAACGAGCCTACACTACCGTAAATAAGGGTAATACCAAAGAGTAGGAACCCTGTGGCAAAACAGCCCATTAGAAAATACTTAATGGCGGCCTCATTGGAACGAAGGTCGTTCTTTAGGGCCCCTGCCATTACATAAAGCGGTATGGATAGAATCTCAATTCCAAGGAATAAAGTCACCAGGTTCTGGTAGCCAAACAAAATGATACTTCCCGAAAGGGCCAGTAGCATCAGTGCGTAGAGTTCGGACTGGTGGGAACGGTGGTTGGAGAGGGCAAAACCTCCCATAAAGAAGATCAGAAGCGTCACCACGATGGAAATACGGGTGAACAGCGCTGTATTTGCCCCGTACTCAAACATGGATTTGTATTGGGCAAAGAACTCCGCTTCCGGAAGATAACTTACGTACAGGGCAATCAAAAGACCTGCGATACCTATATACCGGGCATATTTACCCTGATTGAACACGCCTGAGAATAATGCCAGGACTGCGGAAAGAAAAACGATAATTAGTACACTCATTTTCTTGATATATTAACTTACCATTGACTGGTAGATAAACTTTAGCGAACTACCCACCAGGTCTAGGACCGGTTGCGGATACACCCCGAAGAGAATAACCAGTACGGAGATCACTCCCAGTACAATGAATTCACTGGAGGATACATCGGATGCCGAGGAGAGCACACGCTCATCCCCCTCTCCAAACATGGCCTTCCCGTACGCCCTGAAAAGGTACGCGGCGGCAAGGATAATGGTGATACCTGCAATGATGGCCCCTAGGATACTGTAATCGAAGATGCTTTTTAAAAGGATGAATTCTCCGATAAAACCGTTGGTTAGAGGAAGTCCCACAGAGCCCAGCACGACGATCATGAAAAGGACCGCGAATTTAGGAGCTACGCGCGCAAGACCACCCATCTGACGGATGTCCCGGGTTTTGAAACGCTTGTAAAGGATATCGGCGCACAGGAAGAGTCCTACAATATTGAATCCGTGGGCAAAGGCCTGGATCAAGGCGCCCTCGCCACCTTCGGTAGTGAACTTGCCATTAAGTACCAGTAGCGCGGAGGCAAAGATACCGGCTACCATCAGTCCCACGTGGGAGAATGACGAATATGTATAGAGTCTTTTGATGTCGTTCTGTATAAGGGCAATCAGGGCTCCGTGCAGTACCCCAATGATGGCCAGGATAAGCACTATCGAACCGGAGATGCCTGCCACTGCCTCGGGAGTTACCGGAAGAAGATAACGTAGGATTCCATAGATGGCCATCTTAAGCATGATCCCGGAAAGTAGCATCGTTCCCTGGGTAGGGGAGAAGGTATAGGTATCGGGCTGCCAGGTGTGGAACGGGAATACCGGAAGCTTCACCGCAAAAGCGAAAAAGATAAACCAGAAGACCACCGTTTGCTGCGAAAGGTTAAGGTCTGCGTTATACATATCGGTAAGGGCAAACGAGGCACTGTACTGGTAGACGTAAATAAAGCCTCCGAGCATAAAGAGCGAGCCTACAAAGGTATAGACAAAGAACTTGGTGGTAAACTCAAAGCGCTTGTCTTCCTGGCCCCAAAGTCCTGCAATAAGCCAGATCGGAATCAGGGTCACTTCCCAGAAGATATAGAACAGAAGACCGTCCAGCGCTGTAAATACTCCTACCAGTCCAAACTGCATAAGCAGAATCAGGCCGTAGAAGGAATTGCGGTACGAGGTCTTTTCATTGAACGAAGAATAAATAATAAGGGGTACCAGAATACCGGTTAAAAGCAGCAGCAGCATTCCCATGCCGTCCACTCCAAAATGCAGGGTGCTTTTTATGAACTGCGACCAAGGGTAGTTAATTTCGTGCTGAAGCACGCTGTCTACCGTTGGGGCGGAGTCAAAGCCCTGAAGCATAAAGAGAGTGATTAAAAGCTGCACTACACTCACCCCGAGGGCGATCTGTTTTCCCAGTTTTCCTTTCAGACCAAAAAGCAGAAGCGCGCCTGCTAGTGGCAGAAGTAATAATGCTAATAATTGATACGACATTATTATTGTAATATAAAGTTAACAATCAGTATAATTCCTACCGCAAGGGCCATGATCAGTACGTAATTTTCTACGTTTCCGTTCTGTACCTTCTTCATGGATTTTCCACTTTCCTCTGCGCCGTCTCCTATAAAGTCTACGAAGCGGTCTAAAACGTTTATATCGAACATGCGTCCGCCGCGTCCTAGTCCTTCGACAGTACGTACGACAAGGGCGTTGTAGAGCTCATCGATATAGAGCTTTTTAGCAGAAAGTTTCTCCCATCCGCTATACTCGTTCTCGGGCTTAGCAGTCCGCTTCCCAGAGGCGTAGAGGTTTCTAGTGACCATCCATACGATAAAGAACATCGCTACGGTAAGGGCAATTAGAATCAGTTCGGTAGAAAGAGAAATTCCCTTCAGGTTAGCCTCCATCTGGCTTTTTGCCGTTTCGGTAAGAACCGGAGAGAGCCAGTGCTGAAGCAGGGAAAGATCCCCATGGGCAATGATGTGCGGAAGGTTTAAAAATCCACCCACAACCGAAAGAACGGCAAGTACCAGTAAGGGAAGAGTCATATTTAGTGGACTCTCGTGCAGGTGCGCCTTCTGCTCTGGTGTTCCCCGGAACGATCCGTGGAAAGTCAGATAGTAAAGTCTAAACATATAGGCCGCCGTCATTGCTGCAATAAGGAAGAGTATAACCCAGAAGATCGGGTTTTTGGCCCAGGCCGCCACCAGGATCTCGTCCTTGGAAATCATCCCTGAGAAAAGGGGCATCCCCGCAATGGCAAAGGTTCCGATGAGGAAGGTAGCGTGGGTAATTTTAATTTTGTCTTTCAGTCCCCCCATAAGGCGCATGTCCTGTTCTCCACTCATGGCATGGATCACCGATCCGCTTCCAAGGAACAGAAGTGCTTTGAAGAACGCATGGGTCATCAAATGGAACATAGCGGCCGTATAGGCACCTACCCCTAGGGCAGCAACCATGAAACCAAGCTGTGATACGGTAGAGTAGGCAAGGACCTTCTTAATGTCGTTCTGACGCATGGCGTAGAACGCGGCAAGAAGGGCCGTTAGAAGACCAATGAACAGGATTCCGTCCTGTACCGTTGGTGCCAGGGTAAAGAGGAAATTGGAACGTACCACCAGGTACACACCCGCCGTTACCATGGTAGCGGCATGGATTAGTGCCGAGACAGGGGTTGGACCCGCCATCGCATCCGGAAGCCAGGTGTAGAGGGGAACCTGTGCGGATTTTCCCACGGCTCCAATAAAAAGCGAGGCGCAGATAAATATAATTATCGGGCTGTCCAGATCAAACATGCCTGCGTTCTGGGCTACAGAAAGATAGTCTACCACGCCGGTTTGCATGGCGATCATAAAGATACCCATCAGTAGACCTAAGTCCCCGATACGGTTCATGATGAAGGCCTTACGGGCCGCCTTTCCGTACTCACTGTTCTTATACCAGAATCCGATCAGAAGGTAGGAACAAAGTCCTACACCTTCCCATCCGATGAAAAGTATGATGTAGTTACTTCCAAGGACCAGAAGAAGCATCATGAAGATAAAAAGATTCAGGTAAGAAAAGAACCTGTGGAATCCCTTATCGCTGTGCATGTATCCAATCGAGTATAGGTGGATCAGCGATCCAATCCCGGTAATGATAAGTACCATCATAAGGGAGAGCTGGTCTACCTGAAAGGAGAAATTTACCTGTACCCCGTCGATACGGAACCATTCAAAGGCCCGCACCACCATAGGCGCAGAGCTTTGAGAGAAGCCCATAAACAGGTACAATGCAATAAGAAAGGATACGGCCACAATTCCTGTGGCAAGGCCACCGACGAGATTCTTTGGCATTTTGCTTCCAAAGATACCGTTGATTAAAAATCCCACCAGGGGTAGCAGTATAATCGTAAATACTAAATTTTCCATCGCTTTTAGCCTCTTAACTTGTTAAAAATACTTACATCCACTGATTTGGTATTACGGTACAGCATGGCAATGATTGCCAGTCCTACCGCTACCTCTGCAGCAGCCACCACCATGATGAAAAATACCAGGATCTGGCCGTGTCCGTCGCCGTTGTAGCTGGAGAATGCGGCCAAAAGAAGGTTTACGGAGTTGAGCATCAGCTCCACGCACCCTAGGATAATGATTGCATTCTTGCGCAGCAGTACCCCAACTACTCCCAGGGAGAAAAGTACACTGGAGAGAATAATGAAGTAATTAAGCGGGACGCTCTGAATAAATGTATTGACTTCGCCCATAGTTATAAATCTCTTTTTCCGATTAATACCGCCCCTACGATACCTGCCAGGATCAGAATCGAGGCAAATTCAAAAGGAAGTACGTACTGATTGAAAAGCAGTCTTCCCAGATTCTTGGTAAGACCCACTGTGTAGTCTATCTGATCGCCCGCAAGGATGTTTTCCTTCACTCCGCGGAAGGCGCCAAGGATACCTACCAAAAGGATTCCTCCGGCAAACACCCCGATGAACTTTAAGGCATTGTGTTTTTTGCTTTCGTCGGCCTTGTTTAAATTAAGCATCATAAGGATGTAAAGAAACAGTACCATGATGGCTCCGGCATAGACGATGATCTGCACGATACCCAGGAACTGCGCATTGAGCAGCACGTAGAGTCCGGCGATAGAGAACATCGTTACGATAAGGGAAAGGATGGAGTAGATCGGGTTTCGGGCAAAGACGAAATAAAAGGCACTTGCCACAGCCAAAAAGGCTACAATAAAAAAGAGTGTCTGTTCCATTATTTTACGGCCTTTTTTTGTTTTTCACTTTGTCTTGCAGTAATGTCGATACGGTTGTTGATATCCTCTACAAGTTTGTCTTTTCCATAGATGAACGAGCCTCTGTTACGCTCCACGTCCACCAAACGGTCCGTGAGGTAGATAGCGGATTTAGGACAGGCCTCTTCGCACATACCGCAGAAGATGCACCGAAGCATATTGATCTCGTACATGGAGGCGTATTTTTCCTCGCGGTACAGGTGTTTTTCTTCCTTGGTGCGTTCGGCCGAAGTCATGGTAATGGCCTCCGCAGGACAGGCTACGGCGCAAAGACCGCAGGCCGTACAGCGCTCGCGTCCCTCTTCGTCCCTTTTCAGTACGTGCAGACCACGCCACACTTTTGCGCGGGGCTTTTCCACTTCGGGGTAGGAAAAAACTTTTCCTTTAGGACCTTCGATGGCATGCCTAAGGGTGATGGACATCCCCTTGATTATGGCCGGAAGGTAGAGTTTTTCCATAAAGGTCATTTCCTTGTTGGAAACAACTTTGGACCTGTTGGTTAGTTTCATCGTTTTCTATTTTTTATCTCCTTGAACTTCTAAGCCAGAGGCTTAAGATCTTTGGATATTTCTAATTACGCTTTTTGTTGTTCTTGTATGCCTCTTGTTAGGATCCGGTAAGCAAGATCACTGCTCCGGTTACCACCAGATTTAAAAGAGCCAAAGGAATCAGTGATTTCCATCCCAGGTGCATCAGCTGGTCGTAACGGAACCTAGGGATGGTCCAGCGGATCCACATAAAGATTAGTATTCCTATGATGGCCTTGAAAAGGATGGCTACGATACTTAATATCCCTGCGATGTTCTCTCCGTAGTTCTCCGTAACCCAAGCAATTCCAGGGTAGTTGAACCCACCAAAGAAAAGCGTGGCGATAAGGGCGTTGGAAATGAACATATTAACATACTCTCCGAACATGTACATACCAAAATTCATCGAGGAGTACTCGGTCATATACCCATTGACCAGTTCCGATTCACATTCAGGAAGATCGAACGGGTGGCGGTTGGTCTCGGCAAGAGCAGCCACCAGGAAAATAATGAAAGCCAGAGGCTGGTAGAAAATGTTCCAGTTCATACCGTCGGCCGGGATTAGCCCCCAAAGAAGACCGCTTCCCTGATCGGAAACAATTTTCTGAAGGTCCAGTGAGCCACTCATCATAATAATGGAAAGAAGCGACAGACCCATGGCCAGCTCGTAGGAAATCATCTGCGAGGAGGCACGGATGGCTCCAATAAGTGAATATTTGTTGTTGGAAGCCCATCCTCCGATCATCATGCCATACACTCCGATGGAAACCATTCCAATAAGGAACAGTACACCTATGTCTACGTTGGCTACCTGAATGGAAAAGCTCTCTCCACCGATGTTAAGGCTCTGCCCCCAAGGAATGACTGCCCCGGTGATAAGTGCAATAAACATGGTGATGGAAGGGCCCAGGATAAAAAGAAACTTTTCGGCTCCATTGGGAATAAATCCTTCCTTGAAAAACAGCTTTCCTCCGTCGGCAAGGGGCTGCAGAAGACCAAAAGGTCCTGCGCGGTTGGGTCCGATACGGTCCTGCAAGAGCGCTGCCACCTTACGTTCTCCCCAGGTGGAGTAGGCCGCAATTCCCAAGGATACGGCAAAGAGGGTTACTACCAGTATGATTTTAAAAGTAAGTAAATCCATAGTATGAGTTTTTTTTCTGCTTTTGGACTCTTAAGTGGATACGCATTAAAAGTCTGAAGCTTTAAAAAAGGGGTTTAAATTTGTTCGTTGGCCTCGGCCTCGTCCTTTTCACTTAGTTGCTTGGCCTGAAAATTATCCAGTAGCACAGGTTCGTCCTGTGGCTTTTGGTAGTGGTTCAGGGAGATTACCGAATGGCGGTCAATATGACGCGGCCCTTCAATAGTCCAGTACGAGAGCTCTTTCTTTTCGAAACGGCAAGAGTTACAGATCCATTCCTCGCTTTCCCCATACTGGTTCTGACGGGTCGTTACGCGGATAATCTCATCGCCTTTCATCCAAAGAACGGCTTTTCCACTGCATTTATCACAGCTGCAGTGCGCATCCATTGGCTTGGTAAACCATACCCTTGAAGCAAAACGTGCAGTGCGGTCCGTTAAGGCTCCGACCGGACACACGTCGATTACGTTGCCAATGAAGTCGTTGTCCAGTGCCTTGTTCAGATAGGTGGAAATCTCTGCGTGGTCTCCGCGGAAGAGAATTCCGTGCTCGCGTTTTTCGGTCAGCTGGTTGGCTGCAATCACGCATCTGGCGCAGAGGATACAGCGGTTCATATGGAGCTTAATGTAGGGACCTATATCTTCCGGCTCAAAGGTCCTTCGTTCAAATTCGGTGCGGGTACGCTCCAGTCCGTGTTCGTACCCAAGGTCCTGAAGGTGGCATTCTCCCGCCTGATCGCACACTGGGCAGTCCAGTGGGTGGTTTACCAGAAGGAATTCAGTCACGGCCTTACGGGCTTCCTGGGTCTTTTCACTCTGTAGGTTCTTTATCTCCATTCCGTCCATCACCGTGGTACGGCAGCTGGCTACCAGTTTGGGCATAGGGCGCGGATCGGCATCCGATCCTTTGGAAACCTCTACAAGGCAGGTTCTGCAACGTCCTCCACTGGTCTCCAGGGGTTTGTAGTAGCACATGGCTGGGGGTACGGATTTTCCACCGATGGCACGAGCCGCCTCCAGGATGGTAGTGCCGGGAGCCACCTCGACGGTCTGTCCGTCTACGGTGACTTTGAATTTTTTCACTTCTTCGCTCATAATTTTATGCGTTGAGTCTGTTTGCTCTAAAGCATCGTTTTTTAGTTCACGTGGGTCTTTTAGCTCTGGCTAAGTACCGGGATGGGATCGGCGTAGCCTGCAAGCCCGTAGTTCTTAGTTTGGGCCAGCTCAGGATTTTTCACATGCCATTCGAACTCGTCACGGAAGTGGCGGATGGCTGCGGCCACCGGCCACGCCGCGGCATCTCCCAGCGGACAGATCGTATTGCCTTCTATTTTCCTTTGGATATCCCACAGAAGGTCTATGTCTTCCATGGTTCCTTCTCCCATTTCAATTTTTTTCAGGATCTTGTACATCCACGGAGTACCTTCCCTGCACGGGGTACACTGCCCGCAGCTTTCGTGGGCATAGAACCTAGAAAGGCTCATGGTGTGTGCCACGATGCACTGGTCTTCATCAAGAACCTCAAATCCTCCCGAGCCCATCATGGTACCGGTAGCGAACCCACCGTCGGCCAGGGATTCGTAGTTCATCATTCGTGGCTCGCCGCTTATCGTCCTAAGCATCAGATTGGCCGGAAGAATAGGTACAGAAGATCCTCCAGGAATACAGGCCTTTAGTTTCTTGCCGTCTTTAATACCGCCACAGTACTCCTCAGAGTAGATGAATTCTTCCACCGAGATGGTCATGTCGATTTCATAGACGCCCGGCTTATTTATATTTCCACAGGCGGAGATCAGCTTGGTACCGGTGGATTTCCCTACGCCAATCTTGGCGTACTCCGCACCGGTGATATTGATGATAGGAACTACCGCAGCGATAGATTCCACATTGTTTACAACGGTAGGACGCTCCCACAGACCTTTTACGGCCGGGAACGGTGGTTTTAGACGTGGATTTCCACGCTTGCCTTCCAGAGATTCGAGCAGTGCCGTTTCCTCTCCACAGATATAGGCGCCTGCCCCACGCTGCACGTAGATTTCCAGATCAAAGCCGGATCCCAGGATGTTCTTTCCTAAGAATCCTGCGGCTTTTGCCTCGTCGATTGCCTGTTCGAGGATGTCCGGTATCCAAGAGTATTCCCCACGTATATAAATAAAGGACGTATTGGCCCCCAGACAATAAGACGATATAATCATCCCCTCAATCAAGAGATGGGGAAGGTATTCCATCAGGTACCGGTCTTTGAAGGTGCCCGGTTCGGATTCGTCGGCATTGACCACAAGGTGTCTTGGTACGCCTTCAGGCTTTGCCAAAAAGCTCCATTTAAGACCGGTGGGGAATCCTGCGCCCCCACGGCCTCTAAGGCCTGAGACTTTCACCTCTTCTAAGATTTGGTCCGGGGTCATGGCAAAGGCTTTTTCCACCGCCCCATATCCGCCTTCTCTGCGGTATACGTCGTACTGGCGGATGCCTTCTATGTGTGCGTCTTTTAGTAAAAGTTTTCTACCCATTTCTAGCTAAGAATTAATCCAAAGCAATGGAACCCTGGCGGCATAGCTCCAGAATCTCATCCACTTTTTCAGTAGTTAAATGTTCGTGATAAAATTTGCCTAGCTGCATCATTGGCGCATAACCACAAGCGCCCAGGCATTCGGCAGGCTTAAGCGTGAACAGTCCGTCCGGGGTAGTTTCCCCGTCTTTTATACCCAGCGTGGTGCGGATATGCTCCAGGATCTTCTCACTGCCCGAAACCATGCACGGTCCGGTGCGGCATACTTCCAGTACGTATTTACCTACCGGCTTCATATTGAACATCGTATAGAAGGTAGCCACCTCATACACCTCAATCGGTTTTATGGAAAGCAGTGAAGCCACATAATCCATCACCGGTACACTCAGCCATCCACCGAACTCTTTCTGCGCTAAGTGGAGCACAGGGATTAGTGCGGACTTCTGACGTCCCTCCGGATAACGTGCGATGATTTTGTTCACCTGCTCCAGCGCTTCAGATCTAAAAGCAATCGTCTCACTCATTTTTGGTATCTTTATTTGGGTTGCTGCGCATTTTTTAAAGGTGCGCTGCGCTTAAATTCGTAACTGTTATTCTCTATGCGTCCAGTTCCCCTGCAATCACATTCATCGAACACATGGTCAGTACCGCATCGGAAATCATACCTCCCTTGATCATCTCTGGATAAGCCTGGTAGTATATAAAACACGGTCTTCTAAAATGCAGGCGGTACGGGGTTCTTCCTCCGTCACTCACTAGGTAAAAGCCCAGTTCTCCATTTCCACCCTCAACGCAGTGGTATACTTCTCCTTTCGGTACGTCGGTCTCACCCATCACGATCTTAAAGTGGTAGATAAGGGCTTCCATATTGTTGTACACGTCGGCCTTCTCTGGAAGGTAGAATTCCGGTACATCCGCATGGAACGGTCCGTCCGGAAGATTCTTATAGGCCTGCTCGATGATCTTAAGACTCTCCCAAACCTCGTGCTGACGCACCATGAAACGGTCGTAAGTGTCTCCTGCCGTACCTATAGGAACCATGAAATCAAAATCCTGGTAGGAACTGTACGGACTACTTACCCGTACGTCGTAGTCCACGCCGGTAGCCCGCAGGTTTGGACCCGTAAAGCCGTAAGAGAGTGCTCTTTCTGCTGAAATAGGTCCGGTATGTATGGTCCGGTCCATGAAGATCCGGTTTCTTTCGTTTAGCGTACAGAATTCACCCCAGATTTTAGGGAATTTCTTCAGCCAGGTAGAGAGAAGCTCGTGGAACTTGTCGTTGAAGTCTCTTTCAAATCCTCCAATTCGTCCCATGTTGGTGGTCATCCTTGCGCCACAAACCTGTTCGTACATCTCGTAAATGGCTTCACGCTCGCGGAAGAGATAGGTAAGACCGGTAATGGCCCCTGCATCCATCGCAATTACTCCATTGCAGATCATGTGGTCGGCAATACGCGCAAGTTCCATCATAATCACACGCATGTAATCCACACGCTTAGGGGTTTCCAATCCAATGAGTTTCTCGACGGTCATATGCCATCCGATATTGTTGATCGGTGCCGAGCAGTAATTCATACGGTCGGTAAGGGTCGTGATCTGGGCAAAATTCCTGCGCTCGGAAATTTTCTCAAACGCGCGGTGGATGTACCCCACGGTTTGCTCGTCGTGTACGATGCGCTCGCCGTCCATGGTAAGCACATTTTCAAAAATACCGTGCGTGGCGGGATGGGTAGGCCCAAGGTTTAGGGTATAGAGCTGTCCGTCGATCTGGTCCTCGGAGCCCTGGTGGGAAATAATATGGGATAGTGCGTTGTCTTTCATAATGGGAAGGCTTTTTTTGTTTTTCTCGCCTCTAGCGGCCAAACATTTTGTCGTTCTTATCCTCACGGGTGCCGTCCTCCAGACGGTATTCCTTCAGCATCGGGTGGTAGCCCAAATCTTCCATGTTGAGTATCACTCTTAGGTCCGGATGACCCGAAAAGCGTATTCCATAGAAGTCAAACGTTTCCCTTTCCATCCAGTTGGCAGCGGCGTAGAGGTCGGTCAGGGTCTCAAATTCCGCACCTTCCTTCTTGGTGAAGGACTTGAGGCGGATCCTGAAATTCTCCTTCATGTTGTGCAGGTGGTAGATCACCCCCAGTTCCTTTTCCGGGTCCTGTGGGTAGTGGATACCGCACACGTCGGTTAAGAAATTGATTTCCAGGGAAGAATCCCTTAGGTGGTGAACCACCTTCTTAAGGTCCTCTTTTTTAATTTCCAGGGTAAGCATCCCGTAGGGTTCTGAAACGTGCAGTACACTTTCCGGAAACTCGCGGGTAATGGCTTCTAATACAAATTCGTTGGTCATGGTTTGGTGGTGCTTGGATACGATATAACCTAAGGTTTTTGTTTACTTAATTCCGTAGGATTCCAGTAGGGCCTTGTACTGCGGCATGTCACGTCTGCGGATGCTCTCGCTTTCGGCAAGGGCCTGGACTTGCATCACGCCCTCGATAATTTGCTCCGGTCGTGGCGGACATCCTGGAACGTATACGTCCACTGGTATGATTTTATCCACGCCCTGGAGTACCGAATAGGTATCGAAAATACCTCCACTCGTGGCACATGCTCCTACGGCAACTACCCAGCGTGGCTCTGCCATTTGGGTGTACACCTGCTGAAGTACGGGACCTAGCTTTTTGGAAATCGTACCGCAAATCATCAGCATATCCGCGTGGCGCGGGGAGAAGGAGTTACGTTCCATCCCAAAACGAGAACCGTCGTAGGTCGGGTTTAAGAAAGCCATATACTCGATTCCACAACAAGAGGTGGCGAAAGGCAGTGGCCAAAGCGAATATTTTCTGGCCAGACCGACCACACTGGAAAGTTTCGTGGCAAAAAAGCCTTCTCCTTCCAGTCCTTCCGGTGGAGTGGCATCCATGCGTATTACAGGTTTATTATCTGACATAATGGTTGTGTTTTAAGGTGAATGTTAAAAATAGTCCATGGGCCTTGCCCCTGGTGCTCTCTAGCGGTCCCAATCCAGAGCGCCACGTTTCCATACGTAGACAAACGCCAGGAAGAAGATCGATACAAAGGTCAGCACTGCCAAAAAGCCTTGCATTCCAAATTCCCTGAAATTCACCGCGTAGGGATAGAAAAATACAATTTCTACATCGAAGAGTACGAAAAGTACCGCAGTAAGAAAATACTTCACAGAAAAGGGAGTACGTGCGTTACCTTCTATTTCAATACCGCACTCAAACGCTTCGTTCTTGCGCGTCCTGTTTTTGTCCATTTTAGGTCCTAAAAAGTGGGTACCCACTACGGACAAAAGGACAAAGCCCAAACCAACGAGCGCTTGGATTATAATCGGAATGTAATTCTCAGGTAAATTCATAGCAAAACATTTGACAATAATGTGCAAATTTAGTGAATTAAACTCCACTGACGAAATTTCCATCCGTTAAAAAAAAGCGCGCCACGAAAGGGCGCGTCCTATTTAGAATGGATATAAACTACTTGTATTGTTGGCGTTTTTTAAGGCCTTTCAGAACCCGGTAGGCAAGAAAGCCAATATAGAGAAAAAGTACGCTTGTATAGAGAATGCTTATGGCCTCATGGATCCGGGGCTCGGGATGGCGAAAAAACAGTTGGTAAGCAATAAAACCTAGTATTAATAGGCCGTAGAGAATTAGTGGTGTTTTCAAGAGCTTAGGGTTTTGGAGTAGGTTCTGCGGCGTTTATGGTTGCGCGGAGCGTAGTCCTGCCACAATAGCTGGATGTTCTTGTTTTCTTCCAGCTCAGGATTGGTCTCCAGGTACTTGACCCCTTTCTTTCGAAAGGTCTCGTAGATTTCCTTGAATATGATAGATGTCACCCCACGCTTTTGGTAGTCCGGATGGATTCCAATCAAATAGAAGTTGGCCCGGTCGTTGGAGCGTGAAGCCTGAAGGAAATGCCACCATCCGAAAGGCCACATTTTTCCTCCCGATGCTTGCAGTGCGCGCGAATAGGAAGGCATCGTTATGGCAAAGGCCACCAATTGGCCTAAGGAATCTGCAATACATATAACGTAGTCCTTGTCGATGAATCCGAAGTATTTTTCCTTGTAGGTTTTTACCTGCTCGGGCGTTATTGGGGTGTAGGTGGAGAGGTGCCGGTAGGTCTTATCCAAAAGATCAAACATAGGTTCCACCAGAGGAAGAAGTTCTTTCTTGCTGGAGAACTTAAGTACCTTGAGGTTGTATTTTTCTTTAATTAGCTGATTGAATTTCTCCACTTTTTCCGGTAGAACCTCAGGGAACACAATCTCGTACTCCACCCACTCCTTTTCCTTGGTGTAACCTAGTTTTTCCAAGTGCTCTACGTAGTAGGGGAAATTGTAGATTCCGATCATCGTTGCAAGCTGGTCAAAGCCCATCACCAGCATTCCGGCCTTGTCCAGGTTGGTAAAACCCATGGGGCCTTCAATCTTTGTGATGCCACGGCTTTGGGCAAAGTCCTGCGCTTTTTCAAGCAGCGCCGCGGAGACTTCCAGATCGTCGGTGAAATCAAGCCATCCGAAACGCACCTTATCAATACCTAAATCCTGTTTCTCCTTATGGTTCACGATCACCGCTATACGCCCTACAACCCTCTGGTCTTTAAAGGCGAGGTAGCGCGTGGCCTCACAATAGGAAAGAGCCGGATTTTCCTTCGGGTCCCAGATCTGCTTCTCGTCTTCTATAAGGGAAGGAACGAAGTTTTTATTATTTTTGTAGAGCTCCATAGGAAAGCGAACGAAACGTTCCAGATCTTCCTTGGATACTACCTCTCGAACCGTAATTTGTGCCATGGTTAACATTTGGGTTTGCAAAGATAAATATAAATTAAAAAAGGCCGTAAATTGGCATGCTTTTTCCATCAAGAGCAATAGTGCATTGTTTTTAATTCGAGACAAGGCGCAGTAGACTAGAATTAATAAGAAATAAACAATAAATCAATGACTTACTATTTAATTATTGGCGTGGTATTTATCCTCAGCATGATTGTCCAGAACAGGCTTCGATCGAAGTTTGCGCATTATTCCAATGTGCACCTTCAAAACGGTATGTCCGGGAAAGAAATCGCCGAGAAGATGCTTAGGGACAACGGGATCTCGGACGTACAAGTGATTTCCGTTCCGGGGCAGCTTACCGACCACTACAATCCCATGAACAAGACCATTAACCTCTCCGAAGGAGTGTATATGCAGCGTAACGCAGCTGCAGCGGCTGTAGCAGCGCACGAGACCGGACACGCCGTGCAGCACGCCGTCGGGTATTCCATGCTCCAGCTACGCTCTAAAATGGTACCGATGGTAAACGTATCTTCAAGACTTCTGCAGTTTGTACTTATGGCAGGTATTGTGGTGATGGCCATGTCCGGATCCAAGACCTTGCTGCTTATTGGTGTGATTCTTTTTGCAGTAACCACACTTTTTGCCTTTGTGACCCTGCCCGTGGAGTACGATGCCTCCAAACGTGCACTCGCTTGGCTTAGAAGCTCAGGCACCCTTGCGAACAAATCGGAATACGAAGGAGCAGAGGATTCATTAAAATGGGCCGCACGCACCTATGTCGTGGCAGCACTGGGATCCCTTGCGCAGCTTATTTACTTTGCCTCCATGCTTTCCGGAAGAAGCAGCGATTAATCTAAAACGCAAAACGTAACTTCATGCATCTGCGAGAAACTCTCGCAGATGTTTTCTTTTTGTAGCGAGGGTACGTGGGCCAAAACCGTGCAGGCTTCCAGCGCCTCAAAAGATTCAATCTGTGCGCCTTTTCGGCTTAAAAGCGCAAAGACCTGGTTTTGGAGATGGTACGGGAAACGAAGGGAGAGGACATAGGTAATGTCCTTAAGCTCTGTGCCCGCCTCATTAAGTGCCAGTTGGGCCGATTCTCTATAGGCTTTGATGAGTCCCGATACCCCCAGTTTCACTCCGCCATAATACCGTACTACAACTACAAGTACATTGGTCAGTTCGCGCGATAGGATCTGGTTGTAAATGGGAATTCCTGCCGTGGAGGATGGTTCTCCATCGTCCGAGGCGCGGTAGGTTGCTCCAAGGGGACCAATCCTATAAGCAAAGCAGTGGTGCGTGGCTTTTGGATGCAGGGTGCGCACTTTTAAGAGTTCTTCCTTGGCCTCTTCAATGGAGCGCACCGGAAGGGCAAAGCCGAGGAATCGACTGCCTTTTTCTCGGTACGGGACCTCGCGTGCCGCATTGGCTAGGGTAAGGTATTGGTGCGCCATCAGGCAAATCTACGAAAAACCCTGCAGCACTTCCTCGAGGGGTAGGATGGGAAAGTGCAGAAAAATTTCGCAAATCGCTTCAAGAATTTCATAGCAACAACGCGGTAAGACTAAAGTATCTTAGCAAAATAACGTACCTCTTATGTCGAGCAACCATTCCCATGTCCATTCCCATTCGCACAGCAGCAATAAAAAAGTGTTACTAGTAAGTCTTCTGATCCTTTCGCTCTTTATGGTTTTGGAAGTCATTGGCGGAATTAAAACCAAAAGTCTTGCGCTTATTTCCGATGCAGGGCATATGCTCAGCGATAGCGCGTCCCTTCTAATCGCGCTTCTGGCCCTCAATTTTGGCAGAAGAAAACCTTCGGAATCCCATACGTACGGATTCAAGCGTTTTGAAATTCTTGCGGCCACTCTCAACGGAGTAACCCTGCTTCTTGTGGCCGGCTATATAGTGTATGAGGCGGTCGGCCGTTTAGTAGACCCCCCGAGAGTTGAGGCCTCCGGTATGCTTTATATAGCAATAGGGGGCCTACTAGTAAACCTACTGGTGGCCTATATCATGGTTCGAGGTAGCGATGTAAAACAGAATCTCAATATGCGAGGGGCCTACCAGCATGTACTTAGCGACTTATTAGGATCCCTGGCGGCGGTAGCCGCAGCGCTTTTAATTATGGGGTGGGGCTGGCAGTGGGCAGACCCCCTATGCAGCCTGCTTGTTGCAGTTCTTATTCTACGTAGCGGCTATTTAATCACTAAAGAGTCGGTCCATGTATTAATGGAAGGCGTTCCCAAAGGGGTAGAGCTAAACAAGATCCGTGCGGCGCTTCTGGGGCATCCCCAGGTGGAGCAGCTCCACCATTTGCATGTATGGAGTCTTTCCAGTGGGCTCAATTCTCTTTCCGTGCACGTGGTAGTTAAGGAAAATAAATCCCTGCGCGAGCTACAGGTCCTGCGGGCTGAGTTGGAAGCGAAATTAATCCAATTAGAGATTGAGCATACTACTGTTCAGTTTGAGCCCATAGAACACGGACATACCGATTCTCTTTTTTGTCAGAGTCGTGCGCTTGGGCACTAGAATCGAAAAGGCCCGCCTGCCTAAAGGGCAGAGGGCCAATCCTCTCTCTCATCATTTACTTGATTCTTTATGCGATGCGTGGCTCGTGTTTGTGCTGGCCACTGATCATCTGCCACAGCGTGGGCTTGGGGGCGATACATAGCAGCCCGTTAGCCTGAAGGTCCTCCGTAAAGGCCTCCTCGCTGGTATTTCTTAAGATTATTTTTTCAAACACTGCCTTTCTGTGGGCGTACGCCTCCATGAACTCGGCGTTGGTTTCCCACTGTTGGATATCGTGCTTACGCATCCAGGTTACAAATTCACGTGGTGAAGAAAGAGTGACGCTGCGTTTGCGGTTTACCAGTGTGAAGACTTTCTTGCACTTACTGGTTAAAAGGTTAGACGACATAGGGTTTTCTTAAATGTTTTTCAAAAAAGTTTAACTTTAGTTCAATTACATGGTTCTTTTCCAATACTTCCAAAAATTGCCTTTCACAAAAAAAGCACTTGGGGAGCTCCACTCCCTTTTCCTTTGCGAAACTCTTCATAAATTCCATGGGAGATAAGGATAAAGAGTTATGCTCCTTCTGCATCAGTTCAATCAGCTCGGTGTAAGTTTTGAACTTGATGCGCCTGTTGTTTTCTTTTAGGATACAAACCATACTCTGGCGCTACAAAAATTACTTGGTCAAATATAAAAGGATAATTAGGAAATTTTCAATAGCAGTAGGGGGACAAAACGGGGACGTTTTTAGTTCAAATTAGTCCAAATAAGCTTTAAAATATACCATATGTATACTTATAGGTTATATTTTTTAAGAATTTACCTACCTTTACTGTATAAAACTACTAACCTCAGTGCACTTTCAGCGCATTATTTTCTTTTTCGTATTTTCTTTATCTCTCCCTTTGGTAGGGCAGAGAATTTCCCTTGATGTAAAATACTCCGAGAGGGCCAACTTGTACGAGAGCCTTTTAAACCAGCAGCAGGACTTTGGGTGCGATACTCTAAAGATGCACCGCTTTCTGGAGCCTATTAAGAATTCCGACGATCCCAATATACAAGTGCTCTACCATGTACTTCTAGGACAAGGTTATGCCCACTGCTTTCAGCGGGTGACTCTTAAGAGCAACCAGCATTATCTTCGGGCTATCGAACTCTCTAAGAAAGGTCCGGTAAGTCTGCAGGTAGTAGCCAATGTGAACTACGCACAGTACCTCTACCACTTTCGTAGCATGAATGCCTCCCTGGCCTATTTCCTTCAAGCGGAAAGTCTTCTCTTGGCCTCGGAGAATTTTCCGCATATCAATCCTCAGGATTCCTACCGGTGGATAGGGTACTACTATGGTACCATAGGAGATAGATCCACGGCAATCCAGATGCTGGAAAAAGCCAAGCAGTTTACTTCGGAAGGAGAGAGCGACTATGCAGGAGTCATTGACAATTTAGGACTGTACCTAATGTACGAGGGCAGGTATGCCCAGGCGCAGAGCTATTTTCACCAGGCCCTTGGCGCTTCGAAGAAAGCGGGTGATTCCTTACGTTACGCAAAAGTCCTTGCCAATATGGGGGATTTGATGTACCGGGAGAAACGCCCGGTGGACGGTCTTAACCTAGTTAAAAAAGGACTGAAGATATCCAGGCGAATGAAGGCGGAGATGAATACCCTCTATACCCTTACTATTCTGGCCAAAATACAATTAGCTCTTGAAGATTACCCGGCTGCTGAGAAATCCCTACTGGAGGCGAGTACCATTTATAAAAGTACGCCACGTTTTGCAACCAACGGTGTGGAAGTCGAAGAGTTAAAAGCGCAGCTTTATAAGGCAACCGGGGATCCACTGAAGGAACTGGAGGCCCACCATGCTATTGATTTTCTCGAGGAGCAGCTTCAGTATACCGACGGGGATACGGCGCTGAACCGTGCAAACTTGCTTCTAAACCGTTCCCGCTCGCAGCGCCTGGCTCTTGAGGTAGAGAATGAGCGCAGAGAAATGCTCTTTATGCGGCTATTATATTTCACTTCGCTTGTGCTGATTCTTGGAATCCTGTACTATATACTTACCACTTCGCGCCGCGCGCTTAAGCAGCGTAAGATGCAGTATACGCAGCACGTGATGGAGCTCGAACTGGAGAAAATGCGTTACGAGCAGTCCCTGAGCAAGACCAAGCTATCGCTTGAAAAGCAGGTGGCACATCTCAGGCATAAAGACAGGCAGATTGCCAAACTCCAATCCGAAATGGAGCAGGTGAGTCAGTCCAATCTTAACGAATTTGAGCAGGAATCCCACGCCCTAAGCAAGCTCTTGGAGTCGCACCTTATGACCGACGAGAACTGGCAGCAGTTTAAAAGAGAGTTTATGAAGCTCCAGCCTGAGTTTTATAAGCAGCTTACCCGGGAGTTTCCAGAACTTAGGGAAAGTGCCCACAGAATCCTAATTCTCAAAAGACTTGGTTTCAGTAATTTGGAGATTGCGCGCCTTTTGGGAGTTAGTCAGGACGCGATAAAGAAGTCACTGCAGCGCGTGAAACTAAAGCTCGCGGAACGCTACGCCAAGTTAAAAGAACTGGTGGGTATCTAGACCATTTGGTATTCCATGCGTACGGACTCTTCCATCCACTCTTTTTTAAAATCAAGGCCTGGGGGCACCCTTGGCGCTAGGGTTCCTTTCTCTAACTCGAGCGACTCGTTTTTAAAGCGCACGATCTGATCGTAGAGCCCCAGGTCCAATAGCCGTTGCAGGGTGTAGGCTCCGCCCTCCACCAGTACCGATTGTATGCCTCTTTGGTATAAGACCTTAAGAATCTGCTCCTCGATATTGTTCTCTGAAAGCTTAATATATTCGGTGCTTCCCCTTGTTTGCTCTTTTATTAAATTGAAAACCCAGGTCGGAGCCTCACTGGAGTAAATGCGGTGCGTTTCTGGCACCTTAAGGGTTCGGTCAATTAAAAGGCGCAGCGGATTTGGTCCCTCCACGAGTCGCGTGGTAAGGGAAGGATTGTCCGAAAGCGCCGTACCGGTGCCTACCAGTATGGCCTCCTCTTTGGCGCGCATCGTATGTACCCACTGGCTTTCTAAAGCAGTAGTTATTTTTGCCGGTCGGAAATTCTTATCGATATAACCGTCCTTGGATTCGGCCCATTTTAAAACTACATAAGGACGTTTCTTTTCATGGAAACAAAAGAACCTACGGTTTAACTCGCGGCACTTTTTTTCCAGTACACCCTCTAATACTTCTACTCCTGCCTGGCGAAGTAATGCAGTGCCTTTTCCTGCAACTAAGGGATTGGAGTCGTAGGAGCCGACCACTACCATCTTTGGTCCAATCTCTTTAAGTCGAAGGGCGCAGGGCGGGGTTTTGCCGTAATGTGCGCAGGGTTCCAGCGTCACATAGAAGACCGACTCTTTTAGGAGGTGGGGCTCCCTGCAGCTGTTTATGGCTTCTATCTCCGCATGGTATTCACCGGCCTTTCGGTGGTAGCCTTCTCCTATGATTCGCCCCTGGTGCACAATCACACAGCCCACCAGAGGATTGGGATAGGTATAGCCCTCGGCACGTTGGGCCACTTCCAGAGCGCGCAGCATATAATGCTCGTGGGTGTACATAATTAAGATAATTTTGTGTTGGTAAAGATACTTAATAGAGGAAATCAACTGCCTACAGCCGTAAAAAATAAAGGCCCTTTCTTTGAAAAAAAAGGCCTTTACCATATATACTACATCATTTACTTACGTGGCTGATCCCCCCTCCGGAGATATAATCTGGTGCAGGGCACTCCTCAGGTGCTCCAGCTGCTGCTTTTTCTCGTCTATCTTGGCATAGGTGTCCTTGAGTAAAGGATTGTCTCTGCTTGGAGAGTTAAAGAATCCAAGATTGTTTTCTAGTGTGGAGATTTCCGCTTCCAGATCCTGAATCTGGTTTTTGATTTTACGGGCCTTATCGGTGAGTTGGGATTCAGAAAGGTTTTCGTCTTTCAAATCGTATTCACTGGCGTTGTTTAGACGCAGCTTCTCGCGTAGGGTCTTGTTGAATTCGGTATTGATGGAGATCTTGTCGCGTGGTACTTTTCCAACGGCATTCCACTGCGCTTTGATCCGTTCAATCTCCTCCATGCTCCCTTCTGAGTTTCCAATGGCTTTCAGGGATTCCAGCAGCGCTCTCTTGGAGTGGTAGTTTTCTTTCCAATTGTCTCCCGCTCCTTGGGTCTTTTCCCTATGATTGGCAAAGAAGGTATTGCATGCGTCCTTGAATTCCTCCCATATCTTATTGGCCTGGCTGCGTGGTACATGCCCAATCTGCTTCCATTCCTCTTGTAGTTTCTTATAAAGAGGTACCATGGTATCCCAGTCCTCTGAATGCATATTGTCGCGCGCCGTCTCTACCAGTTTCTGCTTTTTGCTCAAGTTTTCTACCTGGCTTCCTTTCAGGTTCTTGTAAAAATCGTTCTTGCTTTGGTTAAAGGACTTAAGAACTTCCTTGAATTCGTTCCAGTTCTGATTAGAGAGTTTTCGAGGGACACTTCCCGTCTTTAAAAAATCCTCACGTAGTTTTTCCACCGTCTTGATTGCATTTTGCCAGAACTGATGCGAAGCGTTCTTGCCCTCTTCTGAAAAGCCGCGTATTTTTTCTATTATCGCGTTTTTACGCGTAAGGTTTGCGAACTGCTCCTCTTCCAACGCGGCGGAGAGTTCCGATTTTCTATCATGAATCTGGTTGGAGAGCTCCTTAAACTGCTCCCAAGTCTTCTCCCTGAACTCCTCGGCTACGGGCTCTGCTTCCTCTTTCCAGAGTTTATGCAGGTACTGCAGTTCATTGAGCGCCTTTTGTACAGGCTCTTCCAATAGCGCCTTTGCACGCTCGATGATATGCTCGCGTTTCTCTAGGTTATGCTGGTATTCCTGGTGTAGGTATTCCTTGTTTAAATCCAGCATCTGGTAGAACTGGTTCAGATGGTGGAAATAATTATTGTTTAGAAGTTTGAATTCGGCCTTGGCTACTTGGCCGGCTTCCGACCAGGCTTTCTTAATTTCTCGGATTTCCTTGAAAAAATTCGTACCCGGCTCCGATCCTGTATAGAGGTTTTTAAGGCGCTCGATTATATCCTGGCGCTGGGAGAGGTTTTCCTCTTGGCTGGCCTGCTGTTCTTTCAGGTAGATATCGTGCTTTTCCTTAAAAATACCGCTGAGCCCGGACAGGCGCGCCTGAAGTGGGTGTTCGTAATGAAAGTCACTTTCCATTCCCCCTTCCGCGATGAAACCCGCTCTTCGGTCGTGGATGTCCTTTACGAGCATGCCCTGTACTTTTTCACGCAGCTGAGAGAATTCCCTGTTTTTTTCTCCCGCATTGGGAAGATTGATAAGCTGCTCCATCCGGGAAAGGAGTTCTTCGGGTGAAAGTTCCTCCTTGGTTTCAGGGGTAGGGGCATCTTTTAAAGAGGAAAGGGGGGGGGCTGGAGCCGCATCTGATTCCTTCCGGGTATCGCTACTGTTTTCTGTAGCAGCAGGTTGCTGCTTTACTTCAGCGTTTTCCAAGAGTTCCTCTGCCACTTCCACTACCGGGCTGTAGGGTTGCTCTGTAGAAGCCTCTCTGGTATCGGGATCGTTTATCAGTTTTTTTTCTTCGTGGTTCTCCTTAGGTACGGACTGCTCGCTGCTCATGGCTACTTTATTTTAAAGTTACGGGTCGTTTTCGCTGCACACAGAGAAAATACTCGGGTGCCGGCAATGGTTATTTGCAATAAATATAAAGAATTTTCTTTTACCGCCAGTAGGAACCGCAATTTTTTACAGAGAATCCCAATTATTCTGCATTCCAGATCTCCCAGGCTTTTTCGGCCTGCTGTTCAAGCATGAAGTAGCCGTTCACGCATTTGGCTCCGTGCTCTGCCGCTCGGTCCATAAAGGCCGTAAAGGTGGGGTTGTAAATAAGGTCAATTACCAGATGGTTGGAACTAAGCGCCTCAAAAGGAAAATCCAGGCAGTCGTTGACCATAGGGAAAGTTCCTACAGGCGTAGTTTGGACAATGAGGGTATGGGTGGAGACCAGCTCCTTAGGGAGGGTGTGGTAATTTAATTCCAGGCTGCGGGAAACCGTCTCAAACGCAATACCGTGTTTCTTAAGCACGTACTGCACCGCTTTGGAAGCCCCTCCATTGCCTAGTATTAGGGCATGGGTATGGTGGGGTTTTTTATGAAGAAGCAGGGTCTTTTCAAATCCATAGGCGTCGGTATTGTACCCCACCGCCTTGCCCTCGCGGATTTTAACGGTATTGACCGCGCCGATTAGGGCCGCCTCACTGGAGACTTCGTCCAGAAGGGGGATAATCTGCTCCTTGTAGGGAATGGTGACGTTGAATCCTTTAAGTCGGTCTTCCCTTAAAAGCCCAGGGAGGGATTCCAAGGAATCGATGTCAAAAACCTCATAGGAGTGGTCGTGGAGAAACTGCGTTTTAAACTTTTCGCTAAAATATTTTTTAGAGAACGAATAACCGATGCCGCGGCCTAGTAAGCCAAATATTTTTTTCTTCATAGCTAGAGTAAAGGTACGAAATTGCACCTTGTGTGCCGGGCTGATATCGCTCAGTTTCTACTTCTTCCAGATAAGGGAGCGGTTGATCTTGGAAAAAGCCCACGATACGGTAATTCCAAAGAGGAGGGCGACTCCCGAGACTATGAAGTAATTTTCCAAAGTGATCCGCACCGGAAAGGCCAGTTCGATTCCCGCCTTGAAATACCCGGTCTGCAGCTGTAGGTAGCACATTAAGGTTCCTATTAGAAGACCCGACACAATACCAAAAAGGGTAATGAGAAGACCCGTGTAGAAGTAGGTCCTACGAAGGTGCTCCAAAGGTAGCCCAAGGGAAATTAGCGAGCGCGCCTGCTCTTTTTTATCGAGTTGCAAAATGATGATGGCCCCTGCCAGATTAAAGGTAGTGATGCAGATCACCAGGGAAAAAATCAGATAGATCATCAGCTTCTCGGTATTGATCATCTTCCAGAAGGCGGCATTTTCTTCTTTCTTGGTTTTTATCTGGTACGAAGAACCCAAAGATTTTTCGAGCTCGGATTTGATATTATCGGCCTTTAAGGGATCTTTGAGTTTTACGACAATCTTATAGGCAGTATCCCCGGAAAGTCCCAAAAGGTCCTGCCCTAGTTTTATGGAGGAAATGATGTAGTTGTTAAGCTGGTCGTTTCCAGGAAAAACGCCCGTAACCTGAATCTCCCGCTTGATGAAGATGTCGTCCTCGGTAGTGATAAGGCCGGTGCCCGGTTTAGGCATGTAGAGTAGGGCTGGATTGGGACTCTCTCCCACAGGAATCGAAAGTCGGTTGTCCAGGCTGTTTTCCATAATCACCTGCGTGGGATCCGAAGTGTCGGGGTACGCTCCAAAGAATATGTTTTTGTCTACGGGGTTGACCAGGGTATAGGTGCTGTCCACGGCGCGTAGGTAGGCGATTTCCCCAACGCCATTATAGTTCAGATATACTTTTTCTTCAATAAGTCTTGAGTAGTGCGCCACTTCCGGGTGCTTGCGCACGGTTTCGGTGGCTAATTTAGCATTCTTAAGCTGTTTTTGGTTTTTACTTGAAATGGTAAGGTCCGCATGGAGATTGGATATCATCTCCTTGTTGAGGTCTTCCAGGCCCGTAAAGACCGAAACGATAATGAACATACTGGCTACCGCCGTCATCATGGCAAAGGCCGCCAGCCACGTAATGAACGTAACGGCAGTAGATCCCTTTCTGGCGATAAGGTATCGGGTGGCGATATAGAATGCAGTATTTCTCAAAGGGCAGTACCGGATTTATAGAATGGGATTATCTCCCTCACCGCGAAGTTCTTTCTCTACGCGCTCGGCATCGTCCAGGGTGGTGTCTAGGTAGAAGTTAAGTTCCGGGATGATGCGTACCTGTTTGCCCATCTGCTGTCCCAAGAAGTTACGGTATTGGGATTTGTTCTCTTCAATTTCTTTCATAACAGGCGCTCTGAACTCCTGAGGAAATACGCTCAGGTAGATTTTCGCAACACTCAGGTCCGCAGAGATCTTCACATCCGATACACTTACCAAAATGCTCTGGGCACTTTCCTTGGACTGCTTGCGAAAAAGTTCTGCAAGGTCCTGTTGTATGATTTGGGCGACTTTTCTTTGTCTGTTACTTTCGTTCATAGGGGCAAATTTACTATTTTTGTTTGAATCGCTGCTACCCATTAAGACCGGGACTACGGGAAGGGGTTTGCAAAAAAAATGAAAGACAGACATGAAACTCGAACATATTGGAATTGCGGTTAAATCACTCGAAGAGTCTGACCGGCTTTTTTCCAGGCTCCTAGGTAAAGCGAACTACAAACACGAAACCGTAGAAAGGGAAGGAGTCACCACGTCCTTTTACGCCGTTGGAGAAAGCAAGGTGGAGCTTTTGGAATCTTCCACTTCTGAGGGTGTGATCGGGCGCTATATTGAAAAGCGTGGAGAGGGCGTGCACCATCTGGCCTTCTTGGTTGAAGACCTTGAAACAGAAATTGAGCGCCTCCAGGCCGAAGGGTTTTCCTTTCTTTCCACCACTCCCAAGGAAGGAGCCGACGGCAAACTTATTGTTTTTCTGCACCCTAAGACCACTGGGGGCGTACTAGTGGAATTATGTCAAGAAAAAAGGGGCTAATTGCTTTTTTATTATTAAAAAATAATTTACTTTTGCACACCAATTCGAACGAAAGTTCGTCGGTCCTATAGCTCAGTTGGTTAGAGCACCTGACTCATAATCAGGTGGTCCCTGGTTCGAGCCCAGGTGGGACCACTACTAAAAATGAGACACTTACAGAAATGTAGGTGTTTTTTTATTGCCATCTATTTCTTGGGTCTCACATAGGTCTAACATTTCAACGCTCACATAGTTTGCTTTTCATAATTTTTCATATTTGCATTCTATTGTAAATTAAATATCAATGGATAAATATTTACTTGAATCGCGCACGATTATTTATGTATATGTTTATTGGCAGGGATTAGAAGAATTAGCAAAAAGTGTGGGTTTGTATTTTCGACTCGCATCCATAGAATGAATCATATCACCGATGAGGTGACTGAGGCAGTTAAATTTGGGAAGGCAGTGGCAAAACAAATTGGAATTTCCCGAGCGGATAGAGAACTAATGGCCAGTGCCTTTATAGTGTAGGATCAGGCATTTAAGTTTTTTGAGATTAGTTCCCTTTCCATCAGAACTCGGGCATAGAGAACTTTTCTCTATGATAGATTACTGTTTATTTACACAGAAGATACTAGGGGTACTGTCTTGTTTGCCTTCTTACCGTAGTTCCTTCCATACCAGACTAAAAAGCCTGTTACCGGTAGTGAAGCGCAGGCAAGGGAGCTAATAAAGGCCAGGATTTTTCCCCAAATTCCCAGTATAGCACCCACATGGATGTCGTAATTGGCAGCAACTACTTTTTCTCCAAAGTTCTTTTCATCATGATTGTAGGTTTTTAGTAGTTCTCCAGAGTTCTCATCGATGATTACCGCATGGTTCTTGTGGTAGGAATAGGGTAGTTGCTTGACAAACACATAGAGATTGTGGTGCTCGTGCTCGTCCATATGCTCGTATCCCAAATCAAAGGTGTATCCGTACGCATTGGGATGTAGCTGCTCGGTAATGGCAATCGCCTTATCGTATACGCCATCGGTTTTCGCACTTAAGGGAGCCTTGTTATGGATGGCTTCCAGATCCGTAAATGTGGTCTTTCCTCCAGAAAAGACAAAATACACTAGACCCTGTACAAAAAGGAAGGAATAAAAGAGTCCTGTAATGGTTACAATAACGGCTAGAAAAGAGGCGTAGAATCCAACGATGGTATGCAGATCGTAATTGCGCCGTCTCCAAGACCGTATGTTTTTCCATTGGAACCAGAAGCGCTGCTTGCTGGCTTTACGGTTTTTAGGCCACCAAAGAATAATGCCGGATAGTACCATGACAAGAAAAAGTATGGTGGGTATGCCCACGATGTATTTTCCCCAATCCGAATTTAGAAGAAATCCCCAATGGATGTATTTTACAATATTAAAAAACGAGTTTTTCTGGTCGTAACTTCCCACGATTTGCCCCGTGTAGGGATTCACATAGTAGGTCATAAAGACCGGGAATTCATCGAAATAATGCCAAGCATTCACATCGCGTTCGTAGTAGTTGAATCGGTAGGTCTTGGTTTTGTCCAAGGGAATTTCCACCCAGTGGGGTAGGTATTTCTGTCCGCTTTGGGCATGAACCCTTCGTTCCATCTCTTTGATGGGAAGGATCGTCTTCTGCTCTATATTGGGTTCATGGTGCTCATAGTACTCCGAGAGCATCAGGTTCTCTACTTCAGCTTTAAAGGCATAGAGGGCGCCCGTGATGGATACCAAAAATACAATGGCGCCAATGGTAAGGCCCACATACAGATGGATCTTTCCCACGGCTTTTTTAAATAAAGACTTCTTTTTACTTTTTGCTTTTACGTGGTGGTGTTTCATAAAATACAAGGTATTAAGGCGGCGTTTAATCGTTTTACGAAAGAATTTTTCACCGCCTGGATTGGTCTTAGAATTTATAAGTGAAACTTAAAGCCCCGTTACGAAGTTTCTGCGGATTGGCCGTGGTGTACCCGATCCAGTGTTTTTCGTTTGTAAAATTATTCACACTTAGTCCTATGCGGTAGCGCTCTTGGTCGTAGAAAGCATTGGCGTTAAGTACCAGGTAACTTGGAAGCTCGAACTGCGCAGTAGTGGTATTGAATATACGGTTTGCACTGGCGTAGTTTCCTCCAATGCCCATGCCTAGTCCCTTAAGCCTGCCGTCCAGGAACTGGTAGTTGGCGCTGAAGTTTGCCAGCCATGGGGAAGATGCGGTGTTGGGTCTGCGGTTTAAAATAGTCTCGTCCGCCGTGTCTTTGTAGCGGGAATCGTTGTAGGATAAACCGGCTATCACTGAGAATCCTTTAACCAGGTACGCATTAAGCTCCAGTTCTACGCCCTTACTTTCCAGGGTGGCCATCTGGTCTTGGATGGCAAGGTTCGAAGAGGTATACCCTACCGTCTGGAGTGAATTGCGTACATCAATGTCGTAGTAGCTTACCGTAGCATTAAGCCTGCCCTGGAGAAGATTCGTTTTTAATCCGGCTTCAAATTGATTGGCCGTCTCGGGATCGGAAAGTACAAGGGTTTCGCTGGCATCGGAAATATAGTATCCGTTACTCTTGAAACTGTTTTGGTAGTTTCCAAAAACCGAGAATTTCTCAGGTATTACTTCGTATACCAAGCCCAACTTGGGAGATAAAGCCGACTGATTGTAAGAGGCCACCGGAGTGCCTATAACACCTCCCTTGAAGTCGTTGCTTTCAAAGCGTAGTGCTGCCATTACTTTAAGCTGTTCAGTCACGCTCAGTACATCGGAAACGTAGGCGCTGTAGGTATCCTTGATGGACTGCATCGGGTAAGATCCGTAGGCTCCGGACTCGTAGAAATTTGCAAGGGTTTCTTTGTTGAACCCGGAATAGTCCGCTCCACTTAGTGGCACGAAATCAATAATTCCGTACACGAAGAGTTGGTCGCTATTACTGCGCATATAGTCTGCACCTACCAGCACGCGGTTGCGCATAGAGCCAATTGGAAAATCTAAATTGAAGTTTTGTTGGATCTGAAAGATCTTTTGTTTGCTGTCCCGCGTACTTTGGTCTCCGCGGTAGAGTCCCAGTGGTGTTTGGTCCGGAGTATAGCTTTCTGTAGTGATATAGAAGTACGGATTGTATCCGTCGGAGTAGCTATAGGATGAACTTACAAGGGTTGTAGACTTTACTTTTTCTGAGATACGGTAGTTAATCTGCCCAATGAGATTTCTGCTGCGCCCCGTATTATAGAGTCCTTCACTTATGTAGGACTCGTTATAATTCAGACCTAATTTTTCAATGTCGTACATGTCCTTATATCCGTACAGGGACGGGGAGAATATAAAAAAAAGGTTTTGTTCGGCCTGTGTGCGGCTTTCAAAACCTTCGTAGTCCAAGAGGACATTAAGTTTGTCGCTAACGTTCCAAAGCAGGCTTGGAGCAAAGGCGTAGTAGTGGCTTTTGGCAGCAGCATTCTGAAAACTACTCTCCGTGGTATAGGCTGTGTTTAGGCGAAGCAGCAGAGACCTACTTCTATTAAGAGGTACATTCACATCACTTTGGACGCGTGCAAAATCATTTGAGCCTCCGGCAAGCGAGACCGATCCCTGGAAATGGTCCAGTGGTTTTTTTGTAATACGATTGATAAGCCCTCCATAGGAAGCACCGTTGCTTCCGTATAGGGTGGCGGAAGGCCCCTTGAGCACTTCGACTTTTTCTATGTTGATCGCATCTATAGTAGAGGATACAGGAGATACCATTCCATTACGCATGGAATTGGAAGCTATGAATCCCCGAAGGTTCACATACGAGCCCCCATCGCCGGAGCGGTGTGTAGCGTTCCACATTTTCTGAAGTCCCGTAACGTTGCGTAGGGCCTCATCCACAGTGAAAAGATTTTGGTTTTCCAAAACCGTTTTATCTACCGAGGAATAGACCTGTGGGTTCTCGATAAACTTAAGGGGCATTTTGTGCGAAGACTCGGTGTCTTTCTTTACAATGGTGTTTAGTATGACTGCATCAATGGTATTTTCCTTGATGGAATCGGTAGTTTGTGCGCTTAGAAGTGCAGCGCCTAGAAGCCCTAAAAGGACAGTGGATTTTCTCATAGTTATTTAGAACAATTATAAACAATGACGCAAATGTAATTATTTATATTAATTCTAAATAAAATTAATGACAAAAATCAGTTATTTATTTTTTGGGTTGTTAAGTATACAGGTCCTTACAATGCATTGACCGCAATGGCTAGAGCCGCGTGGTCTACTTTTCCTTCACTTTGTGTCACCATAGAACCTTCCTTATCAAGAACTGTAATGATGTTGGAGTGCGAGAAGACAATAGGGGAGATTTTTTTGTATTTCACTGCCAGTACATTGGCCAGTTCGCGGATCGATTCCTTGTCGGAAACCAGTAGGGTAAAATCCTCATTAAGGCCGTTAGTCTGTGCATAGGCAGAGAGAACTTCCGGAGTGTCGTTTTCTGGATCAATGGATACAAGTACCATTTGTGTATTTTCCTTTGCTTTGGCGCCCAGCCGTGAATGGATGTTTTTCATGTCGGCAACCAGTACCGGGCAGGCGGTCTGGCACGAGGTGAATACCATGGTAAGTACCACATTCTTTCCCTTTAGTTCATCCAGTGTTACGCTTTGGTTTTTCTGGTTTTTCCACTTGGATCCTAAAATATAAAGCGATTGTTCTTGGCTTGTAGTTTCTACAGACTGGCTTTGCGGCTCTTTACAGCTAAAAGCCAAAATGCAAAGTGTCAGTAGGAGTAAGAGGTTTTTCATGACGATTTTTTTTTAAAGGTCTTTCGCACAGCGAAATCCCAAGTTGGCTACCGTAAAGTTTGCCTTTAAACTGGAGCGAAGGGCATAGCGCATATAGGCTGCATAGTTCAAGGCATCGGTAGTGGAGGTAGCTCCTACCGCGCAGTAGAGTCCCTTGTCGTCAAACTCTGTAGTGCGGGAGTCGCTGGTAGTCATAATAGAGTTGAAATCATCGGTCCATTCCCATACCAGATCAAAAAGGTTATACGCTCCGTGGTAGTTGGCCTTACTCTGCATTACGCGGCCTTTTTCACGGTTTTTCTGGTTGTAGAGGTTGATAAGAGTCTCGGAGTAGGACGGCTCACGGCGTGCATTTTTCATCGTCTCATTCGCCATAGCCACGTATTCCCATTCGTCCAGGGTCGGAAGCCGTTTTCCCGCGCTCTTAGCGTAGGCCCGTGCTGCAAACCAGGAGACAAATACCACCGGAGAATCGGGATGTGTTCCTTTGGGAAGGGCTAAGTCCGAAGGCCAGTCCCGAAGATAGGTGTCGTCTGCAAATAGTCTTTGAACATTACTTTTGCGCCACTGTGGATTTTTCTTTACAAATTCCAGGTATTCCTCGTGGGTAACCGGGCGCTCGTCGAGAAGAAAATCCTCTACCTTTACCAGTGTACTGTCCTCGCCGTAAAACGGTTGGTAGAAATCGCCTTTGATGGTAATCATTTTTACCTTAGGACTAATAGATTCTTCCTGCAAATGCGAAGAACTGGGTGTGCGGGTACTCTCTGAGCTCGTCTCTGCTTTGGAGCAGGAGACTAAAAAAAAGAAGAAACCCCACAGCATGGCCACCGTAGTGGGGATCCTCTTCATAGGGTTTCTCTCTAAACACATAATTTAAAACACTTTATTATTTGCCAGTAGTTCTCTACTGAACTTTATGAAATACTTTCGGATTCTTTTCTCCCGTTACTTTCAGCATTCCAATGGCTCCTTTGTTGAAGGCTCGGAAGATGGAGTGGTCCACAAGGACGTAGTCTCCAGGTTCCTCCACAGTGAATTCTACGATGGCAGCGCCCCCTGCAGGAATAACGGTAGTCTGCACGTTGGTGTTGATCTTGCTTCCGCCCTCAATATATACTTTATCAAAGATCTCACCAATCACATGGAAGGATGATACTAGGTTTGGTCCTGCGTTTCCTACGTAAAGACGTACGGTTTCTCCGACCTTGGCTTCGAGTTTGTTCTCACCCATTAGTGCATTCTTACGTCCGTTGAATACGACGTAGGTTGGGTTCTCGTCCACCCCTTTGTCTTGGTCAAAATCTTGGAATCCTTTTTCGTCGGTCTTACCTTTGGTGTAGAATTCTCCCTGCATGATATAGTACTCACGGTCCACCTTCTCCAGTCCACCTTCCGGTTCTACCAGAATAAGTCCGTACATACCGTTGGCAATATGCATTGGCACAGGTGCGGCCGCGCAGTGGTACACGTACAGCCCAGGGTTAAGTGCCTTAAAGTTAAAGATAGCAGTCTTGCCTGGCGCTACGTTGGTAGCCTCGGCACCTCCGCCGGGACCGTTTACAGCATGCAGGTCAATGTTGTGTGGCATCACACTGTTGCTGGCATTCTTGAGATGTAGCTCCACTTCGTCCCCTACACGTACTCGGATGAAAGTTCCCGGTACCGTATTGTTAAAAGTCCAGAATTTATAGGTTACCCCGTCGGCAAGTTCGCCTTCTATTTCGGTGGCTTCCAGATGGACCACCACCTTTTGGGCTTTACGGTCTCCAACGGCTGCAGGAACCGTAGGCGGGTTGGTAATTTTTTGGTTCTGTACCTCAGAGCTGATTTCTATGGCCATATTGTCTTTGGCCGTAGGCTGGGAGGAAGCGGTTGGATTTTCTTTACAGCCGATAGCTAAAGCGGCCAGTGAAGTCAGAAGTAGAATGTGCTTTTTCATTGTCTTATTTTAATAGGACAAATTTATCCTATTTTACATCAAACTTGCAAATCCTTCTTTATGACAAATGTCATGTTTTGCTTCAAGTGACGTGCAGTTACCGGTTGCGTAGTTGCTCGAGTCCCTCTGGTGAAATCAGATCGTAGCTCCAGGGCGGATCAAATCGTAGTTCAATCTCTACGGTGCGGTCAGGGAAAGCGTGCTCCAGAGCGTTGCGCGCCCCGGTCTGAATGGCATCACCCATAGGGCAGAACTGGGAGGTGAGGGTCATTACCAAATACAAGCGGCCGTCTTCTAAAAAATCTACTTGATAAATCAGTCCCAGATCCACGATGTTGACCATCATTTCCGGGTCGATTACTTCCATTAGGGCCTCCATGGCGCGCAATTGGAGGTCGCTGTCTTTATTGAAATCAAATACTTTCATAGTAGTGTGTTTTTATGTCCCAGGAGCTTAAAAACCTGGTAGCAGTATAAAAGGGCGAGCACGACCCATAGGCCAGCGCTTAGTGTAAGAAGTGGTGCAGTGCTTAGAAGTAGGCCCAGGGCCATAAGTACCATGGCAAAGGCGTAGAGGTAGAGCTGGATACGGGCGAGTTTTTCACTGAACAGGTCTTTAGGCATAGGCGTTCTTTTTTTTCCTGCGAAAGACTTGTAGTGGGTGTTCCAAATGATGAAAGGTAAAGTCTTGAAGGTTTTTGCAAGGATAATGCCGCTGATCCAACCCATAAAAAGCAAGGTACCGTAAAGAGAAACTAGCTCCGTGGATGCATAAAACAGTAGGATCCCTGCCATAGCAAAGCTTAGAAGTAGAAAAAGAAAGGAAAATGCGACGTTTCTCATCAGCGGCTCTATTCGTTTTCTAAGGCGTGAGGTAAATACATCACGCAGCAGCAGTAGCCATAGAAGGGTGCCTGAAAATACTAATAACAGTGACAAGAAAAGAATGGTGGTAGTACCTAGAGTAAGACCCAGTACCATAAAGAGTATTAGTCCTAAGTTCTGAAGTATCCATGCCCATTTCAAAAGATAGGTTTTACTGGATTTACCCAGTAGAAACATCGGTACCAGTTTGGAACTCACGCCCGTAATGAGCTGAAGAAACCATCCCGCAAGTCCTGCGTGCGCATGAAATTTCAGAAGATGGAGATGGGAAGCATCAAAAATTGGGGAGTGCAGATTCCATACTAAAAGCAGTCCAAAGCCGGTGGTAAATACCAGCCACAGGGGGGCACTTATAAGAAAGAGCCGCTCGTAGGCTCCTTTTCTAAAGGGGAAAGCCGTTGCAATGCTGTTGATTAAAAAGATAATACTGGATAGAAAAACCAGGCTGCCGCCCACTAGGGTAGCAGTACCAAAGTGCAAGAACCAGAAAGCTACAGAGAGAATGAGTACGCCCGCCGTTAGAAGCACAAAGCTTAGCACAGCGAGTTTCTCACTGTACAGGTTTCTCTCGCAAAGTACAGGAAGGAGTTGGTGTCCTGCTCCGTAAATAACCATCGTGCCCCAACCCAGGGCGGCCAGATGTACCATGGCCAGAACGGGGCCTTGAAAGTGATGGCCAAGGAGCATATCGCTTTTAAGCAGCAAGACGAATGTAAGGAGCAGGAAAAACAGCGCCCCTGCTGCATAGAATGGGAGCGTGGCCAAGTTGGACGGCGCTTTTCCTACGGAGAGTTGGGCCATAGTTTAGCTGCGGTGGTAGATTAGTAATTCCACATCGGTAGGGCTGTTCTCTCGGATAAGTACAGTAAATTCCCTGTCCTGGAGTTCTTCTAATAAATATACAGGCACCCGCTTGTGCGCCACTAGAAGGGCAGTGCCCCTCTTAAGAGTAGCTAAAGTCTCTAGAATAGTCTGCATGGGAAGCGGCATTTCCATGGCTCGTACATCCAAATACTCTATGGCTTTTTCTTTCCAGTGTTCGAGCACCGTGGAAAAGTCGGCCTGCTCTATGCTCGTCGCATCAAGAGATTCTTCCTGCTCTAGGGTAGAATCTTTTCCTGCTTTAAGGAAGTACGTGAAGTAGAGCTCGGGTCCTTTGGGTTCCACAAAGTGTTCTTTGGCCTTATGCTCTGAAAGTAGCCGAATCAGGGGTGTAGGTACAAAAGTGGTCACTAGTCGAAGAACCTGACCTTCGGGCACATTTTTAAAGGAAGCTAGAATTATCTTGAGTGGTTCGGTTCCCTCGTCCATCATCTTGCGAACGTCCAGAACCGTCATGGCCTCCGGTGCGGTATTATCAAGCCAGTCTGGATACGTCAAATTGGTCTGCTCTTGCTCGCTTTCTTTTTCCTCGGGGATAAAACCTAAGGGTTTGAGGATGGAGAAAAAATCTTCTGTAGTGACACCACCCATCTTTGCTGCCTCGTGCACACGCACCCTGGAAGCCATGATTTTGCGAAGCAAAGGATTGCGGAGTTTTTCCAGTGGCCTAGAAAGGGAGGCGATGGCTTCAATGGAGCGGGAATCGGCCTTAATAATGTCACTTATCTTGGTTTGGGAGTCTATTTTCATTGGGATTTGGCATCGCGCCAGAATTCATCGTTATACTGTTCCTCTGCGGTGTGTTCTTCTAAATTGAGTATAGTTCCTATACGGTCCAGCTCGTCCGGTGGAAGGGTTTGTTCCAGATGGGGGAAAAGATCCCGTTCTTCATAGCGTGTATGGGAGCGTAGAAGCGCCGCAAGAGAGAGGTAATCGTTAGGGAAATTGGCCCGACCTTCCTGGATCTTTTCAAAGAACTCGCGGATAGTCTCGTGCTGCATTAGCGCAGTGCGGACTTTGGGGTCCTGACGGTCGGTAAAAAGTAGTTTTTCCTCACTGGCGAAATGCCCCACCACATGCTCTGGATAGAAATACCCCGCATAGCGGTCAATACGCTCCTTTTCTATGCCTCTTTTTACGCCTTCCTCTATTTTCCAGCAGAAAAGAAGGGTTGCGTGGTGTTCCCGGGAAAGTGGTTGGATCTGTTCGCTGCGTTTGATTGGTTTTTTTTCCATACTATTTTTATTTTTTTTGGTGTGTATACTTGGACCCTTGGGGCAGATTGGTCTAAAGAAGGAGTTATATTCAAACATTCTACCATTTGTCCTTCTTCTCCTCTGCCCCTGTAGGGGTCAAGTAAAGTTAGTAAAAAACCAGTGGGTACTATTTTGTACTTGCAAGGTTCTGCTCGTCCAGCGCTATCATGCGGGGAAAGAGTACCTGCTCTTCAAGTCTTAGGTGGGTTAGAAGGTCCTCTTGGAATTCTTCCATCAGTCGGTAGACTAATCTTCTGGAATTGCATGCGTCTTCCGGTACTGAGTACTCATTGGAAAGCTTCTTTAGGTAGTCCATGTCGGTAAAAGCGATGTGGTGCTCTTCTTCCAGTAGGGCTCTTGGTTGGCTTAAGATGCCTGGCTCGTAGTCCCCACCCTGAGAAGGGTCCTTGGAGTAGGCTACTGCTTTTTTAATCATAGGGAAAAGTACTTCTTCTTCCCGTACCTGATGGTCTAAAAGGTCTTGAAGGAAATGGTAGGTCATGGTCGCAAAACGGTAAAGCAGAGGGCTGGTTTGTCCGTGGTGCTCTGCCACTTTCTGAGCTAGATCATTTAGCGGCTCCACGCGCTCCTTTACAAATCGGTGGTGGGTCTCTACGATGTAGTCGCACAGAAATTCCAATGACCATTTGCTCTGTTCCTGAAAGGTAGTGGGTGGCGAGTTTTGAGTGCGGGGCCTAACCGGAGGAAGGGTAGAATCTTTCTCCTCGGAGGCGCATCCAAACTGCACGTTTTTTTCTTTAAGAATCTGTGCCTTGGCTATGTCTTTTCCAGGAATGGTGGCTAAAGGATCCTGTGGCAGAATTTCATTCTTCTTTATCTCTACACGGTACCACTCCGGTCCTTTTTCCAGATACTCCCAAGTGAAAATGGGTCCACGCTCGGCAATAAGTTCATAGTATAGCGGTTTGGGATCGTGGTCGTTGCGTATCATGAAACTCTCACCGGCCTCCAGGCGGTCAAAATATTCAAATACCGTAGGGTGTTTAAGGCGTGGGGCCAGTAAGGTAACGTCTAATAGTTCAGCTGTTATCATGGGTTTATTGTTAAATGTTGGTTTCAAAAAGTAAGGGTTCAAGACTACGCCGAAGGGCAGATGGGTCCTTCATTTCCAGGGAATGCAAATTCAGTAGTGTAAAGGAGCCATATACCTCGGAGAGTTTCTCGCGGGCCTCCTTGTACTTGAAGTGAATAGGGCAGGGTCTTTTCTCCGAGCAGTACTCAAGGCCC
Organism: Planobacterium oryzisoli; assembly: GCF_015354315.1. GTDB lineage: Bacteria > Bacteroidota > Bacteroidia > Flavobacteriales > Weeksellaceae > Planobacterium_A > Planobacterium_A oryzisoli. Next base: position 103,191 of record NZ_JADKYY010000004.1, read on the forward strand.
AGGCCACATCCTAGGAACATCTGATCCCCATCAGTGGCAATGATGATTTCCTTTAAGGAGATTTCCATCTGCGCAGCAGTGAGAAAAAAACCTCCCGAGCGACCTTTACTGGAACTCACATAGCCCTGCCGGGAGAGGTCCTGAAGGATCTTTGCGATAAAAAGCTCTGGGGAGTCAATCGAGCGTGCAATTTCTTTTATGGGAACCGGCCGGGTGGGCGGATCCTGTTTGGAGATGTAAATCATTGCCCTTAAGGCATATTGGCAGGTCTTGGAGAGCACTTTGTATATTTTCTGAAGGCAAAATTAATACAAATATTTAAATAGGACAAATTTATCCTAATTAAAATGTGTTTGATTTTCGACGTTTGTCTACAGCAAGGCCGTCTTTGGCATAATTCTTTCTCCAGGGTGGAGGTAAAACTTTATTTTTGCTTCATGAAAAAAATAATGACCGTAGGGGCCCTGGCCCTTGGTATCCTTAGCTTTGCTCAGAAAAGTCCCATACGGGCCATGATTCCGTATGCCCAAGACAGTGATATGGCACTAGTGAAAGCCAAGACGGATCTCTTTCTGCTAAATGTGCTTTCCAGTGATAAATTCAAAATGACCACCAATTCTTCTGCCCAGGACCACCTGGACATGGGAGTAGTGCTACCGTTCCAGGGCGGAGAAATTCGCACGCGACTTCGACACGATTTTCTTAAGGAAGGCCATGTGGTTTCTCTATCCCAGACCAAAATTCATAGGGGCTCGGCGGTAGAGGTAGTGGACCAAAGTAAGGAGTCCCACCAGGTGATCTTGGATCAATTGGAAAGACTCTTTATAGACACGTACAAAAAAGAAATCTCAGGCAAGTAGAAGGCGCTATCTAAGTGATTTCACTAAAGGCAAGAATTCAACCCATTTTTCAATGATTATGTTAGACTTTTTTTTAAAGCCTTGGCCCTGGTATGTGGCAGGTCCGCTCATTGGACTTACCGTACCACTGCTGCTTATTCTAGGAAATAAATCCTTTGGTATATCCTCTTCGCTGCGCCATATATGTGCCAGCTGTTTTCCCTCGAACCTTCCTTTTTTTTCCTACAACTGGAAAAAGGAAGTATGGAACCTGTTCTTTGTAGCAGGCATTTTTCTAGGTGGGGTTCTTTCTGCATGGCTTCTTATGCCGGATGCAGAGGTAGTGGTGCATCCTGACCTCAAACAGGATCTTGCCCAGGTAGGAGTCCACTCCTTTGGTAATCTGGTGCCGCAAGACCTAATGAGCTTCGAATCCTTATTTACCCTGCGCGGGTTTCTACTCATGGTAGTGGGAGGTTTTTTGGTGGGCTTTGGGACCCGGTACGCAGGAGGGTGTACCAGTGGACATTCCATTATGGGAATCGCCAATTTGCAGTGGCCGTCCCTTGTAGCTACCGTGTGTTTTATGGCCGGAGGTTTCCTTATGGCCAATTTTATTCTACCAATAATTCTAAGACTCTAGTATGAAAAACCAACCTTCTTCATTTGCCTATTCTTCCCCGGCCCAGAAATCGGAAAATGAAAATTCTAGTACTACGACTCAGCCTTGGTACCAGAATCTTAAGTACCTACTGGTGGGAATCTTCTTTGGAATTGTGTTTGTCAAGTCCGAAGTGGTCAGTTGGTTCCGAATCCAGGAAATGTTCCGTCTTGAGTCTTTTCATATGTACGGTATCATTTCCAGTGCTATTCTAGTAGCACTACTCTCCATACAAGTGATAAAAAGGCTGGGGATACGTACACTTGGTGGAGAACCCATAGCCATTGCTGATAAACGATTCCATAAAGGACAGATCTATGGAGGTCTTCTTTTTGGTTTGGGCTGGGCCATGACTGGCGCCTGTCCCGGCCCATTGTTTGCCCAGATCGGAACGGGTGCACTGGCAGTGGTGGTGACGCTTCTGAGCGCTGTATTTGGGACCTGGTTTTACGGATTTATAAGGGAAAAGCTACCGCATTAAAAATAGTCAGGTCCAAAAAGGTCATAAAGTTAATAGCATAATTAAACTTGAGAGCAACAGGTAAGATTCTACCAACCTACCTTTAAAAGGAAATTAATACGTAGTACATCGGTTGTGGTACGCTGCACTCATCGATGCATACTCTTCTGGCTTCCGGCTGTACTAAATCCATCCGATGACTATTACGAAAAGTCTAGGGCCAGGAATCAAATAGTACATACCTCCTTCCTAGTAAAGTAAAAGACCGCCTTAATTTTTCAATTAAGACGGTCTTTTATTATTTTATTCTCTGGTGCTGCGTGCATTTAAAGGCGCTCTAGTCCTTAGTGCGCTCCATGCCCGTCGGCCCCATGGGCATGACCATGGGCAAGTTCCTCCTCGGTAGCCTCTCTTAAAGCGAGAATCTCGATGTCAAAAGCCAGGGTCTTGCCTGCCATTGGGTGGTTCAGATCCACAAGTACCTGGTCTGCTTCTACGGCCGTTACTACTCCGTGCAGTTGGTTTCCGTTCTGGTCTTGAAGTGGAAGAACTGCACCTACTGGTGGCTCTCCAGACTCCTTAAACATATCCATTGGAAGGGCCGTTACGGCATTTTGGTTGATCTCTCCGTAGCCTTCGTCTGGGAGAATAACGAAGCTTTTTTTATCGCCAGCACTTAGTCCACTGATCTCTTCTTCAAACTTAGGTATCATCATACCTGCTCCGTACAGGAAGCTCAGCGCATTGTCCTGGTTGGTTTCTTCAATTAGCGTTTTGTTTCCCTCACTGTCAAGGGAATTAAGGGTGTAGCTTAAGGTTACTACCTGGTTTTTCTCTACTGTCATTTTTAATAAAGTGTTGTGGGACCGCGTCCCGATTGTTTGGTTCTGGTCCTTACTGGCCAGAGGCCAAAGGTAGTGATTTGAAATTTAGTGCCCAGGTAGCACCCCGCGGCTACTTCAAAGTGGTATCTCCGGAATCACTTAATACCACCACGCCCTGGGTTTTACCTTCGAAGGTGCCGTCGAATCCTTTCAAACGGCCGGTCTTGCCTTTATCTACCAATTGGTAAAGCTGCGTTAAGGAGAGTTTCTTTCCCCACTGCACGAAATCGATCTTAAATCCACAGGTCTGGTAGTTAGGGCATCCAAGAGCTGTTTTCCCTTCCCTAAGTGCTACTTTGCATCGAGGGCACAGGGGCGGAGAAGCCTGGTGCTTTTCCTTAGGTTTTTCTTCCGATGCAAGTGCTTTAGGGTCTGCGGGCAGTTGGATGACTGTGGCTTTTTTGGAAAGCACCTCGCGGACAAGTTCACTTACCATCCCACTGAGTTCCTTTCGGAACTGTTCGGGACGGTAATTTCCTTTTTCAATTTCCCGGAGTTTGAATTCCCAGGCACCGGTAAGTTCCGGACTTTTCAAAAGTTCGTTTTCAATGGTATCCACCAAGGCAATGCCGGTGGCTGTAGGCAGTATGTTCTTTTTCTTTCGCTCTATATAGCCTCTTTTGAAAAGCGTCTCAATAATATTAGCGCGAGTGGAGGGCCGTCCAATGCCACTGGCTTTCATGGCTTCACGAAGGGCCTCGTCTTCCACAAGCTTTCCGGCCGTTTCCATGGACCGCAGCAGGGAGGCTTCGGTAAAGTATTTAGGCGGCGACGTTTTTCCCTGGTGGATGAAAGGCTCGTGGGAACCTTGTTCTGCTTTCTGCATTTGGGGAAGCTGTTTCTCCTTACTTTCCTCATCGCTCTTTGTAGGTTTATTATCCTGGGAATAAACCACGCGCCAACCCAGTTCCAGAGTCTCTCGGCCGGTGGCCTTAAAGTCAATGGTTCCCACCCGTGCAAGGGCCGTAGTCACTGAGAATTTGCTGGGTGGGTAGAAGACAGAGATTAGCCTTCTAACTACCAAATCGTACACGAGTTTTTCCTCTGTCCCAAGGCTACTGGAAGGGAGCTGGTTGGTGGGTATGATGGCATGGTGGTCCGTTACTTTCTTATCGTCAAAGACCTGGGGGGATTTTGCTAAAGGTCCCTCGGGCAGTCCCTCTACCCATTTTCTGTATGGAGTAAGCGAGGCAAGCAGCTCGGGCATTTGCTCGTACATGGCCTCCGGAAGGTAGGTGGTATCCACACGCGGGTAGGTTGTGTGTTTTTTCTCGTAGAGACTTTGTATAAGTTTTAAGGTTTTTTCCGCGGAATACCCCCATCTGCGGTTGGCCTCGACCTGCAGGGAGGTAAGGTCAAAAAGCCGCGGTGCATGCTCCAAGGTCGGTTTACGTTCAAAATCCACAATCTCAAGGGGTTTTTGCCTAAGGTACTCCTTCCCTTTCTCCGCTTTTTCTTTAGAAGTTAGGCGCTCAATCTGCGCTAAAAATTCCACGCCCCGGTACAGGGTTTTCAGCTCAAAATAGATGGTGCTGTCAAAGGCCTGTATTTCCTTATAACGCTCTACGATCATAGCAAGGGTAGGAGTCTGTACACGTCCAATGGAGAGAAGTGATTTTCCCTGCCCAAATTTCTTGGTATAAAGTCGTGTGGCATTGATTCCCAGAAGCCAATCCCCAATGGCCCGGGCCTGGCCTGCTTGGTAGAGCGCGTCGTATTTCTCGGAGTCCTGAAGGTTTTCAAACCCTTTCTTTATTGCTTCCCTAGTAAGGGAGGAGATCCATAGTCTTTTGATTGGTACCTTGCACCGGGCTTTTTGTAAAACCCAGCGCTGGATCAGCTCCCCCTCCTGGCCGGCATCCCCGCAATTTACTACCTCAGTGGCATTTTGAATAAGTGTGCAAAGTACCTCAAACTGCTTTTTCACCGACGGACTGTCGATGAGTTTAATGCCAAATTTTTCGGGTATGATGGGAAGTAGGTACGTATCCCAACTTTTCAGATGCGCGCCGTAGTCGTGAGGCTCTTTTAAGGTACACAAATGGCCGTAGGTCCAGCTTACGATGTAACCACCACCTTCCATATACCCCTGTTTAGAGGTGTTGGCCCCTAGCACCTTTGCAATATCACGCGCCACACTGGGCTTTTCGGCTATACAGAGAATCATAGAGAAAGCTAAGCGGACAAAGTTAATTTATTTTTCCGGCCCGAAGCAAAGCACCTACGTCCCACCAAGGAATTTTCTTAGGATGCGTCCGCTAGCGTTGGATATTATTTTGTATCTTTAAGAGCCTAAGGATTTGAAGGTTACTTATCTACTCTTTGAATGTGTAGTGTAGTGTGTGGGTACGTAACTTAAGTGAGAAGAGTAAAAAAACATTCTACACTTAATAGACATTAAATATTTATTAATTAGAGTTCGATAAATGAAATCTATTTTATGTTTTCATTTTACTCATTAGCATTATAGATTCCCCGTACGCAATTCCGTTTAAATTTGACTAAAACTTTATCATATGACAAATTCAGAAGGCGGCTGTCCTTTCCATCATGGGAAAGCAGGCCAGGGCCCGGAAGGGTCCCACCATTTAGAGGGTTCCAAACAAGAGCAGGGACAAACCGTAGCGGGAAATGGCGATCCGCAGAAAGACGACAAGGGAGCCCAGGAGGCTATGGATCTTGAGAATGCGCCCATAAAGAACGATCCTACGCAAGGAGAAACCATCCACTCACAAAACGAAGAGAATCCTATCTCCACTCCCGGCGCACAGCTTAGTACTGGCGGCTCAAAATGTCCGGTAATGCACGGGGCCAACAGCGCCGAGGGTCAGAATGTGATGAGCTGGTGGCCCAAAGCACTCAACCTGGACATTCTCTCCCAACACGACCGGAAAACCAACCCTATGGGTGAGGATTTCAACTACCGCGAAGAATTCAAGAAACTCGACCTGGAAGCAGTCAAGCAGGACCTTAAAGACCTTATGACCGACAGCAAGTCCTACTGGCCTGCAGACTGGGGGCACTACGGAGGACTGATGATCCGCATGGCGTGGCACTCGGCAGGGACCTACAGGGTAGCCGACGGCAGGGGAGGAAGCAATACGGGAAACCAACGATTTGCCCCACTTAATTCCTGGCCAGACAATGCCAACCTGGACAAAGCACGTAGGCTACTGTGGCCTATCAAGAAAAAATACGGCAACAAACTCTCCTGGGCGGATCTAATGATCCTGGCCGGGAACATGGCTTACGAATCCATGGGCCTAAAGACCTTTGGTTTCTCTGGTGGAAGAGAGGATATCTGGCATCCGGAGAAAGATGTATACTGGGGCAGTGAAAAAGAGTGGCTTGCACCTACCGGCAGTGAAGGAAGCCGCTATTCTGGGGAAAGAGACCTGGAGAATCCACTGGCCGCAGTAATGATGGGACTTATCTACGTCAACCCGGAAGGGGTGGACGGAAATCCCGACCCGCTGCGCACGGCCCAGGATCTTCGGGTGACCTTTGCGCGTATGGCTATGAACGACGAAGAAACGGCAGCCCTTACCGTGGGAGGCCACACCGTTGGGAAATGCCACGGAAACGGGGATGCCAGCCTGCTGGGAGGAGATCCCGAGGAAGCACCGCTGGAGCACCAGGGCATGGGTTGGATCAACCCTAAAGGGAAAGGGCATAGTGAGGATACGGTGACTTCCGGACTGGAAGGTGCCTGGACTACGCACCCTACACGCTGGGATAATGAATATCTGGAACTCCTTTTAAATTACGACTGGGAGCTAACCACTTCTCCGGCCGGAGCAAAACAGTGGGAACCGGTTAATCTGCCGGAACATCTAAAACCACTCGATGCCCATATCCCGGGCATCAGACGTAACCCCATGATGACCGATGCCGATATGGCCTTAAAGATGGATCCTGGATACCGCAAGATCATCGAGCGCTTCTACCAGGATTTTGACTATTTCTCTCAAACATTTGCCCGCGCGTGGTTTAAACTGACCCACCGGGATCTAGGACCTAAGAGTAGGTACTTGGGTGCAGACGCTCCTACGGAAGATCTTTTGTGGCAGGATCCAATACCTACAGTAGATTATACGCTTTCACAGGAGGAAATACGAGACCTTAAGGACAAACTCCTAAATCTGGGACTTCAGGACCGTGAACTTATTGCTACCGCCTGGGACAGTGCCCGAACCTTCCGGGGCTCCGACTACCGCGGAGGAGCCAACGGAGCGCGCATACGTCTTGCTCCACAAAAGGATTGGGAGGCCAATGAGCCGGAAAGGCTGCAAAGGGTGCTCTCTACCCTGGAGGATTTCCAGGCGGGGCTGGAGAAGAAAGTGTCTCTGGCAGACCTTATCGTACTTGCAGGGAGTGCTGCGGTCGAGAAGGCCTCCCGCGCTGCAGGAGTGGACATTAACGTGCCTTTCTATCCGGGACGTGGCGATGCCCTCCAGGAACAGACCGACCAGGAATCCTTTGCCGATTTGGAACCTCTTCACGATGCGTACCGAAACTACCAGAAACGGGATTATGTGGTAACCCCTGAGGAAATGATGCTGGACCGCACGCAGCTCATGGGTCTTACTCCGGTGGAAATGACCGTGCTAATTGGAGGAATGCGCGTACTAGATACCAATTTTGCCCATTCTAGGCACGGGGTGTTTACCGAGCGACCTGGTATCCTATCCAATGATTTCTTTGTGCACCTTACCGATATGAAATATTCCTGGAATCCGGTGGCAGAAAACCTCTACGATATAGTGGATCGGGAGACCGGGGAAAAGAAATTCTCCGCAACCCGGGTGGATTTGGTCTTTGGAAGCAACTCGATACTGCGCTCCTACGCCGAACTCTACGCTCAGGACGATAATAAAGAGAAATTTGTACGTGATTTCGTTGCAGCCTGGACCAAGGTTATGAACAGTGATCGGTATGACCTGAATTAAAAATACCGTACCATTTTTCAAAGGCCCTTCCTCTAAAGAAGGGTCTTTTTTGTACGGTTTTTTTCATTGTATTTTTCAATAGTTGCAACAGAGACGGTGGATTGGAAAAAGGCAGGGTCCTTCGTATTTTTGCCCCCTAATTTTAAAAAACGACCCTTATGGCATTAATTGATAATTTGAAGTGGCGTCACGCTGTGAAGGCCTACCAACCGGAGAAGAAAGTCTCTGAGGAAAACATAGAAAAGATACTCGAAGCGGTACGTCTTGCGCCGACTTCCTCAGGACTTCAGCCTTTTAGAGTAGTGGTGGTTAAGGACCAGCAGCTCAAGGAGCAGATGGTGGCAGGGGCTTTGAACCCTGAGGTGATGCGCGACTGTTCCCACGTACTTGTATTTGCTGCTTGGGAGAGCTACAGCGACGAGAAAATTGATACCGTATACGACTACCATACTAAGGAAAGGGATCTGCCTCAAGGACGATTTGGTTCCTATACCGACCAGCTCAAAAAACTCTACGCCTCGCAAAGTGCCCAGCAGCATTTTGAACATGCTGCGCGCCAGAGTTATATCGCTCTGGGACTTGCCATGGCACAGGCCGCAGAACTTAAAGTGGACTCCACTCCTGCAGAGGGGTTTTCCCCAGAGAAAGTCGATGATATCCTAGGCCTGCGCGCTCTAGGACTTAAAAGCGTTACCCTTTTGTATTTAGGATATAGAGATGAGAAAAACGACTGGCTTTCTTCTATGAAAAAGGTCCGCATTCCAATGGAAGAGCTTATCATCAAAAAGTAACTCTATAGTGCATCTGTAGGTTTGTATTTTCAATCCGGCGCCCTGGAAGATTTTCTTTCCGGGGCGCTTTTTTTTTGCTCTTTTTCTGCTGCACTTTGTATTAAAAATCAATAGGTTAACATTTGTAGAGCATTACTTATATTTACGGATTAATTCAATTGCTATGTACAAAAAAATACACTTCCTTAGTCTTTTCTTACTGGGTACCATTGCCTTAAGTGCGCAAACCCTTACCAGTGGCGCCTACAAAGTAACCCTCTCCAACCTCTCGGAAAAGAATAGCGAGACGGTATCGTGGGGAGAGAAAATAAAAATCTCGGAGACCACGGGGAACTACCGGGTAGAGAAAAACGGTCAGGTTTTAAAGAGCCAAAAATTTTACTTTTTGAAGAACTCCCAAGGGGAGCCGATGCTTAATGTGAGTCTGACGGACCAGACTGGGGAGAGCATGTTCTATAACAAAAAGGACAAAACATTCGCTCTATACGATAATGAGGTAAAAGTTCTAAAGTTTGGATCGGACAAGGATCTGATCCTAAGCGGAATTCTTATCGTTATTATGGATTGGGAAAAAGGCTATTAAGGATTTTCTAGTTGCGCCTTTGACGGCGGATCCCAGAGCGCGATAAAATCACTGGTGTGTTGGACAGCCTCTTGCTACGAACAATAAAATTAAATAGTATGAACCAGAAAATCTTTCAGCTCTTTACTTTTTTTCTCTTAAGTGTAACGCTAAGTGCACAGTCCCTTTCCAAGGGCCCCTATAAGGTGACTGTTTCCGATGTGAAAGAAGAGAAATCCCAGCTTAGGTCCTTTGGGAAATTACAGACCACCACGGCACTGGTGGGAGAGTACCGACTGGAAAAAAACGGGACGCTTGTGCGAAGAGAAAAATTTGTTTTTAGAAGAAGCAAAGAGTTTATGTCGCTTCTTATTATGCATCTTTCCCCTGATCGGAAAGTTTCTCTGGACTACGATCCTAAAATGAAGCTGTTTTTTATGGACTGGGACCAGTATAAACCGCTTAAGACAGATACAGAAAAAAATATAGTAATGAGTGGAATCTTGATTTTAAACGAGATTTCAGAGAATCAAAAATAACCCCTTAATTTTGATACCTTTGTTTTGTGGAAAAATAATCCTGTAGATATGGCAAAGAAGGCTAAGGAAGAGAAAGGACAGAAAACTGTGGCAAGCAAACTACCCCAAAAGGACCGCGCAGAAAATTGCCGCGTAGGCGTGGTTGGAAGTGGAAGTTTTGCCACCGCCATCGTAAAAATGCTTGTAGAGAACTGCTCCGTAGTGCACTGGTGTGTGCGCAGTGAGTATGTTAAGGGGGCTATTGCCCAGAGGGGGCACAATCCTACGTACCTGACCTCGGTAAGCTTTAACCTAGCGCAGCTTTCCTTAACCACAGACATCAATGAAGTGGTTTCCGAGTGCGATATCATTGTTCTGGCCACGCCTTCCATCTATCTTGCCTCCGCCATGGAGCAACTTACCTGCACGTACGAAGGGAAAGTATTTCTCTCGGCCATCAAAGGGATTGTGCCGGAGCACAACGATATCGTCGCCCATTATTTAAAAGACAAATTCAATATTGGTTTTAGGTGCCAGGGAGTGATCGCAGGGCCCTGCCACGCGGAGGAGGTAGGAATGGAGCGTCTTTCCTATTTGACCATTGCCTGCGCCGAGGAGGTGCTGTCCCAAAAGCTGGACGTACTATTTACCTCCAGTTTCATCAAGGTCAACCACTCCCGCGACATCCTGGGAAACGAGTACAGTGCTATTCTAAAGAATGTCTATGCCATTGGTGCTGGGATTGCCAGCGGACTGGGCTATGGGGACAACTTTACGGCGGTTCTGGTATCCAACGCCATTCGTGAGATGGAGCTCTTTTTGGAAGCGGTCTACGAGGTGCCTCGGGATGTGAACGAAAGTGCCTATCTTGGAGACCTCCTGGTGACGGCATACTCTCTTTTCTCCAGAAACCGAAGTCTTGGAAACCTCGTTGGAAAAGGCTACACCGTAAAGTCGGCAATTCAGTCCATGAACATGGTAGCAGAAGGATACTATGCGGCCGATTCCATCTACCTTACGGCCAAGGAAAAGAATCTTAGTACACCCATTATCGATACGATCTACGGTATTCTCTACGAGGAGAAAAGCCCGGAGAAGCAATTTAGAAAACTTACCTCCAAACTCACCTGATGGCCGATTCTAAAAACCTACTCGGAACCTATACGCCCCTGGAAGAGCGCCTCAATATTTATTCACACCTTCTAGGCGCCCTGCTCTCTGTGGTGGCTACGGTTCTGCTGGTCCTAAAGGCCGGAGAGGACCTCTCCTCCCTTATGGCCTACATAGTGTTTGGGGTCAGTATGGTGCTTCTCTACTGCGCCTCCACGCTCTATCACAGTGCGAGGGACCTTAAAAGGCGCTTTAAGCTCAAAATACTGGACCACGCCGCTATTTATATTCTTATTGCTGGAACCTATACCCCATTTACCGTGATTGGACTTAAGGACCACCAAGGTTTGTGGATCCTTCTTCTGGTATGGAGCCTGGCGCTGATAGGAGTAGTTTTCAAGCTTTTTTTTACCGGTAAATTCAAGCTCTTCTCCACACTGCTTTATGTAGGTATGGGCTGGATTGTGGTGTTTTACTGGCCAGTGCTCTCAGAGGCCCTTAGCGAGAAGGCCCGGTACTACCTGATTCTGGGTGGGGTAAGCTATACCGTGGGCGCACTTTGGTACAGCATCAAGAAACATCCCTTAAACCACGCAGTATTTCATGGGTTTGTGCTCTTAGGTACGTTTTTTCATTTTCTCGCCATCTATCTTTATATTTAGGCCCTTCCTTTAGGTTTTTTCAATTACGACCCACATTGACCTTCTTAGGCATTTGGGCAGAAACTATTATTTTGCGACCTTTACTTGAAAAGTGCCTGATATATGCCCACATCGCATCTAAAGAATAAATTCATTAAAGACCACTACGACGTAGTACTGGTAGGGGGAGGAATCATGAGTACCACCCTGGCTATGCTGCTCCATACTTTAGAGCCCACCCTTAAGATAGCTATATTCGAGCGTCTGGGCCGCTTTGCCAAGGAAAGCTCCTCGGCATGGAACAATGCAGGTACGGGACACAGCGCCTTTTGCGAGCTCAACTATACCCCCATGGACAGTCAGGGACGCATAAGTATTACCAAAGCAGAGGCCATTGCTACGCAGTTTGAGCTCTCCCGGCAGTTCTGGGCCTATATGGTAGAGAGGGGATTTGTCTCTGATCCCGAGGATTTCATTACCCCCTGTCCGCACCAGAGTTTGGTCTTTGGCCCAGAGGATAGGGAATTTCTGCGGAAACGCTTTGAAGCGATGCTCGAAAGCCCGCTCTTTAAGGGAATGGAGTACAGCGAGAATTTTGACAAACTAAGGGAATGGATGCCACTGATTATGGAAGGAAGAAGCCCTAAGGAAGTGCTTGCTGCCACGCGCATGGAGATCGGTACGGACGTGAATTTCGGCGCCCTCACCCGAAAGATGGGCAAGTTTCTATTGCACGAGTCGGAGGTAGAGATTTTCCTTTACCACGAGGTAAAGGACCTCGACCTGATCTCCGGAGGCGATTGGGAGCTGGAAATTCGCGACCGCCTGCATAATACCAACCATTCCACGCGGGCAGATTTCGTGTTCATTGGTGCAGGGGGCTACGCTCTGCCGCTTCTAGAGAGCGCCGATATTGTACAAAGCGAGGGGTACGGCGGATTCCCAGTCTCCGGCGAGTGGCTCGTATCCTTCAGCCCCGAACTTATAGCAAAGCACCAATCCAAGGTCTATACCCTGGCCTCGGTGGATGCCCCCCCGATGTCGGTTCCCCATCTGGACCTTCGCACAATCGGAGGTGAGCAGGCGCTGCTTTTTGGACCGTTTGCGGGATTTTCCACCAAGTTCTTAAAGGAAGGTTCCTATTTGGATCTTCCCGAGAGTATAAATTTTAAGAATATCCGTTCCCTCTTTGGGGCATGGTGGCATAATCTTCCCCTTACCACGTATCTGGTCCAGCAGGTGGCTATGACCAAACTCCAGCGTATGAACCACCTTAGGGAGTTTGTTAAGGATGCCCGAGAGCAGGACTGGGAGGAAAAGGTAGCAGGTCAGAGGGTTCAGATTATAAAGAAAGACCCCGAGATGGGGGGACGATTGGAGTTTGGCACCGAGGTGGTGGTAGGAGCGTCCGGAACTATAGCCACACTGCTAGGAGCCTCTCCCGGGGCTTCGGTATGCGTTTCGGCGATGCTCGAGGTCTTGGAGCGCTGTTTCCCTACACGTATGGAGCAGGGCTGGAAAGAGAAGCTTCAAGGAATGATGCCTTCCTATGGCAAAGACTTGAGTAAGGATCCGGTGCTGCTACATCAGGTGCGCAGTGATACCGCGCGCATCCTTAAACTCTAAGTGTGCTCTACACGCTATTTTACAGTTAAAGCGATACGCTTTTTATTCGAAGAGTTCCTTGAGAACGGCTAAAGAAGCCGGGGTTTTAAACCCTGGGTAGTGGAAGCTAAAGTACAGTATCAGTGAATCCAAAAATGCCGCGCGCTGCCCGGAAGCAACAAGGTGACGGAGTGGGTTCTTGGCGGCGGCCATTTCTTTCCAAAGTAAGGAAAGTTCTCTGGAAAGAAGTGGATGTACCGGGGTATCTTGGTAGGTGCCTTCCTGAGGATTGAGGAACGCAGCAGGCCCTGTAAGAGGCGAGAGACCCTGAAGCTCCAGCATCTGGTACATGAGCCCTAGATGCGCACTGCGGCTCTTTTCTTTCAATGCGTCGTGGAATTCTCCAATGGCTGTGAAAACCTTAGAGTGGTAGGGTTCCTGGCGCAGGATCTGATTTAAAAAGTCGGAAGCAAAAAAAAGCATGGAAGTATCCACAAGATCCCACTCGGTGGGATTTGTGTCGGTAGGTTCCACCTTAAGTGCCGTAGCTAAGGTGCCGCGCGCGCGCTGGTCCCGCAGCCGTACCTCCAGAGGCATCAGGGGCTGCAGATAGGCTTTGCTGCGGCTTTTGGACCCAAAGGCGCCTTTCAGAAAGCAGCTGGTGTAGCCCTGGTCCCGTACGTACAGGCTTAAAATACCATCACTTTCTCCATAGCGCACTGTGGAGAGCAGGTACCCGCGCAGTGATTCCATGGCCATAGCCTAAGACCAGAATCCCTTAGGAGATTCTACCGGAGTGTTCTGATAGGTGATCTGCCGGACCGATCCTTTGCGGTCGAACGTGTAGTCAAGTCTTCCGAGCATGAGTCCTGCAAAACCTACCTGGTTGACTAAAACCTGCTCACCCACGGCATTTGTTAGGTTCTGGGGTTCGGGTAGGAAGGTATGGGTATGCCCCCCTAAAATTAGGTCAATCCCTTTGGTCTTCTCGGCAAGAACAACATCTGAGATCTGTGTGGAATCCCGGTAGCGGTAGCCCAGGTGGGAAAGACATACAACCAGGTCGCATTTCTTTTCCGTTTTCAGTAGCGCCGCGTAGTGGTTGGCCATCTCCACCGGATCGAGGTATTTCGTCTCCCCAAACTGTTTCTTTCCTACCAGACCTTCCAGCTCAATGCCTAAGCCTAGTAGTCCGATGCGAAGCCCGTTTCTCTCCACAACGCGGTAGGGCTCGGTTCTGCCCTCCACTAAGGTGTTGGAAAAATCGTAGTTGGAGGTGATGAAAGGAAACTTTGCCTCGGGGAGTACTTTTACAAACCCTTCCAGTCCGTTGTCAAAGTCGTGGTTTCCCATAGTGGCTGCGTCGTAGCCCATCATGCTCATGAGCTTAAATTCCAGTGCACCCCCGAACATGTTAAAATACGGTGTTCCCTGAAATATATCCCCACTGTCCAGTAGCAGCACCCCTTTCTCTTCCCTTCGGATACGGGAGATAAGTTCGGCTCTGCGTACAAAACCACCCTTATGGGCGTTGCGTCCCGCGTTTTGGTCGAAGGGTTCAATACGGCTGTGCTGGTCGTTGGTATGCAGAATCGTAAGGGTGCGCGCACTGGAGCCCTCCGCACTTGAAACCGGAGAACCGAATAGAAGCCTAGGACTGAGGGACAGGGCCAGGGCCGAGCTTGAAGAGAGTTTTAAAAAGGTATTGCGTTTCATGGGACGGGACGAAAATTAAGGTTGGAATTCTAAACGTAGGTCGGTGGGGCCTATCAGCTCCTTTTCCGATCGGATTTTTTCAATATACAGGTCGCGCAGTTTAAGGCCGGTAGATACCATCTTCCCAAGGGAGAAGAAGGACATCTCATCGCCTCCCAGTGCCAAATAGTCTGAGGTTGCGATCGTGTAGGTCTTGTCTGGATCGATTTCCTTTCCTTGGATAAGGGCTTTTTCAATGCCTTCTCCTTTGGTTTTGATGTACAGTCCCGCCACGGGGTTATTCTTACGGGTTTTAAGGTAGTACGCAAATAAGGCGCCCAAATCGGTGCCTTTCATTTGTACCAGCACCAGCTCGTTCTCAAAAGGCATCACCTCGTAGATGTGGCGCAGCAGTACATCACCCTTTCCAATGGAGGTGCGGATACCCCCAATGTTGATCACCGCAGCCTCCACCTCGGGAAACCCATTTTGCTTGCCCCACTTTTGAGCGCTCTCCAGGGTGTAATCGGCCAGTAGGCCTCCTAAGGGGCTGTTGTCCCCAGCCTTGGAGAGTTCCCCCGGAGCGTACGATATCTTGGTGTTCATTTCCCTATCCATCGTACTCTTATAGGGTGCAATGGTTTGGAGTATCTTAGGGTCTTCAGGGAGCTCAGGGGTGATTTCCTGGTTTTTGGAAGTCTCGACCGATTGCAGGGCAAGGGGCGCCTGACACGAGCTTGCGGCCAGGAGTAAGAGGACAGGAATAAAAAAACGTCGGTTCATAATAAGGCACTTTATGCTGCTGCTACAAATATAGGTATTAATAAAATTCAGGGCCGAAGGCGGAAGGATTTTTACGTATTAATTCCTACATTTACATTTGCTAAAAGACAAAACAAGATGAATCAGTTTAACGGTGTGGGCGTAGCACTAGTTACCCCATTTAAAGAAGACCTTTCCCTGGATCTAGACGCATTGGACAGGTTAATTGAATACAATATTGAGGGAGGCACTTCCTATTTGGTGGTTCTTGGAACTACCGCAGAGGCAGCAACCCTATCCCCAGAAGAAAAACAGGCCGTCATGGACCGTGTAGTAAAAACCAATGCCGGGCGCCTTCCGTTGGTACTTGGGATTGGAGGAAACAACACCATGGAAGTACAGCGCGCTATCGAGAAGGCAGATATGGAACAGTTCGATGCCATTCTCTCGGTTTCCCCGTACTACAACCGTCCTAGCCAGGAGGGGCTCTACCAGCACTACCGCGCACTGGCTCAGACCGGTAAGCCTATTATTATCTACAACGTTCCCTCTCGTACGGGACAGAATCTGGAGGCTGCTACCACGCTGCGCCTGGCCAGGGAGTTTACGAACCTATTCATGATCAAGGAGGCGGCACCAAATATCGCGCAGTATTTCGATATCCTGCGCTTAAAGCCGGAAGGATTTATGCTGGCCTCAGGCGATGACGAATATACCCTGCCAGTGACCCTTGCCGGTGGAAGCGGGGTGATTTCCGTGATAGGTCAGGCCTATCCTAAGGAGTTTTCGCAGATGGTTGCCCTGGCAAAAGAAGGAAAGGTTAAGGAAGCCTACCGCATACACAATTCCCTAGTGGAAATTACCCGTCTCATCTTTGCAGAAGGAAATCCTGCGGGAATAAAGGCTGTGCTTGCTAAAAAAGGAATCATCCAGAACTATCTTCGTCTTCCTTTGGTGGCAGCCAGTACTTCTTTGGAGGAGAAACTCTACGAGCAGATGCAGAAACTCTCCTAAAAGAAGGAGGTATACTATCTAGCGGCCCAAGGTGCCTTCCAAGCGCCCTGCGCCGTTTTTTTCTATTTTTTTCTTTCTTACCATGGTATTTCAAAGAGCACAACCCAGCAGCATCCCACTGCTTGCAGAGCTGGCACGAAAGAGCTGGCAGCAGGCCTATACCGGTATTCTGTCCCAGGAGCAGATTTCCTACATGCTGGAGCTTCTTTACAGTCCGCCTGCGCTTTTGCGCCTGCTTGAAAGTTCCTCTATGGAGTACTACCTTTTGGTGGATCCGGCCCGAGGCGCCGAAGGCTTTCTTTTACTGGAACACGGAGCGGAGAATCTATCCACCAAGATCCACCGGCTGTACCTACTGGACTTAGCCAAAGGATCAGGCAAGGGGCGCAGTGCAGTAGCCTTTGCGGCGCACCGTGCGCTTGAAGCCGGATCCTTGCGTATCACATTGAATGTGAACCGGCACAATCCTGCAAAGCAGTTCTACGAGCATATCGGTTTAAAGGTGCTGAAAGAAGAATGCATAGACATTGGCGCAGGGTTTGTAATGGATGATTTTGTCCTGGGAATGGATTTGATGAAAGTATAAGCCAGCGCAGAAATTCTGTAAAGCGCGGTGCGGTCTTTTTTGGGAGCTTTGGAATATAAACTAAAGCCTTTACCATGGAGCGACTAGACATTCTTGAGGCTTATTTCGTAAAGCTTCACCAGCATTTTGGAATTAAAGAGATAGGATTCAAAGACCGTGCGCTGCAGATCGATGAGAAGTACTTACGCAGCATGGTTTTCTGTTGTCAGGATTTCAACGAGGAGTTCGATAACCTACTCGAACACTGCCAAAAGGTTCACCAGGAGCTTAACCGCGACTTTAGACTCAAGATACGCCGCGACATGAATAATAACTATTTTGTCCTTGTGGCATAAAAAAGGCTATTGTACTTATTCATTGTATTATACTTGCAAAGTTTCCTTCGCTACGCAGAGGAAACTTTGTGTTTTTACAACACCAATTCTTTTTGTATATTTACTTTTGAAAAAATACGACCGTATGAAAATGAACGTGAAGTTCGATTTTAATGCTATATGCAAAAAGGTACTGGAGGAGCAGCTCGATAGCCTTGGAATCCGTTACCGTCTTTTAAACTTCGGCGAGGTGGAAATCCTGGAAAAAATCTCCAAAGAAAAAGAGAGCGACCTTAGGGAAAAACTCGAACACTACGGCATAGAGGTGATTGAAAACCAGAAGACCGTACTGGTGCAGAAAATCAAGGATGCCATCATTGGTATGATTTTTTCCGAAGAGCCTGTACATGTGAAGGCCTCCGTCTATTTGGCCGATAAGCTGGGCCATTCCTACGGGTATATATCCAATATATTTTCTCAGGTTACCTACACATCCATCGAGAATTTCATTATCCTTCAGAAAATCGAGTACGCAAAGCAGCTGCTCATCATGGAAAAACTATCGCTTACCGATATTGCCCACCGACTGAATTATTCCTCAGTGGCGCATTTAAGCACACAGTTCAAAAACACCACCGGAATGACGCCTTCCCAGTTTCAGAAAATCATTTCCAAACGAAGAGAAACCGCCATTAAAAGTACCTTATGACAAAAGAATATACCCATATCATCCTTGCCGACGACGACGAGGACGACAGACTCTTCTTCACCGACGCTTTTGAAGAACTGAAGATTTCCACCAAAGTCCAGACCTTTAAGGACGGAGCGGAACTTATGGAGTATTTGAACTCCGAACAAGCGGTTCTTCCCGAGATCCTTTTTCTGGATTTGAATATGCCCAAGAAGAACGGAATCGAATGCCTGCATGAGATCAAATCCAATCCCAAGTTTGAAAATATGGCCATTGCCATCTACTCAACCTCCTCCTCTGAGGAGCATATCGAGGAGACCTTTGTGAGTGGAGCCAATATCTACATTAAAAAACCAAGCGAGTTTCAGACTCTAAAGAAAGTGCTCTCCGATGTGGTGACCATGAACTGGCAGTACCATACCACCGGTATGAACAAGGATAATTTCCTGCTGCGCTTCTAGACTATGACGTTTTTAAACCGTTCGCTGTTTTTCCTTAGGCTCATCTTCGTGGTGGCCATTGCCTTGGTGTTTTTTTTAAGTGCCCTTTCTTATAAACACCTGGAGAACCTGAATCAAAGCAACGAAATGGTAAACCACTCCTTCGATGTGTCGCTAAAGCTCGAGGAGCTACATGCGCATCTTAAAGGAATTGAAACCGAACGTAGAAACTACATCCTTACCGGAGACCGGCACCACCGAGCCCTTATACCACCGATGGACAAGACCATTCGTCGTGTGGTTGGGGAACTTTCCCTGCTGCTCTATAAAGATCCCACCCAGCAGCACAATATGATGGCCTTGCAGAGTGCAGTGGCCAGGAAGCTGCAGATAGTGGGAGAGACCTACCAAAGGGATAATATCACCTACACCCAACAGGAACTGATTTATTCCCTTACGCAGGGTAACCAGGTAATGGACCAAATCTCCAAACGCATTGACAGTATGCTGGTGCGTGAGAAGGACCTTTTAGAGCGTAGACGCTCTGAACTCCTATTTTCGCAGAAGAATACACCGGTATACCTCTACATTATCTCGCTGTTTTCCCTGGCACTTCTGGCTTTTTCCTTCTATAGGATTAACCGGGACGTCAAGCAGCAAAAGTTAATTAACCGGGAGCTGCAGCTTTCGCTCGATACCTTAAATCTTTCCGAGACAGTGGGCGAATACGGTATCTGGACCTTTATGCCTGACAGCGGGGTGTATACCTTCTCGGACAATATATACCGGCTTTTAGGACTTGAGCCGCAAAGTTTTCCTGCTACAGTGGAGCACTACATGGAGCATGTGCATCCTGAGGATCAGAAGCGTTTCAAGGACAATTTCCACCTTATGGGAACCAAGGACACCGGGCCTTTCAAGTTTCGGGTCATAAGAAGGGACGGGCAGCAGCGGCATTTTCAGGCTACCGGCAAGTATGTAAATACCCTCACAGGGGATCAGGTACTGCTTGGTATTATTACCGACGTATCACACGATATTGAGAACCGGCTGAAACTGGAAGGAATCAACTGGGTTTTAACCGAAAGAAACAAGAACCTCTCCATTTCCAACCAGACCTTTGGAGAGGCAGAAAAGATAGGTAATTTCGGAATATGGCATTGGTTTTCCAAAAACGACCGGTTTGTATTTTCTGATAATTTTATCCGTTTGTTTGGCTACGATCCCAAGCGATTTGAGCACCGACTGAAGAATTTCATGCCGGCTATACATCCCGACGACCGCAGCCTAGTGATCTCCCAGCTCCAGCGTATGCGTAAAGGGGAGAGCCAGGAAGGCTTCATACTGCGTGTGGACCGCCACGACGATCAGCAGCTTCGTTACCTTTCGGTTTCTTCCCGGAAAATAGACGATGCGGCCAACGGACAGTACTATCTGGTCATAGCACAGGACATCACCGAGGAATACCTGGATAAGCAGCTGATCGAGGAAAAGAACATTATTCTGGAAGCCAACAACAAGGAACTCTCCGCGTTCAACTACGCTGCCAGTCATGACCTCCAGGAGCCTCTTCGCAAGATAGAGACTTTCCTTTCACGCCTGAAAGACAAAGACTACACCAAGCTCTCAGAAAGCGGTCAGCAGTACATGGACCGTACCTTGCTTGCTGCGGGTAGGATGCGCGCGCTTATAGAAGACCTACTTCAGTTCTCGCGTTCCACACGCTCGGAAGAGATTTTCGAGAAGGTAAATCTTAACCGTGTCATGCAACAGGTACAGGAAGAACAGGCCCATTCCATCGAGGAGAAAAACGCTCGAATTGTATCGGAAAAGCTACCTACCGTGCGTGCAGTACCCTTCCAGATGCACCAGCTTTTTGCCAATCTTATCGGAAATTCGCTTAAGTATTCTAAGAAGGACCTGGCACCGGAAATCACCATCACAGTCAGTAGGGTGAGCTCCGAGGAGGTCCCTCAGCTAAAACGCAGTGGGAAGCGTCAGTACTATAAGATCGTATTCCAAGACAACGGGATTGGTTTCGAGAACCAGTATGCAGATAAGATCTTTACCCTCTTCAGCCGTCTTCATGGACGCAGCGACTACGAAGGAACCGGGATAGGTCTGGCCATCTGTAAAAAGATAATGGACAACCATAACGGTTGCATTTACGCACGTGGAGAAGAGGGCAAGGGGGCCACCTTCACCGTTCTTATTCCAGCATAGGCCTACTCTTTAATCCTGCCGGTAAGCTTCTTTTTTACAATTCTGAAAACAATAGTAGAAATTCTGTAAGTGCCTCCAGTAGTATTTGGCGGATATTTGTTCTACCAAATCACAAGATATTAATCTAAAAACACAATGAGACCTTGAAAACTTAATGAATTTCTTAAAGTAAAATCTTCCTAATGCCACCGAACATTTTGCATATCTCATTAAGCGGAAAAATTCTGTAAAAGTTAGTTGGAATCACATAAGAAAAGTAAACACTCAAGAGATGAAATTTGCAGAAGGGGAATGTGCCAAAAAGCACTTAAAACACAACACTATGCATTTTTGGATTGCGGGGATTCTTTTTTTAGTATGGTTTTTCGGATATATGTTTTTTAACGCTGAGAAAGAAATTCATTTTGTTTTTTTAACCGCGGTACTTGTACTGGTTATCAAAATTATTAAGGACTACAAAGGAAACAACTAAATCAAAATTAATAAATTATGAAAAAATTCAATGCTTTAACCAGAATACAGTTTTTCTTACTGTCTATGTTTGCCTCAGTGATGGCATTTGCGCAGGAAGCTGCGGACGATTTAAACGTAGACGTCGATGTAGACGATGCGACTGCTGGAGGAGACTGGATGTCCAATCCACTTGTGTGGGTAATTGGAGCCTTGGTGCTTATCCTAATCATAGCGCTTGTAGCCAGAGGGGGAGGAAGCAGAGACTAAAATACAATATTGATTTTTCTCTTCATTACTTATATTACACTTAAATCGGAAATTGCAGCGCCTGGAGCGCTGCAATTTTTTTTACGAGATCTTCATCCATTTGTTCTTTCCCCGGTAGCTCTTTACGTAGTAATTTCGGAGTGCTAGGTGCCGTGGATCGGTAAGTGTAGGATCAAGGGTTAGAAGGTATTGCGCCAACTGCTTGGTGGTGGCTATAAGCTCGCTGTCGCTCAGAAGATCCAGTTTCTTGAAATCCAAAAGACCGCTCTGCTGCGTTCCCATGATATCCCCCGGCCCGCGGAGCTGCATGTCCACCTCCGAAATCTTAAATCCGTCGGTGGTATCCACCATGGTGCGGAGACGGGTTCTGGAATCGCTTGAAAGTTTGTCCTTGCTCATCAGGATGCAGTAACTCTGGGAGCTGCCTCTTCCCACTCTTCCCCGCAGCTGGTGCAACTGCGAGAGTCCAAAACGTTCTGCACTTTCAATGACCATCACACTGGCATTAGGCACATTGACTCCCACTTCAATCACGGTGGTCGATACCATGATTTGCGCCTTTCCCTGAGAAAAGACTTTCATGGCCTCCTGCTTGTCCTCACTTGGCATTTTGCCGTGCAGCATTACAGCCCGGTAGCTTTTAAAGAAGGACTCTACCTGCTGGTAGCCTTCCTGTAGGTTTTTATAGTCCAGCATCTGGCTTTCCTCAATGAGCGGATAGACAAAATATACCTGTCTGCCTTGCTCTAACTGCTCCCGGCAGAACTTATACACCGAGAGGCGGTCCTTTTCCCTGCGGTGCGCCGTAATAATGGCTTTACGTCCCACCGGAAGTTCATCGATCACCGAGACGTCCAAATCGGAGTAAAAGCTCATGGCAAGGGTTCTGGGAATAGGTGTTGCGGTCATAATAAGAATATGGGGCGCCGTAGTGTTCTTTTTGTAGAGTCGTGCTCTTTGGGCCACTCCAAAGCGGTGCTGCTCATCGATGATGGCCAGCCCCAGATTTTGGAAAACCACCGGGTCCTCTAGTAGGGCATGGGTTCCTATAAGTACCGAAATATCTCCGTTTTCAAGGCCCTGCAGTACTTCGCGCCGCTGCCTGGTCTTAATGGATCCGGTAAGAATCTCCACCCGGATACCCATAGGCTCGAGCAGAGTAGAGATACCTTTGTAGTGCTGCTGGGCGAGGATCTCGGTAGGAGCCATAAGGCAGCACTGAAACCCGTTGTCCATGGCAAGCAGCATGCTTAAAAGCGCAACAATGGTTTTTCCAGATCCCACATCGCCCTGAAGCAGGCGGTTCATCTGTACGGGCTTTTTCATGTCTTTCTGAATTTCTTTCAGCACCTTCTTCTGAGCCGAAGTAAGTGGAAAGGGCAGGTGCTTAGAATAGAACGTATGGAAATATTCCCCAACGCGCTTCATCGGATGGCCTTTACTGTACTGATGCTGGTGGTTTTTTTTCAGGAGATAACCCAATTGGAAGAAAAACGATTCTTCAAATTTTAACCGGTGGTTGGCCTTCTCAAGGGCCAGAGCAGAGGTAGGGAAATGCACCTGACGGTAGGCCTCTACGCGGGAAAGCATTTGGGTCTTTTCCAGTAGATAGTGCGGCAGGTTTTCTTCCAGGGGCAGGGCACTGGAAGAAAGGATATTTTTAAGCACAGTACGCATGAGTTTCTGGGTGATGCCCCTTTTGGTCAGTTTCTCCGAGCTGGGATATACCGGCAGTAGTCCCTTCTCCTTGGTGTCGGTCGTTGGGAGTTCAATCTCTGGGTGGGCCATCGAAAGGCTACTTTGGAAGGAAGAAACTTTGCCGAAAATTCGAACCGTCTTTCCGATTGGGATTTGTCCCACGAGCCATTTGGGGTAAGAAAACCAAACGAGTTCCAGAGAATTTCCGCTCTCCTCAAAGCGGGCTCTGAGTCGCCTGCCTCCAGGGGAGCTAAGTTCTTTTAGGTCCAGTATCTTCCCTTCAATCTGCACATCCCCACTTTGGTCCGAGAGCTCTGAGATGCGGTACACCCGGGTACGGTCCTCATAGCGCAGAGGATATAAATGCAAAAGATCTTCCAGTGTGGTGACTCCAAGCACCGAGCGAAGCAGCTTGGCCCGCTCGGGTCCTATGCCTTTGATATATTCCAGGGAAGTATGTAGCGAGAGGTTCTGCACCGTGGGAGAAGGTTATATGGGGGTGAATTTCGCAAAAAAAATCGCAGCATCCAACTTTACCAGTAAGGCGGTTAGACTAATTCCACTAAGGAGTGATTTCCGAGCGCATTTTCTTGCGGTAATGCTCCCACTGCTCCGGAGTGGCGAGTTTCTCATGCGCGCCACTGGAAAAAAATCTGAGATAGGGCTCTAACTCTCTAGCATTAAGCGCGCCCTGCAGGGTAGTAAGAGGCATCAGTTGCTCGTCTAAAAGCACTAGGGTAGGGGTAGAACTCACGTTCATGAATCGGGCGAACTCGTGTACGGTAGAGGATTTGACCGGGGGCGCACCGGAAAAATCCCTTCCGAAGAGACGTATAGGCTCCGTGGAATGAATATCTATCTTTACGGTATAGTAGTGGGCTATTAAACCGGCCTGAATCTGTGGGTGTCCCAAGGTTTTCTTCTCCATCTCCAGACACAAAGTGCAATTGTTCTCTGTGAAAAAAAGAAGTACTTTCTTAGGATGGTTCTGCTGCTGCTCGAGCATCTTAGAGAGCGAGAGCCACTGGCTTTGTGCAGTTAACTGGAAGGGGAGGTACAGGAGAAAAAGTACCAGTACACCGCTAAGATTCCAAGGGGTTTTGAGGGCACTTTTCTTTGTTTTAACGTACATCCTGCATGAGTTTTTTTACCAATGGTGAGAGCAAAATAAGTACCACTCCAGCAACCACGGCATAAATACCTAATTGTTTGTAGCCTTCCGTGTAGGCCAGCAGCGATTCGTAGTTGGAACTTCCCTCACGCGCCTTGGCCATATTGGAGCCAATGATTCCCGCCACATACTGTCCGTAGGCACTTGCTAGGAACCACAGTCCCATCATCATGCCTTGTAGGTTCTGCGTGGAGAGCCTAGTCATAATGGAAAGCCCTATTGGGGAAAGGCACAGTTCCCCAAAGGTTATCACCAAAAGGGCAATGGCAAAGATATTTAGTGAGGTCACTCCTGCGGCATTGGCAAAGAAACGGGTTGCAAAGAGCGCGTAAAAGCCCAGTCCCAAAAAAAGGAAACCCAGTCCGAACTTCACTACCGTATTAGGCTCGATGCGGCGTTTATTAAGCCAAATCCAGAGCAGTCCAGCCAGTGGGGCCAGAAAGATAATAAAAAATGCCCCGCCGGAATTATTCACCCCATTGGGGTCGAGTCCCAAAAGGTCGTTGTTTAAATTACGGGCCGCAAAGATCGAGAGCGAACCGCCACTCTGTTCGTAGATACCCCAGAAAATAACGGAGAACACTATGAAAATGAGTGCTGCCCAAAGTTTCTTTCGCTCCGAAGGACTCACCTTACTCATCTCGTAGAAAAGGTAGAGAAGGGTCACGGGCCCAATAATGTACATAAAGAGATCCGTATACTGGGTCTTGGATACCATGACCATAATAAGAGGGATACACAGTAAAGTGCCAAGATAGACGGCGTACTGGTGCCAAGGTTTAATCGCTACTGTAGGATTCTCTGAAAGAGGATGGCCTGGGGCAAGACCGATGGTGGCCAAATTCCTTTGGGTAAAATGGAAGTTGAACAAGGAGATTACCATCACTACGGCAGCCAGGCCAAAGGCCACGTTCCATCGCAGCGCCTCTGGTATCAGATCGGAGAACAATTCCCCTTTGCCAATGGCAATACAAAGGTATCCGCCCAGTAGTGCGCCAAGGTTTATACCGGCATAAAACAGGGAAAAACCGGCATCCGTGCGGTGGTCTCCTGGTTTATAGAGTTTGCCCACCATGGTGGAGATGTTCGGTTTGAAAAAGCCGGTACCAATAATGGTGAAGGCGATTCCCAGGAAGAAGTTCTTATGGGGATCCATGGCAAGTATAGCACTTCCTACAATCATCAGCAGCCCGCCCCAAAAAAGGGACTTACGAAACCCCAGTATCTTGTCGGCAAAGAGTCCCCCTACAAAGGTAAAAGCGTACACGAAGGCCTGGGTGGCCCCATACTGAAGCTGTGCTATGTCCTCTTTCATCAGAAGCTCAGTAATCATAAAGTAGGTGAGCATTCCCCGCATGCCGTAAAAACAAAAGCGCTCCCACATCTCGGAGAAAAAAAGTCCCCATATCTGCTTGGGGTATTTTCCTTGGAAACTCTGAATGTCCTGTAGTGTCTGTGCCATAGTATTGGATAGAATAGAGGTAAAAATACTAAAAAAACCTCTGAATCTTTCAGAGGTTTTTTTAGCAGTACCAAAAGGTATTCTAATGGATACCTTTCATGAATTTATTTAAGAGCGGGGAAAGCAAAAGAAGCAGTACCCCGGAGATCAGCATTAAATACGTGATGAACGGATAGAGGTCAAAATCGTACGCGGTTAGGATTTGCTCCAGGGTTGCAGCAAAATAGTTACCCAGTGCGAAACTGGCCATCCATACCCCCATCATAATGGAAGTGATTTTCCCTGGGGAGAGTTTGGTGACCATGGAAAGGCCAATAGGCGAGAGCATAAGCTCTCCCACAGTAAGAAGTACATATACCAGTACCAGCCACATAGGACTTACCAGGTTGCCGCCTTCGGCCTGATTGGAGGCCTGGGTCATTATAAAGAACGCAACGGCGCCCACAAACATAGCAAGGGCAAATTTTACCGGCGTGCGCGGATTGAGTTTCTTGGCTGCCAGCTTGATCCAAAGTATGGAAAATAATGGTGCTAGCGTGACGATGGCAATAGGGTTGATGTTTTGAAACCACGTGGTAGGAATCTCAAATCCACCTACATTACGGTTGGTGTTTTCCTGAGCGAAGAGGTTAAACGTTCCCCCAGCCTGCTCGAAACCAGCCCAGAATACAATGTTAAAGAACGCCAGGATAAGTATTACAAAGACCCTTGTCCATTCCGTGGATCCACTGGTTCCCTTGAAAATGGAAAGACCGATGAAGCCCGCCCCGGCAATACCCAGTACCCAAACCATCAGAGTGTGGATCGTATCGGAGGTATTGTTCCAGATAAGCATTACAAGGAACACAAAAGCCACATTGGCTACGGTATAGATGATTACATCCCTCCAGTCCTTAGGCAGAAGCTGAGTAATCCCTTTCTCTTTGTATCCAGGAGGAAGTCCTATGTCTTCAAGTGTGTGGCGTCTTCCGTAAAACCAAAGAACACCGATGAGCATACCGATACCGGCAGCAAGGTATCCGTACGGCCAGCCCACTTTCTCTCCGAGTGTTCCGGCTACAAACGGGGAAAGGAACGCTCCGATGTTGATACCCATATAAAAGATGGTAAAGGCACCGTCTTTACGTGGGTCGTCGTTGTCGTAGAGATCCCCCACGATGGTAGAGATATTGGGTTTGAAAAAACCGTTACCCAGGATAAGTACCCCAAGACCCAGGTAGAAGAAGTTCTTACGCGCTTCCAGATCTCCCAGTAGGTCCGGCGCAGCACTCGCGGCAAGCATGAACTGCCCGATGGCCATAACCAGCCCCCCGATTAGGATGGATTTTCTCTGTCCCAGTACCTTGTCCGCAAACCATCCTCCAAGAATTGGAGTAAGGTACACCAGCGCGGTGAAGATACCGTATACTTTAAGGGATTCTGCCCGGTCCAGACCGAAGCCCCCAGTAGCGAGCTCCGCAGTTAAGAAGATGGTCAGAAGTGCGCGCATTCCATAGTAAGAAAAACGCTCCCACATTTCAGTAAAGAACAGGGAGTAGAGTCCCTTCGGATGTCCTTGAGTCGGTTTTGCCGTATCCATAATTTTTAATTGTTAATTTTTGTTAAGACTAGCAAATATACTTTTTTTTGCTTTTATACCAAGGTTTAGAGCAAAAAAATCGCAGTATGACTGCGATTTTAAAAGATCTCAGAAAATTATGTAATTCTATTGAACACCTTTTTCTTTCATTACCTTATTTAAGCCTTTTAGTATGGAAAGCCCCAGGCCGGTAGCAAGTAGCAAAAGCCCAAAGTTTACCCAGAAAAAGTTAGCTTTATCCTCGTAGCC
This sequence comes from Planobacterium oryzisoli, assembly GCF_015354315.1. Taxonomy (GTDB): domain Bacteria; phylum Bacteroidota; class Bacteroidia; order Flavobacteriales; family Weeksellaceae; genus Planobacterium_A; species Planobacterium_A oryzisoli. The sequence continues at coordinate 130,815 of NZ_JADKYY010000004.1, forward strand.
GTACCAGAGGGAGGCCAAAACTCCAGAGAGTTTGTTTCCAATGGAAGTGGACAAAAAGAAACCACCCATCATAAGGGCCGTAAGGCGTGGAGGGGAGAGTTTAGAAACCAGCGAGAGTCCCATCGGCGAGAGACAGAGTTCCCCAACAGTAATCACTCCATAGGCGGCAATGAGCCACCAGGAGGAGACTTTCTCCAGGCCGTTTCCTCCAGCCCACACTGCACCTACCATCACCAGGCAGGAGAGGGCCGAGATAAAGAGTCCCAGTACAATTTTCGAAGGCGTGGAAGGTTCCTTACCCCGCCGTCTAAGCATCATGAAAAATCCTACCACAACCGGAGTGAGCGCAATGACCCAAAACGGATTGACTGATTGGAACAGTTCTGTATTAAAGAGATACACCGGTTTGGTTGGGTCCGCTTCAAGCTCCGCCTTGCGCTCTGGGGTAACATTTCTAAAATAGATGTCTTTTCCTTCCTGCTTCACCGTTTCTCCTGCCTCGTTTTTCTCGGCGCGGTACTGATCGTCGTAAATTGGAACTTCCTTGCTTTCGTAGGATTTTTCCTCTACTAAATAGAGCGTTTCAAGGGGTTTTTCCAAAACGGCAGGAGCAGTCCGGTCTGTATAGTAGTTGGCCCAACGCGTAAGGGCCGTACCGTTTTGCTTGAAGACGGCCCAAAACATAAGACTCACGGCAAAGATTGCCAAAAGTGCACCAATGGGTCTTTTATCCTCGGCATTGGCCCTAATGTAGAGGTTAACATAGAAGAAAACTACCGGGATACACGCAAAGATGAAGGCATCGGTGCTGTCCGAACCAAAGATGTTTCCTGGGATGATCCAACCAATCAGACCTGCAACGATGGCAGGAACAAACACCTTGAGAAGTACAGTGGAGAGCTTGGTGTCTCCTTCTTGAGCAGGCTTAAGGATGTTGGCCGAACGAATATGCTTCATACCGACAGAGAAAATCACAAGTCCTACCAGCATACCGACTCCCGCCGTAATGAAGGCCGGACCCCATCCGTACTTGTTACGCATGTATGCAGCAACAAAATTACAAACCAAGGCGCCGATATTAATGCCCATATAAAAGATGTTGTACCCTGCGTCCTTGTTGGCCTTATAGGGCTCCTCGGAGTAGAGGTTCCCCAAAAGGGTAGAGATACTGGGCTTGAAAAAACCGTTTCCTAGGATTACAAGTCCTAAAGACGCGTAAAAGAGAGGCATCTCCTGAAACAGACCCACTCCGATGTATCCTGCGGCCATCAGGACCCCTCCGATATAGATAGCTTTCACGTAACCCAGTACACGGTCGGCCAGAAACCCACCTAAAAAGGGCGTTAAATAGGTCAGGGCGATAAAAGTTCCAAAGATGTCGTCTGCGGTTTTATCAAGAAAACCCAGACCTCCTGTGTCTTTGGGGTCAATCATATAGAGCACGAAGATGCCCAGGATCAGATAGTATCCGAACCGTTCCCACATTTCCGTGAAAAACAGGTACGGTAAGCCTTTTGGGTGTTTATTGTTGGTTTTTTCCATAAATCGAAAGAGTTAGTTCTGGGTTTGTAATTTTTTAGGATTAAAGTTTCTCCAGTAGAAAGCGGGTCATCATCTCATAGAGCTGTGGACGGGTGTTGCCCCCTCCAATACCGTGGTTCTTATCTGGATAGGTCATAAAGTCAAACTGTTTCTTGTTTTGGATTAGTGCCTCGGCAAATTGTGCGGCATTCTGATAGTGGACATTGTCGTCGGCCGTACCGTGTACCAAGAGGAAATTCCCTTTCATAAGATGTGCAAAATGAATCGGCGAGTTTTTATCATACCCCTCCGGGTTCTCTTGAGGCGTACGCATGAAGCGCTCTGTGTACACCGTATCGTAAAATCTCCAGTTGGTTACCGGGGCCACGGCAATTCCTGCTTTAAATACGTCGGCCCCTTTGGTTAAGGCAAGGCTGGCCATATACCCTCCGTAGCTCCATCCAAAAATACCTATACGCTCTTTATCGATATAGGATTGGGAACCTAAGTATTTAGCGGCCGCAATCTGGTCCTCTGTCTCGTATTTTCCTAGCTGCATATAGGTGGATTTTTTGTATTTGCTGCCCTTGCCCCCGGTACCTCTACCGTCTACGCAGGCTACAATATATCCTTGCTGTACCAAGTGGTTGAACCAAAGTGCGTTACCACTGTCCCAGCTGTTGGTCACCTGCTGGGATCCCGGTCCGCTGTACTGAAACATGAAAAGGGGGTATTTCTTGTTAGGGTCAAAATCCTTGGGTTTCATAATCCAGGCATTCATCTGATCGCCCACCTCGTTAGGAATAGTTAAAAATTCCTTGGCTACCCAATTATCCGCATTTAGTTTTTCCAGCATTGGTTGGTTGTTCTCGATCTCGCGTAGGACCTTACCGCTGCGGTCCTTTAGCGTAAAGGTATGCGGGGTCTTGGCATTGGAGGCCGTTTCTATGAAGTAATGGAAATTCTTTGAAAAATTGGCCGAGTGCGTTCCCTCAGACTTGGAAAGAAGCAGGCTCTTTCCATTTTTAAGGCTTACCTTGGAAAGCACCTTATGGATGGAGCCGGTTTGGTTGGTCTGCACAAATACTTCCTGGGTTTTAGGGTCGTAACCGTAGTAGCGCGTTACGTCGTAATCTCCTTTGGTGATTTGTTTCTTTAGTTTTCCCTCACTTGAATACCAGTACAGATGGTTTCGTCCGTCCCTTTCGCTTAGCCACAGAAAAGAGTTGTCCGGTAGAAATTCCATGGTCGCCTGATCGGTATCCACCCATTTCTCATCACTTTCGGTAAAAAGCTTTCGTACTTCTCCTGTACGCGTGTTTACCTTCAGTACGTCGGAGGCGTTTTGCACGCGCTGTGAGGTGATCAGAATGATTTCCTCGCCTGCCATGGTAGAGAGCACGTTCGGAATGTAGTAATTCTTAAAACCCGAGAGGTCGATTTTCTTAATCGAAGCAGAGGCAAGATCGTACAGGTGTGCACTTACCGTGGAATTTTCTTCTCCCGCTTTAGGGTATTTGAAACGAAAATCCTTTGGGTAGAGGTCCTTTCCGTAAATCTGCATATTCATTTCAGGAACCTTGGATTCATCAGAACGAACAAACACCAGCGCGGTGGAAGCTTTGTTCCAGTCGTAGAGGCGCGCGTGACCGAATTCCTCCTCGTATACCCAATCGGCCAGACCGTTAAGGATGTGGTTTTTCTTGCCGTCCTGGGTGATTTGTGTGATGTTTCCAGAAGAGAGATCCTGGTAAAATAGATTATTGTCTGCTATGAAGGCTACTTTTGTTCCGTCGGGGGAAAAACGTGGTTCCTGAACGAATTTTCCTTCATTTAAAAGCAGTGTTTTGCCGGTCTTAAGATCGTGGATTTCAAATTTTCCCAAAAAGGAGTGGCGGTAGATTCCTTCACTTTCTTTCAGAAGCATGATTTTGTTTTCGTCCTCAGAGAACTCGTAGCTCTGGAAATTTCCTTCCACCAAATAGCCCTGCTTTCTAGCCGTCTTGTAGTCGTAGCGTGCAATGCCACCGCGCTCTATGGTCAAATAGTACTCCCCACTCTTTAGGGAGTTGATACCGGCGATACCTTTCCCGCGGTAATGACCGCTATAGATTTTATCCAGAGTAATGGTCTGTGCGTCCACGGATCCTAATACTCCCAGAGACACCAATGCGATGTAGGTTAAAATTCTTTTCATACCAATTTTTTCAAAGTGCACCAAATATATTAAAATTTCTTAAAAAGTTTTAATCATTACGATATGTATAGCCCTTGGCAAAAGAATTGGTACTATTTCTACCAAATATTCAAAAACAATAAATTATGGAAAACAAAAGTGACTACGATGAGAAGCTAAAGAAATATACATTAGAAGATTCAGTGCTCTATACGGGGTTCGCCAATTTTTCGGATGCGGAGCTTTATGCCCAAAGCAATGGAGGGCAGCTTGTGGAGGTTGGATTCAAAGATGGAAACGACAACCCGGTACTAACCTCTGAGGCCCAACTGATAGAAACGCAGAACCACTACGCAGTGGATGCAGGGCAAGAATATACATATCTGCATTCTGCAGACCCGCGTTTTAGAGATTTTGCCGACGAGTTGCAACGCTTTAAGTCAACGGAAATTGAGGAGCTCTCCCCGGAGGAAAAATACATTACAAACGCTGAAATCGAAGTCTCTGAGGATCCCATCATCGTACTAAAAAACGGAGAATTTGATTCGGTGACCTCGCGGGAGCGTAGTAAATACCTCCGCCAGGCCAATGTCTACGAAATCGCAGTACGTTGTCCCTTAAGCTCAGAAGAATCTAAAGACTAAGCACCAAAGACCAAAAACGGATTCTCTATAAATGCGAGCGCCCTCTAGAAATCTAGAAGGCGCTCGCTGTTATGGAAGTATTACCTCTTACTGGTAGATAAGGGTATAGTACTCTGCGGCCATACGGTCGCTCCCAAACTTGACTTTCACATCGTCCATTGCTTTCTGGGTAAGCTTTCTCCACTGGTCCGGCTTCTCGTAGTACATAGGCAAGATTTCCTGTTCCAGAATCTCATAGAGTTTCTCTAGATCGTAGTTGTCCTGATCGTATACGCTCATGTTCTGGTAGTCCGCCTTGGGAACTACAAAGGCGTTTGCACCGTGCTGCGCAAATTCCGGTATCCATCCATCGTCCGTGGATAGATTCACCGAGCCGTTCATGGCTGCCGTCATACCGGAGGTGCCGGAAGCTTCCCTAGGTACGCGAGGATTGTTTAGCCAAAGGTCGGAGCCTTGTTTTAAGAGCTTACTAAGGGCCAGTTCGTAACCGGTTAGAACCGCCATGTTTTTCTGGTATTTACTTTCCTCCACGAGGGTATTGAATGTGGAAATAGCGGCGTAATCCATAGGGTAGGGTTTACCTGCCCAGATGATCTGTACCGGATACTTGGGATGGTTTAAAAGCCGCAGGAAGCGTTCTTTGTCTGCAAGCAGTAAGTCCGCACGCTTGTACCCTGCAAAGCGCCGCGCCCAGACGATAGTAAACACTTTGGGATCAAAGAGTTTTCCACACTGATCGGCCACGGTCTTAAAGAGTCTTTTCTTGAGGTGCTTCTTACGGAAGTCAAACAGCGTATCGTCGTTCTCGTCTTTGGCGTCGTAGAGGGGTTTGTCGGCCCAATACTTGAATTCCTGGGCGTTGGTGATGCTCTTTATCTCACAGATTCCCTCGTACTTGCCCCACATAGCACGTGATACGTGGCCGTGCAGCTCAGAGACCCCGTTGGCAATGCGCGCCATATGCAGCGCACAAAGGGAGTGGTTAAACATATTAGGGTCGTCGCCTCCTTCCAGGGCTTTAACCTCTTCTTTGGAAAAGCCAGAGAAATAGGACATGTTGTAGCACATCTCAAAGCTGTGTTTCTCGTTTCCGGCTTCCTCAGGGGTATGGGTAGTAAAGACCAGTTTCTCCTTGACCTGGTCTAGATCTCCGCCGTATTTTCTTAGCAGATAAAACGCGGCAGGAAGGCCATGGGCTTCGTTTAGGTGGTATACCTCACGGGAGAAATTCATCATATCCAGCATCTTGGCGCCTCCTTTACCCAGAAGTATGTATTGGGCCAGCTTGGTAGATTCGTTGGCATCGTAGAGACGGTGGCAAATGGTCTTGGAAATGTGGTCGTTCTCTGGTACGTCGGTGGAAAGAAAGAACATTGGGGCCGTATGGAAGACTTCCGGATCCAGATACCATACCTTTACCCACACCGGTGCGCTGTGGATATCGATCTGAAATTTAATGCCGGTGTCCTGCAAGTAGCTGTAGATCTTTTTTGTCCAGGTAGGCTGGAGTGTCTGGTCGTGGTTACGCGCCTGGTCGTAGTACCCGAATTTCCAAAGAATGCCGATACCAACCAGGTCCTGTTTTAGGTTGTACGCACTGCGCATGTGGGAGCCTGCCAGAAAACCAAGGCCTCCGGAATATATCTTTAGCGACTGGTCGATGGCAAATTCCATGGAAAAGTACGCGGCTTTCTTTGTGTACTGGGGATTGATGCTGTAAGGCATCTGGAAGTTTTTAAAGTCCATAGTTTCTCTTCTTTTCATTTTTTACCCTGCAAAAGTAGGTATTTTTATTTCTTTAGCTCATGGCTCCTTACCTGCTAATCCCTAAAAGGTAAGATATATCAGCCTCTGACTGTTATGGCATCTCTATTGCTTCTTCTCCAAGGAAAGATACCCTTGGCGCAGGTGCTTTTTTTTTTCGTTAATAGTAATGGTAAACAATGCGTAAAATCCTTTGTGCTCCCTGCACCTTTAAATCCCTGCGCCCTCAGGCGCCATTAGGGAGCTCCCTTTCTCGGGATCTGCCCCTGGGTAAAGAGTTATGCCAAGGGAGAGGAGAGGTTCTGGTTCTGCCCCTTGCTCTTCGGCGGGCAAAAAAAACCAGTGCGCTGCGCTCCCCGGTATGCTACCGCGATTTGCTGCCCTTGATAATTACTATACCTTTCCTTGCAGCGGCTTTGTTTGGAACATTTTGATTTCGTGACATTTATCACGCAGGTTAATTTATCTCTCTTTTCACTTGCGTTGTAACTTTGTACAAGCCAAACACAAAGCCCCATGAGAACGCCAAGAAAACCCCGCCCCTTACTTCTAACCCTCGAGAGCTTAAGTGCCAGTCCCAAGCATTTTTCTAAAACTGTAGAATCACTGTTCCGCTACGGCTACGAAGATTATAATGAAGTGTTTCACCTCGACCAGCATTTAGAAGAACTGAAGGACTACCGAAGACTAGAAGTGCTTAAAGGCATTGGATGCTCGGCAATACTGATGCTTTGGGGTAAGGACAATCAGACCGCCATCCACGACCACCGTACCAACCACGTGAAAATAAAAGTCCTGCAAGGAACCCTTACCCAAGTGTGCTATAGGGAGAATCCTAATTTCATAGAGTATAACGGAGTGGATACGGCCCATAAAGACCAGAGCTTTTCCAAACAATGTGAGGGGATCCATTCCATAATTAATATGGAAGAAGGACCTTCGGTAAGCCTGCACGTCTACCGCACTCAGGACATCAACCTCAAAGGCGTTCGTCTTTTCGATACCGTGAAACGCAGGATTGCCTACTTAAGCGCTTCGGCCGATTCCTATTCCTGGAGCCTGCCCTCCGAAGCCTACGAGAAAATCATCGATTTGTAACGTATAGCATTCCAAAAGAAGAGAAGAGTGGCGGTAGGAATTTTTTTTCTGCCGCCTTTTATTTTTCACTCCCGGTTTTATGAAACTAGCTCTGTGGTAAAGCAGTTAAAATTTTGTAAATTTGCAGCCACAAACCCATACCTTTTCTATGAGTAAAACTGCTGCCTACCATACACTTGGATGCAAACTGAACTTTGCGGAAACCTCTACCATAGCACGCCAGCTAACTGCAGCAGGATATGCCAAGGTGACTTTTGACGATCCAGCCAGTGTATATATCATCAATACCTGTTCGGTGACCGAGGCGGCAGATAAGGAATGCCGAGTGCACGTGAAAAGGGCCCGTAAAGCAAATCCGGAGGGACTAGTGGTGGTGGTAGGATGCTACGCGCAGCTCAAGCCCGAAGAAATTTCCTCCATTGAGGGAGTGGATTTAGTGCTGGGAGCTACTGAAAAATTCAACATTCCTTCCTATCTCCAGCAGCTTTCCAAATCAGGTAGTAAAGCCGCGGTGCACTCCTGCGAGATTGGGGACGCCGACTTTTTTGTGGGGAGTTATTCCATCGGCGATAGGACCCGTGCCTTTTTAAAAGTACAGGACGGATGCGACTACAAATGTACCTACTGTACCATCCCGCTGGCGCGTGGTATTTCCAGGAGCGATACTATAGAGCATATCGTTGCTTCGGCAAGAGAAATAGCCCAGCAGGGTATCCGGGAGATTGTGCTCACGGGAGTAAATATAGGCGATTTCGGTAAAGGCGAATTCGGAAACAAAAAGCACGAACATACGTTTTTGGATCTGATTACCTCGCTGGATCAGGTGGAAGGAATAGAGCGCATCCGAATCTCCTCCATTGAGCCGAACCTGCTCAAGGACGAGAGCATTGAACTGGTCCAAAAGTCCCGCTCCTTTGTCCCACACTTCCATATTCCTCTGCAAAGTGGCAGTGACACTATCCTAAAACTAATGAAACGCCGTTATCTCACGTCTCTGTACTCCCAGCGCATTGAGAAAATTCGTCAGGTTCTGCCCGATGCCGCCATTGGCGTGGACGTAATTGTAGGATTCCCAGGCGAGACCCACGAGGAATTTTTAAAGACCTACCGTTTCCTGCAGTCTCTTCCTATTTCCTACCTCCATGTATTTACCTACTCCGAGCGCGCCGACACAGAGGCGGCCCTAATGCCCGGCGCAGTGGATCCCAAGGAAAGGAAAGAACGTAATAAGATGCTTAGAATCCTCTCAGAGAAAAAGAAAATGGAGTTCTACCACGCCCAGCTTGGGAAAGAGTATCCCGTGCTTTGGGAGCACGAAGAGCGCGCAGGAAAAATGTACGGCTTCACGCCTAACTACATACGCGCTGAGGCGCCGTACGATTCGCTACTTGCAGGAACTACCCAACAAGTGCGCCTGGAGAAACTCTCCGTAGAGGGTAATGTGGAAGTTTCTGCGCTACAAGAGAGTATAAGTGCCTTCGAGTCTTTTCTCTCCCGGGTATAGAATCGCAGCAGTAGCTTTTTAACTCGGGAGCCTGAGGGAATCAATCTGTTTCCCAGACTTTTCGTGGAGCTTTTTTTCCTTTGTCTTCTTTTAAGATAAATTCAGTAATTTAATCGCTTAAAACGTTTAAAGCAATCGGCTGTTGGCCTTATTTTGAATCATGAGAAATCAGTTTATTACATACGGAGCGGCCCTGGTGGTCTTTACCTGGGTGGTGGCACTACTGATAGGTACGCACTATTGGATTCCTATTCTTTTGAGTCTTTTGTACCTTCTAGGAATTTACAATGCAACGCAGAAAAAGCACGCCATCCTTCGGAATTTTCCCGTGCTAGGGTACTTTCGCTATTTCTTTGAGGGCATCTCTCCAGAGATGCAGCAGTACTTCATTGAAAGAGAGACCGACGGAAAGCCTTTCCCAAGGCACCAGCGTTCCTCTGCGTACCGCCGAGCCAAGAATCTAAGCGATACGGTGGCTTTTGGTACTCAGCTGGAGATCAACCACAGAAAATACGAAGGAATCAAGCATTCCATCTACGCCAAAGCGCCCAAGGAGGAGCTTCCTAGGGTCACCATCGGGAACGAGCAGTGCAGCCAGCCCTACAGCGCCTCGCTTTTTAATATCTCGGCGATGAGTTTTGGTTCCCTTTCCGACCGCGCACAGATTTCCCTCAATAGAGGCGCTAAGAAAGGAGGATTTTACCACAATACCGGGGAAGGCGGCATTTCGCAGTTTCATCTGGAGGGTGGCGATTTGTGCTGGCAGATCGGAACCGGTTATTTTGGATGCCGCGATGAGGAAGGAAAGTTTAGCGCTACGCTCTTCAAGAAATATGCGCGCCTGGAGAATGTAAAGATGGTGGAAATAAAGCTATCGCAAGGTGCCAAACCCGGTCACGGAGGTGTGCTTCCAGCAGTGAAGAACACCCCTGAGATTGCAAAGATCCGCCACGTCACGCCGGGAATGACCATTATATCGCCGCCTTCACACTCCGCTTTTTCTTCTGCCCAGGGGCTTTTGGAGTTCGTTCAGCAGCTTAGAGATTTGAGTGGTGGCAAGCCTGTAGGATTTAAATTATGTATTGGGGACACCAAAGAGTTTGAAGAAATCTGCGCGCAGATGAATGTACTGAAAATCTATCCCGATTTTATTACTGTGGATGGAGCCGAGGGAGGAACCGGTGCGGCGCCGCCTGAATTTTCCGATGGGGTTGGAATGCCTTTGGAGCCTGCCCTGATCTTTGTAAACCGCACGCTTCAGACCTTTAACCTCAGAAGCAAGGTCAAAGTGATTGCCAGCGGGAAGGTGCTCACTTCCCTGGATATCCTACGGGCCATAGCCATGGGGGCCGACCTTTGCAACAACGCCCGAGGATTTATGTTTGCCCTGGGGTGCATACAGGCCCTTAGATGCAATACCAACAACTGTCCCACGGGAGTGGCTACGCAGGATAAAATGCTAATCAAAGGTCTGGACGTCACCGACAAGAGTGAGCGGGTGTACCATTTTCATAAGAATACGCTGCATACCTGCAACGAGCTTATTGCGGCAGCAGGAAGGGAATCCTACGATCAGGTGGATGCTTCCATGTTCATGCGCGGAGATGAGTTTGACCACCTTTCCGATCAGTATTTTCCCGACATTCTGGGCTCTTCCCAAGTGACTAAATACTGATACGCGCGGGGCCAAAAAAAAAGAACCGAAGTGCTTTTTCAAGCGCTTCGGTTCTTTTTTTATTGGGCATCGGACCAGAGTTACCTTGGCTCGGATCCGTAGAGCTGAAAATTAAAGACAAAGGTGCGGTTTCTCCAGTTAAGGCCTCCGTACGAATAGTGTTCGTCGCGCGCAAATGCCGCGCGGGAAGGTACGATGATCACCCCTTGCAGATTATAGTTCTCTTCATTACTCTTGGTAAAACTCTTGAATTTCCTTATTCCCTCCTGGAACCCTTCAATCTCGTAAAACGAGCGGGATTTCTTACTCTCATCCAGTACACTCTGTGGTGCATAGTAATAGAGAGGATCGGAATCCGGAACGCCCGAGCCCTCTACGTTGTTGGAAAAAGGATACGGGGAGGAGAGCTTAAGGCCCGATTCGTCCACCGAAAGATAAGAAAGGGTGTACTGCATCAGGCGTAGTTTGTCGGTAGCTCCCACAGCCACACCTGGGTCGGGCTGCGCTCCAGGACGCATGATGACAATCACTCCGGAAGGTAGTTTTTCCATGGCCATGTCAGCGAGCTTGATTTCGTTGTCGTCGGCAGTAGTGGTGCCACTAAACGAAGTGATCTTACCCTTGGAGTTGAGGTAGTTGTCCTGCAGGAACATCTCAATGGCTTTGTCGTCGTTAGAATTTTGCGTAGCGATGTTCTCTACCTCAGGAATGGCATAGGGATCCTGAAAGTCATCGTCCGAACAAGCGGCGAAACTCACGGCTGCGGCCAGGGCATATATGAAGGTTTTTTTCATTTATTTCGTTAATTTTACGGTTAGGCAAAAGTATAAAAAAATATGAGAATAGATAAATACCTCTGGAGCATCCGTTTGTATAAAACAAGGACCTTGGCGGCTGAGGAAATCAAGAAGGGACGGGTTAGTGTGGAGGGCCGCACAGTGAAGGCTTCCAAGGAAGTGAAAGAGGGGGAGATTCTTCAGGTGCGCAAGAACCAGATCAACTACCAGATCAAGGTGCTGGGGGTTCCCAAAAGTAGAGTGGGGGCCAAGCTTGTGGCAGACTATGCAAAGGATCTTACCGATCCCTTACAGTACGAGACTCTTAAGTTACGCCGTATGGAGCAGGGGTACTACCGGGCTCTTGGAGAGGGGCGTCCCACAAAGAAAGACCGCAGGGAAATCGAGGATTTTACGGCGCCCTCGCCCGGCATCATTGGAGAGGAGAATTTGGGTGAGGACTACTGGGAGTCGTTTTTTAGCGGGGAACAAGATCCACAAGACTAAGAATCTGCTCTGTGGTCTGCTCCGGGGTCTGTAGGTCCGTGGAAACCGTATGGTGCGCCCTGGAATAGGTAGGCGAGCGCTCAAAAAGATGCTTGGCAATGAATTCAGCAAGGTCCTGCTCAGGGATTCGCGCCAAAAGGGGCCTAGAGCTTCTCTCTGATAGTAGCCGCGAGTTAAGGGTGCCTACTGCGGCGCGTAGGTAGATGCAGGTGGAGAATTTTAAGATCTGATCCATATTGTCGTAGTATACGGGAGTGCCTCCTCCCAAACTTAGCACCAGGTCTTCTTTGGATTGGAGAGTTTCGAGCAGTACGGCTCGTTCCTGTTTACGGAAAGAGAGCTCACCGAATTTTTCAAAGTACTGCGTAGTGCTATACCCGGTGCTCTGGGCAATTATTTCGTCCAAATCCAATGCTGGAATTCCAAGGCGATTGCTTAGTAATTTGGAAATGTGTGATTTACCGCTACCCATGTAGCCCACAAGGGAAACAACCATGATTTTATTTTTAACAAATGTCCAAAAAAATTTTGAGTTTTTAAAAAAACACTTATCTTTGCACCACTTTTTAACAGAGAAATCTGTGAGGTAAAGTGGCCGACCTGGTAGCTCAGCTGGTAGAGCAATACACTTTTAATGTATGGGTCCTGGGTTCGAATCCCAGCCAGGTCACTTCCAAGAAAAAACCGTAGTTAGTACGGCTTTTTTTTGCCTGCGTGGTGAAATTGGTAGACACGCCATCTTGAGGGGGTGGTTTCCTATGGATGTGCTGGTTCGAGTCCAGTCGCAGGCACTTAAGAAAACATTCTAAAGCGCACTGGAAAAGTAATTGGAAAGACGCTTTTAGACCTGGTAGCTCAGCTGGTAGAGCAATACACTTTTAATGTATGGGTCCTGGGTTCGAATCCCAGCCAGGTCACGAAATTTGCTGAAAAGTAAATTTTTTTCATATTAATATTTTGTGATTTGGTGTTCGGTAGCCTTCCCTTGGGAAGGCTACTGATTTTTATTCCAGATGCTTGTTGTCTATCAATCGGATCTCTCCTGCGTAGACGGCAATGAATGCCCGGTAGCTGCGGTCTTTGTAAAAGAAGTCCGTTTCCTCGAGGGTCTGCTCGTCGGCAATCACAAAATATTCCAGATTAAAGTATTTTTCTTTAGCAAAAATATCCTCCACACGCTTTTTGATTTCCTCAATACTCAGGACGCGAAACCATTCGTCCACCCGCTGAAGGGTTTGGTAGATCATGCCTGCGGCCTGACGGACCTCTGAGGAAAGACGCTCGTTTCGTGAACTCATGGCAAGGCCATTTTTCTCCCGCATAATGGGTACGGGATGGATTTTTATTCCCATTTTCTTGGACTGGCTCAAATGCTCGATGATACGCAGCTGCTGGTAGTCCTTCTCTCCAAAATACGCGTTGTCGGGGCGAACCTGCAGGAACAGTTCCTCCACGACGGTTCCTACGCCGTCAAAATGGCCCGTGCGGAACCGGCCTTCCATCTGGTTTTCGAGTCCCCCAAAATCATAGGACTTGCTTTTGGTCCCATGGGGATACATATCCGATACGGCCGGAATATACAGGGCGTCCACATCTCCGGTGCTTTGTAGGAGCTGAATGTCGGCCTCCATAGTGCGTGGATAGTTATGCAGGTCCGCCGGATTATTGAACTGTGTGGGATTGATAAAGATGGAGGCCACCACCAGATTGTTTTCTTTTCGTGCGGCGGCAAAAAGGGAGAGGTGCCCATCGTGGAGCGCCCCCATGGTAGGTGCAAAGCCGATGATCTTTCCCATCTCTCTGTTTCTCTCGATATAGGCGCGAAGGGCCTCTTTACTGCGAAGTATCTCCATAGAGTTTCTTAAAGGTTTCTGGGGGCAAAAATAATTAAATAAATTAATGGTGCCCGTTCTCTAAATTCATTTTATTGATGGGCTTTCATAAAAAATGTTAATAAAATTTTATTAGCTGAAAATTTTGTAATTTTGCATACATTATATCTTTCGAAAAGATAAGAAAAAGAATTATGCCGAATCAAAAAATTTTATACGTTACCACCGAGATGTATCCTTACCAAGAGGAAAGCAGTATGGCGGCGACGGTGAGCAAAATGGCTCTGAAAATGCACCAGGAAGGTAATGATGTGCGGGTATTTATGCCACGTTTCGGACTCATTAGCGAAAGAAAGTTCCAACTCCATGAAGTGATCCGTCTTTCCGGGATGAACATTATTATCAACGATTTGGACCAGCCCCTTATCATCAAGGTGGCCTCCTTGCCAGGAGAAAGGCTTCAGGTGTATTTCATTGACAACGAGGAGTACTTTAAGAGAAAGGCTTACTACCAAGAGGACAGTGGAGAGATTTTTCAAGACAACGGCGAAAGGGCTGTATTCTTTGCCCGTGGGGTGATCGAGACCATCAAGAAGCTTAACTGGGTACCCGATGTTATCCACATCAATGGGTGGATGTCGTCCCTGATTCCGATTTACCTGAAGACTTTTTACAAAAACGACTACTATTTTAAGAATACCAAGCTAATACTTTCGCTCTACAACGAACCGGATCTTCCTTTGAATTCCTCTATAGCACAGGTGCTGGAATTTGACCAGATTTCGGGACTAAAGGTAGCGGAGAATCCTTCCGCACAGCAGTTCCTTATTGACAGTATGGCCTACAGCGATCTGGTACTTAAAGGCGATGAGTTTCTGGAAAAGGAACTGGATGAAGCCTACACTGCTTCCTCAGCCGAAAAAGGCGATTTTGTAGAACCTGAGGCCATCGACCAAGTTTATTAATTTATCAGAACATTCAATGACTAAAAATATCAAAAGTATTTTAAAAACTTCCCTTTTGGCTTTAAGTGGAAGTTTCTTTATGTATAGCTGCGAGGCGGAAGCCGACGATCTAGGTGCGCAGTTCTTTGACCAGACGGCCGCACAGGGAACCCGCCAGAGCTACGACATCACGGCGTACAATATTTCTAACGCAGATACCATCCGTACCGATGCAAGCCGCATTTCCACTGCGAACATAGGAGCGTTTCGTGAAGGGGTTTTTGGAACCCAGAAAGTACACCACGTCTCCCAGGCACGCCTTTCTTCCTACAATCCTGATTTTGGAACCAATCCCGTGGTGGATTCGGTGGTACTAGAACTACGACCTTTGTATCCTGCAGACTCCTCGAAAGTTACTACCGATGAAAATTATATCTTTCCGGATGGAAACGTTCCGGCTAAGAAAGTGGTAACCACCTATCCAATCAATGTCTACGGGAGGGATGAGGCGCAGATCACGCTTAATGTGCACGAAGTGGACGAATTCCTTGGAGCGGCCAGCGATCCGGTGTATTCCAACCGTCAGGTGACCACCTCGACCCTTTTGGGCTCCAAAAAGATAAGTTCCAAGGTATCGAGTATCAAAGTGACAAAGGATTCGGACAACACGGATCTCTTTACCCGGGATGCGCGCCTGCGCATACCTTTGGACAAGACTTTTTTCCAAAACAAGATCATAGCAAAAAAGGGACAAAGCGAGCTCTCTGATGCCGCAAGTTTCATCCGTTATTTTAAAGGAATCCGGATCTCTACCGTAGAGAATGATGGATTTATCATGCAGTTCTCACCTGCGGAAACCCAAATTGTAGTATATTATAAAAGGGATGTGACCGCTAATGGTACTACCACGGCCACGCCTGCTACGTTTGCTATTTCCTTAGGCAGCGGAAATGCCAAGTTCTCACAGATTGAATTTGACCGCAGTGGAACTCCTTCACAGGCTGTGTCCGAGAATCTTTCCGATAACGTGCAGTCTGGAGATCCCCTTCTCTATGCGCAGGGTATGGGAGGACCTTCTCTGGGCGTTCGCATTCCTGCATCGACGGTTGCCCAGCTAAGGGAACTGTTCAAAACCAAGCAAATTAATATTCTTTCTGCCAAGGTACGTCTGTTCTCGGATCCCACCTGGAGTGAGGCCTTCGAGAAGCCTTCAGGCTTTGTGGCGTCCCCGTACGATCCAAACCTAAGGAAGATGAACCTTTCGGAATTCCTCAAAGACCTCTCGGCCTTCACCCCGCTCAACAGTCAGTTCAAACTGGTACAGGGCTACGATCTGACCAAGACGTCAGCATACTACGAGTTGACCATTACACAGACTCTTAAAGACGTAATTGAAAAGTCAGAGACTATTGGCGATATAGCACTTTCGGTGGGTACGTATGAGATCAATGCCTCGACGGGTAACTACGTAGGACCTAGCGCCACGACCCGTGCCTATACGCCACACCGGATCCTTCTGGTAGGAAGTGACGGCAGTTCGCGCAGAAGCCAGCTGCAGATTATTTATTCATCAAAAAAACTATAATAACTATGTGTGGAATCGTTGGATATACAGGCTTTCAGGATGCCTACAACATTGTAATTAACGGACTTAGAAGACTGGAATACCGTGGGTACGACAGCGCAGGAATTGTACTGGACACTCCAGGTGGATCTTTCCAGGTCGCAAAGACCAAAGGTAAGGTAGACGATTTAGTACAGGTCTCTACAGAGCTTGACAAAACAGCCCACGTAGGAATGGGCCATACCCGCTGGGCAACCCATGGGGTGCCTAGTGATAGAAATTCCCACCCCCATATTTCCAACAGTGGAAAGATTGCCTTGGTGCACAACGGGATCATTGAAAACTACGATACAATCAAGACCATGCTTTTGGAAAAAGGCTACAGTTTCCAAAGTGAGACCGATACTGAGGTTCTGGTCAATCTGATTGAATACTTCATGGAGATCAACCGCGATTTTGATTTTCCTACTGCAGTGCGTTTTGCCCTTAATGAAGTCTACGGTGCGTATGCTATCACGGTGATGCACGACGATTATCCTGGACTTCTGGTTGTGGCGCGCCTGGGTTCACCACTGGCCATTGGTCTTGGTACCAAGGAATATTTCATCGCCTCGGATGCTTCTCCTTTTGTGGAATTCACCAAAGAGGCCATTTACCTTGAAGAGGGGCACATGGCTACTATCTCCCTCGAAAAGGGCGTGGAAATACGTACCATAGTGGACAACTCGGTAATAATCCCGGAAGTACAGCAGCTGAAGTTATCCTTGGAGCAGATTGAAAAAGGAGGCTACGAGCACTTTATGCTGAAGGAAATCTTCGAGCAGCCAAAATCTATTTTGGATACCATGCGCGGAAGACTTCTGGTGGAGGAAGGCATTATAAAGATGGCCGGTATCTGGGACCACCAGGAACGTCTCACCAACGCGAGCCGCATTATCATCATTGCCTGTGGAACCTCGTGGCATGCGGGTCTGATTGGGGAATACCTGATCGAGGAGTTTGCTAGGATTCCTGTGGAAGTGGAATACGCCTCCGAGTTCCGTTACCGTAATCCCATCCTTTCTGAAAAAGACGTGGTGATTGCCATTTCCCAATCCGGTGAAACGGCCGATACAATGGCAGCACTGAAACTTGCCAAAGAGAGAGGTGCCTTTATTTACGGAATCTGTAATGTGGTGGATTCCTCCATCGCACGCATAACCGATGCGGGGTCGTACACCCACGCAGGTCCGGAGATTGGAGTGGCCTCCACAAAAGCATTTACTGCCCAGCTGACCATTCTATCCCTTATAGCCCTTAAGCTAGGGAAACACAACGGTCATTTGAGCAATCAGGAATTCATGAAGCTAATAACCGAGCTCGACCAGCTGCCTAATAAAGTTCAGGAAGTACTGGATTCCACCAACGAACATGTAAAGGAAATTGCCAAGAATTATATCGATGCAACGAATTTCCTATACCTGGGAAGAGGATACAACTATCCGTCTGCTTTGGAAGGGGCTCTTAAGCTAAAGGAAATTTCCTATATACATGCCGAGGGGTATCCGGCGGCCGAAATGAAACACGGCCCAATTGCCCTGATTGATGAAAACATGCCTATTGTCATTATTGCACCAAAGCGTGGACACTACGACAAGATTGTAAGTAACGTACAGGAGATTAAAGCCCGTAAGGGTCAGGTGATTGCCGTGGTGAATGACGGGGACGAACAGGTGGCTTCTATGGCCGACCATGTGATTGAGATTCCGGACACTTCCGAGTGCTTCTCACCAATCATCGCCGCCGTTCCGTTGCAGCTTCTCTCGTACTATATAGCTGTATACCGCGGAGCAAACGTGGACCAGCCAAGAAATTTGGCCAAGAGTGTCACCGTGGAATAAATCATGAGATAATTTAGGGCAATCCATTTTGCCAGTACGAAGGACCTGGGTAACTTTACCCAGGTTTTTTTATTTGCTTATGAAAAAAGTGGACACACTTATTGTTGGGGACGGTTTTGCTGCCATGTTTCTTTCTTTGGAGCTTCTGGCAAAGGGCAAGACCGTAGCGCTGTATTCCGAGCAGCGCAAAGGGGCCTCCCGTGTATCGGCTGGAATGGTGAATCCCGTGGTACTAAAGAAGTTCACCACCTTTGACAATGCCTTGCCGCAGATAGAAAAACTCCGTAGCGTGCTGTCCTACCTTTTGGAACTCTCCGGCGTGGATACAATTGTAGAGCAGCCGCTGCATCGCATATTCCAC
Source organism: Planobacterium oryzisoli (assembly GCF_015354315.1). Classification (GTDB taxonomy): domain Bacteria; phylum Bacteroidota; class Bacteroidia; order Flavobacteriales; family Weeksellaceae; genus Planobacterium_A; species Planobacterium_A oryzisoli. The sequence continues at coordinate 149,061 of NZ_JADKYY010000004.1, forward strand.
GATGCGCGGGAAAAAACGCTCTGGCTTGAAAAGGCCACGCAGGAGCCTCTTAGCACTTTTTTATCTGAGGAAATAATACAACTTCCAGGCGTTTTGAATCCCCATGGCTCGGGCAAAGTCTTGCATTCGTTTCGCGTGGATGTGGAGGCTTTCTTTTTTGCCATGGAAGTAGTCCTTGGCTCCCGGGACATGCTCTTTTGCGAGCATTTTTCCTACGATGAGCTACATGCCGACCAGAGCTGCTACAAGGACGTATATTTTACTAACCTGGTATTTGCTCAGGGCCACCACGGAGCCTTAAATCCTTTCTTTCCGAATTTACACATCCATCCCAACAAGGGGCACCATCTCAAGGTGCGGCTGGATAGTCCGGTTGATTTACTGGTGAAGAAAAAGCACTTTCTTTTCCCTTTGTCGGAGGGGTACCACTACTACGGGGGCACCTACGATAGGACCGAGCGCATGGAAAAAATCGATGAGAAGGCAGTCGGACAACTCACTGAGGGGCTGAAAGAATTTTATGCGCAGGATTTTTCCGTAGAGGAAGTGGGGTTTGGATTTCGCCCTACCGTGCGCGATCGAAGACCTCTTTTAGGAGCCAGTAAAGAGTACCCCAACTTCTATGTATTTAACGGACTGGGCGCGCGGGGGCTTTTAAATGGCGCATGGTATGCACAGGTCCTTTCCGACCATTTGCTAACGGGTAAGGAAATTCCTTTGCATGCCCGGTGGGAAAGGTTTGATTTTTGATGCAAACTAGGCTATGGCGCCTTCAACCCAAGAATTTTCCACGACCAAGAAAATTCTGCCTCTGATTTTGGCCACGGCCATCTTTATGCAGATGCTGGATTCTACCATTCTCAACACTTCTCTCAATGCTATTGCCCAGGACCTGGGTGAATCGCCCCTGCATATGCAGAACGCGATAATAAGCTATGTGCTTACCCTGGCTATTTTTATGCCCGTTAGCGGCTATCTGGCCGACCGTTTCGGTACACGAAGGGTCTTTGTGTTTTCCTTGATACTCTTCGCTCTGGGCTCGCTCTTTTGTGGCCTTTCTCAAAACCTTAACCAGTTGGTGCTCTCCAGGGTACTGCAGGGTTTAGGTGGTTCGTTAATGACTCCTGTGGGAAGGCTTGCTCTGATACGTACCTTTGACAAGAACGAACTCCTTAAGGCCCTCAACTATGCGGTAGTACCGGCCCTCATTGGACCTGTGATGGGTCCTGTCATTGGGGGGTACTTCGTAGATTATTTTTCCTGGCATTGGATATTCTATATCAATATTCCCATTGCACTGGTAGGGGTAGTACTGGGGCTTAAGTATATGCCGGATTTCAAAGCCACTAATTACCTTTTTGACCTTAAAGGGTTCCTTATCTTCGGAGCAGCTTCCCTGCTTCTTTCCATTGCCTTAGAGCTTTTTGCCAGCGTGAAGAATACTACCCCCGTGCTGCTTGTGCTGTTTCTAGGCTTTCTAATGGTCTATTACTACTACCGCCACGCCAGGCGTGTGGAAAAACCCCTGTTTCCGCTTAATTTATTTCTTATCCGAACCTTCCGCGTAGGGATAGTCGGGAATCTGGCAACCCGTCTGGGGATTTCTGCCTTGCCGCTACTGCTACCTCTTCTCATACAGCTTGCCTACGGGCGCAGCGCCGTGGTATCCGGTTGGATTATTGCTCCCATGGCCCTTACTGCTATGTTTGGAAAGACGGCCGTAGTAGGTATACTCGACCGCATAGGGTACAGACGGACGCTGCGGGTAAATACCACTATCATCGGGGTACTTATCATGTCTCTTGCCCTACCCGGGCTCTCGAGTTCCATCTATTGGTTTGTTCCGATAATTGCTTTACTAGGCTTTTTTAATTCCATTCAGTTTACTTCGATGAATACCATCGCCCTGGCCGACTTAAGGGAAAGCCATACATCCAGTGGGAATTCCCTTCTGGCGGTAAACCAGCAGCTGGCCATCGGATTTGGCATTGCCTTCGGATTACTTGTGTTAAGGCTTTTCCAAGCGCAAAGTGGAGACGACCCCCAGGGTCTGCACCGGGCATTTCGCTATACCTTCCTGTCGGTAGGAGTTTTAACGGTAGTGATGGGAAATGTATTTCGCCGCTTGCACAGCCTGGATGGGGAGAACCTAAAAACGCATGCTTAATAACCTGAGACGAGTCATTTGTTATCCTAGATCAATTCGCAGCATACGCATAAACCGTACCTTTACTATATAAAAAAACACATCTTTCAAGAAGAAGAAAAATGAATACAATAGAATTTGGTCTTATGACCTTTGCCGATATGGCACCTGAGAGCGACCTTTCCAAAGGCCTAAATGCTCAGAAGCGGCTCGTCGACTTGATGGAAGAGATTACTCTTGCCGATCGCTTGGGTGTGGATGTTTTTGGTGTAGGCGAACACCACAGGGACGACTATGCCGTATCTTCCCCCGCTACGGTGCTTGCCGCCGCCGCAGTGCTGACCAAAAACATCAAGCTCACCAGTGCGGTAAGCGTACTTTCCAGTGAAGATCCCGTGAGACTCTATCAGCAGTTTGCCACGGTGGATCTTTTATCTGGCGGAAGGGCGGAGATAATGGCCGGTAGGGGCTCCTTTACCGAGAGCTTCCCTCTTTTTGGCTATCCAATTGAAAAATACCATACACTTTTCGAGGAAAAACTGGATCTACTGCTTAAGATAAATAGTGAGCCGTTTGCTACCTGGAAAGGAACCACCAGAGCTTCGCTGCAAGGTCAGGGCGTTTTTCCTAGAGCCGTGAAAGGTGCGCTTCCCGTGTGGATCGCAGCAGGGGGCAGTCCCGATTCGGCGGTGCGCGCCGCGCGCCACCGGCTTCCCTTGATGCTTGCCATCATTGGAGGACGCGCTGATAATTTTGTTCCTTTCATAGCACATTACAGAAAGCACGCCTTGGCGGAAGGTTTACCGCAGGACCAAATTCAGGTGGGAATAAATAACCATGTGTTTATAGGAGAAAGTGACCAGCAGATTTCTGATGCCTTCTTTCCCTATTACGCCCAGATGATGGACCGTGTAGGAAAGGACAGGGGATGGATGCCAATGACCCGTCAACAGTACGACTATATGCGCGCGCCGGGGGGAGCGCTTATTGTGGGAAGCGTAGACACTGTGGTAAAGCGCATTGTAGAGGAGTACCGTCTGTTTGGATTTACCCGTTATCTGGCACAGGCCTCTTTAGGATTTGTTCCACATGAACTCACCATGCGCTCCATTGAACTCTACGCCACGGAGGTGGTACCACGCGTACGCGAAGCTATTGCAAAACTAGGGTAATCCCTCTATCGTAGAGAATATCGTAAATTTACTTTTCACAAAATAAAACCCTATGAAAGAAATTAGTCACAAGCAAAACGAAAATAGCGGCGCGTTCCATCTGCTACTCGAAGGAGAGAAAATTGGAGAGATCACCTACCGTAAGGACCAAGAAGGAGTGGCTATTATTGACCACACCGAAGTGGATTCCAGTCATTCTGGAAACGGATATGCCAAGGAGCTGGTAGAGGCTGCTTCTAACTTTGCCAAGTCGCAGGGACTTAAAGTTAGGGCTCTTTGCCCTTATGCGGCCAAGACTATGGCTCGTCATGAGCAATGGAAGGATCTGCTGGTGGAGTAAAGACGGTACCATGTAGGATTTGATTTGCAAAAAAATAACCGTAATTTTGAAGAAACGGTCTTTTTAAGTCTACGTTTCCAGCAAAAATCAAAACCTACGTTCTATGGCACATCTTCCGGCACTCATTACCGACCTTGCCCTTATTCTTATTGTGGGGGCTTTTGTAACGCTGCTTTTTCGACGTATCAAGCAGCCGCTGGTACTTGGTTATATCATAGCAGGGTTTTTGGTTGGTCCCCATTTTCAAATGGTTCCCACCGTAGTGGACGAAAAGAATATCGATACACTAGCGGAGATCGGTGTGATTATGCTGCTCTTTAGTCTGGGACTGGAGTTTTCCTTCAAGAAACTCATGACGGTAGGAGGTTCCGCGTCCATTACCGCAGTAGTGGAGATTATTTTCATTGGTCTAGGGGGGTATCTTACAGGCTACCTTTTGGGGTGGAATAAAATGGACAGCTTGTTCTTAGGAGGTATGCTGGCCAGTTCTTCCACCACCATCATCCTTAAAGCATTCGATGAGCTCAATATGAAAACCAGGCAGTTTGCCCAGATTGTTTTCGGAGTGCTCATAGTGGAAGACATTATTGTCATCCTCTTAATGGTACTTCTTTCCACCATTGCAGTGACCCAACAGATAGAAGGCTCTGAGATTCTCTTCACAGTACTGAAGCTTGCCTTCTTTCTTATCCTCTGGTTTTTGGTAGGAATCTATTTGCTTCCAAGCTTTTTAAAAAGAACCCGCAAGCTTTTCGATGAAGAAACCACTCTAATTTTTGCGGTAGGACTCTGTTTCGGAATGGTAATTCTGGCAACGCAGGTGGGGTTCTCTGCCGAACTAGGTGCCTTTGTGATGGGTTCGATCATTGCCGAGACAACGATGGCCGAAAAAGTGGAGCACGTGACCAAACCCCTGAAACAGCTCTTTGGCACTGTGTTTTTTGTGTCGGTAGGAATGATGATAGATCCCTCGGCGATGGTGGAATATGCCGGTCCCATCCTTGCCATAACAGCCCTTACCCTTTTCGGTAAGTTCTTTTTCAGCGCCCTGGGTGCCGCCATCGCAGGCCAACCTCTAAAACAGTCCATCCAGGTGGGAATGAGTATGGCTCAGATTGGAGAATTTGCTTTCATTGTGGCGACTCTGGGGCTTTCCTTGGGGGTAATCTCCGAGTTTTTATTTCCGGTAGCGGTCGGGGTTTCGGCCATCACCACCTTTACTACGCCGTATATGATACGTCTGGCCGATCCTTTCTACGAATGGCTACGAAGAAATCTGCCCGAGCGCTTTGTGCAACGCATCGATAACTACTCTCTGGAAACCGATAAAATAAGCGCCAATCCCAGATGGCAGCATGTTACCAAGGAATATTTGCGCATCCTTGTGGTAAATACCATAGTGCTAATAGCAATTATCCTGCTTTTTAATTTCTTTATTACGCCCCTTATTAGTGGTGCCATCGAAAATACACTCTACCGAAACGCTGTGGTCATCCTACTTGCTACAGTGGTTTCGGCGCCCTTTCTATGGGCTATTCTTACCAAGCAGCCTAAATCAGCAGAAAACACTTCGCTAAGCGAGACAGTAATCGTAGCCTTGAATATCGTGCGTTTCCTGTTAGGGACATTCCTTATAGGACTGTTTATAGACCAGATCACTTCTACCAAATACGCCATACTCTTTGCCCTTCCATTGGTAGTACTTCTGTTATGGATTTTCTCTAAGAAGATTCAGGCGGTATACCAACGGATTGAGGCGCAGTTTCTTTCCAATTTCCATGAGCGAGAGACTGCCTTTTACCAGGACAACAAAACGGCGGTGGATATTGGGGTCAAAAATCAAGAATTCAAGGAGAAACTCAAAGCCTGGGACGCCCATATTGCGGTGATGGAAGTCGACCCCTTGGCAAAGTATGTCGGTGTGCCCCTTATGGAGCTTCGCTGGAAAGAAACCTATGGTATCAATGTAGTATACATTAAACGGGGAGAAAACCTCATTTCTCTTCCCGGGCGCAGTAACCGTTTGCTTCCGTACGACAAGGTCGGCATATTAGGAACCGACGAGCAGTTTCAGAATTTTAAATCCGTCTTTGATGAGCGCGAGGAAGAGATTGTGGAGTTTGATGTAGACGATATTGCCCTTAAAAAGATCCTTATCGATGGGGATTGTAAATACATCGGAAAAAGCATCCGAGAGAGTAAAATTAGAGAAGAACTACTTAGTCAGGTGGTAGGAATAGAACGAGAGGGAGAACGTATTCTTAATCCCGAATCTTCCGTTGTGCTTCGCTCAGGAGATATTCTCTGGATGGTGGGCAACATCAAGAAACTCCGGGAGTTTATACTCTCCAGCGGTAGGGGAGTGCACTAGCCTTTTGCGAGGGGCTGTAGAAGAATGTTGTTTTCTCAAGAAAGCGACCGGAAGCTATTGGTCTGAAAAAACTATATTTGCGAAATTAAATTTTTGTTAAATGAATTCAGCGACCATTCTGCTCCTGTTTGTATTTGTTTATTTCATTGGACTGCTGGTCATAGCCTACTTTACGTCCCGAAATTCTGACAACCAATCGTTCTTTATTGGGAACAAGAAAAGCAAATGGTGGCTCGTAGCCTTTGGTATGATCGGTACCTCCTTAAGTGGGGTCACGTTCATTTCGGTCCCCGGTACGGTAGGTAAGATGACTGCGGGTGAGAATCCCTTTGGTGGATTTGAGTATTATATGATGGTGGTGGGTTTTTTCCTCGGGTACTTTATTGTTGCCTTCGTGCTGCTTCCGCTTTACTACCGCATGAACCTGACTTCCATCTATACCTACCTTGGGCGCAGGTTCAATGTCGAAGCGCATAAGATTGGTTCGGTGTTTTTTATCATCTCACGCTCTATAGGTGCTACGGCAAGACTCTATCTGGTAGTAAACGTCCTGCAAATCTTTTTGTTAGAGAGTCTGGGAGTACCCTTCTTTGTGACGGCGGGGGTGATTCTTCTCATGGTTCTTCTCTATACCTTTGAGGGTGGGGTAAAAACCATAGTCATTACCGATACCCTGCAAACCTCCTTTATGATCCTTTCGCTGGTGGCCTGTATTGTATTCATTCTTTCCAGTCTGGACCTTTCTATGAGTGAGGCCTATGCGGTACTTTCGGAAAAACAGTATACCCACCTAATTAATACCGACTACAATTCCAAGACCTTCTTCTTAAAGACGGTACTGGGGGGTATGTTTATTACTATTGCCATGACGGGGCTTGATCAAGAGATGATGCAAAAGAATATTTCGGTGGATAATCTTCGGAATTCCATGAAAAACATGCTCACCTTTGCCGCAACGCTCCTGCTAGTGAATTTTGCCTTTCTTTTTCTGGGAGGACTGCTCTATTTGTTCGCTATGGAGAACGGGGCAGTATACGGTCATTTAGTACAAGTGATCGAAGGAAAACAAACCATAACCAATGCGTTTGGCTTTGTAGGCACCGAGGGTACCATTACCAACATTATGGGGGATGATCTCTTCCCTGCGCTTTCGCTTCAAGGGTACCTTCCTCTGGGGATTTCCATTATTTTCCTTATTGGACTTATCTCGGCACTGTTTCCTTCTGCCGACGGTGCACTGACCGCTGTGACCAGTTCGTACTGTGTGGACCTTCTTAGACTCAACGAGGATACCACCCGGACCGAAAAACAAAAGAAGGCAGCGCGTATGAAGGTGCATCTGATCTTTACCGTAGTATTTTTTATTCTGATCATGGTTTTTAAAGCTATTAACGACAAGTCGATTGTCTATCTGATCATGGAGGTGGCCGGATACACCTACGGCCCGCTGCTAGGACTGTTCGCCTTTGGTATCCTAACCCGTCAGCAGATCGTAAGAAAAGGCGCCATACTGGCTGTCACTCTCATAGCCCCAGTGCTCACCTATTTGTTTAATACCTGGGTTTCCTCTGTCAGCAGTTATCAGATAGGGGTCGAACTTATTCTCATCAACGGTCTGATAACGTTCCTGGGCCTTTGGCTTATAAGGGATAAATCAGCGCCCCTTTATACGAGATAGAACACTTTCGTCCGCGGCCCAAAAAGCCTCGGACGTTTTTTATGGAACCACTAAAAAATTGTAAATTCGCAAGCAACGTAAAACCACTATAATGAGTAAAAGTATTCAGGAGCTCAAAACACTTACTACACAGATCCGAAGGGACATTCTTAGAATGGTCCATGCGGTTAATTCCGGACATCCAGGAGGAAGTCTTGGCTGTACCGAATTCTTCACCGCCCTCTATGGGAAGGTTATGAACTACAATCTGCCTTTTTCCATGGAAGGGAAAGGAGAGGATCTGTTCTTTTTATCCAACGGTCATATCTCGCCGGTATTTTATTCTACCCTCGCGCGGTTTGGCTTCTTCCCAGTGGATGAACTCCGTACTTTTAGGAAACTGGATTCCAGACTGCAGGGGCATCCTACCACCCACGAAGGACTTCCCGGAGTGCGGATTGCCTCCGGATCTCTTGGTCAGGGTCTTTCCGTAGCTGCAGGAGCAGCGCTAGGTAAGAAACTCGATGGGGATGGGTCTTTGGTTTATTCCCTTCACGGTGATGGAGAGCTTCAGGAAGGGCAGATTTGGGAAGCTCTGATGTTTGCAGCGCACCATAAAATCGACAATCTCATTTCCACTATAGATTACAACAACCGACAGATCGACGGAGACGTGGACGATGTAATGAGTCTGGGGAACCTGCACGCCAAGCTCGATGCGTTTGGATGGGAGGTCTTGGAAGAGAAAAACGGAAACGACCTTGAAGCAGTGGTAGCCATTTTGGAGAAGGCAAAGAGCATGACAGGACAGGGTAAGCCTGTAGTGGTGATCCTACACACGGAGATGGGTCAGGGCGTGGATTATATGATGGGTACCCATGCATGGCATGGTAAGGCACCGAGCGACGAGCAGTTGGAATCTGGTTTAAAACAACTTTATTTGGAGGCTCCAAGCGACTACTAACCTTAAGCGAAAGAAACAATGAAATATACTTACACAGAGAAAAAAGATACGCGCAGTGGATTTGGAGCAGGACTTGCGCATTTGGCTGAGTCCAATCCCAATGTAGTGGCCCTTTGTGCCGACCTTATTGGGTCACTAAAAATGGAGAAGTTCATTGAACTCGCACCCGAGCGGTTCTATCAGGTAGGGATTGCCGAGGCCAACATGATGGGCGTGGCGGCTGGTCTTTCCATTAACGGGAAGATTCCTTTTACCGGTACATTCGCGAACTTTTCTACCAGTAGAGTTTACGATCAAATCCGTCAGTCCATAGCATACTCGGGAAAAAATGTAAAAATTTGTGCTTCCCACGCGGGTCTTACCCTAGGGGAAGACGGTGCTACCCACCAGGTGTTGGAAGATATCGGAATGATGAAGATGCTTCCCGGAATGGTGGTTATTAATCCTTGCGATTACAACCAGACCAAGGCTGCAACTATTGCTATAGCCGAGTACCAGGGTCCGGTATATCTTCGCTTTGGAAGACCTGCAGTGCCGGTGTTTTTACCTGAGGATACGAAATTTGAAATAGGCAAAGGAATCCTTCTTCAGGAAGGAACGGATGTAACCATTGTGGCTACCGGCCATTTGGTTTGGGAAGCCCTGGTAGCTGCCGAGGAACTTGAGAAAGAAGGTGTTTCTTGTGAGGTGATAAACATTCATACCATTAAGCCTTTGGATGAGGAGATCATCTTAAAGAGTGTGGAGAAGACAAATCGCCTCGTGAGTTGTGAAGAGCACAACTATCTGGGTGGTCTGGGAGAAAGCATTGCCGGAATGCTGGCGCGCAGAAGGCCAACGCCTCAGGAGTTTGTGGCGGTCAACGATACGTTTGGAGAGTCGGCAACGCCTGCAGAACTAATGAAAAAGTACGGAATTGATTCTCAGGCCGTGAAACAGGCCGTTAAAAGAGTCATGGCACGGATGTAGCATGCGCTTAACTTATAACAATAAAGTGGTAGGCCCTTTGGTCTGCCACTTTTTTTGTTGAAGGGGAGAAATGGAAAAGGCCCTGTTCGTAGGGCCTTTAAGGAAATAAACAATATGGAAGTGAATTTAGTTTCTTAGTTTGGCTTCCAAAGCGATGGCGCCTGGGAAGAGGATGTTGTTTTCTAGGTGGATATGCTTATGCAGGTCGTTTTCAAAATCTTCGAGCATTTTGAATGCTACCTGATAGGTGCTGCATGCATCCGATGGGAACTGGTAATTGCTCGTAAGCTCTGCAATCTTTGCAAAACGTTCTCCCTCGACTGCGTGCTCGTGCTTCATCATCTCCACGGGATTTTCAACCGATCCGAAGTGTACCTGCTCTAGTGGTGCTCCAGAGCGCTCAGCCTCTGTTAAGGTCTTGATGAATGGGAAAAGAATCTGTTCTTCTTTTTCCAGGTGTTCTCCTAGATCCCTTGCGGACTCTTCAAATAGCTCGTATACCTCAAATAGCTCAGGGTGTCTTGCTCCGTGCACCTTACAGATTTTATTGAGGAACTGAAGCAGGACTGGGGTTTTCTCACGTACGTAATTATGGTGCATACTTACCACATACTGAGCGAGTAGGTCCAAGGGCCAGCTTTGGTAGTCGGTGTTTTCACCCTGCACCTGATTTAATTTTTCCAGGTCTTGATACACGTGGGAAGGGGAAATTTTCTTTCCTTCGCACGCCTCTTCAATAGAGCGGTTGCCTTTACAGCAAAAGTCGATACCGTATTTTTTAAATACTGCAGCAGCCTTATAGTCTTGTGCTACAATTTCTCCGATGGTTTGGTCAAGTGTCATTGTTGTTTTTCTTTTATTTTACTTAGCAAAGATACGCAAAGTTTTAAATAAGACAAATTTATCCGAATTAAAAATAAAAAAAACTACACCTTTAGCCGGAAGAGTCCCTGTTCGGTTTTTTGCGCCAGATCGTAGAGTGAAAATTTCTGCGCCATCGCAAACAGGTTTTCCCTAACGCTCTTGTAGTCCTGATGCACGGGGCAAGGGTTGCTATTGGAACATTCCCTAAGACCTAAACCACAGCGCGAAAATATGCCTTCGCCGTCTATTACGCGGATGATATCATAGATCTTGAAATGGTGCAGCTTTTCTTCGAGAAAATAAAAACCACCCTGTTTTCCACGGACCGACTCGAGGATTCCTGCCTTACAGAGTTGTTGGAGGATCTTTGCCGTGAAGGCCTCGGGAGCACTGACGGCCCGGGAAATCTCACCAACATTGACTTTTTGCAGAGCCAGGCTACGCTGTCCAATGTAGACAGAAGACTTGATTGCGTATTCACACGCCTTGGAGAACATCATAATCCTTTAAAAAACTGCCATTTGGGAAGGATGACTAAAAGTCCGATACCCACAAAGAGAAACAGCGATGTGACGTCTGAGTAGAGGAACGTGTCGAGATAATACAAATGGAAATAAAAATGCAGGGCAGTACCTAGAGGGAACAGTAGCACTCCCGACTTGCGGTAGAGGTAAATAAGGACAATGGAAAGTATGATCAGTAGATCCACTCCAAAGATTAGATAAAAATACCAGCCCGGAATGTCTATGTGGTTTTCCTTGCTCTGAAGAAGTTCGTCTGCATCGACGCCTACGCCCATTACAGCAAAGAGAAGCATTGCTGCCAGGGCAAGAATAAACCCCCAGCCTTTGTCCGGAGATTCCCCTCTGAAGTAGTTAGTTTCCATGGTGTAAAAATACACAAAACTTATGAGATTCCCTCATAAGTTCTGTGCTCGCTTGGTATCGTACAGGGCAGATTATATAGAAATCGCCTTGATTAGTCGGTTCTTGTCCGAGAGATATTCCTCCATTGAAATCATACTTTCAGTACGCATTACGTCCTGGATATCGTCAATCTGGTAAATGATGCGTTTGGCATCTTCGGTATTCTTGGCGCGCACTTTACAGAAGATATTGTATTTGCCGGAAATTACCGACGCTTCAATTACGTTTGGAATCTCAGCCAGTTCCTTTAACACGTCCTGGGTACGGTTGCTCTTGGTGAGAAGAATTCCTATGAATGCGGTAAAATGGTAATCCAGTTTGCCGTAGTCGATGGTAAGGGAAGATCCCAGGATAATTCCCGCATCCTCCATTTTCTTTACCCGAACGTGAATGGTTCCTGCGGAAACATCCATTTGCTTGGCAATCTCAGTGAAAGGCATTCTGGTATTCTCCACAAGGAAGTCCAGAATTTTCTTGTCTATTTCGTCTAGTTGGTAGTTCATTATCTTGATTGTTGTATTAATAAGGTTTACTTGTTTTTTTTGCAAATTTACAAAAAAAACTGATAATGAAAAATCCTGATGTTATATTAACAGGTTTTAACAGACGAGGTGATAATTGTCATAAATTATCTATTTAACTGTATCAATTTTTGCGGAATCAATTTTTATAGCCGTAGAGTCCGCCTTTGGTTTTTTCTTCTTTCTTTTGAAAATGGTATTGAAACTCTTACTGTAAACAACACCCACTCCGTAGGACTGGTTCGCGCTGGTATTGGCATTTCCGGCCACAAGACCAATGTTTGAAGGTTTACTGTAGGCTCTGAAAAGACGGGTACCGTCGTTCTTTTTGCTCCAATCGTACTCAATGATTCCTTCACCTGAGAGGTAATTGTAAGATGTTCCTTCGCTACCCCTGGAAAGCGGCACACCAAGACCTGTTTTCACCGTCACTCTTGGCGAGAGCGCAAAGCTCACGCTTGCGTTCGCGCGGTCTCCCGTATTGGATGCCTGATCGCCCTTAAGAAAGTTCAGATCGACTTGTACCTCATTACTTATCGTATTAAAGACCGAACCCAGCTGTTTGAAAAGAATATTGTATCCGGAACTCTCCAACGTGCTACCTACGTCTAGATCAAATCCTCCGCTGTTTGCTACATTGAATGAGTTCATCACCAGAACCGATCCGAACTGGATTACTTTCTCATCCTCATTCATCATCTTGCCGGACAGAGTTTCTTTCAACTGGGAAGACAAATCGGGCGCGCTTAGTCCTAAGGCAATTTCAGGATCATTTAGCGTACCGGTAATATTGACGGCCAAAAGGACATTGATCGGAGGGAGCGTGCTTACGCCCAGATACTGACCAGCATTAGTCACCGCGCGCATGTAGTTGGCGGTGATGTCCAGAGCAGGTGTCATAGCATCCCCGTCCCAGCGCATGCTACTGCCGCGGGTTATCTGAAAGGTGCGTTCCAGTATAGCTCGTGACACGAAGGTTCCATTATCAACGATATAGCTGCCGTTCATAGTAATGTTACCGTTGGGGAACATTCTAAAGCGTAGCGGATTGGCCGCCCCGCGCACGGTGATACTACCCACATCCTCAGGGAGCATCACGTTTACGGTGGTACCTTTGTCCACTGCGATGTTAAAATCCAATGCCATACCGGTACCCCGCTCAGGCCGTTCTTCAATGACGATTTCACCGGATTGGTTTTCTTTTAGGAACCTAAGCATTTTAAATTCATCCACTCCCGAGGTCGAGCCCGCATTGAAGGTAAAGACACTGTTGTTAAGGGCGCGGAAAGGTTCGTTTAAATCGGTTGCGATACTAAGACCTGAAACCGGTCCCGAAACGTAGAGGTTACCCTGTCCGTATACCCGCCCCCAGAACAGATCATAGTCTTTTTGCTGCGTATTGAGTACCATTAGGTTGTCGGCACGCATGATGAGGTTGACTGCCATGGAAGCGAGCGTCTCAAACTGGATTACCCCCGAGATGGTGCCTCCAGAATTACTGCGGCCGTCTTTTAGGCGTACTTCGTTGAGCACGGCAAGGCCGCGGGAAAGTGGTATTACGGTATCTTCAAATTCGTAGTCTACCCCCGTGAAATTAAGCCGCATCCCAAAATCGCTCAGTGCAATGTCTCCGCTGTAGTCAATATTGTTCAGTGGTCCGGAAATGGAGAGTATGCCGTTGGCTTTTCCACGCATGTTGCCAAAAACCCCTTTTACAAATTCTTGTGTGAAGGCCAGGTCAAAATCTTTCATATCGGCCTGGATGTCCAGGGTAGGGGTAGGAGTATTGTTATCGACCGTACCCTGGACAAGCAGACTGTTACCTCCCAGGATTCCCGCAGACTCCACACGCGCATTGACGTCAAAAACGTTGGCGCGGCCACTCTTTGAGGCCTCAAGAATCACTGTGCCCATATCTTCGCCGTTCATTGTAATCCCTGCTATGGAAAGATCAATGAGCGGTTCCAGATTGCTTTGGTTCATACGTATAGCAAACTCTCCATTAGCAACTCCTTGGATATCCATGCTGTTGCCTCCTGTTTGCATTTCCAAAAGTTTGGCAATCTGGAGATTTTGTACACTGCCCTCAGCAAAGAAGTCCTTTGCGGATTTGAAAGTAGCTTGCTTAAGCAGTACCGAACTCTCGTCCGAATAGAGGCGCAGGTTCTCGATAAAGAAGTCTTTCTCGCCTTTACGGTAGGTGATGGAATGGCCAAGTTCTGGGGAAGTATCCACCCTCCAGGCTACCGATCCGATTTTAATCTCGGTTGGCTCAAATTGTACTACGTAGTCTCCACGGGAATTCGTAGTCTGATTCAGGTTGATGGCATAGGATTTGAGTTCCTGGGCAATCTCCTGTTCCCTGGTTCCATGAAGGAAATTGGTAGAGAGATGTAGGCGTTGGTTGTTTTCATTTCTACCGGTAAGGACCAAATCCCTTACCACTTGCTCGTTAAGTTGTATACGGTCCACACGTGCAAAGATTTGCTCGTCGAGTTCCGCTGTATTGATCCGGACCACGACATTGTCCACAAGGACATTTTCATCCGGCTGAAACACGTCTTCCATTGAGTACTCTCTTCCTAAATCGGAAAGCACTTGTTCTGCTTGGGTATACTGCTTCTTGTTTTTCATGCGGTATACCAGTTGAGCGGCTTCGACATTTAAAACCAGATTGTTGCTGGTGCCTTCGTACGAGCCTGAGACGCGAGCGCCCTGGGGTATCTTCAGATCGGGTAAGAAAAAATTAGCCAGACCTTGCTCCACACTAAACTCCATATTAAAGCTTTGGCCTCTGTAGAGGGTCCGGGGTGCTGGTCCCACAAGGATGCGGCCCAGACCGTTCTGTACCATACCTGCCAAATCACCAAGACGGTAATTACCGGCAATTCTACCGCGCAGAGCTCCTGGGGCATCCACCTCTGCAACACGTACGCCCCCCTGGGTATAAATCTTCACGTTTGCGGAGGGAATCTGGTAGTCACTGCCTGAAGCCATGAAACGAAGTGCGCTTACATCGGCGTTAAGTTGTAGATCGTTCAGGCTGGACATGGATATTTTTCCGTCTATGTTTCCACTGATAATTTGTGGCGAAGAAGCGCCGGTAAAAAAGCTCAGATTAAGCCGCTCAATGGCGGCATTGATGTCTGCCTTGATCACGGACGTTCTAAAGTCTATCAGACCTTCAACCCGGGCCATAGCCTGAGGATCGCTGATTCGGATAAGACCGTCGTAGGTTTTTTTGTTAAGCAGTCCGTCGAGTTGCAGATTGGTAAGGGTACGGCCTAGGATCTGGATCCGGTCGATGCTGGCTTTGGTCCTTATAACCATTTGATTGACATCAAAACTCTGTCCCTGGAAATTGATGCGGCCAGAAATAAGTCCTACCTGCGGCATCTTGGTTATCACTGCAGCATTCAGATCGTTAACTTCTGCAAACCCACGGTACTTGGGCGATGGAGAACTGTAATTTTCCAAAAAGAAATTTTGAAGGCGTGCCTGACCTACCCCGGTGAGTAGACGAGCCCGTGGAACGTATATCTGCTGGGGTGTTACCCGTAGCGCTCCGGTATAACGTAGGCGTCCAAAATCGTCCGCGAAATTCTTCATCTTAAGAGCGATGAAGCTCGGCAACATGGCTTTTAAGTCCCTGTAGGTGAAGTCTGTGGAGACATTATTAGTTTCAATCAGGAAATTTCCCTTCAAGAGATTTCGAAGGCGCATAGTGGATGTGGCAATGTTTACGTTGCGGTTACCCATGACGAAATCCTCCAGATAAAAATTATTGAGAGGTCCGGAGAGTTCTCCAGATAAACTAATGGTGCTTGGATTGTCCCACGAGGTCATGAAATAGCCCAGATCATAGCCGCTAAGCTGACTTCCAGGCATAAGGTTTATTTCAAGTCGCACCTTATCTGCGAAGTCTTGCCAGGAACCGTTGTTAAGATTGAATTTTAAATCACCCTGCAAAAGGGAGTGGCTGGTATTGAAGGTGAGATCCTTTAAGGACAGGTAGTCCTTAGTCATGGCTATCTCAGTGGAGAATGTATCTACATAATGGGTCTTTCCGTAACGCGTGGTGGTAAACGAAAGGTTATTTACCTGCGCGCTCACATTGGAGCCGTTGACCTTAACGGCAGGAGCCAGGAGATTTACGCCAGTAGCAACGAGCCAACGCCCTTCATCCCCAGCTTTATTACGGTTTATGATCGAGACTTTTGAATCCACAAGTTCCACCCGCGAGTTAAGCTGAAATGGAGGGCGGTTGGGATCCGAGGGTTTGCCTGTCTGGAAATTATCTAGATAGCGCACAAAATTGGAGATACTGTCGCCTTCGTAGGTAATTACCTTCACATCGGCATTGGTGAGCTGCAAGGAATTAAAACTAAGTGCATTATTTTTTCCTACATTGGTCAGTAGTGAGAGCCAGTCGGAATTGGCACGAAACTCCCGTGCTTTTATAAAGTCCATGCCTTTGTAGTCCTTTATAGTAAGTCCTTTGACGGTCACATCGCCAAAGTAGTCCACATGGATGCTCTGGGTAGTCATCTTGGCTTTAAAATCCTGATTTAACACCTCCAAAGCCTTTCGCGCAGCCCATTGTTTGGTTACGTTAAGATTAATGGCAATTAATATGGCGATAATCAGCGATAGGCCAATCCAGAATACATAGAGGATGAGTTTCATCCACCATTTTACACTGGTCACGTCCTTGCCAGCTTGTTGGGCGAATTCCCCGGCAACCTCAACTGGGTTTTCGATGGCATCCTTAGCGAGCTCTTTGGCTTCTTCTACAGCCTTTCCCACCTTTTTAGGGATGGACTCGTTTTGCTCCTTTGAATTTTCGTTCTCGTAATTATTATCTAAATTTGCCATTCTAATGAGCGAATCAACAGTAATTTTGGGTATTGAGTCGTCCTGCGACGACACCTCTGCAGCGGTTATCCGGGGCAATAAGATCTTGTCCAATATCGCAGCCACCCAACAGGTGCACAACGAATACGGTGGAGTAGTTCCTGAATTGGCATCGCGTGCCCATCAGCAAAACATTATTCCTGTAGTTTCAAAGGCCCTTATTCAAGCAAATATACAACAAAAAGACATTTCTGCAGTAGGCTTTACCAGAGGCCCTGGCCTCTTGGGATCTCTACTGGTGGGAACGTCTTTTGCCAAATCCCTGGCTATGAGTCTACAGGTTCCTCTTATTGAGGTGAACCACCTTCAGGCGCATATCCTAGCCCATTTCATCGAGGATGCAAATATTATGCCTCCAAAATTCCCTTTTTTGTGTCTGACGGTAAGCGGGGGACATACGATGATTGTTTTGGTTAAAGACTATTTCCAGATGCAGATCATAGGCAAGACTATTGACGATGCCGCAGGAGAGGCCTTTGATAAGATTGGCAAGATCCTTCAGCTGGATTATCCGGCAGGACCCATAATTGATAGAATGGCCAAAGAGGGCGATCCGCTACGGTTTTCGTTTTCCAAAGCCAAGATGGAGAACTACGACTACTCCTTTAGTGGGGTAAAGACATCCGTTCTGTATTTTATTCAGAAGCTGCTCAAAGAGGACCCAACGTTCATTCAGAGTAATATCTATGACCTATGTGCCTCGGTGCAAAAGACCATCATTGATTCACTAATGGTAAAGCTTGAAAAAGCATCGGAAGAATTAGGAGTAAAAGAAGTGGCTATTGCTGGAGGGGTCTCAGCCAATTCGTTTTTGCGCGCAGAGATGAAAAAAAGGGAAGAGACTTTAGGATGGAATACCTACATCCCTAAATTTGAATACACCACAGACAATGCGGCAATGATAGCCATGGTGGCAAGTCTGAAATTCGAGCGGGGAGAATTTTGTGATCTGGATGTTTCCGCCGCCGCCCGCTACGATCTTATACAGGATTTTACAAAATAGATATGAATCTTTTTTTTGGTGAAATAGACACAGAGGTGCGTATCGCTCCTGAAGAACAGCAGCATATACTAAAGGTCCTACGCCTTGGTTCGGGAGACCCTATTGCAGTTACCGACGGTAAAGGGCAGATAGCAAGTGGACTTCTTAGAGTAGAAGGAAAGAAAGCACTAATAGAGCATACTACCCTTCGCAAGGAGCCCTTTCCATTTGTGCCGGCACTGCACCTTGCAATTGCTCCAACAAAAAACATCGATCGAACCGAATTTTTCCTTGAGAAGGCTACCGAAATGGGAGTGGATAAAGTGACTTTTATTCAGTGCGATCATTCCGAGCGGAAGCAAATCAACATTGAAAAACTGCAGCGCCAGGCTATTGCGGCGTGTAAACAGTCCCGTAGGGTCTATTTTCCTGAAGTGGAGGGGCTTATTTCTTTTAAAAGTTTTATTGAAACAATCATACCAGGGCGCACCTTTGTAGCGCATTGTAACAATCAGTTGGAGAGACATGAGCTCAGTGGTTTGCCTTTACTGGAGAAAATCACTATTCTGATCGGACCCGAAGGTGATTTCAGTGCTGGAGAAATTGCGCTTTTACAAGAGAAAGGAGTAGGAGGAATTTCTCTCGGTTTCCAAAGGCTACGAACCGAGACCGCTGGATTGTATGTGGCCGCCTGGAATTACCAGCGCATGTCCTTGGATTAGTGGTTATTTTCTGCGTAGGCACGTAATATAGCCTCTCCACTGGGGATGGAATTCTTTGCCCAACGTATTTTAAGTTCGAGTTTTTTTTCTTCCGAAAGCAGATAAGGCAGCTCCGAATGCCTTAGCTTTTCGCGCAGCTGGTAAAAACAAATTCCTGCAGCCACCGAGACATTGAAACTTCGCGTGAGGCCATACATTGGAATTTTTACGGTTAAGTCCGCTGCATCCAAGATCTTTTGTGATACTCCTTCTTTCTCCGTTCCAAAGAATAGGGCCATAGGTCCAGTAACTTGCATGTCCGGAAGATCAAGTGCGTCCCGCTCCGGTGATATTGCCAGTATCTGATATCCTTTTTTCTTCAAGGTTTCTACAGGATCTAGCTCCTGACCAATACGCTCTACTTCCACCCATGTTTCCGCTCCCTTGGTGACGGTTAAGTTGGGGTCAAATACATTTCTATTTTCCAGGCTTAGTACGCGGTGGATTCCGCAGGCCTCGGCGCTGCGCACCACCGCAGCGGCATTGCGGAATTGGTACACGTCTTCCAGTACCGGAAGGACATAGTCTGTGCTTTTTTCGGCATGCTCGAGGATGGTTTGTAGCCTTTTGGGGGTAAGAAATGTACTTAAATAGGAAAATGTTTCTTCAAGGTGGTTCATAGCATTGTACAGATGCTGCAAATTAACGTATTTTTGGGTACATGAAGCGCAAGGTACTACTCATCTATACCGGTGGAACGATAGGAATGGAAAAAGACTACGTATCGGGAAGTCTAAAACCTTTCAACTTTGAGCACATTGCCAAAAAAATTCCAGAGATCAATCTTTTGGAATGCGAGGTGGCAATTAGTTCCTTTCCAGAACCTCTAGACTCTTCGGATATGGGTCCTGAGGAATGGAAACAAATCGCAACCATTATAGAAGAGGAGTATACACACTACGATGGTTTTTTAGTACTCCACGGAACCGATACTATGGCCTACAGTGCATCTGCATTAAGCTTCATGCTTAAAGGACTCCGTAAACCGGTAATTTTTACCGGATCTCAGCTTCCTATTGGGGATTTGCGTACCGACGCAAGGGAAAATTTTCTTACCGGTCTTTACTATGCAAGTCTCTATGAGCACGATGAGGCGGTAGTGCAAGAGGTAGCTATTTACTTCGAATACAAACTTCTTCGGGCCAACCGTACTCTTAAGTACTCGGCGGAGTATTTTGACGCGTACAGTTCTCCTAACTACGAAATTCTAGGTCAAAGCGGCGTGCATTTAAATGTGGATAAGGAAGCGCTTTTTCGGAATTCTACGGACGAATTATTTAGGGTAGACTACCATCTCTCTTCTGATATTCTGTTCTGGCGCATATTTCCAGGTATGCCGATGGATTATCTTTTAAAACTTCCTCAAGTGAAGGTATTAATCCTTCAGGTTTTTGGATCGGGAACTATTTTTCACAGTGCAAAATCGGAAAAGGTGTTGCGCACACTAAGAGAGCAGGGTACCGACATCGTGGTAGTGAGTCAGTGCGTATCGGGAGGAATCAGTTTTGGAAAGTACGAAAACAGTAATGTATTCAGTGCTGTAGGAGCAATCAGTGGACACGACCTTACCGCGGAAGCGGCAATTACCAAGGCGATGCATTTACTAGACAATCCTAATTACAAGGGTTCTTTTGCTGAAAATTTCCAGCAGGTACTATGCGGAGAAATGAGTGCTGAAGAGTTTTAGTAAAAAATAACGACAAAAAGCAAAAATAAGCAAAACGGCGAAGTCCGCTAAAACACAGTAGTTTATAAAACGTGGGTCTAAAATTGGAAGTCTCTGTACTTTGGTTTTTGGGCTTAATAAGACAGGGTTAGGTTACTAAATCGTTACTGGTTACAGTCCGACCTGCCTTAATATAACTGATTATATTTCAGTCTTTTGCACTCCTTTTCATATCCCCCTGTAACTCATTGATTTTTAATTTTAAACATTAAACAATTGAGTTATGGAACAGACGAAAAGGTCAACGTTTAAGCTGCTTTCTACCTAAAGAAAAACGAGCCAAAGAAGAACGGAGCGGTTGCTATCATGGGGCGTATTACCGTTGACGGAAAGCCCGCATCATTCAGCACCAAGCTGGAAATTCACCCTGACAATTGGGATTTGAAGTATGGCCGTGTTTTGGGTAAGAGCAGCGTTGCTCTTACTGTTAACGCCAAGTTGGACAAAATACGGACACGTATCGACAAGATTTACGAGGACATGATGAAAGACGAGGGTTTTGCCACCGCTGATAAGGTAAAGCTCACGTTTCTCGGTGTTGGCGTGATGGATGAAGCCGACATTTATACAAAATTCTCCAAAGTTTGTTATTACTTTTACAGTAAAAGAATGAGATGAAATTGTTAATAATCGAAGACGAACCGGATTTGCTGGAAAGTATTCTACAATATCTCACACAAGAGGACTTTCGTTGTGAAGGAGTAGCTACGTTCTATGAAGGATTGCAACGAATAGAGTCCTTTGAGTACGACTGTGTAATTCTGGATATTAACCTGCCGGATGGCAATGGACTTAAACTTTTAAAACTTCTTCGGGAGGAAAGAAAACAGGATGGCGTAATCATTATTTCTGCCCGTAATTCCCTGGACGATAAAATTGAGGGATTATCCCTTGGTGCCGATGATTATGTGACAAAGCCTTTTCATCTCTCTGAACTAAACGCGCGGGTTAGGGCGCTAATTCGCAGAAAATATAGTAATGGAGCTAATCTGCTTGAAATACGCAACTTACAGGTTGATCTCGCCTCCCGCCTGGTAACCTGCAACCAGCAACGCTTATCGCTTACAAGGAGCGAGTTTGACCTGTTGGCTTACCTGCTGAACAACGCAAACCGTGTAGTAAGCAGACAGGCCATAGCCGAGCATATATACGGAAACCGTACCGACAGTATGCCTTCGTTTGATTTTGTGTACTCCCAGATAAAAAACCTAAAACGTAAACTGAAAGAATGCGGTTGTGATGAACTCATACAAACAATTTATGGATTAGGATATAAGATTTCGATATGAGCAAACCTCTTTTACAGCGCAATACCAATGTCCTCCTGATATGGCTGCCCATTATCCTGCTGGTCAGTTCAGGAATATTTTATATTATTTTGAAGAAACATGCACACCATGCCGAAGAAAAATACCTGTTACTTAAGCAGCAAAATGTTTGGGGAAGATTTATTGCTACGTCCGGCGCTCTGGAAAAGCATATTGCGGGGGAATACGATATTTCAGAAAGTGATGCATCAGCCCCCGCCATAGTCAATGTCCCAAGTGATACTGTTATTTTCTATCCTGCGGAAGGGAAAAATCTTCCGTTTAAGGTATTGACCAACCGATATCAATGGAATGATCAGTCTTATCTTGTGTCTACCTATATTTCCTCGACCGAAACCACCCACCTGATCATTAAGGTATTTGCTTCCGAAGCAGTAATTCTACTGGTATTATTGATTGCAATCATGGTTGTGAGCAGGAAGAGTTCAGCAAGACTATGGCGACCATTCTTTTTAAGCATAAGTTCTGCTGAAAATTTTGATATTGCCCGGAACAGCCATTTTCAACTTCCCGAGGAAACCGGAACCACAGAATTTGACAGGCTTAATAGCACACTTAATAAATTAGTCAAAAATGTAAATAAGGCCTACTACAATCAAAAGCAATTTGTCGAAAATGCATCCCACGAAATCCAAACCCCTCTCGCGATTATCCGTGCCAAAATCGAATTACTCATTAACCAGCCGGATATTAAGGAGGAGGAAGCGTTATTGTTGGGCGACATAGCTAATGCTACAAACCGTCTTAGCGAAATGAACAGGATATTACTGTTACTTGCCAAAATAGAAAATAGCCAGTTTCCCGATAGGGAAAACATAAGCATAAACAATGTTGTCCGTAAAATATTGGACGACTGTTCAGAATACGTAGATAACTGTCCACGGATAAAAAGTAACATGGAGGAAGAGATTACCGTAACAGCTAATCTACTATTAATAGAAATCCTGATTTCCAATCTCATCAATAATGCCATCGTCCATAATAATAACAAAAAGGAAATCGCCGTAATCATCAACGACGGTAAACTCATAATTGAAAATACGGGAGACCCTTTGTTTGTAGATCCGGAGGTACTGTTCGAGCGATTCAGGAAAAATACCCATCAAAAACAGACTACAGGTTTAGGACTGGCTTTGGTCAGGCAAATTAGCCAACTATACCAATATAATATAGAGTACAACTACAAAAATGGCTGGCATATAGTAGAAGTATGTTTTAGGTGACAACCCCTTCAGGTCATCTCCAAAATATCTCCAAAATCGGTTTATAGCTTTGTATCAAATTGAGGATATCGAAAATTGATACATAAGATGTTGTACACCATTGTTAAAAAGAAATGCCTGCCGGTTTTAATAGGAGCCTTTTCTATATTTCAGGCATCGGCACAGAAGAATTGAAAGCTGACATTCGGGTAATACCGTCAGTCGCTAAATAAATTAGAGTATTAAACAAATATAATAGAATCATGAAAAAATCAATCAGTTTTTTAAGGGTGCTTACATTCTCGGCTGTTGTCGCTGTTGCTGGCAGCAATAACGTGAGCGCACAATCAAAGGGTCAAACCCAGATGATGCATAATACTGTGAGGGGAAAGCTCGATATAGCCAAAATAGAGTCTATATTGGGCATGAAAGGTGTTGAGAAAAATGGGGAATTTAAAATAACCGTGCCACAAAATGATCTGGATATAAGGGTTGATAGCTTTAAGATTATCCCTCCTATGGGACTTGGCACCTGGATAGCATTTACGCCCACCAGTGATGGTGCAATGATAATGGGGGATATTGTGGTCACAGAGACAGATTTGAAACCTGTCCAGCGTGAGGCAATTAAACAGGGGCTTACCATTACTGCCATACATAATCATTTCGTGAGAAATCACCCAAATGTCATGTATATGCATATAGGCGGAAGTGGCAGTACTGAGCAAATGGCATCCAAGGCGAAGGCGGTACTTGACAAAGTGAAACAAATACGTGGTGGAGATCCGTCAAAAGGTTCATTTGCCCACAGAGTTGTTGAAAACACAATAGATATCAAAAAACTGGACAACATATTAGGAATAAAAGGCGAAATGTCCAAAGGGGTATATAAATACACTATTGGTCGTCCGGATGCACCTATTACGGAACATGGTATCTCTATTTCCACATTTTTTGGATATAATACATGGATCGCAATTCAAGGGACTAACGAGAAAGCTGCGATCGCGGGAGATTTTGCCATGCTTGAGGACGAAGTAGCACCGGTCATTAAGGCACTGATTGAAAATGGCATCGAAGTGGTAGCAGTTCATAACCACATGGTACAGGAAAAACCACACGTCTTCTTTTTGCATTATTGGGCAGTAGGAAATGCGGAGGAACTTGTCAAATCTTTGAAACTTGCGCTTGACAAGACGGGTAAGGGACAAATGGAGATGAAACACTAAAAACACATTTATTAAGCTAAAGTGTGCAGATATTATTGTCCTACCAAAATAATATAACTCTATTTGAAATTCCTGCGGCATTCTTTGTTTTGAGAATGAGTCTTGATGTCACTATTGGAACGACGTTATTCTGGATTGCAATTTTTCAGGTGCGAAAGTATGTATACTTGAGCGTCGGTTACCTTTGGACAACAGTAATATGGCAGCAACACCGTTAACAAGAGTGGTTGCAATCTCTTTTAAAGCCTTTAAAGCCTTGTAAAAGCAATTTAACAAGGCTTTATTCAATTCATCATTAATTCTGTAAGGGATGCCTTGTGATATGGTAAAGCTCAGTATTACTCATCTTAGATCAATGTAGATCAAGCATTCGGCACATTGTCGTTAACTCATATGGTAATGGATAATACTTATATCATTTTCTCAGCCTGTGTGGGTGCAGTATTCTGGAATTTCCAAAAATAATCGGATGGACAAATTTTTCAATCAAACATTACAAAAGCTGGAAACGGCAATCAACGACATAGAGATTGAAACACCTTGTTCAATTGAAAGGATTGAAGCTGTTATTCACCTTATTATTGACTGTTTGCTCGAAATAAAGGAATATGTGCTGGAAAATGGATTTAAGAATGTTGCTGAAGAAATTCGCTTTTTCAAATATCAGAAACCAGTAATCGTAGCAAAACTCATCTATTACAACGAAATCTATAAAATCGAGACAAAAAAACCAAACGCAACGAAATCTATAAGGAAGTACCTTAATGCTGAATTAAAGAAACTTAAAAAATTCTTTGATAATAATCTTGAATTTTACAGGTATTATCGTACCAATAATTCGTTTATTGATGACAAGCTGTTTGTGAGAGGAAAATATGATATAAAGTTGAGTTTAGACACAGTTTATTTTGAAACTGACCATCGGTTTTCTACGTCCCATGATTATAAAGCAGCAAAGGTTATTGCCAACGACCTGATACAAATCTATATCGAAGACCAACTGTATTGTTGCAGCACCCAGATAGATAAAGCAGTAGAGATACACCAATTAAAGTGGACGGGCAGTAAAGCCTCTATGATTGAGCTGATTTATGCCCTGCACTATCAGGGTGTCTTTGATAACGGCAATGGGGATATAAGGGTAATAGCGAAATATTTTGAAGGTTTTTTAATACGGAATTGGGCAATTTTTACCAAACGTATTTATAGTTGAGAAACCGAAAGATGAGCCGTGCCAAATTCCTTGATTCGCTCCGTGAGGGGCTTAAGTCAGGTAAGATTTTTTTGACCAGAGATGTAAAAACGGCAAGTGGAACCCCTTAAAAAAGAATGTACGACTGAGACACAAAAAAGCGGATAAACTCAATAGATTTTTTTATATTTGCTACTGATTTACAAGGAAATTGAGTGAAGATGAATGCAGTAAGCACCATTACTAAATCGTTACCTACAACGATAGCCCACCTCGTAAACTACTCATTATAAGCTGTTTTTGGCTTTTCCGTTATTTTTAATAAAAAAAAGTGCGGTATATTTTCATTCCTAAGAATAATATACTATTTTTGCCAACGCTAATAAAGAGAGGTGCTCGAGTGGTTGAAGAGGCCAGCCTGGAAAGTTGGTATACGGGTAACCGTATCGAGGGTTCGAATCCCTTCCTCTCTGCGAAGTAAGAAAACAAAACTTACCAGAACCCTTTAAAACGTTGTGTTTAAAGGGTTTTTTCATTTTTTAGGAGTTACAAAAAACACCGAAGAATTACATATTCGAACACCGTAATTCAGTGAGTAGTAAGTCCGACACCGACGTGCTCATCGAAAATCGCCGGAAACGTCCTGTTTATCGTGATCTACACTTTTTGAACATCTTGCGAGCCCTAAGATTCCAAATTAATTATAAGAAGCAAGTTTCCGCGCCTTAAATGTTTTGCTCATTTACTTCTAATTTTGTGGTGATCTCGTAACATTTGGACATAAAAAAACCTCCTGATTATGGACAGGATGAACCCCAAATGATTTCACAACTTCTGCCACTTGGGTGACTTAGACTTTTCCGTTGTGTCGTGTCACGACTTTAATATAATTTAAAAGCAATTCACAACAATCCACCTTAAATAGTATCTAAAACTTGTCTTGTGTCGTGTCACGAATTTAATAAAACTTGAAAGCAGTTCACAAAGACCTAAGGATCCTTTGTATATTATTTTTGTTATAGATGCTTTATCAAATTTATAAATGTGTATTTAATCGCACTTTTCTGTTTTTTATTTCCAGTGAGCCGTGTATCTTTGTCCAAAAGTGCAGTATATTAGGCTATTGAGTTTAATCGAGTCTATCAAAGAACGACGAAAAATTCTGGATGTCACTCAGGAAACGCTCTCGGAAATATCTGGGGTTAGCTTGCGCACGCTGAAACAGTTTGAAAGCGGAAAAGGAAATCCCACTTTACAAACGCTTCAGAAACTTTGTGACGCACTCGGTTTAGAAATAAAACTGGAAACTAAAAAACCTGAATGATGCGCGCTGCAAATGTTTTTTTATAAGGGAGAATTAGCCGGAGTTTTGACACAAAATAATGACGGCAGTTTTTACTTCACATATGATGAAAAATGGCTTTCAGATCCTTCAAAAACGTCTATAAGCTTGACATTCCCTAAAAGTGAAATTGCATTTTCAACAGATTCACTGTTCCCGTTTTTCTATCATCTTTTGCCTGAGTGAACAAGTTGGTCTTCCGTTTGCATTCTGGGGGCAAATTAAGCTAAAGAGCACGTTGGAAAGACGCTCTTGAAGTAGTTGTGAAATGGGAAATAGTAAATAATTGAGGAATGCCTAAGTAATGAATTACCTAGTTAAGAACAGAAAATTAGAATTAAAGTATGTACCTGGCAATGGTGCCTGGACTTACCACCTGGTTATTCCAAATACTAAGAATCTGGTAGGAAAGTGGGGTTCACTGAAAGTAGCGGGCACTATTGACAACTACCCAATCGAAAGCTTGAATCTTGCTAAAATAGGAGAAGGAGATAAACTAATATCGATCAATGGGAAGATTAGGAAAGCAATCCAGAAAAAGGGTGGAGACAGCGTTACGGTGAGTTTGTATCTGTTGCACCAGGAGAAACAGTGGACAAAGGAAGATATTATAGAATCCTTTCACGCTTTAGGCGTTATCGAAGCGTTCCTGCAGTTATCCCGGGACGAGCAGCAGGATATCACACAGGACATACTAAGTCAGAAATCCCAAGAATTACAGTTAAAAAAACTTACTTCCTATGTAGATTCTCTTACCGCGAAACGCGGTGATTAAAAATCCACCAAGGGCTAAACTCTCATCTTTTTGTATAATCCGCCTCTTTTCAGCACCACCTAAAAGTAGAGTTTCTCGGTGTCCTATAGTGAAGTGCGCTGTGCAGTGTTTCGTTGTTGTACTTCCATATCCATATTCTGAATAATTTCTCATCTGCACAAGAGATGGGTTGATGATTAATTTTTTACCCAGGCCTTTAATACAGTGTGCAATACCTTCTGGATTATTATTCCTAAATGCTGTTCATCATCCCTTTACGTTCTATTTGCAAAGGCCTTATTATTCCAAACATGCATAAATGTAAGCAACGTCATTATTCTTGTCCCTTGGCGTTACAACCAAATTTGTAAGATCTACATTATTATTTTTCTGATTTTCCCTTTAAACTGCAGTTGAATTAAATAGTTTATCTAAAATTCCTATCAGCCAAAGCTCCTACGCGCCTGCGATGGTGATGCCGGTAGCTTGTTGTGTTTTGTTACCAAAATTCCCAACATCTTCTACTAACTCGCTTCCTACAAGAACATCAATAATTAATGTCGCAATCATACATTGGCAATTTGATCGGCATTATTTACAATAAAACGGCTCGCGTTAGCTGCTGAATATTTGTCTGGATAATGTTGGAAAAAGAATTATTTGACTTCAATAATCTGAAAATGTTTTTCCCAAAACAATTTCATGATTTTAAATTGTACTACTTTGACCGTAACATTTGAGGTTCGTGTTTTTTTGACATTTGTCAAAGGAATCTTTCTCCAGCGGTCGGAAATTTGCACGTTCAATTTTACAAACAAACATAAATGAAAACTATTCACAAATTCCTTATGGGCGCAGCTTTTTCGTTGCCTCTCACGCTTTATGCGCAGCAGGCACCTACGCTGCAGGAACTCATCAGCCGTGCGCTGCAGAATAATGAAACGCTGAACCAGCAGGTTTTAGAAAATAAGTATACGAAACTCGACGACGAAAAACTGAATGATGTGTTTCTTCCAAAAGTGGAGATTACGGGGAAAACCGGTTATATGTACACTTCCGCGCATATTAATTCACCGGAAATAAAAGTTCCGGCAGTTCCCCCGGTTTTTATGGGAGCAGTGGTACCTGAAGGACAGCTGAGCAATAATCTCAATATTTCCGGTCTTTCTGCCTCGGCAAAAGCAGAAGCAAGTATGGTGATCTATTCCGGCGGAAAGGTAAAATATCTGAAAGAAGCCAACCGCGAGAAAAATCTTTCGGAAGAAGTGATGATGCAGAAAACCAAGGATGACGTCATTAGCGAAATTTCCAAAGCGTACGACCAATTGGCGCTGGTTTACGAATCCAAAAAAGTTCTGAATCAGTCCAAAAAACGTTTGGAAATCAATAAAAAAACTGCCGACAAAGCTTTGGGTTATGGTTTGATTACGCCTTACGACCATAAAAAAATAGAACTTGCACAGGCCACTTTGGATTCCAAAATGGTGGAATATGAAGGCAAAAAGGAGCTTTTGGTCACTCAGATCCATCTGTTGACAGGCATTGAAAGAGAGCGCATTGCCCTGATTGAACACGACCTTCAGCCGATAAACTACGAAGTTCTGAACGAAACCGTAGAAAACAGGGCAGAGGTGAAAGCGCTTCAGCATGGTATGAACGCGACAGATTTTAAAATTAAAGCCGAAGAGAGATGGTGGGTTCCGAAAGTTCAGGCACAGACTTCGCTGTCGTATTTCGGACTTTACAACAACCACATTACAACCTCGGATGAAATTTTTCCCGGCACCGGAAAAAAACTCGATTTGCATCCCAGTGCCATAAACGTATTTCCCATGTTTACCGCAGGAATTGGCTTTAAATGGGAGGTTTTCGACGGTAATGAAGGTAAACACGCCATTGAAAAAGCCAAAATTGATAAAGAAATTCTAGAGAGTAAACAGAAAGACGCGATTAAAAAATTGAACTTGAACCTCGCCAACAATCAAACCAATTACAACATCGCGAACGCTCAGATCAAACTGAAAGAAAAGGCAAGACAGATCGCAGCAAAAGGTTTGGAACAGGTGGAAAAGGAATTCAGATACGGCACTAAAACCTCCGCGGCACTTATCGACGCAGAAACGGATTTACAGAATGCCGAACTGGAGCTGCAGACCGCGATTTTCAATGAGAGAGTTTCCGCCATTGAACTGATGAAATCTACACAAAACCTAAATCCTGAAAGTCTTTAATTAATTAAAAAATTAAAAAACAAGCAAACGAAATGAAATCTACATCATCAAAAATACTTTCTGTTCTTACACTTTTAACTTTAGTCAATTGCAGCCAAAAGCCCGCAGAACGTACCATTGAAGGCAAGACGAGAAAAGACCTCGTCACTTTTTCACCAAAAGTAACCGGGCGAATCCTGGAAATTTATGTGGAAGAAGGGCAAACCGTAAAAGCCGGGGATACGCTTGCAAAACTTGATGTACCTGAGGTTTCTGCAAAAATAGCACAGGCAAAGGGTGCAACTTCCGCAGCCAAAGCACAGGCTCAAATGGCAAGGAACGGTGCTACAGCGGACCAAATGAGGCAGTTGAAAGCCAAGCAAAAGGGGCTTCAGGAGCAGTACCAGTACGCGCAGAAAGCCTACAACAGGGCAAGAAATATGTACCGCGATAGCTTGCTTTCGCCACAAAATTATGATGAAGCCTTTGCGAAATATCAGGGCGCTAAAGCACAGTTGGATGCTGCAAATGCCGAAGTCCACGACGTTCAGATCGGTACGCGCTACGAAAAAATAGAAATGGCGGAAGGGCAGGCCAATCAGGCGATGGGTGCACTGCAGGAAGCGAATGTGGCTTATTCCGAAAGATATGTGATCGCTACAAATGATATGGAAATAGAAACAGTTTCTTTGAACAAAGGCGAACTCGCGACTGCCGGTTTTGCACTTTTTTCAGGCTACATTCCGGATACGACTTATTTTAGATTTACCGTTCCGGAAAGTAAAATTTCAGCTTATCAAAAAGGGAAAATCGTAAAAATGGTCGTTAATTACAACCAAAAAGAAATTACCGGGCGCATTGTTTCAATCAAACAACTGGCAAAATACGCCGATATTACGACGGCTTTTCCGGATTATAATCCTGAAGATGCGGTTTATGAGATTAAAGTAATTCCAGATAATCGGGCCCAGTTGGGTAATATTCTGGTGAACTCCAATGTGGTTTTAAAATAAGTGACGGAATTTTTATTCTATTAAAAATGAAACAGTTAACATATTTACTGAGTAGAGAATTTCGGCTCTTTTTTACCAATAAAACCATGCTTTCGGTGTTTTTTATGGCACCGGCATTCTACGCATTGCTCATTGGGTTCACGTATGAAAAAGGGAAGGTGGAAAATATTCCGGTAATCCTCATCAACCACGATAAAACACCGCTTTCCGACCAGGTAACCCAAATGTTTGAGGACAATCACACCATAAAAGTCCTGAATTATATCGATGAGCCGGCTCCCCTGAAAGATGAGGTAATCAAAACCGAAGCGGCCGCGGTTGTCATCATCCCGGAGCGATTTGAAGCGCTGATGCTGCAGAAAAAGTATCCGGAAATTACGGTTTACGTCAATACCTCCAATGTTCTCACCGCGAATTTTGCTACGAAAGCGATTCAGCAGATCCTGGGAACATTTTCGGCAGGGGCAGAGATCAAGGCGCTGCAGAAAAGAGGCATGAATGCAGAAATTGCGAAAACGCAGTACGAACCGTTTAAAGCCAATTACATCACGCTGTTCAACACTACGAGCAATTACCTGATTTTTATGTGGCCCGCGATGATGGCGGTGGTACTGCAGCAGGTGATTTTGATGGCAATGGCCGTGACTTTTGCTGAGGAGTTCAAGCGCGACAGTTTTAAACGTGACTTTGCCGGTAAACACAAATATGCAGTTTTGGTGATGGCGATAAAATGCCTTCCGGTATGGATTTTTGCCAATTTCAACATCCTGTTTTTCTACCTGTGCAGCCTTTATTTTAAAATTCCGTCACCGGTGAATGTGCCCAACTTTTTCCTGCTGACCGCAATTTTCGTAGTGGCATCAACCAATTTGGGCGTGCTGTTCAGTATTTTGGTTCCTGACGCGCTGAAGGCCACACAATATTTGATGGTGATTGCTTCTCCGGCGTTCATTGTAAGTGGATTTACGTGGCCAACATCGGCGATGCCTCAGTTTGTGCAGTATTTCAATTCCATTATTCCGTTAACGCCTTATCTCGAGGCATTGAAAATAATGATTGTGGAGCGCGGTTCGGATTATTTAACTCAAAAATACTTCATCCATCTGTTGATCCTGGCGTTAGTGTATTTTGTATTAGGCTGGATAGCGCTTAAAATTAAAATCAGTACACTCTACAAAAAATACCATATTTCAGAAGATGATGAAAGCGATGATTTTGATGAAATTACAGCATCAGAAAATAACCTCAAAGAAAACGGCTCAACACCGCAAGTAGTATAAAGTTTTCATTTCTTTATAGTTTGTTTGTTCGTCCGGGAAGTAATTTCCGGGCGTTTTTTTTGATAAATGTCAATGCCAAATTTCAAAAGAAGCCGGAACTTTGCGTTAACAAACAACAGGACAATGAAAAAGAACTTTTTACTGCTGTTGATTTTCCTTTCGGGGTTTTTCTTCTCGCAGGAATATACGTCGGATATTTTGGGAAACGGTTTTGAGCAGAAAACATTGAATTTTCCCAATGATTACGAAGGAAAAGTTACCGCAACTATCATTCGCAAAAAAGCGGAAAGACCCACCCATAAAGCAGTGTTGTATATTCACGGGTTTAACGATTATTTTTTTCAGGCGGAAATGGCTGAAAAATTCAATGAAAAGGGATTTAACTTTTATGCTTTGGATTTAAGAAAATACGGGCGTTCATATTTACCCCATCAAACTTTCAATAATGTCAGAAATCTGGACGAATACAATGCCGAAATCGATGAAGCTTTAAAAATCATTGCTGCTGAAAATCATAACAAAATTCTTTTGGCAGGGCACTCAACCGGCGGCTTGATTACGACACGGTATATGAAATATCACACTGAAAATCCCAATATTGCCGGACTTTGGGTGAACAGTCCGTTTTATGATTTCAATATGGGGTTTCTGGTAAAAAAAATTGGGGTCCCCGTCATCAGTGGTCTGGGAAAACACCATCCTGACACGAAAATTGGCGGTGGATTTTCCACTTTATACGGTGAAAGCTTGCATAAAAATTTCAAGGGCGAATGGAATTATGATTTAAAACTTAAACCCAATGCAAACGGGAAAGTGAATTTTGGCTTTATCCGAGCTATTCACCGCGCACAGAAAGACATCCGCAACGCAGAACTCAAGGTTCCGGTATTGGTGATGCATTCTGAAAAATCGGGCTATCCAAGAGTTTGGAATGAGGAAGTGACTTCCACTGATATCATCCTGAACGTGAATGATATTCATAAAAATGCTGAAAATTTTAAGGGGAATGTCACGATAATTCCTGTAAAAGGCGGCATTCACGATTTGGTACTTTCCAAAAAACCGGTGCGCAAAAAAGTGTATGACGAACTTTTCACTTGGCTACAAAAGAATGATTTTTAATGTTCAGTTTGTGAATAATGCCTCATTTTTAGGGCATTATTTTTATTTTTGTACAAATTGAATCCTGATGACTTTTCCCGAAATGCTTGCCACATACATCACCATCGACGATGATATCCGCAGTTTTCTAAACACCCAGACCGAAAAAATTTCTGTGCAAAAGGGAACCGTTATCAGCGACCAAAACACTTTAAACCGCACGGTGTATTTTGTAGAAAAAGGGCTTCTGCGCTCGTTTTATTTTGAAAAAGGAAAAGATATCACCACCAATTTTTACCCCGAAAACAGCATTCTCGCCAATAAAGATACCATTTTTGAGAAAATTCCGGCAAGGCATTCCATTGAAGCCATAGAAGACAGTGAGATTGTCTTTTTTCGTTACTCTAAAATGGAAGAACTCTGCGAAACTTCCCTAACCATTGCCAATTTCAGCCGCCGTGTTTTGGGACTTCTGATGACGAATATGGAAAGGCGCATCAATTCCTTGCAGTATATGACGGCAAAGGAAAAATATATTCAGCTTTTAGAAGATAATTCTGATATCCTTTTGCGTGCTCCGCTTGGGATGATAGCTTCTTATCTTGGCATATCTCAGGAAACTTTGAGTAGGATCAGAAGTGAAGTTTAGAAAAGTTATCAAAGTACAGACAGAGATACTGCTTGAGTGGCAGTGTGAAAAATAATTGTACATTTTGTAAAGATTTTATTCTTCAGGCGGGTAAAGGAATAAGCATTCACAAAAAAAGAGACTTTTTTTCAAAATCTCTGCTGATAGTCAAACTGAAAGGTTCCAAAAGCTTACAGGACTTGCTTTCAACAGGAGCCTCATGTTGGGTTTGCAAGTGCATGGAAACTCTGGTTATCAGCAGTTGGTCTTTTTCTTCTCATGATCCGCTTTTGATACTCTTTTTATATAAGCACATCATTAGAAATCGATAAGGAAACATTTCAGGATTAATGCTGTTCACATAGCGCAGCTTCAACCTTTCATAAAATGATACAAAAAAATGGAGCTGGGGAAATGCCTTGCTCCATTTAACTGAATGAATAACTTGTGTTCGACTGCTTACTTTACTGCTAGTAGATCTACCATTTCAAGTACAGGTTCTTTAGCAAGTAATTCAGAAGCGTTGGCCATTAAAGCCTTTGCAATCTCACCATTTAAGTGAGACTCTCTTGCATCTGTAGTTTCGAACGTATCGAATATACCAAAAGTAGAAGGGCCGATTTGTAAAGCATACCATCTTACAGTTCCTGGCTCACCTTCGGCAAGCGGCAAGGCGGACTTCAGGAATTCCAATACGTCATTTTCTTTACCTGGTTTTGCTTCTACTCTTGCTAATATTGCAAACTTTTCCATAATTTAAAATTTTTAATGTTATAAAGAGTGTTGTTACACTCTTTATAACAAACATAAGTTTTTGTAATCAAACCAGAAATACAAAAGATGTTAAATATCATTATGTATAACATCGCAGGTCAGTATCAATTTGTTCAGCCACGGAGTATTTTTTACGATCCCTCGGATAGGTTAAAGTCCTTTGTAAAGTTACATAACAAGATGGATGAAAACGACCCGCAAAAAAACAGAACTTTCTACAAGTCTCTTCCATTTTTTTAAAAACTTTTTAGGGTAAAATATATAATGCTGAATAACCTTATGTTCAGCAACACTTTCGTTAATGGACTTCCATGCATCAACCGAAGTTTTTTACCGAGGCTATTGATAAAAACTTTATAATGCTATTTCTTATGATAATCTCCGGCTAAGCTTGCACCCCCACCACAAAAGTAATTTAATGCGAATCTATCTTCAAATTTGGAAGTAAATACTTCAGCTGTATTTTCCTTAAATAAAATAGTTATCGTCCCTTTTAAATCTTTATTGATGGTTTTTAAATCAACATCAATCTGATTATTCACTAACTTTCCTTTTCCTTCAAACTTACACCCTTTCGCAGCACCCGTAAATGAAATTTTTACTGAGTAAATACTGTCGTTTTCAGATGTCAATGTCAGGATTTCGTTGTATCCTTTCTCACTGGTGTTGCTATGATACGTACCATTCAACTGGGCCGGCGTATATGCTTTTATTTGTTTAAAAATATAATTTTTGGCTAATTCTCCGCTTACTTCTTTCTTATCAGCATTGAGTCTTACCAAGGTTTTATTGGGTTTTACCAAATAATATTCTGTGGGCGAATTTGCGATGGATAGTTCAATAATATCATCATTCTTTGTCCAGGTACCATACTCGTTCTCAGAAGTACCATCGCTGTCTAAATACGAGGTGCTTTTAACCGCTTTGTTGTCTTTTTGAAAGGTAATATAGTTTTCGATTCCCATACAATCTGCGCAAGGCAATGTTGCCGTGTAGATTCCTGTCGAAAAATCATTATTTTGCTTTGCCTCTGTTTTTGTCTGCTCTTTATTGCCATCATCTGCGGTCGATTTGCTGTCGCTGCAAGAAATAAAAAAGGTGGTCAGTGCTGCTAAGGATAAGAATTTAAATGAGTTCATTGAGATTAATTTAAAATTTTTGATGATCTAATTAATGAATTTAAAAGACCAAATAAGGCATTGCGGAGTATTAAAATGGAAGAATTTAAAGTAATTTATTTCTGAGATAAGATCAAAATTTCCATCGAAAAACCACTGTTATGGTTGCAGGTGATTTCCGATATTGCCAAAAATAACCAGCTGAACTTTAGCCGGCTTCTCTACCCGGACAACTTAGTAAGGATCAATTAAATGAGGCTACAACTCACTTACAAAAAAGAGACCAATCTAGAGGTCTCTTCAGTATTTTCAAAAATTGTTTAGTATGAACCCAGAATGTTGAAAACTTCCGTTCAATAGTGGACTGTCTCTGCGTTTTTATTATTTATTTTGATTCGATGATTTTCAATTCGCTGTTGGCCTTGAAAGACCAAAGGAACTCTGGTTATTTGGAAAAAGAAAAAAAGATCGCTTTCTTGATAGCTAGTAACTTTGAGCATGTACCCCTACAGCTCTACCGGAAGGATCCTGCATTGTTTTAAAACTCTCGTCCCATTCCAGTGCTGCTGGAGAAGAGCAGGCCACCGAAGCTTGTGAAGGTACCGTCTTTGCTGCTGCATCGCTTGGAAAATGCGATTCAAATAGAACTCGGTACCGGTATTCTTCTTTGCTTTTAGGAGGGTTTATAGGGAACCTCTCTCCGGCCCTGGAAAATAATTCATCGCTTATCTGTTTCTCGGCTTCCGCCTTTAGAGAATCGATCCAGAGGTACCCCACGCCGTCGCTGAATTGCTCTTTTTGTCTCCAGGCAATTTCCTGTGGAAGTAGATCTTCAAAAGCTTTTCTTAAGGCATATTTTTCAATTTTTCCATTCTTAGAATCAATGAGTTTTGCGTGGGTATTCAAAGACATGGCCACGTCGATAAATTCCTTGTCCAGAAACGGGACTCTGCCTTCCACGCCCCATGCCATGAGCGCTTTATTGGCCCTGAGACAATCGTAGAGATGCAGTTGCTCTAATTTACGAACCGTTTCCATATGAAAATCCTTTGCACTTGGAGCTTTATGAAAATAGAGGTATCCTCCGAAAAGCTCGTCTGAGCCTTCGCCGGATAGTACCATCTTGATACCCATGGATTTAATTACGCGTCCCAGTAGGTACATCGGAGTGGCTGCACGTACGGTGGTGACATCGTAGGTTTCCAGCTGATAGATGACATCACTGATGGCATCAAGACCTTGCTGCACGGTAAAATGGATTTCGTGATGAACCGATCCGATATGATCAGCCATTTTCTGGGCGGCTTTAAGGTCGGGAGATCCTTGGAGTCCCACTGCAAAACTGTGAAGCCGAGGGTACCATGCTTCCTGCGTATCGCCACTTTCCACGCGGCTTCTGGCGTATTTGGCCGCCAAAGCAGATGTTATGGATGAATCCAACCCTCCAGAAAGCAACACACCGTAGGGTACATCGGTCATTAGTTGCCTGTGGACCGCGCTTTCCAGTGCGTCGCGAAGTACTCCGTGGTCCGCAGCATTATTCTCCACGTTTTCATATGAAATCCATGGTCTTTTGTACCACTTTTGTGGAGCTAGATCTGGGGCGTAGAGGTAGTGCCCGGGAGGGAACGTCTCCATGCGTTCGCAAATGCCTTCCAGAGCCTTTAACTCGGAGGCAACATAGTATTGTCCCATTGAATCCCACCCGTGGTAGAGGGGGCAAATTCCCATATGGTCACGGCCAATTAAATAGCGGTCCTTTTTAATATCGTACAGACTGAAGGCAAATATTCCGTTCAGCATGTCCAGGAAAGAATCCCCGTATTTTTGATACAAAGGAAGGAGTACCTCACAGTCGCTCTGTGTCTGAAATGCATACTCCGGGAATTCCGCCCGTAGTTCCTTGTGGTTATAAATTTCACCATTGATGGCAAGAACGACCAGGCCGTCTGCGCTGTACAGCGGTTGACCTCCTGAGCTGGGATCCACAATGGAAAGGCGCTCATGGGCCATAAGAGCTTTGGAATGCTGAAAGATACCGCTCCAGTCCGGGCCGCGGTGACGAATTTTCTTTGCCATGGCTAAGACCTGTTCCCGGATTTCCTCCGGAGTTTGTACTATGTTAAATACGCTTACTATACCGCACATATATTGAAATTTTAGTTAAAATAATAATGCAATACTCCAACATTAATACCTAAAAAGAAAGTATAAAACATTAATTGCTTAATTTTATACTTAAATTATCTGTTAAAACGAAATAAGTTAATCGAAAGGGGTGTTAAGAGCCAGATTTGTGAAAATTTTTCACAAATAAGAAAGCAGCCATGTGGGCTGCTTGGATGTTTTCTAATAAAAACCCATACTAGGCACTGTCTCTTTCTATGAGTGCCATGTAAAACCCGTCGTACCCTTCGCTAGGCATGATGTGCTCTTCTTTGAGAAGGGTAAATCCAGGGGTGTTCGCTAAAAAAATTGCTACCTGCTGGGAATTTTCTGAAGGAAGTATAGAGCAGGTGGCATAAATCATTTTACCACCTTTTTTGAGCATTTTACTATAATCGCTAAGGATCTGCTGCTGCTCTGTCTTTATGCGGTCAATGAAATCCTGATCGATCTTCCACTTGGAATCGGGATTTCTTTTAAGAACGCCAAGGCCTGAGCAGGGTGCATCGATTAAAAGCCGGTCGGCCTTCTCGTGCAGCCTTTTGATTACTTTATTGTCGGAGATCATACGGGTCTCAATGTTGTGCGCTCCGGCACGTTTGGCCCGGCGCTT
Organism: Planobacterium oryzisoli; assembly: GCF_015354315.1. Classification (GTDB taxonomy): domain Bacteria; phylum Bacteroidota; class Bacteroidia; order Flavobacteriales; family Weeksellaceae; genus Planobacterium_A; species Planobacterium_A oryzisoli. The sequence continues at coordinate 187,324 of NZ_JADKYY010000004.1, forward strand.
GAGCTCGGCGAGTTTCCATTCGTAGATGTCCAGGGCGATGATTTGTCCCTTGTTTTGCATAAGGGCAGCCAGGTGCAGCGTCTTTCCTCCTGCACCGGCGCATGCGTCTACTACGCGCATTCCTTCCTTAACATCCAGCAGCTCCCCAATCCGCTGGGAACTGGCGTCCTGCACCTCAAAAAGGCCTTCTTTAAAGGCGGAAGTTAGAAATACATTTTTCTTCTCCTCAAGTTGTACCGCACTGGGATATCCTTGGACTGTAAAGCTCTCAACATCTTCCTGTTTAAGTTCTTGTACTAATGATTTTGCAGTAGTCTTAAGTGTATTGGCACGAAGTACGGTAGGAGCCTGCTGGTTTAAGGCAGCCATCTCCTGTTCCCATTTTTCTCCCAGTTCTTTTTCTAAAGTGGAAGCCAGCCATTCGGGAACGGAATGTTCGATGGCTTTATTTGGAACCGTATTTTTTTCCAGTTTCTTCAGTACGTCACCAATTTTAATGCCGTCAAATTCTTCAAATTTCTTGTACCGGCTCTTACTCCACAAAAGGTAGGTGAGAATAAGTTTGTACACGTTGGAAGGCTTTACCCCTTCACCCATATAGTATTCGAGCCGCTTTTTCCAACGGATTATGTTATAGAAAATCTCTGATACAACAGCGCGGTCTTGGCTGCCCCATTTACGGTGAGCTTTTAGAAGCCTTTCTATAACTTTATCTGCGTACTTGTTTTTTTCAAAAAAGGTTTCCTGTAAGGCATCGTGTATTCCTATAAGGAGATTTCGGTGAATTAATTCCATGCCGCAAAAATACAGATTTTCAGGCAGATTGCATTCATGCGGTTTGTATATAGCCTTTAGAGCCAGTAGGTACGGTTTTGCCACTGGTTCAAGACAAGTATTAATCGTATCTTTACACAAACGATTTTATTATGAGCGATGCTGTGATCTGTCCTAAGTGCCAGAGTGAATTTACTTATGCCCAAGACCATCTTATGGTGTGTTCGCAATGTTTTAATGAATGGGATCCTAGTGAGGTGGAAAATTTGGACCAGGTGCTGGATATGAACGGCAATGTGCTTACCGACGGAGATTCGGTAGTAGTAGGGAAAGATTTACCAGTGAAAGGTATGCCCAAACCAGTGAAAGCAGGAACCAAGGTAAAGAACATTCGACTGCGCCCTGGAAGCGACCATAATATAGACTGTAAAATCGAGGGTTTTGGTTCAATGGCTCTGAAAAGTGAATTCGTCAAGAAGGCATAAACTGCAGTGTAACCAATATATAAAAAATAAGGAAAGATTTGGACAGGGTTCCAATTCCAGAACTTCATTGCACAAGTGCTAATTTCAGTTCTTCAAGGCAGAAAGAGAATTAACCAAAAATTTCCTTAAGTTGTTAATAGATGCAAGGCCTTGAAAATCAATCAATATCCTTGCCAAAATAATGGCCAAAGGAAGGATAGTTATCCACTATTTCACAAACTTCTTTTAAATTGTATTTTAAGCTGACCAGATAAAGCAGTAGGATGGTAAAGTACTATCTCTGCGTCCGCTAGTTTTAGTTTGTTCCAATAATGACTTCCAGCAAATCGGCTTTCCAAAACCAGTGCCGGTATCCCACTAGAGGCGAGTTCTAATTGCTGTGGAAAGCAAAAATCTCTAGGTGCGTGGAGCGCGGATTTCTGCATAGGTGTAAGGGAATTCACCTCACCCAGGAGCCTTGCGACGTATTCGTTATATGGTTTTTTGTAGGTTTCTATAGGGCTATCGTTTTGAATGAGGCGCCCGTCCTGAAGAATCACGAGTCGGTCCAGCCATGGCATAACTTCCTCTATTTCGTGCGTGGATATTATAAGGGATATCCCGTGCCGCTCCACGTAGGAAAAGAGCTTGCTACGGAGTTCTATCTTTCGCGAGTAATCCAGATTACTGAACGGTTCATCGAGCAGCAGAAGATTGGGGACAACTGAGAGACTGCGAGCAATGGCTACTCTTTGCTGCTGACCGCCACTCAAGAACTGGGGTTTCACATCCGCGTATTCACTTAGTCCTACCACATCCAGTAGTTCCAAGACCTTTTCTTTTTTAGCTTTAAGATTAATATTGGAAAGAAATTTACCTACATTATCGTGCACGGTAGAATAGGGCATCAGATCGTAGTTCTGAGCTACCATTTTCATCTCTTTTTCTCCGGGAACAATGTTTCCTTTAGGACCCAGGAGCTTTTTTCCTTTAAACCAAATCTCTCCCTGGTCCCAATCGGTCAGACCGTATATGAGATTTAAGAGAGTGGATTTTCCGCACCCTGATTCCCCTGCTAGAGCAACAGTGCGTCCCGGCTCAAGGCGCAGATTCAGATTCTCAAACAATCTTTTGTCCTTTGTATAGGAGAAATACAGGTTTTTTATTTCAAGTAGCATTAAACAAATTTAGTGTATTGTTCCTCTGGAATCCAAATACTTTTGCTATTTTAGCCTACTATCAAATCCCAAATTCTATGAAAAAAAAGATTGTAAACTGGAGCGCTGCTGCGCTATGTTTCTCACTAGCTTTTACGGCATGCCAGAAAGAGGCTAAAGTGGAAAGTACCGCAAACGAAGTTTCTACCACGGCGGAGGGTAAAGCCTATGTAGTGGATACACTAAGCAGTGCCATCGAATGGAAAGGCTATAAAGTATTTAAAAGTGAAAATACCAGTCATTTTGGTAAGATCCGATTTGAGAGTGGGAATCTCACCGTGAAGGATTCTCTTCTAGAAAGTGGAGTGTTTGTGGCCAATATGCATTCCTTGGACAACGAGGACCTTGCTTCTGATCTGGAACAAAAGCAGAAACTGGAAGGCCATTTAAAATCCGCGGACTTCTTTGAAGTGGATAAATATCCTACTGCTACCTACCAGATCACCAAGGTAACCCCTCTGGCAGAAGGCGATTATAATACGCTACTTGATGGAAATCTAACGCTAAAGGGTGTAACCAAGCCTGTGCAGATTAAAGCCAACGTTAGCGTCACTCCCGACCAAGTGAGCATCTCCAGTGAGCCTACCGATATTAAGCGAGAGGAGTTCGGAGTAAAATTCCAGGTCCCAGCGGAAAACGGACTTATAAAGGATGAGGTAACATTGCAGATTGTGGTGAAAGCCGTTCCACAGCCATAAACTATATATGCACAATTGAGTGCAGTAAGTATCTAGGCAGCGTGGAGCAATCTTCGCTGCCTTTTCTTTTTGCAGGGAAAAGTGTAACTTTGCACGATATAAATACCGAGAGGGATGTTAGAGAAAATTGATGAATTACTGCTGCAGGTTCAGTCTTTTAAGGCAAACAGTCCAGAGGAACTGGAGCAGTTCCGAATACAATACAACGGCAAGAAAGGCATTCTAAACGACCTCTTTGCACAGTTCAAATCGGTACCTGCACAGGAAAAGAAAGAATTTGGACTTCGGCTTAACACACTTAAGCAGGCAGTTGCCCAAAAGCTTGAGTCATCCAAAGCCACAGAATCTGCACAAAACGATGCAGATTTTAAGGATTTGACAAGACCCTCGTATCCAAGGCCTCTTGGAAGCAGGCATCCTATCAGCTTAGTAAGAAACAGGATACTTGAGATATTCCAGTCGATTGGATTCTCAATAGCAGACGGTCCAGAGATTGAGGACGACTGGCACAACTTCTCCGCGCTGAACATGCCGGAGTACCATCCTGCCCGAGACATGCAGGATACGTTCTTTATCGAGACCAATCCCGACATTCTATTAAGAACACATACTTCCTCTGTGCAGATTCGTTATATGGAGCAGAACCAGCCTCCAATGCGCATTCTTTCTCCAGGAAGGGTGTTTCGTAATGAGGCCATCTCTTCCAGATCACACTGCATCTTTCATCAAATAGAAGGTCTTTACATCGATGAGAATGTGAGTTTTGCGGATCTGAAGCAGACACTACAGTTTTTTACAACCGAGCTTTTTGGAAAATCCAAGATTCGACTTAGACCATCCTATTTTCCATTTACCGAACCTAGTGCGGAGGTAGATGTGTACTGGGGTCTGGAAACTGAAACCGATTACAGGATCACCAAAGGGACCGGATGGCTTGAAATAATGGGCTGCGGAATGGTGGATCCCGCGGTACTGGAAAATGTAGGAATTGATTCCAATCGTTATTCTGGTTATGCATTTGGTATGGGAATCGAGCGTATTGTAATGCTGCTCTACCAAATGGGAGATATCCGCATGTTCTTTGAGAACGATAAAAGAATGCTTGAACAGTTCAAAGCGCTTTAATACAGCGACTCATACCTTAGCCTTCACGCCACGTGAAGGCTTTTTATTTCTTAAAAGCTTGCTTGATACGGTTGTAATCTAGGAAGTATGTGATTTTAAGGGATAAGTTGTTGAGCATAGGCTGCTGAAAGAAAGCGTCAAAATTATCCTTTATGCCACCTACCACGTAGGGTAGGTAATTTTCTGCAGCGTTTCGGTAGAGAAGTGTCAGTTGGCTGCCCGGCGCAAACCACCAACTGTAGCGAAGATCGATATTCCAGAAATTAGAAGATCCGTCGTGGTTCATCCCGTACGTACTAGGTTTGAGGGAGCCGTCCTGGTTTAAAGTGAAAAACTTCTCGTAGGATACACCGGAGTAATAATGTCTGAAGTCCAAAGAAAGGCTCATCTTTTCATTGAAAGCATACTGTGAGGAAAGCGTATTGACAAAGGTATGAATATCGCGCTCTCCCATATAGATCTGCGTGTTTTCACGCGACACGAAGCCCTGGTCCTGCAAGTGGATGTCGTAGTCAAATTCGTATCCCACGGAGAAGCGCTCTGATAGTCTAAGGCGTGCGTTGAGTTCACTTACATACCGGACTCTTCCGCTTTGGTCGTATACGTAGATTTCCGTGTACCCTCCATAACTAAACTTTTTCCTCTCATCACTGTTATAGAAAATCCAAGGATTTACCATGGCTGGAACCCTTAGGTGCCGGCCAAAGGTGCGTGGCTCGTAGATGTTATTTTGGCCGTAGGGGTGGAGTAATAGGCCCATGCCGTAGTTCTGGAATTTCTTGTCGGTGAAGCTAAGGGTCTGATGGATAGAAAAAATACTATATAATGCAGGCTCGAGGCGGTTGGTAAGAGTGAGCTTGAGATTGTAACTTAAGTTATTAAACCTTGCGCTGGGCTTTAGAATTCGGTACGAATAGTTTCCAAAATAGCTAATAAAGTTGTTCCCACCGGTGAAACCTAGATCGTCAATGTTGTATTCTTTGGTCCTTAAATTAACACTGGCATTATAGCGATGCTCTCCAGAGACCTTTCCTGCTCCTAGTAAGGCTTCCGTGCCGTACGTGGCCTCTCCGTTACGTACGATACTTTGCTTGAGATTACCAAAGTAGTTCCACGTATTGGTGCGGTCGGTAATGTCAGCCAGTAAGGCCGTTACGTTGGCATCCCTGAAATTGCCTTCCCGCAATACGTTGGTGTTCACCAACGATACGGAGGAATTGGATCCGAACCTCTGGTCGAGGACCAGTACATTGTAGTTAGACCATGGCTCGGTAACAACTTCACGTTGGGTCTTGGTTGAGGGATCGTATAGCACAGCTTGCATTTTTTCTGTGATACCGTTAAAAAGGCCAATGCCTAGACCTTTCTTAGTACGGCCCGAGATTTTCACCGCATTAAATAGCTTTACTTTCTCTGGGTTTTCTACTACTTGCTCCTGCCCTGAGATCTGTGGTTGGGTGGAGGGTCTTCCTCCCACCCTGCGCGAATAGAACAAATCCCCTTTATTAAATAGTTCTGTACCTTCCGTGAAGAAGGATCGATTTTCTTCGAATTGCTGTTCAAAAGGACCTAAATTCAGCACCGATTCGTCAAAATTGGCCTGACCAAAATCCGGAATCAGCGTCACATCCAAAGTAAAGGCGTCGCTTAAGCCGTATTTTAAATCCATTCCCCCATTAATATTGGTGGTGGTTTTATTCTGGTAATGATTTACATAGGAGGAAAAGTAAGGGAGCAAGGAGAGGCGTACCGGCGGGCTAATGTTGGTGAGTCCTGTCATTTCCCCATCGTAAAGCATAAAGCTTCCCGTGGTGTTGTCCACAAAATTCCACGTGTACTGGGACTGCAGGCGCTGATTTTGGCTTATAAAATTAACCCCCCACACGCCGGAACTTTCCTTAGGAAAGCGTAGTTCGGAATAAGGGATACGCATCTCTACATTCCAGCCCTCAGCATCCATCGCTACCGCACTGTACCAGACGGCATTCCAGGAAAAATCATCATTGGCATTGATTATCAGCTTGGCATCTGCCTGCGCGCCGGATGCCTGGACAACAAACATCATGCTTTGCTGACGGTCATTATAGGGATTGAGCGTGACGGCAAAAAAGTCGCTATTTCCTATTTGGTCCCTTTCCTTAAGTTCCCTGGCAAGTGTGGTGACCGAGGGGTCAAGCGTGCGTGCTGCAATGTAGAGTCCGGTATCGTCGTATAAAACCTTAACCGTAGTTTGGTAGGCGAGGGGTTGGGGTTTGCCATTGTCGGGTGTGCGTTCCGTGAAGCCTGTAACCATAGAGGCATTCTGCCAGGACGCCTCGTCAAAACTCCCGTCAATCTTTATGTTCTGTTGCAATCTGCTGGTATGCACGGTCTTGCGTTCTATTTCAATACTTTTTTGTTGGGCGAAAAGCGGATAGGCAAATAGAATAAAAGTGCTTAGTAGTAAACAAAGACTCAGAGAACGCATCGATAGTTTCTTTATAAGACAACCAAACAGGCATGGATGTTACAGATAAAGTACATTTAGCAAAAATCTTTATGGTCTGAAAGCAATGGGGTATTGAATACTTGTGTAATTCTCAAGGCTTGCCTTCAGGGAACCTACGGCGAGTTCGGCTTCTACCATTACTGGTATATGATTTTTATCGTCGGTGATCCACATGGTGACTCCTTCCTTTGCCTTGAAGACCCTTCCGCTCATAACCATAGGAGTGATACGAAGTGTATTTACTCTTCCGAATTTGGTGCGTACCACTTCTTTTCTGTCTACACGTAGTTGAAAAGGGAACATTTCGTCATCAATCCAGATATTCATGCGAATGGTGCGCCCAGGACGAAGCTCCAGGCTATCGAGATTTCTCAGGTGGTAAAAAGCAGAGAGCATATCCTGGATCCCACGAACCGATTGCAGTCTTTTGGAACCGTTGCTTGGCGTCTTTTTATCAGTCAAAATCAACGTATGGTTCTGATGGTTAAAGGCCGTATGAAGGTGCTGGCTATAGCCTCCTTCCTTGACATTGCGTACGTAGTAACTGGGAAGACCTGTCCGCAGATTGATATAACTCTCATAAAGGTCGTCCACACGGAAAAACGCACGTACTGCTCCGGTCGATCGCCCAATGCCACGCACATACAGATGGGGCGCACCCTGATAGGTGGTACGGTGTGCAGAGAGGGTTGCTGTTCCGGCATTAAGTACACCGTAATGGATTCGGTAGTGCAGCCTTTCACCGGATTTTATATTCTGAATTTGGGCCTCAAGAAAAAAAACGGCCAAAAGGGCCAATAGGCTAAGACATTTCTTCATGCGCATACATTTGCAAAATCTTTGCCACAAAGATACGGCATTAATTAACTGATATTTATCAGTTTGTTAACCCTGTGTGCTGGGGTCGGCAGTCCGAAAGGGTTCGCTAATTTTTTAGTATTTTTGCCACGTTTTGTAAACTTTCAAAATTGTAACTAGACATGATAACCACTGACATATTGATCATAGGAGCAGGACCCACAGGACTTTTTGCTGTGTTTGAGGCGGGACTTTTAAAGCTGAAATGCCATCTTATCGATGCCCTACCACAGCCAGGCGGGCAGCTTGCGGAGCTCTATCCAAAGAAACCTATTTTTGATATTCCAGGGTTTCCTTCTATAAATGCCGGAGAACTGGTGGATAACCTGATGGAACAGATCAAACAGTTCCAACCAGGTTTTACACTAGCCGAGACCGCCGTAAGTCTTACCAAAGTAGACGAGGATTGGTTTGAAGTGGTAACCAACAAAGGTACGGTACACCGTGCGCGCGCCGTGGCCATTGCAGGGGGTCTGGGTACGTTCGAGCCTAGGAAGCCAGAGCATCTTGAAAACCTGGAGTTCTATGAAGAGAACGGAGTGGAGTATTTTGTGAAAGATCCTGAGGCCTTTCGAGGAAAAAAAATTGTAATTGCCGGAGGAGGCGATTCGGCACTGGACTGGAGTATCTTTCTTTCCAATGTGGCCAGTGAGGTCACTCTTATCCACAGGAGAAATGAATTCCGTGGCGCACTGGACAGTGTGGAGAAGGTACAGGCTTTGAAAGATGAGGGCAAACTCAAATTAATTACTCCGGCAGAAGTAACGAAGCTCTCCGGGGAAAAGAAGCTAGAATCCATCTCAGTGCAAACTGAGGATGCCACGATAGAGATACCGTGCGATGCGTTTATTCCACTCTTTGGTCTTACTCCTAAACTTGGTGATATCGCCAATTGGGGACTGGAAATAGAAAAAAATGCAATAAAGGTGAATAATGCACTGGATTACCAGACCAATATTGAAGGGGTATATGCTATAGGGGACGTAAATACCTATCCAGGCAAACTAAAGTTAATTCTTTGTGGATTCCACGAGGCCACATTGATGTGTCAGAGTGTATACAACCGGATGAACCCAGGCAAAAAGTACGTACTTAAATACACCACCGTAAGCGGTGTGGATGGTTTTGATGGCAGTCGCAAGCAGGCAGAAAAAGCGGTAGTTAAGAAAATGGACTAATTTAAGGTAAAGCTATGAGTGATATAAACCTGTTTATTACCGATCGACAAGGTACCGAGCACCAGGTAGTTGTTCCCACCGATATGTCCATGAACCTCATGGAAGTTATCCGATCCTACGAGATCGCCGAGGAAGGCACCGTGGGTGTATGTGGAGGAATGGCCATGTGTGCTTCGTGTCAGGTGTATATAGTAGATGGTGCAGCAACTACCCCAGAGATGGGAGAGGAAGAGGAAGCAATGCTTTCAGAGGCCTATCATGTGAAGGATAATTCCAGGCTTGGGTGTCAAATTCCGATCACTGAGGAATTGGAAGGACTGAAAGTTGTGCTCGCTCCCTACCCTTAAATAGCACAACGCAGAAAATACAAAGCCGCTTTCCTTTTATGGAAAGCGGTTTATTTATTTTAAAGTTTTCAGGAAAAAGCTGTATCGGTTGAATACTAAGCTTTTATAAAGATTATCAAAAAAGTCCGGTAACGATTTGGTAACGGTGCTTATTGCTTTGTATTTCAACGTGTTTCCGTTAGCTCAAAGCAAATATACGAATTTTTTGTTTCTCAAAAACAAATAAATATTTTATTCCCTATCGGGATTACAGGACAAGAGAAAAGGGCTTGCAAAGCCCTTTTCACATAATACTGATAGAATAAACTCTGTCTTTCGTCCTTGTTCTTCCGTTTTATTCAAATACGTTCACAACAGCTTAATACCTGTATTTTCATTATCCTGTCTGTTTCTATTAGTTAAAATAGGGAACTTAACGACTACTTTGCCAATTTCAATATTCTATATGCCCCTCTTGCCACTACTACAAATACAATAGCTCCGATAATCAAATCGGGATAGCTCGAGTTTAACCAATTGACCAAAATTCCTGCAACGATAACCCCCGAATTGATTATAACATCGTTTGACGTGAAAATCATCGAAGCCTGCATATGGGCTTCTTTACTCTTGTTCTTTTGCAATAGGTAAAGACAAAGTACGTTTGCTATCAATGCCAAAACAGAAACAATAATCATTGTTTTGAAATCGGGCATCGCTTCTATTCCGATAAAACGTCTGATAACTTCAACGAAACCGATAACGGCTAACAGGATTTGAAAGTAACCTGCAAACTTGGCGATATTGTTTTTTCTTGCAATCGTACCCCCAATAGCAAACAAAGCCAATGCGTAAACGATGCTATCGGCAAGCATATCCAAGCTATCCGCTACCAATCCCATTGAGTTGGAAAAAATACCGAACAACATTTCCAATCCAAAGAAAACGAAATTGATAATCAATACCGTCCATAGTAGTTTCCGTTGGCTATTGCTTGTATCTGTTTCAACAACTGCGTTAGTTTCTTCGGTTGAAATCAGCGTTGTATTTAGGTTCAAGGTTTCCAAAGCTGAAAAAATCGGCTCTGGGTTTCCACTATGGTAAACATTTAGTTTTCTATTGGGAATATCAAATTCCAATGACTTTACCGTATCAAAGTTTTGCAGTTTCATACGGATTAATTGCTCCTCACTTGGGCAATCCATTTTTGTTATATTAAATATGGTTTTATTCATCTTCTTAAAGTCTAAATTTTATTCCTCCGTTAATTACAAATCCGTCTAATGGTGCATAGATGTCTTTAAAAACAGGGTTGGTTATTGTACCTGTATAAACGTTGATTTTTTTGTCGTTTCCATACTCACAATTCTTAATGATAAAATTAAACCTATGTGAGCTACGGAACAATATGAAAAACTATGCAGAAAGCTGAAATACAGTGTTTTAAAACGATTGTTTTCAGTTTTCAAAAGTAACGTTTTAGTAACCGCACTTTTGCCAACAGTTGCTTTTTACTGCTTTTGACCGCATTACCAAAAAATCATAAAACGGCTGTAAATCCTTTATTTACAACCGTTTTACCTGTCTTTAATCTTTGATTTATTTTTACTGAATATTTATTTTAAAGCGGTCTTTTCTATCGTGAAGGTATCTCTGCCAGAATTTCTTTGAAAAATTCCCAGAATTTCTGCGCTGATGAAATGCTGGCGCGTTCGTCCGGTGAGTGAGCCCCCCGGATGGTTGGACCAAAACTTACCATCTCCATGTCGGGATAATTTGCTCCGATAATACCACACTCCAGTCCGGCGTGGCAGGCCACTACGGCCGGTGTAGCATTGAATTTCCGCTGGTAGATGCTCTCCATTATCTGGACAATCTCTGAGCCGGGTCTGGGTTTCCAGCCAGGATAGGATCCGCTGAGGGTTGTATCTAACCCCGCAAGAGTAAATACCGACTGCAGTTGCTGCGCAACGGCGGTTTTGGTAGATTCTACCGAGGAGCGCGCCAGACATAAGATTTTAAGTGATCCGTCCTTTAACTCTACGCGGGCGATATTGTTGGAGGTCTCCACCAGGTCCTTCACATCAGGACTCATTCGGTACACACCATTGTGCGCTGCATTAAGCGCCAGAACGACTTTGCGGGAATCCTCAACGCTGATACCTTTTTCTTCCCAAGTGTAGTTTTCGATATGTATTTCCATATCAGGCTCCAAGGATTCGTATTCTTGCAGGAGTTCGCTCTTAAGGGCTGTGAGATTCTCGATGAACTGCTGTGCATTACGCACGCTTACTACGGCTCTGGCCTCACGTGGAATGGCATTACGAAGCCCTCCAGCATCAATGTGCAGGAGTTCTATATTTTGATCTTCAAGCCCCTGGTAGAGCAAGCGGCCTAACAGTACATTGGCATTTCCTAGCCCTTTTATAATATCCATGCCGGAATGGCCGCCTTTAAGTCCTTTGATTTCAAGCCGTACCACCATCCCTGAAGGTTCTACTAAAGGAAAGTTGCCTGTTGCCGTCACATCCACGCCTCCTGCACAGCCAATATCTATTTCGTCGTCTTCCTCGGTATCTAGGTTCAGCATTATTTCCCCCGTTAAGGTACCGGGCTCCAGACCCATGGCGCCTGTCATTCCTGTTTCCTCATCAATGGTAAAAAGGGCTTCAAGCGCAGGATGCGCTATGTCGGTGCTTTCCAGCACGGACATCATTGCAGCTACTCCTAGTCCATTGTCTGCACCTAGGGTTGTGCCTTTGGCTTTTACCCAATCCCCATCGATCTCCATTTCGATTCCCATACTTTCGAAATCGAATGCTACGTCCGCGTTTTTTTGGTGTACCATATCCAAATGCGATTGCAGCACTACCGTTTTACGGTACTCCATACCTGCAGAAGCGGGTTTCTTGATCAGTACGTTACCTACCTTGTCCACGGTCGTTTCCAGACCTAGTCCTTCACCAAAGGCTTTGATGAAGGCAATTATTTTTTCTTCTTTCTTGGAGGCCCTTGGTACGGCATTCAGTGCGGCAAAATTTTTCCAGAGTGCACGCGGCTCGAGCTGTGTAATATCCATAGTAAGGTTGTTTTTTCAAATTTACGCATTAAATGACGGGTTGGCAAACTTCCTTCCCGGCGGGTTCTAGCATCCACATTCCCCATAGACTTCTTGCGTGGTAGTATTCCCTTTCCTATCTGTAGCGGTGAGGGTTCCTTGGTACAAGGCCGTTTCAATTTCACCTTTTTCTACTAATTCTGCCTGCAGCACTACATTTACCTGCTTGTTCTGCGCCTCAATGTGCAGCATAGTAGTGGCCTCTGGGTTTAAATGCTTAAAGGATAGGATGTGAAGCTGGTCCTTGAGTTTTACATAGGCCTTTCGCTGGTAGTCATCCACATAGAGGTAATTTTGCTTTACGAACTCTTCTCTGGAACTTGAGAAATAACACGAACAGCCTTCTATATCCTGCGGATAAGCGAATGCACTGAATTTAAGTGCAGTACTGTCTTTTTCTATAGTTTGTGCTGTTGTATCTTTTTCTTTTTTGGCTTGAGGTGTTTCTAAATGAGTAGATTCTTTTTGGGTGCAAGCTGAAAACAGCAAAAGGCAGCTAGATAGTGCAACGACGATGGAGCGCATAATAATGTTTTAATTGTTTAATTGCGTTTACTGGCAGGTAGATTTAAAGGACTTTAATTATCTTTGCCCTTATGCAATATCCCAGCAAAATACTCTCCAAAGCAGTGGAAGAAATTGCTTCTCTGCCAGGAATTGGTAAAAAATCGGCGCTTCGTCTCGCCCTACATCTTCTCAGGCAGCCAGCCAGCCACGCCCAAAGTCTTTCCAGTGCTTTAAGTAAACTTGTAACCGATATCCAGTACTGCCAGGAGTGCTTTAATTTCTCCGATTCTTCCCTTTGCGAAATATGCAGTAGTTCCCAGCGCAATTCCCAGCAACTTTGTATCGTGGAAGATGTTCGCGATGTGATGGCTTTGGAAAACACGGGCAAGTATCAGGGAAAGTACCTTGTACTGGGAGGCAGAATCTCCCCCATGGAAGGAATAGGTCCTTCCCAACTACGGATTTCCGCTATAGGACCCAAGGTGGAGACTGGAGCGGTGAAGGAAGTGATTTTTGCTTTAAGCGCTACTATGGAAGGGGACACAACTGCCTATTATATTTATAAGAAGTTTAAGAACTTACCTTTGGTATTTTCTTCAATCGCCCGCGGCATAGCGGTAGGAGATGAACTGGAGTATGCAGATGAGATTTCTTTGGGACGCTCGATACAGCAGCGAGTACCTTACCAGCAGTAAAAAAACAGCATCATAGTATTCTTCTCTCAAAAAAAATGGCCTGCTTACCAGCGGGCCATTGTATTTGTAGAGGGTTAACCTCGTAATTACGGAGTCGTCACAGGGGCCGCTGGTGTGGTACCCTGAGGTTGCGCAGTACTTGGAGCACTTTGCACTGGAGCACTTTGCACTGGAGCGCTTTGCGCCGGAGTGTTTTGCAACGCAGGTGCAGTGCTACGAACTGGTTTTGCAGTAAGCACCACACTTAAGACAATAAGTACTACAATAGTTATCCCCAGTGTCCAGGTTGCTTTTTCCATGAAATCGTTCGTACGCTGGACGCCAAACTGAGCGGCTCCGCTTCCCCCGAACGTTCCAGAAAGACCTCCTCCTTTTGGATTCTGCGCCATAATAATGATGATCAGAAGAATCGAGGCGATAATGATCAGGATCATAAATAAGGTAAATATTGTACTCATGTGCTTAATGCATTTTTATAAGGTGCAAATATAGTGATAATGTTTAATTCTGCAAAGTACTGGGTAGGTATGCTCCCTTCTAGATTAAGAAAAAAGAAGCCGTCTCAATACTAAATTGAGGCGGTTTTTTCATTTTAGGAGGTTTTAGTGTTGTATAATTAGGAGGTATTTTGTATCTTTATTACTGATAATCAACAAGATGCGACCTACTT
>NZ_JADKYY010000005.1 GCF_015354315.1 Planobacterium oryzisoli
AACTGTCCTTTAATTGGTAGCTTGTTTTTGGAAATCAGTAAAAATTAAAAATTAATAAACTGATATGCAATAAGATAAAAAATAAATAATCTATAACTTAATGTTTATCGGACGAGGATGATTAATAATATAAACAACTTAGTCACTACTATCTTCCTATTTTTCTTTTAATATACATCAGAACTCTTCTTGGCAATCTTGGAGCAAGATCAAAAAAGTTTACAATCCCAAATTCTAAAATATAAGGATCCATAATCTTATGAAATACCTTTAAATCATTTTTTTCAAGTGCTTTTACAAAGGCAACGTGACTTTTCTTTGCGATTTTTTCACGTAAATCATATACTAATTTACGCTTAAATGTAATCTCAAATTCATTTGGCTTAACTCTCTTTGTTGGCACCCAAATTCCTCTTTTTTCTTTCTTCATTAATCTTCGTGATAAGCCATCACGTCTGTGTCTCAACCCTCCAGCTTGTGCAGAGGCTGCTTCTTCAGCAGTAATTGATTCTAAAAAAATTGTATCTTGACCCAACGAATCAGATAATATTTTGTGTAATTCTTGGTTTCTAACCACAATTAATGAGGTTCCTTTTGGATCTTTTACGTATTTTTTCAACCAAGCATCACCAATTGAAATATCCGCAGTTTCAGCTAAAACATCATCACAAAAATCGCAAGGGTTAGGCTTAAAAAAACCGGCTGCATAACCCGTTCCATAAATTTGACTTACATCTCTCGATTCTTGTCTTTTATTTGTAGACCAAACTTTATAAATCTTCTCATTTGCAGGTCTATTATCAAATTTTCCTCTAAAATCAATCTTTGTAAGGCTCTCAGGATGTATTCCTAACTCCCAACCAACAAGTTTTGAGTAATTAGCAGTTTTCATGCCTCCACATACAATACCAATTGTATATTTAATCTTGCTTCGTAATTCAGGATATTGAAGGGACAGCAATCTGATTGCTTTTATATTACAAGGGACACCAGTGATTGCAAACCTTCCCTCCATTGCCTTTATCTTCTTTACAATATTTGCAAGAGTTGACGGGTGATAAGCTGATTTAGAGCCTTTAATTACTGCTTCTGCATCATTAAAAATTGCATAATCGAACAGCAAATCAGTTTGAGATTCATCTTCATTTGCTTGCAACTGAACAAAATAATCTATCTTATTTCTTTTTAATAATTCACATCCAATCCATTTTGCAAATCCTCCTGAACTTCCTTTTTCTCTAAACGAACCTTCTTTTACATATCCTGCATAGCAGGATATAAATTTTCCTATTTCTTTTGTGTATCCAATATTCTTATCAAAGAAAATATCGCTTAATTCATCTTCATTTTTAGAAACTCCAGAAAACGGACATACATCCAAAACTTTTGCAGTACTTATGCTTAGAGCTTCTTTAGAAGCAGTAGCAACAAGCTTTCCATATTTATCCAATTCAATTCTGAAAGGTGAGTCATCAACCAAGGCGCAAACACCACACCCGATACAATAGTCGTTTGAGATAACGGTATCAAATAGTATTTTAGCTTCCATATATTTTTTCATTAATTGATAGTAAGTACAATTGTTTATATGTATTTGCGATATTAACCCAATCAAACTGGTTGAAGTCTAATTGAGCTATATTATCACAGATATTTGTATAATTTTCTATAATTAGTTTAATTTTATTACTAATATCATTTACATTATTTGCATCCACACCATAGCCAACAAAACCATCTGTGAAAAAACCATCAAAACCTTGCCCATTTGAGTAAATAATTGGGATGCCCTGTGACAAAGCTTCTACATAAGCCAAGCCAAATGTTTCACTAAAAGAAGGCATTACAAAAATATCGTATTTAGAAATCTCATTTTGTAATTCTTCTTTACTCATACTTTTTTTCACTGAGATCCAAGAGTTTACATTACAATAGTTATCTATTTCGTTAATGTACTCTTGTGTAGTTCGACGATGTGAAAGACCTTTACCAATAATTGTATATTCAATATTAAATCCTTTTTCGCGTAGTAATCCAATAGCATTTATTGTAGAGTGAATATTTTTATTTTTCTGTATTCCACCACAATATAAGATTTTGACAGGGTTGTCTATTCTATGTGGTTTAACAATATTGTTACTAAAAATAGGATCTACACCATTAGGAATGATTTTTATTTTTTTTATCACAACATCGTAAATATTCTGGGGAATTTGTTTGATAAATTCATCTTTTAATGAAGGAGAAATAAATACGATACTAGATGAATTCAATAAAATTTTATGAAAATAACTTCTTTTATAAAAAAGCTTTTTATAGTAAAAATTAACATCCGTTCCTCTTACTGAAATAATGTAAGGAATTTTATATTTTTTCCAAATTTCATATGCTGCTCCTCCATCTAAACATAAAGTGCTTGCATGAACTAAATTAACACCTGATACGTTCACATTTTTTCTTATTTGATTGAAAATTGTTGAAATTTTCAGAGTATAAAGAAATTTATGAAAGTAGCTTAATGAGGTATTGTAAATGATCTGTGATTTTTTTTCTTTAAAATCTATTCTATGACTGCCAACTCTATATCGATTATCTTTATTAAGTGGAACAAAAATAGTTTGCTGTATAGAAATTTCATCTAATTTTTGAAACATATTTTTAAATACAGCGGTTCCTCCATAACTATTTGCTATGTGAAGGACTTTGATTTTATCTAATATCATTTAGAACTTTTTTTAATTCGTCTATAAATGGATAAAATAACCTTTTTTGGTTCTCTACTGCGGCAATCATCTTTTCCTTTTGAGGCTTTTCAAGATTTTTTTCTAGTTGCAGTATCATATTATCTATTTTTACGTGATTCTGTCTTAAATTAAAATAATTTTCTAAGAGATCTGACCTTGATAAAATGTCTGATATTTTACTCGCTCTGCCATCATAGTCAGAGTTATTATCAAATGAAACAAATGGCAGGTTATTCTTTAGACAAAAAACAGTTCCATGAAATAATTGTGTAACACACCCTGCATATAAACTAAAACCAACCGCCCATTCTTGAGGAGACATATCTGCTATAAAGTAATCAGCGCCGTCATTAGGATAATAAACAGCTAAAAGAAAATATTCTTTCCCAAATTTTTTCTTAATTTCTAAACCTATATTATTATTTTTTGTCATAATTGCAATAATTGGTTTATCTGTCAACTTTTTGAACTTCTTAGCAAGTGAATCTCTGTGAGAAGTGAACTCTAAATTAAAATCCATTAAAAATGTAGGATCACAATTTATATTTGTTTTCAAATCCTTATTTAAGGAGAGTACCTGTCCTTGAGAATAATAGTCTCTTACTCCTATATAGCGATAGTTTTCAAATATTTTTTTTGTGATAGTTTGATCTTCAATTGGTAATTTTGTGTAGTTTGCTCTGTTTGCAGATCCTGCATACGTGAATTTTGGAATAGTAACTTTTTCATTAGGCCAATAAATATTAGGAAAGGGCATCATTCTACTTTTTCCAGCAGTAAGAACCTCATCACTTCCAACAATTATCGCTTTATAATTTTTATTTAAAAAATCACATTGTTTTCCATAGTTACTAGTTGTTATTTTTTTTGATAATTTTAATTGTTTTTGAGCCTTTGAAAAAACAGCAATTTGTTTCATATGCTTTATGAATTCTCCTTTTGGAAGTTTTGATAAAGCTTTCACATAATAAAATAATTTTTTGTAAAAAGGTGTATAATTTACCAATTCCGTTCTTATGTTTACTTCCTTTTCTACAGCATTAGTTAGAGCATAAGCCTGTAGATAAGCACCATAATTAATACTTTCATGAAAGGTAATAACACCTATTTTATTTTTCATAAATCAATTATTTTTGTATAAACTCTGCTTAGAGTTATTTTTTAACTACTTATTTTAATATTCTTATCGTTTCAGACAACTTTGTATTAATATCTAATGTTTCCTTTGCAGGTTCCCAATATATAATTTTTTCCACTCTTTTGTCTTTATACCTGTATTTCTTAATAGAGTTTAAATAAAATTCATATTGTTTTTGTTTCATAATATTACCACCATATTCCTTATTTGAAGGATGTATTCTATACCATACAAAAGGATATACCTTTTTATTTAGTTTTTCAGCATACTCAAAAGCTAAATTTAAATTATCTGTCACATAGTTATGAAAAAAAACATTACTCCGTTGCTTTTCATCATAATTTATATATAATGATGGTGCAAAAACATCTACTTCTTTTAATAATGGATAAAGTTTGCTATAATCACTTTGTCTTTTTTGAGCAAGATTATTGAATTTAAAAGGAATATTATAAATCGCTACCTTTGCATTTGGTCTTAAGGCCTTTACGAGTTTTACCATATTTATTAAGCTATTAATATTCTGATTGTAATTAATATGCGTTATGGGGTTTGACCTTAATTCCTGATAGATTTTATTCTCAATATTTAATATAATATACCCAGAATAATTCTTATCCTTAATGATATTTTCAATACCCGTTCTTAGCAAAACTAAATCAACAATACCTATATTTTGATTATCAAAATTAGAACGTCCTATGTAATAATAATGATCCGTTTGAGATTGGGCAGTAGTTGAATAACGTTGTGATTGTACTATGGGTTTCACATTCTGTGAAAAACAAGAATTTGATATAAATGCAAAAATTAAAATAAATAAATAAACTTTCATTTTAAACTAATTTTTTTAATTAATGGTAATCTACGAGATGAAAGTAGTAACAACAATGAACAAAACCAAAATAAATCATTAGAGTACAAACTCTTCGAAAATAAGCCAAGCAAAAAATATTGCAAAAACAACAATGCTATCCAAGTCAGCTCTGAGTGTTTTTTTATGATATTTATAGAAATCTTAATTCCTTTTATAATCCATAACAATAAAAAAAAACCACCTAATAACCCAGTAGCCATAAATGCTTCAACTATCAGATTATGTGGATAGCTACCTTCTAACCCTCTTTGCTGAATTAGCATAGCATTGCCCCAAAGAGGTCCTTCAACAAAATCCATAAACCCGGCTTCCAGCAATCTACTTCGCGCCGAGTCTTCACCCATCTCAATCGAATAAAGCAAACGCTCTAAGAAATTACTTTTAAAAAAAGTGGCAAAAACTGAAACAATTTCAATAAAGTAGAAGTTAATAATCAATGCAACAAACATTAATAAAAATGCTGATTTTATCTTACCATACCAAAATATTATAAAAAAAGTAAGCACCAAACCTAGTACTAAAAGTGGACTTTTACTAGCTGAAACTACAATACCACTAAAACCAATAAGTACTCCTAAATAATAAATTATTTTTTGGTGAAATTTAACTTTAGTTTTTATCAAATTAAATATAGAAAGAATTACTAAACTAGCCGCATAATGACCATATGATATAAGACCAATACTAATGCCTCCAAGATTCCGTCCTTCAGAAGCAGAACCGGAACGAAATAGTAAAGTAACAAAAACACATAAAAACAGGATTTTATAAACCCACTTTAAAATAAATCCCATATTCAATTCACTAGTCAAAACGATAAAATATACCGAAATTGCAGGTAGAAGAACCACTCCAAAAGCAAATAAAGAATAATGCGAAGCAGTAGTTTCCGGAAAAAGAACTATTGGATTAAAATATAAGTCATGAATAATTCTAATACTATATATAAACCAAAAAAACAAAAAAGCCAACGCAGGATAAATAGATAATTTTACAAATCTTTTGGAGAAAATAGTATTTAGAAAAAAAAACAAAGAAAATACTACAACAAATGCACGATAGACAACTGAAAAACCACCCTCTGTTGTTCCTAAAAAAACAGAAGTTGTAGAGGTTACTAAAAAACCGACTAATAATATAATTACATACCAATTTGCCAGCTTATCTGTAATATTTATGGTCCTCATCCAATTATTATTTTACCGAAGAAATTATATCTACAGCAGAATTCATATCCTTTATATTATTAAATTGTTTCTCTACTCCAATTCTATTTTTTATAAAAACTTGTAACCTGTATAGAAAAATTTTTGTCATTAAAAAATATAAATTCAATGATTTATTAATTTTAAAATTTTTAAATATTTCTTCAGAATGCTTCTTATGAAATACTTTTAAAAATGCATATAAATATTCAAAATTTAAACTTTCAACTGCCTTATAATTTTGAAAAGCTTCCAATGCTTTTATTACCGACTCTGCCCAAATTGTTGGACCTGTCCAATATTTCGGAATTCTATTGTCCCAATTAACCGAAGTATCACTAGGTAAATGTTTTACTTCTTCAATCCTAGCTACATGCTGATGCAACACTCCTGCACCTCCGGTACTTTTTGTACTCTTTCCACTAATAACTACTGGATAATCTGTATATACAAAAGAATCAAGAACCTGTGTTAATGCCACTGCATTTGCCATATCGGGACTTGGTCCAGGAAAAAAAGTTTCTGTTTTTTTATATATTTTATTTAATGTTTCCCTCTTCACAATCCCATGATATAAACATGGTAAGTTTCTCAATACTGCCCCTCCTTTATTTAACGTTTTATTTAATGCGATACTGGTTTTTACAACTTTGAAAGATTGTTTCTTCCATTCTGCATATCTAAGTACCCCTGAAGTATTATCGGATAAAAAGTTTGACTTCTGATCTGGCCAATAATATCTTGGTTTATAAGATTTTAATGCCTTATACCCTTTTTCTTTCATCCACTTTACAACCTCTACAATATTCGGCATTACCCCATCATCATCTCCTATAAAGCAAACATATTCTCCACTGGAATTAAGTACAGCTTTATCAGAATTTTCTATTACTGAAAGATTCTCATGGGAGTGAAAATACTTTAAATTCGCATAAGCTTTCCGTTCTGAAACAAATTTCAACGCCTGCTCATTATTATCACTATTATCTTGTATAACAACCTCTATATCATCATTTAAATTAAATGACAATATCATATCTACAACGCTAAATAAGGTTGTATATCGATTTTTTGTGGGGATAATTATGCTTATTATCATTAAATTTTAATAAAGTTTATAAAAAGATTTGAAATCCATATCTGTTTCAATATAGTCAATGTCAGAAGTCAAATAATTTAAGTCTATTGATTTTTCGCTTAAATTATTTAAAAAATATTCTTTTAATAATGATTCATTTCTATAATTAAATATTTTTCTAAATCCATTTCCTTTGATAACTGCGGGTGACCCAACTAACAATAAACCTTCGTCTTGTTTCGAAAAATCTTTACTGATATAACTGTTTCTTCCTGTTATAGTATACTTTGGGAGTCTAGCGCCCTTACTTAAAACGGTGCCAGCATTAATCCAACAATACTTGTCAATAAAAATTTCATCAAAAATATTATTAATCCTATTGTTTGCATCAATAACAAAGTGTACATTAGTATCCATTAAAACACAATTGGAAACAACTCTTGAATAGTCCCCAATTGTAATCTTAACATTGCTTTTAATAACATTTCCGGAACCAATTGATGTATATTTTCCTATATCAATAACACCTGTCCAGGATGTAATTGTTGTACCACCAGAAATTATAGTTGGACCGTTGAAAATTAACTCATTATTAACAAGCAATTTAACTGGAAGTAAAGAATTAGGAAAATGATCAAAATCTTTCCCAATAATTACTATCCCAAAACTTATCGGATATTTTATTTTTACTTTTCCTCTTAAGCTATATAGTTTTAATCTACCAAAAACTACAATTGGCAACCTGATAGCATCTGAAAATTTCTGTGTTTTAAAATTAATATATAGGGTTTTAATCCAATTAATCTTAAAGATTAATCGAACAATTCTAAACATTTTTTTTATTGCTTCCACGTAGTTTGTTTTTAATAAATCCAACAAATGAGTTTATTTTTAATAGTTTTTTTAGGCGCATCATCACAAATGCAAAACTACCCAATATTATAACAGCACCAAAAACATATTGATATACTTCATTCAGCCTAATTGTAAAGTTTGCAGCTAATGCAAACAATAATACCAATGCAAATGTTATAAAAAAATGTTTATTAAAGCTGATTTTGTACAGCACATAGTTCAATACTTGTACTCCTATAATGTGTATAAGCATATTAATACTAAAAGTAATGCCAAGCCCAAGTATGCCGTAATACTTGTATCCTAAAATATTTAAAATAAGAAATATAGTTTGGAAAAGAAAAACAGAAACTGTAAATACCTTTGCATTGTTTTTAGCTAATAATATCATACCCATTGTTTGCGATCCAGCCTGAAAAATAATACCAAATAAAGCAATATTTACATAATCTACGGTTGCCTCGAAACCTTTAGCATAAAGAATTTCGATAACCAATGGCATTAGAAAAGGTAAAATAACTACTAATGGACAGATTAAAAGCAATGTAATAATCGCCTGCTGATTCACTTCCTGAGTGAGTTTCTCGTTATCATCCTGAATTGCCGAAATTCTCGGGAAATAATCTGTGGTCATCGATGTGAAAATAATTCCGAAATACCCTGAAATAATTTGGAAGCCTGCCTGAAAAAAACCTAAATCATCTACGCTACCGTAATTACTGATAAAAGCACGGATAATATAGCCGGAAAGTGCAACCAAAAAAGAGACCAGCATCATCGCCAGTCCTAAACGAATAAGTTCTGAAGAATTTTCTTTGGTTAATTTTACTTTTTGGGTGGCATGCTGATAATCTATTTTCTTCAGATAAATATTGGTAACGATAAAAGCAATAAATGCTCCTGAAAGTATGATATATACGATACTTTTTTCCTTAAAAAAATAAATTAACGGTATTGAAATTATAAATGAAATTAAAGAACTTAATATGGTGCTGTTGGTAATTAACTTATACTTTCTTAATCCCTGAAGTATAGCAGATTGCCCGTTCTTTAAGATTGTAAAAAACACACAAATACCTAAAAGCACAAACGATAACCAATAAGATGAATCTCCAAAAGACCATTTACTGATCTGATACGAAAGAAGGATAGTAATTATACTACCAATTGCACCGGTAATATAAATAATTTGTGAAACTAACGAAATTGTTTTTTCAACCTCTGATTTATTTCCGGTTCCTTCAGCTTTGGCAATATTTCGAATAGAACTCTTGGAAACCCCTAAGTCCGAAATAGTTGTAATTAATGATAAAGCATTAGTATAAATACCATATAACCCAATACCAGAAGCTCCTACGAGTACTGCAATTAGTTTACTGGTTGCAATATTTATAAGTATAGAAAGAACCCTTAAACTTGCAAATAAACCGGTGGTTTTTAATATAATCTTATATGAGCTCATTAGAATAGGCGATCATTATACTGGAAATCTGATGTAACTCCATCATAATTATATAGCATCGTATATATATCATTATTGCCGGGATACAAATTGTCTATTAATCGCCAATCAACTTTTTTATAAAAATCTACCAATTTTTCTTTACAAAATAAAACTCCCTTTAAGCTGTTCTTATTTAGATAAGAATTTACCTCATTCATTATTATTTTACCATCTCCCCTGCCTTTATATTTTGAACAAACATTTCCTACACCCCAAAAAGGAATCTTGGTTGATTTTTCATCTATATATACTTCTACAAGGTTTAGATAAGCAATAAGTTCATCATTCTGAAATAACATTAAGTGAAGATCATTTTCCATAAGATTTTCACTCATCCACTTCAAATGTTGTTGAGTAGAATAGTCCCATGATTCTTGTTTGATTTTTACAATATCCAACAAAACTTTTTCATCAATGTCGTTATTCCTTATAACTTTAATTTCCATTTCTGTTTCGACTTTTTAGATTAACCCACCAACCTGAAGGAATAGCAACAAATTTTCTCATAAATTCATTGACTCCGGGCAAATCAATTTTATTATTAAAAACAGAATATATGTTATTATTAATGTGGACTCCTGTTGCATAAAATCCACTATCTTTCATTTCATTAATAAATCCGAGCTTATCTTCAGCTAAAACTCCATAAACCCAATAATTCGGAGTACAATTTTCCGATATTGTAAGACTATTCACATCTGTCCTGTTTGAGAAAAAGTCTGTCCAATACCTGGCATTATCTGATTGAATTTTAAATAGCTCATCTAACTTATTCATTTGTTGTAAGCCAATAAACGAATTTACTTCAGACATTGTCGCACCATAACCTTCCATGGTGATATCACAGTCGGGATTAATTTCCCCATTACTCAATCTAAAATTAGATCGATCTATTCCGTAATCTCTTACAAGTTTGGCTTTTTCAAATAAATCCTGATTATTAAAGGCTAGTGCTCCCCCATCTACAGTATTCGGCAATCTAACTGTTTGAAAAGAAAAAACAGTAATATCTGCATCAGTATTACCGGTAAAAACACCTTTATATTTAGTGCCAAAGCCTTCAATACAATCATCTACAACTGGGATTCCAAATTCTTTTCCGATTCTATAAATTTCTTCGAGCTCTCCGGCGTATCCACAAAAAATATTGTTGAATATTGCTTTAGTTTTAGAGGTAATCATATTTCTTAATAGGGAAATATCCATTGTACTGGATTTTGGATCTACATCAATCCATTTGATTGATAATCCTTTCACAGCAAAGGGTTGATTACTTGCAAGACAACTGACGGGGCTTGCAATTATCTCATCGCCTGGTTTTAAATCTAATATTGATAAAACCATTAATAATGCTTGATTATAAGTAGAAGTTGTAAGAATTCTATCATTGCCAAGATAATTTCTTAGTTTATTCTCGAATTCCTTTCCATACCTACCATATGACAGTTGTCCCGAGTGTAGAATTGTCATTAAGTCGCTATCGATACCTTGAGGCATATAAGGTTTAAAAATAGGAATCATTACCAGCCTTCTTTCATTATTGAAATCATTTTATCACAATCTTCTTTAGTAACCCACCATCCACATGGAAGATGAAGCATTTTTTTATAAAAAATATCTAAATTTGGTAGATTTGTTGGGAAATCATTTAGAAAAGTGTGTAAATCATTTCTTTTGTGAAGCTCTGATGCCATTATCCCATTGTCAGCAAACTTTTTAATCAATCGCTCTCTATTTTCTACCTTTACGGTATACAGCCAATAAGAAGGTTCAGAATCGGGATAGTATTCTAATAACTCAACGCCGGGGATATTTCTTAAATTTTCATCGAGGTACTTTCCGTTATATATATAGGCTTGAATTATTTTGTCAATACCTTGTAATTGCACGAGCCCAACACAAGCATTAACATTATTCATATGATACTTATATCCTTGAAACTTTATATCATTTTCTAAGCGTGAGACGCCTTTATCTAAACCAAACCATCTTATTTTTTTTGCCTTTTTATAAAGCTCATCATCTTGGATTTGAAGTGCACCACCATCTATGGTTGTTAAGTGCTTAATCGCTTGAAAAGAGTATACAGTAAATGGAAAATGATTTCCTAGCTTTCTACCTTCATATATAGCACCTAAAGCATGTGCTGCGTCTTCTATGACTGGTAAATTATATTTATCAGAAATTTGCTTAATTGCTTTTATGTTACAAGGAATTCCAGCATAATCCACAAAAATAATTGCCTTTGTTTTGGAATTAATATTATTTTCGATAGAAATGGGACAAATCCCTCCAGTATTTAAATCAACATCTGCCCATCGTATTTTTGCCCCTGTCATTTTAATAGCAACATTTGTTGGCTCAGCGGTTAGAGGTGTTGAAATAACCTCATCTCCTTCTTGAACACCTGCCAATATCAAAGCAATATGTAATGCCGCAGTCCCGGAATTAAGTGAAAGTGTATTACCAGATCCGATATAGCTTTCAAATTCTCTTTCAAACTTTTCAACAACATCTCCTTGCGCTACGTAGCCACTATATAACACCTTTTCCAATTCAGGCATTAATAATTCTCTGCTTGGTATTGATGTTTTAACTAAAGGTAACATAAATTAAAATTTAGGATGCTAATTCTTTTTGTACATAATCTAGAGTCAGAAGTAATTTCTTTAATTCTTCTACATCCAGCCTGTGCGTATTATCAGAATTATATTCGTCAATAGAAAGCTTTGGACCGTCTTGTTGAATATATTTCGTATAGTTAAGGTCTCTAAAATCTGCAGGGATTCGATAAAAATCTCCTAAGTCTTCGGCTTTTGCCATTTCTTCTTTTGAGCAAAGTGTTTCATACATTTTTTCTGCATGTCTTTCTCCAATAATCTTTATTTCATTATCTGCATTAAATAATTCTTTAAGCGCCTGAGCCAAAGTTTCAATCGTTGCAGCAGGGGATTTTTGAACAAAAATATCTCCTGGTTGTCCATTTAAAAATGCAAACATTACCAAATCCACAGAATCTTCTAATGACATCATAAAACGAGTCATATTAGGATTAGTTATTGTTAAAGGTTTTCCTTCTTTAATCTGTTTAATAAATAACGGTATAATAGACCCTCTTGAACACATTACATTTCCATAACGTGTTGAAGTTATTACTGCTTCGTTCATTTTTACTCTAGGATCTCTTGCTTTTGAGACGGCAAGCTTTTCCATCATTGCTTTCGAAATACCCATAGCATTAATAGGATATACCGCTTTATCCGTACTTAAAACAACAACACGTGAAACATTATTTCTTGCCGCTGCTTCCAACACATTTTCCGCTCCCTGTATATTAGTTTGCACAGCTTGCATTGGATAAAACTCACAAGACGGAACTTGCTTAAGTGCTGCAGCATGAAATACAAAATCTACACCTGCCATTGCATGGTTTATATCATCAAAGTTTCGAATATCTCCAATAACAAAGTTTAGTTTGTCATTTTTATATTCAATTCTCATATCTTCCTGTTTCTTCTCATCTCGAGAGAAAATCCGAATTTCTTTCAGTTCTGAATTTAAAAATCCTTTTAACATTGCATTACCGAATGACCCTGTTCCTCCTGTGATTAATAATGTTTTATTTTTAAACATTCTTTTAAATTTAATATTATAATAACTTGTGAAAATATCTGCTGTAACAATTACTGGTCTTGTTATAGGCTATTATCTGCGATACTAAGAACTCCCTTTACATCATACACAACTGCATTTTCCTTCAGGTGGAGGCCGAGGTTGAGATTGAGGAATTCTTTGTGGGCTACGCCGAGGACGATGGCGTCGTACTGGTTGCTGGTTTCTTGTTTCTCGTTGCTGGTGCTTGCCTGCGGCGTTTCCGTCAACCCTTCGACATTGCTCAAGGTGACATTCCCTTCGAGAGCCTCAAGGTGAGACGCTTCGCTCGCAATGACAGACTCGCTCGCAATGACAGGTAAGGTTGAGACACATTCAATGCCATATTCGTGTTTTACTTCTTCAGGATTTGCCCATGGATCGTAAGTGGTGACTTTTATCCCATAGTCTTCCAATGCAGCAATGACATCTACGATTTTGGTATTTCGTACATCCGGGCAGTTTTCCTTAAAAGTAATCCCCAACATCAGCACTTCCGCACCATTCACTGAAATATTTTTCTTAATCATCGTTTTTACAACTTGTGAAGCCACATACTGCCCCATAGAATCGTTGAGTCTTCGGCCTGCTAAAATGATTTCCGGATGATAACCGAATTCCTGTGCTTTCTGAGCCAGATAATAAGGATCTACACCAATGCAGTGTCCGCCTACCAACCCCGGCTTAAACGGGAGAAAATTCCATTTTGTACCGGCCGCTTCCAAAACGGCGCGGGTATCAATTTCCATTAGGTTGAAAATCTTGGCCAATTCGTTTACAAAAGCGATATTGATATCGCGCTGCGAGTTTTCAATTACTTTAGCAGCTTCAGCCACTTTGATGGTTGGTGCCAAATGGGTTCCGGCAGTAATAACAGATTTGTAAATATCATCTACAATTTTACCAACTTCAGGCGTAGAACCTGAAGTTACCTTAAGAATTTTTTCTACGGTATGTTCTTTATCTCCCGGATTAATTCTTTCGGGAGAATAACCCGCAAAGAAATCTTCATTATATTTTAATCCGGAAACTTTCTCGACCACCGGAATACAATCTTCTTCTGTAGCTCCCGGATATACGGTTGATTCATAAATTACAATATCTCCCTTTTTTATTACCTTACCAACAGTTTCACTTGCTTTTATAAGTGGTGTTAATACCGGACGGTTATTTTTATCTACTGGAGTAGGAACAGTTATAATATATATGTTTGAGTCTTTTATATCATTTACATCTGATGAACAAAATAAACCTTTATCCGTTTTAGAAGGATTATTTTTGACTAAACTGGATTGAAGCAATTCATCAGAAACTTCCAGTGTATCATCGTGACCATTATTGAGTTCTGAAACTCTTTTTTCATTGATATCGAATCCTACTACATGATATTTAGTAGCGAAAAGCCTTGCTAAAGGCAGACCAACGTAACCCAGCCCAATTACACTAATTTTGTGATTCATATTAATAATATATTTCTATCAATCTTTTCATTTGATAGTATTAGATTTGCTATAAAAGCAACAATTAAGATTTTATTTCAAGGTTATCCCAATACCACTTCACCGCTTCTTTAAGTCCATCGGAAAATTCATGGGAAGGCTCATAACCCATTAGCTTTTTAGCTTTTTCAATAGAAGCCAATGAATGTGGAACATCTCCTTTACGTATTGATCCATGAAGTATCTCTACATGACCAATCTCTGAATCATATTCCGAAAGAAATCCTTTTAATAACTGAGCCACTTCCTTTATCGTAGTACGGTCTCCCACTGCAGTATTGTACACTTGGTTCAGTGCGTCAGGGTTTTCTACAGTAAGAGCTCTTAAATTCATCTGAATTACATTGTCAATGTAAGTAAAATCTCTTGAGTATGATCCGTCTCCGTTAATCGTTGGCGATTGATGATTCATCAATTGAATTACAAATTTTGGTATTACTGCTGCATATGCACCGTTTGGATCCTGCTTTCTTCCAAATACATTAAAATAACGCAATCCGATTGTATCAAAATCATAGGATTTTTTAAAAACATCAGCATACAACTCATTAACATATTTGGTAATAGCATAAGGCGATAGAGGCTTTCCTATAACGCTTTCAACTTTTGGAAGAGATTCAGAATCTCCATAAGTAGAAGAACTGGCGGCGTAGATAAAACGCTTCACGCCGGCATCCCGCGCTGCTACCAGCATATTCAGAAATCCGCTCACGTTCACCTCATTGCTGGTCACAGGGTCATTGATGGATCGTGGTACAGAACCTAATGCTGCCTGATGAAGAACGAAATCTTTATGTTCACAAGCTTTCTTACAAACTTCAATATCTCGGATATCTCCTTCTACAAGTGTGAAATTTGGACTGTTTTTCAGATTTTCAATATTTTCACGTTTTCCTGTTGAAAAGTTATCCAAACAGGTAACTTTTGATCCTAATTCAAGTAAGGTTTCACATAGATTTGATCCAATGAAACCAGCGCCACCGGTTACTAATATAGATTTATCCTTAAGCTGTTCTTTAAAATTCATTTACAGTCTTTCCTTTAATTTTTCAATAAAGCTTTTTTCTTTAGCGCTGTAACCATATCCATATTTATTACCGTATCCAAAGTGGCTCTTGCTTACATCGTTAATCACAAATCCGACATTCTTGATTTTGCCGGCATTAACCGAATTATTGGCAAAGTCTAACAAAGATTTCTCGGTATAATCTGATCTGGTCACATAAACAGTAGCATCTGCCACATAAGAAATCAGAAATGTATCAGTTACCGGCATCAATGGGGCTGTATCGAAAATGATATAATCGTATTTACCAGTCAATTGTTCAATAAGGGTCTCCATCCGTCCGTTACTTAAAAGCTCTGTAGGATTTGGCGGAATACTTCCAGTATAAATAATATCCAGGAAATTATTATTCTCAGATTTGTGAATTATTTCATTTATAGACATTTCCGCATCATGAAGAAACTCAGTAAAGCCATTTAGGGAACGTTCGTGATTACCATATCGCTGAAACTGCGGGTTTCTGACATCCGCACCAATAAGTATAACTTTGTTACTTGGATTTGCCAAAGTCATCGCCAGGTTCACCGAAATAAAAGTCTTCCCTTCCCCTTTTACTGATGATGTTACAATTACAACCTTTGACTTTTTATTCTTAGGAAGCATGAAATTTAAATTAGTAATCAATATTCTAAATGCTTCCGCCATTGGAGAAAGATCGTTCATTCCAACGATTTCTGACTGCCCTTTTTCAATACTTGGAATTTCTGCCAAAACCGGCGCGTTAACCAACTTGTCAATATCGTGTTTTGATCTAATTTTGTTATTGAATAATTCCCTCAAATAAATTACCGCAAAGGGGAATAGTACTCCTAATAGAAGTGCACCCAAGAGAACAATTGGTTTTTTAGGGGAAACCGGCACTCCAGTACTGAAAGCATGATCAATAACACGGGCTTTATTCCCAGTAATTGCTAAAGAAATAGCCGTTTCTTCTCTTTTCTGTAGTAGTAATAGATAAAGACTTTCTTTTATTTGCTGTTGTCTTTCAATCCCTCTGAACATCTTCTCAATTGCTGGAAGTTTTGAAATCTGCCCACTGACCTTATTCTGTTCACTAATATATTCGTTCCGTGCAAGTTGAAGACCAGTGCGATTCTGGCGTAAACTCTGTAATACAGAATTTTTAAGATTATTAATTTGCTTAGTAACATCCACTACTGTTGGATGTTCGACAGTGGCGGTTTCAATTAAACGGTTCCTTTCCAGAACTAATGCATTGTAGGTTGCAATATTTGCTGCTGCCTGAGGATTAGACAACCCCACATTGGATGGTAAAACCTGATAGGAGCCGGATCTGCTGATATATCCAATCATGGCGTCAGTTAGTTCAAGCTGTGCATCAACTTCAAGTTGTTTCGCTCTTGCTTCCGCGGAAGATTGTAAATTTATTCTGGTTTCAGTTTCAATATCACCAATTTTATTAGATGCTTTAAACTGTTGCTTCTGAGTTTCAACCTGTCCTAGCTCATCTGCAACTTTAGCGATTCGCTCTTCTATAAAAGCCATCGTCTCTTTAGATTCAATCTGTTTGTCATTAACAGCATCTGCATTATAAACTTCAACAAGGGTATTAAGAATTGCTTTGGCTTTTTCAACTTTTGGATAATTCATTGCCAATTCAATAACGGTTGCGTCCTTGTTAATTAGATTAGCATCAATCAAACTCTGAATCTGCGATACCCTAGTCTCTTCTGAAACAATATGAAGTTTAACTTCTTCTATTTTATCTCCATTTCCAGGATTATACTCCGTATTTTTTGTAATTATTAGATTTGCGTATGGAAGACTGATAGTTTTACCATAGGTAGTTTCAATCTTACGAGGCAAATGCTCCGAAAATAATATTAACTTGTCCCCATTAATTTGGAGTGTAATCGGTTCTGAAGGAAAGACACCATCCTTTTTTTCGCTGATGACGTAAACCTGAACAGGATTATCTTCGCCAAATAATTCTGAGCTTCGTACTCTTCCTTCCGACATCACAGTAGTTTGAAGCTGCTTACTATTCACAACCTCTCTAATTAGCTTTTTCGATTTAAATATTTCAATCTCATTGTCGATACTGTTGGTCGCCATTCCTCCCAGTCCTGATAAATCTTGCAATACAGCAAAATCTCCCGCCACAGACGGACTCTTCTTAGCGTCTCGTATTAGAACAGTAGACTTTATACTGTAAGTAGGTTTTGTATATCTAAGATAAACTGCCGAAAAGATTAAAAATAGTATAGCGCTGAATAAAAACCAACGCCAATGACGTATATATGGCTTAATCAGTTCACTAATATGAATTTGATTATTTTCGTCTAACACTTCAGTTATATTAGAATGGTTATCCATGGATAGAAGTCGATGTTATTATTTTCTTACGATTAATGCTATAATTGTAACGACAATTGATGCAATTGATATATAGAGCGCTGAATTAGGATCTCTTTTGGCCAACCTTTCCTGGGTTTTGTTTGGGGTTACATAGATAATATCTCCTTGTTTTAAAAAATAATAAGGTGAATCAATAAATCCAGCATCTGTCAGATCTATTCGTTCTTTGGAAATTAATCCATTAACATTTCGGACAATTAGAATATCATCTCTCTTACCGTAAATAGTGAGGTCGCCTGCCATTCCTATAGCATTAAGAACAGTTGCTGTACCATCTGCGATTGTAAACTGTCCGGGGTTTCTTACTTCTCCAAGAACCGTGATACGGTAATTAGTAATTCTCGCCTGAACATATGGCTCTTTTATATAACGCTTAAGTGATGATGTAATGTATTGTTTTAAATGATCTAAAGACATACCAGCCGCTTCAATTTTCCCCAACACCGGAAAATCGATAAATCCATCTCCATCTATAATATAAGTAGGACCATTTATTGGTTGTGAGTTTGAAATAATGTTTCCTCTTGGAACAGAACTCTCACGAAATTGCTCGGTCGCCGAATAATTCTGGTTGAATACTTTTACAACATCCTGGTCCTGTGCAGAAACCAAAATAATTAGCCGATCTCCAGGCTGTAGCAAATTAACATACTGCTTTTTTGACACCTCTATCGCAACATCTTCTATATTCTTCATATATGCCAACTCATTCTGCTCAGATCTGTTTTTTTCAAAAACTGAACATGACGTGAGTAAAAGAAAAGCTATTATAGAAGTAAATGTTTTATATAATTTCATAAAAATCGCTTGGTTTACAAATATATCGAAAAGATCATATTGATATGGAGCGCACTTGTGATTTTAAATTTAAATATAGTGGAACTAATCAAGTACTTCATATATGGAGTTATTACTAACGTACTCAGGAACAATTTGTTTCAAAATTTTCACAACTTCCATTTTGTTCGACTTTCCTGCTGCCTCTAAGAGTTGTTCAACGAGTACTCTAATACTATCATAGGCCACGGTAGGATCTTCAGAAATCATAATTTTCTCGTGATGTGTAGCCAAAGACTTAGCACCATCAGTAAGGAGTTCTTCATAGAGCTTCTCTCCGGAACGTAGACCGGTAAATATGATTTTGATGTCGACATTAGGTTCAAATCCAGATAACTTTATCATTCTCTTCGCAAGATCTAGAATCTTCACGGGCTCACCCATATCAAACACAAACACTTCACCACCTTTTCCCATCGCCCCAGCCTCCAGCACAAGTTCACAAGCTTCAGGTATGGTCATAAAGTAGCGTACTATTTCAGGATGAGTGATTGTGACAGGGCCACCCCCTTCAATTTGCTTTCTGAACAAAGGTATCACAGATCCATTTGAACCTAGAACATTACCAAAACGTGTGGTTATAAATTTAGTAACGTTTCCTTCCACATTTTGCATAGACTGGACAAATAATTCTGCTGCTCTTTTGGTCGCTCCCATCACATTTGTGGGATTCACAGCTTTATCCGTTGAAACCATAACGAATCGTTCAACAGAATACTTACTAGATAGACAGGCTAAATTCTTGCTACCCGATATATTTGTCATAACCGCTTCCTGGGGATTATCTTCAACAAGAGGTACGTGTTTGTAGGCTGCCGCATGATACACTACAGAAAATTTATACTCTTTAAACAAACACTCTAAACGTAACAAATTCCTCACATCTAGAAGTACAAACTTAAATTCTATATATGGAAAATTTTTACGGACTTCCAACTCAATTTCATACAAAGGTGTTTCTGCCTGATCTAAGACCACTATCAATTTAGGATTAAATTGAGCTACTTGCCTTACAATCTCGCTTCCAATAGAGCCTGCTCCTCCGGTGATCAAAACTGTCTTGCCTTGATGATGGGTTTTAATCTTATTGTTTTCAATCACAATTGGACGTCGATTTAATAAATCCTCAATTTGCAAATTCTTAATAGAAGAACTTAAATCACTTTCACGAAGCTTCTGCACTGTAGGGGCTTTAAATATCTTTATGTCTTTTGAAAGAAATAAACTAACCCAATCGTTCATTTCTTGTCTACTCATCATTTCCTTAATTATGAGTACCCCTTCATAACCTAAGTCCTCCTTAGTATTGTTCTCAACCTTCTGTTTAGAATAAATAGGCTTTCCAAGTAAACGCACTTTTTTAGAGTCCTGACGCTCGGTGATAAATCCCACAACCTGGTAAGGCAAATGGGAATTATCCAATATAACACTACCAATTGCTACGGCCTGCTCGTCTATCCCTAGAATAAGTATTCTCTTTTTTAAAGAGCTCCTTCGAAACTCTTTAACTATGTTGAAAAATTCTTTAACGAGTAACCTAAACATGAACAGAAAAGTAAAGGAAACACTAAAATACACCAGTAAAACCGGTGTTCTTATAAGTTTGAAAGAAAATACAGCTGCATTTAATAAGTTTAACAGTTCTAAAGAAACTACTGTAAAAAAGCTAGCTAATAATAATTTAAATAAATCAAAAAACGTCGAATGACGAATTATTCCAGAGAATGTTTTAAAAATGTACATAAAAAGTACATTGACACATAAAATGAGAAGATACTTCTGAGCAAATGAAATAGTATTTAAAGGACTTACACCTAAACCTAAAACAATCTCATAGGAGATAAAAATAGAAATTAAAATAATGACAATATCTATAAAGAGTATAATCCATCTAGGTAAATACCTAAGTTCAGATATACTAACTATATTATCACCAAAATATATTTTGTTAAGTGCCTTTTTCAGCGAACTTATTCTACTCATCTTTAGAATACAAAAGACTTTTAATCTATTATTGTTCCACTATGAACCTCCTGCTATAAATACTTTTAATCAGCTACAAAAGTATGTCTTTATATAGTATCTCGCAATAAAATTTTAGCAATACATAAAGACTACACACCTTAAACATAGCAACAAATTAGATTTTAATGAAAAACCGCGACAAATGTAATGATTTCCTTTATAGAAAATTTGTTCAAATTTGTTCATTACTTAATAACAAGCCTGTGCGCCATTTTTGAAAATATTTGATAGTTGGTTTTCTGTACCAGGGAAGTTGTATTCTCATCTAAAAAACCACTTGCTTTACTTGCAAAGGATGAAATAATACATTCTAAATGCTTATTATAATCATGGTACAAAAAATCATTTTCATCGGGTACTGCTTCTACATCAATAAATATTTTATTGTGTTTTAGCACATTTATGAGATTAATAGTATCCATAACAAATGATCTATTTATACCATAATAATGCAGGCTATTAGTTACATCATGTAGTCCGTCCAAATGAAATTCTTCAATAAGTTTGTATGCAGCAGAAATGTCTCCAAATAGAATAATAGTATTTGCTAAGAACAGTTTTAGTTCTTGCCTTTGAAAATCAGAGTTTACATTTTCTTTCAACTCTAGGAGGTACTTCTCTAAAAGTTGATTGTATTCTTTAAAATCTCCATTTTCAAACGCCCTAATTAGCTTGAGACTAGTATAGCGCATTTCGTGAAAAGGCATAAAGATACGGAGTTTGCGGTAGTCATTATATGTTTTTTCCCATTCGGACTCAGTCGGTTTGTACTTTACATTTCCACAACTTAAAAAATCACCTAAAAGCAAAAAATTTAGTTGTGAAAGACGTACAATCGGGTTTGTAGTCGAATCCGCTTTCTGTCTAATTATTTTGCGGTAATAATCTTGAGCGAACAGGTTATAATTTGGTATCCAAGCATAAATGTAATCTGTGGCCCAATTATTTTGTGAATACTGATGGTGGAAATATACTAATGTGTCTTTCGATTTGTAGATAATCTTCGCGTATCCATTAAAAGTATCTGTAATAGCAGTATCCCTATAATAATCTATATCATGCTTTTGTCCAGCTTCAAAAAATACCGACATATTTCTTATATACTCCATGTCCTTTTCAAGGTTGGATTCTGTATTTTCAGAATAATCCTTATAAAAATGTTCCCAATCAAGATACCCACAGTACTTAGCAAGCAAGCTTAGAGTAGAATAGCTTAATGAGTTACCTCCAGAAATTTTTCCAAAAAAACGACGTAGAGTTTGTACGCTAAGCCCTGTATCTAGTGCTAACTGCTGTAAACTCTTTAGTGATCCAACGGGACTATTGAACCTACTTTTAACCTTTTCTTGTAGAGAATGGATTGCTTTTGTACTCATGAAAACTAACCTCGTGTTTACTTCTTTATATTATAAAGCAAAAATAAGGCAATGTCTTAAATTAATCTAATCCACAAAAGCCAATTTAAAAAAATATATAATAATAAAATTCATAACAACGAAATACATTTCATTATTCCGACCAAGAATTTTGTAAATCATATTTACTAATAAAATCCTTTACCGAATATCCTGAATACTTAACAAAGTACTTGCTGAAATTCTGCCGGGAAGCCATTCCCGCTTCTTCCCCTAAAGCATCTACAGTATAGTTCATATACTTTCTATCCGAAAGCATAAGGGTTTTAATATATTCAATCCTTAATTTATTTATGTAATTGGTAAAAGATAGTTCTTTTTCCTTATTAATCACGTGCGAAAGATGCGAACTATTAGTTTTAAATTCCTTTGCGAGAAATGACAAAGAAATATCCTTCTTTAGAAATTGCTTATCGATTTCAAAAATCCTTAGTTTGTCCAAAAGATCCATTCGAATAGTGTCCGAAATAGGAGCTGGTTCATTCTTACTAGATTCTAAATATTTCGTAGTAGATAGTTGTTTCTTATTGTGCCTTTTTTTCTTTTGAATATACCCAAGCCCAATAAATAGCATTTAATTTTGTAAAATATTAACTTCTACCGAACATTTTTTGACTTCTTGAATAAATTCCGACGGGGTGCTACCATTAAAGCTTTGAAACTGCTTAGTGAAAGACTGCCTTGATACAATACCACACTCTTTAGCTAATGCTTCCACTGTATAGTTCCTATACTTCGAATCCGTAGAGATCAAGTTGGTTATATACTTTATTCTTAATTCATTTATATAAGCTGAGAATCTAACATTCTTTTTGGAATTTATCACATAAGACAAATGTGCAGTATTACTATTAAATTGAGCTGCTAGGCTATTCAAAGATAAATCTTTGTCGAGATACCCCGCCCCTTTTTCAAATAAATCAAGTTTCTTTAAAATATCCTCAATGATTTCTATTGACATTTTATTTTTTCTCTTTTCAGTGGATACATCTTTTAAACTATCGCTTGATGTTACTAATTCAGCAAGGTCGTAATATTTATCTTTAGGTATATGCCATTCTTTAATATGATTATTTACACCAAGGTACAGCACGATAAATAGTAAGAAAGCATTTCTCCATAAAGGTTCACCTTTAATTGAAATTGATTTTTGTGAAGTTGAATGATATAGCTTTGTAAATATCAACTTGGAAATTTTATTATTGGAACTATTTAGCCGCTTATCAATCTCAAGACTTTTAGTAAGAAAACGAACCTTATCCTTTTCGGAGATATCGTTTAAGTTTAACAGCTCTTTGTAGGCAAGGTAAGTTTCGTTTACCGCAGTAGCGTGGATATTATAAAGTGAATCAATCTCATTTAATTTTTGTTTTCCTTTTAAATCCTGACCGGTCTTTAAATAAAAATTTCCTAAATAATAAGTACTAGAAATAACCCCTCTTTTATTTCCCTGTTTTCTATAAATTTGATTAGCAGATGTAATATACTGATAGGATTGAGGGTACATTTTTAAATACAAGTAATTAATGCCCAATAACTCATTATAGCGCGCCCGTTCCAGCGCATCATTCACACCGTCCTCTAAGTGAGTTATTCCTTGTTTTATTATACTTGAAGATTTTTGGCATAATGACAACTTGGAATAGCAGGAGGCCAGTTGATATACTGAATTGATATAGCCCTTTCGGTGGTTTTCAAAAATCGCAGAATACTGTGGCTCCATTAATTGCGATTTATAATACTTAGCAGCACTTTCAAATAATTTAATAGCTTCCTCATTATACCCTAAATGCTGATATACTACTCCTATATGATAACGCGTTTTATGGTATAAATATAAATCTTCCTGTTCTAAAAGGTTATATGCCTCGTTAGAGCGTATTAAATCGTTCACCGCCTTTTGGAAATTACCAAAATCTCTGTAATAGATAATTGCTCTATTTAGATATGCTGTTGCAATTAGTAATTTATCATTAGAATTTTTCGCACTTAGTACGCTTTGTGTTGCAAATTTAATCTTGCAGGATAAGTTTGTAGAATATACTGACGCATCTTCATAAACATACGTGAGATGGTAGTAATTTTTTGCATACTGACCTTCTTTTATACTTAAATTAAGGCTTTCAATAATTTGGTCTGGATATGCTGCTTGTGAGTACTTTTTTTCGTAAAACGAATATCCTTTAATTGTTTGAGAATATAATGTCCCTTTTAATAATACGAGCGCAGCAAACAGCAATGTCTTCATAAAGTACAATAATATCACGAATACATCTCAATTTATAATAATTTTTTATTGAGATTTTCATTTCATTATTAAATATACTTAAAATATGGTGTAATTTATAAATCCAGTCATATTTATAATAATTCACTCCATATCAATCTTGTTAACTACTAAATAAGAATGTTTCTTTGATGTAATAATAATTTAAAAAACTTATATAACCATGAAAAACTCTGTTACATTATTCATTTATGCTTTAATGCTCTTGAATCTATTTTCCTGTAGATCTGATTTTTCCGATTCCCTTGAAACTTCGTCAAATGGAATTATAAAAAACGACTACAAATTAGAATTTGACCAGAAAAAAGATACTGTAAAACTACCACCCCGGAAAGATCGTCAAGACTGGCTAATGCAACCTTAATCCATTATTTTATGCAAAAGACTTTCATTTACACAATAAAATCGAGGGCACTTCCAATAGTAATTCAATCTGGAAAACCCTGTCCATACAATGGTCTGGTTCTAAAAGATAGTAAGCGAAGTAGAAAAAAGCATTTAAATAAGCTCTCCTACATAGACTTTACTTTTAGATACTTTTAAGAAGTAATTATATTATTTTATTTTATAGTTAATAGGCAGCCCGATCGGCTGCCTATTCTTTTGGATTTTTTTTTAACTCAGTCAATAAATACTCTAATACTTTCCTAGTGTAAATGGTTTGATCTTCATTTTGAAGCAATTCTGAATCACCTTTAATTCGCTTGGACACCATTTGCCCTTCCTTAAAATAGAATGCTACATAAGCATAACACGAATCAATCCCTTGCTCGGTAACCTCTCGTGCGTAGCCGGTAATTGCAACACCTATCTCCGAATTAAACATTTGTGCTACTTCCTTAGCCATTTTTTCAGCAATAGATTTAGAAACTGCATTACACGATTCCGCTTCTATGGGATTTACATGGAGCTGCTTTGCTTTCTGGCCAATATTGTACACAGTAAGACCTCCTTGGAAAAACGACATAGAATCTGTCGCCTGAGATAACGCATTCTGCATTAAACCTGCCGTACAACTCTCGGCCACCGCAACACTAAGTCCGTAGGAAATCATAATATTAGCAAGTTTTTGTAAAGGCTTAAATTCTGAAAAATCCATTTCTTATCTTATTTTGATTCAATGTGTTGCCAGCTTAATCTCGGAAAGGTCTTCTATACCCTCTTCTCGCATACTTGCCTGGAGCTCGTCTTTAGTTAATAGCTCTTTTCGCATATTTTTAAGAAGGAGTTTCCCCTCCCTCACAATAGGAACTGGAGGATGCTGCAAAATTCTTTCAATAAATTTATAGTGGTAACTAAGCTGATTGACTCCGTAATTGCATGCGATAAACACTAGGATAATAAGTATTCCATCTCCTAAACTTTTAAAATCCCCTAACGCATTGGACGCCGCTTCCGCAATAAGTAATATAAAAACCAAATCCATGGCCCCAAGTTCCCCCATAGTCCTTCGAGGAAGAATACGCAGTATAAAAAGGACAAAGAAATAAAGAACTACTGCGCGGAGAAGAATCTCCCAAAAAGACATTTCGGGAGTAAATATTTCGGCAAAGTTAAAAGAAGTGTCCATAACAGAGCAATTGAGTTATGCCCATAGACATACAAAAAAGATTCCTAATTATCTTTTTGATTGACCCCACTCTTCTCTCCACTTTTCTGACTTATAGGAGCTCAAGCCTACCACCCATTTTTATTTTTGGAAATCTGCGCTATGTCCTTTTTCATACTAAGAAGCAAATCCTTTAATACAGTGAGCTCCGAACTCTCAGAGCGGATTTCCTCGGTATTGATACTGCAGGCAAATTCCCATATTTCCAATACATCGTCCCAGCGCAGTTCGTAGGGTT
Source organism: Planobacterium oryzisoli (assembly GCF_015354315.1). GTDB lineage: Bacteria > Bacteroidota > Bacteroidia > Flavobacteriales > Weeksellaceae > Planobacterium_A > Planobacterium_A oryzisoli. The sequence goes on from NZ_JADKYY010000005.1 coordinate 26,408, forward strand.
CGTAGAAACTGTTATCGGAACTCACGAGCGCTTCCAATCTATTTTGTTTCCGAAAACGTTTGTAGACAATACCGTCGGTTTTGGTAATAAACACATAGGTTTTTCCTTCTTTAAGCTCCTCCTTAGATTCCACGTATCTTCCCACTATATACGTTCCGTCGGTATAAGGAGGCATGGAATCTCCCGCAGCGGGGAACGCCCGGTACTTACCGTGACGAAGAAAAGGAAGTGAAAGACTTTGCAGGCTCTCAATATATTCTGGATCACTGTATCCACTCAAATACCCCATTTGCGCTCGCTGGGGCACAAGCTCAATCTTATTCTCTCCTCTTGCATCCACCATAATAGGAAGAATCACCCGGTTATTGGGAAGAGAAGACAAATCCTCCAAAGGATATTTCTTGATATCCACCGTAAGAAGAAGATCAATGGAGACTCCAAAGAACTTGGAAATGCGGACCAGAATATCAATAGGAGGCTCGGAACTTCCGTCCTCGTACTTTACGTACCGTCCACGCGTAATCTTTAAGGCGTCTGCGGTCTTTTGTTGAGTCAGGCGGTGCCTGTCCCTTAAGACGCGTATGTTATCGGATAAAAATGACATTGTTACAAATTGTAACGGCAAAGTTAAAAAAAATTGTTACAAACCCTAATAATTTTGACCCCATGAAACGAGCAATTGTGCATATAGATATGGATACATTCTTTGTATCGTGTGAGAGACTGAGGCATTCTGAGCTTGTAGGAAAACCTATTATCATCGGAGGAGGTGAGCGCGGAGTGGTAGCCTCTTGCTCCTACGAAACCCGTTATTATGGGGTGCGTTCTGCAATGCCTATGAAAATGGCCTTAAGATTATGTCCTGAGGCTAAGGTAATTCGGGGAGACATGGAGTTCTATACCCAAAAATCCCGTGAAGTGACAGAGATAATTAAGGAAAACGTTCCGACTTTTGAGAAAGCGAGCGTAGATGAGTTCTACCTAGACCTCTCGGGAATGGACCGGTTCTTTGGATGCTATAAATGGAGCCAGCAGCTGGCGCAGTCGGTAGTAAAAAATACAGGGCTTCCCTTAAGCTTTGCGCTCTCCTCCAGTAAAACTGTTTCTAAAATTGGCACGGGAGAGGCTAAGCCTTTAGGAAAACTCGAGATTCTTCCTGAAGAAACCCAGCCGTTTTTAAATCCCCTTTCCATACGAAAGATCCCGATGGTAGGCCCTTCCACCTACCAACTGCTTTCCCGAATAGGAATCCGTAGAATCCATACCCTTTCGCAGATGCCTCTCGATGTTCTGGAAAGACTCTTAGGGAAAAATGCTCAAGACCTTTGGAGAAAGGCCAATGGCATCGACCTCTCTCCGGTAGTACCTTATTCGGAGAGAAAATCCATTTCCTCGGAACATACCTTCTCGGAAGATACTATGGACACTTTCCAGATGCAGAGTCTTTTAAACCATATGGTGGAGCAGCTTTGCTTCCAGCTCCGGAGAGAACAGTGGCTCACCTCGGTAGTGAGCGTCAAGATTCGGTATTCCAATTTCGATACGGAATCCCGGCAGATGAAAATTCCCTACTCGGCCGTAGACCATACCTTAAGCCACATCGTAAAGGAACTTTTCAAAAAAGTCTACACCCGTAGGATGCGTCTGCGCCTTGTAGGTGTACGGTTCTCGGGTCTTGTGCACGGCAGCCATCAGATGAACCTCTTTGAGGATACCGAGGAGATGATCCATCTCTACCAGGCGATGGACCGCATGAAACTTCGCTACGGAAAAAATGCAGTAGGAAGAGCCTCCGGATTTCATTTCAGTTAACTTGCTTATGTTTTTAAATGTACATTCTTACCATAGCCTGCGCTATGGTACGCTTTCCCTGCAGGAGATTGTATCTGAGGCCTATGCCTTAGGTATTAACACTTTGGCCCTAACCGATATAAACACCATTACCGGAATCTATGAATTCTACAAGCTATGCAAGACCCACCAGATAAAACCCATCGTGGGAATGGATATTCGTAAAGAAAGCACCCAGCTCTATATTGCCCTAGCAAAAAACCCCAGTGGACTTTGGCAGATCAATAGTCTTTTAACTTCCTACAACTGTGAGAAAGAAGACCTCCCCTTAGCCCACCCCCCTTTAAAAGATGTATTTATACTGTATCCTTTAAGCAATGTGCCAGAGGAGCTTTCAGAGAACGAATACATTGGTCTTCGCCCTGAGGAAATCCCCCTACTCTTTCAAAAGCAGTGGAAAAATAGGATTTCCAAGATGGTAGTCTTAAGTCCCGTAACCTTTCGAACTTCTAAGGAATACAACCTTCACCGCATTCTAAGGGCTATAGATAAAAATACACTTCTCTCTAAATTAAAGCCCGAGGAGCTATGCAGCAAAAACGAAGTATTTACCTCTACCCTCTCTCTTTTAGAGCAGTACCGCAACTATCCTCAGATTATAGAAAACACCGAAAAAATCATCTCAGAGAGCCATTTCACTTTTGACTTCTCAACTCCTAAAAACAAAAAAACCTTTACGGGCTGCAAGGAAAAAGACGCTGAGCTTCTCCGTTCCCTCGCCTATAAGGGTCTCTCTCGGCGTTATCCGGATAATCATCCAGAAGCTTTGGAGCGCTTGGAACGTGAACTTAAAGTGATTGACCAGCTCGAATTCAGCGCTTATTTTCTTATCACTTGGGATATCGTACGCTATAGTCTTTCTCAGAACCTCATGCATGTAGGAAGAGGAAGTGGTGCTAACAGTATAGTAAGCTACTGTTTAGGTATTACGGACATTTGCCCCCTGGAACTGGATCTTTATTTTGAGCGATTCCTAAACCTAAGCCGTAAAAATCCTCCGGATTTTGATATCGACTGGAGCTGGCAGGACCGCGACAAGATCTTATCGTATATATTTGAAAAGTACGGTAGAGACCACGTAGCCTTCTGCGGCACCAATGTAGAGTTTAAATACCGCTCCATATTTCGCGAAATAGGTAAAGCCTTTGGTTTACCGAAGGAAGACCTGGACCACTTGGCTAAGAGCCCTGTGGAAGACCACGAAAAACAGCGTCTTTTTTCTCTTATAGAAAAGTACGGCAAGATGCTGGAAAAATTTCCCAACCAGCGGAGCATGCATTCCTGTGGAGTGCTCATCTCCGAAGAGCCCCTTACTAAATATACCGCTCTAGAGATGCCTCCCAAAGGATTTGCTATTGTGCAGTTCGACATGCATGTAGCCGAGGCCTTAGGGTTTGAAAAATTCGACATCCTCTCCCAAAGGGGACTGGGAACTATCGCCGATGCCGTACAACTTATAGAAAAAAACCAAGGAGTCACCGTAGATATCCGCGACACTTCCCTTTCCAAGGACGAACCTTCAGCCAATAAATACCTTAGTGAGGGTAGAACCCTGGGGTGCTTCTATATTGAGAGTCCCGCCATGCGGGGACTCTTACGACGCCTTAAATGTAATGACTACCGAACCCTGGTAGCCGCCTCCTCCATCATCCGCCCAGGGGTGGCCCAGAGCGGCATGATGCGCGAATACATTTTTAGGCACAACAACCCTGGGAAATTCGAGTATTTTCATCCGGTATTCAAAGAACATTTAGGAGATACCTACGGTATTATGGTCTACCAAGAGGATGTCATTAAGATTGCCCTGCACTATGGAGGTGTATCAGCCCAAGACGGGGATGTACTGAGGCGTGCGATGAGTGGCAAGACCCGCTCAAAAAAGAAACTCCTGGAAGTAAAAGACCACTTTTTTGCCTGCGCAAAAAAACAGGGACATCCCGAGGCCTTATCTAAAGAGGTATACCGTCAGATAGAGAGTTTTGCCGGATACTCTTTCTGTAAAGCCCATTCCGCGTCCTATGCAGTAGAGAGTTATCAGAGTCTTTATCTTAAGGTCCACTATCCGATCGAGTTTATGGTAGCAGCCATTAACAATGGAGGAGGCTTCTACCGAACCGAGGTCTATGTCCATGAATGCAGAAAGTCCGGAGGTATTATCCATGTACCCTGCGTCAATAAAAGCCTAGTGGAAACTACTCTCTACGGCAAAGACGTGTACTTAGGATTGGGACTTATTGAAAACCTAGAGCACCGACTGGCCACTTTTATGGTTCAGGAGCGACTCGATAGAGGTGAATATAAAGATCTGGAGGATTTCGTAAAACGAATTCCCATTGGAATCGAATCCCTTCAGTCCTTAATCTTTTCGGGCGCTTTCTATTTCACCGGGAAAGCAAAGAATGAACTACTTATTGAGGCGCGCATGCTACTGGTTTCAGAAAATCCTCTGCGAAAACAAAAAGACCTCTTTCAACTCACTACTACGCCTTACCGGCTTCCCGAACTTAAGCGCAGCCCCTTGGAAGATGCTTTTGATGAAATTGAGCTTTTAGGTTTTCCGGTGAGCTCCAGTCCCTTTGATTTACTCAAGACCCGTTACCGTGGGGATGTACTCGCTACAGATCTATTAAAACACCATAAAAAACAGGTTAAGATGCTGGCCTACCTGGTAGCACGAAAACACGTACCCACTAAAAAAGGCACCATGTACTTTGGAACGTGGATAGATTCTGAAGGAGAATATTTTGATTCGGCTCACTTTCCTACGGTGCTTAAGGAGTATCCTTTTCAGGGAGGAGGCTGCTATTTACTTTTAGGTACAGTCGAAGTGGATTTTCATTTTGCCACCTTAACGGTACATAAAATGGCTAAGCTTCCTTTCATTGCAGATCCTAGATACCATGAAGATAGAGAGAAAGCGTTTGAAGTGCATCGGCGTATAAACGAGGACGTTAGTATGACTTGGCGCAAGCCTTATCCACAAGAACATGAGATAGGTCTTCCAAGGCAGAAGATGCGCCCCTGAAAAGAGTCCTCTAAAAAAAGACCTTCCGATTCCTAAGAATTCTTAGGGCCATATACTTGCGAAAAAAACATCAAAAAGACAATTACTCCCTATCCAAGCTCCCCATAAAGATCAAATTCTTCTGCCGAAGTGATACGAACCTCTGCAAAATCCCCTACCGAGATGTACGTATTCTCCGCAGAAACAAGAACCGTGTTATCCACATCAGGAGAGTCAAACTCTGTGCGTCCCACAAAATAGGCTCCCTCCTTGCGATCAAAAAGACACTTGAAAGTCTTTCCAATCTTCTCCTGGTTCTTCTCCCAAGAGATCTGAGATTGCAGTTCCATAATTTCCTCTACGCGCTTTTCCTTTTCTTCTTGTGGCACATCATCTTCCAAAGCAAATGCGGAAGTATTCTCCTCATGCGAATAAGTAAAACAACCCAAACGATCAAAACGCTGCGTACGTACCCACTCCTTCATTTCCTCAAACCGTTCTCTGGTCTCTCCAGGATAGCCGACAATAAGGGTAGTACGGATCGCCATATCCGGAACCTTTTCGCGGAAACGTTCCAATAGAGCATTAGTCTTCTCGTGCGTGGTTCCCCGCTTCATGGACTTAAGAATCTCCGAGTTTATATGCTGAAGTGGAATGTCAATGTAGTTACATACCTTAGGCTCTGTCTTAATCACCTCCAAAACATCTTCTGGAAATCCACTTGGGAACGCATAATGCAGACGGATCCAGGAAATCCCCTCCACTTTCACCAGTTCTTTCAGAAGATCTGCAAGTGCGCGTCTTTTATAAATATCCAGTCCGTAGTAGGTAAGATCCTGCGCAATCAGGATAAGTTCCTTGGTACCTTTCGCAGCCAGCTTGGCAGCCTCTGCCACCAAATCCTCAATAGATTTCGAGGTATGGCCTCCCCGCATCAAGGGAATAGCGCAAAACGAACAGGGCCTGTCGCAACCCTCCGAAATCTTCAAATACGCATAGTGCCTTGGGGTGGTAGTAAGGCGCTCTCCCACCAGTTCGTGGCGGTAGTCGGCACCTAGGTGCTTAAGAAGGATGGGAAGGTCCCTTGTTCCAAAGTAGTGGTCCACGTCGGGGATTTCCCGAATAAGGTCTGGCTTGTAGCGCTCCGAGAGACAGCCGGTTACAAACACCTGCTCCACTTCTCCGCGCTTCTTGGCCTCCACAAAATCCAAAATAGTATTGATACTCTCCTCCTTGGCGTTATCAATAAAGCCGCACGTATTTATAACTACCACATCGCCCCGCTCTTCATGAACTACCTCTTTGCCACTGGCCTGAAGCTGTCCCATTAGGACTTCGGAGTCTACCACATTCTTGGAGCATCCTAATGTTACAATATTGATTTTCTTTTTTCCGGTGGATTTCGTACGCATGGATCGGTATTATATTTACTGTGGACCGTTAAAGAGTATGCTCCCTTAAGCCCCTAATTTTCAGGGTGCAAATTTAGCCAAAAAAAACCAGAATTGCTCTCGCCTTAAAAACCGAAGTAAATATACCTTAAGCAGCAGATTTTAAGAATCCTCTTCTATCTCAGATAATACCTCCGTAATAAGTTCGTACTCGTACCCCCGAGATAGCAGATACCTAGTAGTCTTAATTCTTTTCTGGTAGCCTTGAAGACCGCTTAAGTTTCCTATGTAAAAGGTGGCCAGTTTGGTAAGGGTATTTCTATAATCATCTGGATAAATTTCCTGCATTGCAGTGCTGATAAGTTTATCACCCACCCCTTTTTGCTTAAGGCCCATTTTAATCTTGCCTTTTCCCCAGGACTTCATATAAAACTTACCCCGAGCGTAGCTTCTGGCAAACCGCTCTTCGCTTAAGAAATTCTCCCGAAGCAGGTATTCGAGGATCTCTTCCTTAACCTCTTCAATGAGTAAAAACTCACGCATCTTCTCTTCCACCTCTTTATGCGAGCGGTCCTGATAGACGCAGTAATTTACCATCTTTTGTTTTATCTCCTCAAAGGTGTAGCTCTTTTTCTCCATGGAATTTTTAAGAAAAAACGCGCGCTTGTAAAAGGCGCGCGCTTAAGAATTTTAGAAAGTTACTACCTAAAATGAAAAAAGCGGAAGACCGTCCATCATTTGATTCACTTTAGCTTTAACATCTGAAAGAACCTTTTCGTTTTCAATATTATCTACTACGGTAGAGATAAGATCTGCAATACCGTCCATATCCCCTACGTTCATACCGCGCGTGGTGATAGCCGCAGTTCCCAATCGGATACCGGAGGTAGTGAATGCGGATTTATCGTCGTACGGCACCATATTCTTATTACAGGTAATATCGGCTTTCACCAGCGCCTGCTCGGTTTGCTTCCCGTTTACATTCTTATTACGAAGGTCCACCAGCATCAAATGGTTGTCGGTTCCTCCACTTACAATGTCAAAACCTCTATCCACCAGTCCCTTGGCAAGAGCACGGGCATTGTCGATTACGCTCTGCGTATAAACAGTGAATTTATCGTCCAGAGCCTCTCCAAAAGCCACCGCTTTGGCAGCAATCACATGCTCTAAAGGACCTCCCTGAACCCCCGGGAAAACGGCGCTGTCTAAAACGGCGCTCATCATCTTAAGCTCTCCTTTCGGAGTTTTATGTCCGTAGATGTTTTCAAAATCCTTACCCATCATAATAAGGCCACCGCGCGGACCGCGAAGCGTCTTATGCGTAGTGGTGGTTACCACATGACAGTGCGCAAAAGGAGAAGAAAGATGGCCCTTTGCAATAAGTCCTGCCGGATGGGCGATATCGGCCCATAGGGTAGCTCCTACTTCGTCGGCTATTTCTCGGAAACGTCTGAAGTCGATATCTCTAGAATATGCGCTGTAGCCTGCGATGATCATCTTAGGCTGTACTTCGAGCGCCTTTTTTCGTACATCCTCGTAGTCGATAAGGCCCGATTCCCTTTCCACACCGTAGAAATTGGCCTGGTACTGGATTCCGGAGAAGTTTACAAAAGAGCCGTGCGTAAGGTGGCCGCCCATAGAAAGATCCAGTCCTAGAATCTTATCTCCTGGCTTAAGGATTGCAAGGTAAATCGCTGCATTGGCCTGGGAACCGGAATGCGGCTGCACGTTGGCGTAGTCTACTCCAAAAAGCGCTTTAGCTCTTTCAATAGCCAGCGTTTCGATTTCATCCACTACTTCGCACCCTCCGTAGTAGCGTCTCCCTGGGTACCCCTCGGCGTATTTATTGGTAAGCACACTGCCCATGGCACGCATTACCTCATCGGATACAAAGTTCTCGGAGGCTATCAACTCAATACCGTGGGTCTGACGCTGACGCTCCTTTTCAATCAAATCAAAAATTACGCTGCTACTCATTTCTTTATATTATTGCTATAGGTTAAGAGGTTAGGGCTTTCCAATGTATCGGAAAGCGAAAGTTTTCAAATTTACGGAAATTTAAACTTATTTTAGATACATTTACAGTCTTAAACTACTGAATTATGGGCGATAAGAAAAAATATAAGAAAGAGCTGATTGCAGCACTGGAAAAACTCAACCGACACGAGCACGAGATCCTAGAGACCATGACCAGTATGATGTTTCTAAAGGAGATGAAGGAAAACAACATCACCTTTGAAAAAGGCGATACCTTCTCCTTTGACGACCACATATTTGACTACAGTCCGGACAAGAACATCGTGCGCCTTGCCAAGCTCCGCCGCAAGATGCTAAAGACCATGCTCAAGCTTTCCAATTCCAATAAATTAAAAGACAAGGATCTGGAATTCTTAGCGTAAGAACTTCTGCGATAAGTAAAAAGCACGAAGCGTTTTCCCTCAGGTAAACGCTTCGTGCTTTTTTAATGTGTTAGTATAAGAACTACAGAGGTACTGAAGTAGCGATTTAAGCTTCGCAGGCGGAGCAGCTTACAAAGTTTACCATAAGTTCTTTAGAAACCGAGGAACTTCTCTGGTAGTACAGGGTTTTCACTCCTTTCTTCCAGGCTTCAATCATTACGTAGTTCACGTCCTTCACCGGCATGGTAGAAGGAATCTGAAGGTTAAGACTCTGCGCCTGGTCTATGTACTGCTGGCGCTGCGCTGCTTGCGATACGATTTCCATAGGCGAGATTTCCTTAAAGGTCTTGAACACGGCTTTTTCTTCCTGGGAAAGCTCCTCGAGGTGTTGTACCGATCCGTGGTTCAGCATAATGGTTCTCCAAGTTTCCTCATTGTCGATGCCTTTCTCTTTTAAGAGCGCAGAGAGATACTTGTTCTTGCGCATGAAATTACCCTTGGCAAGTCCCGCTTTATAGTAATTGGATGCGAAAGGCTCGATTCCTGGAGAGGTTTGACCAAGGATCGCAGAACTCGAAGTCGTAGGGGCTACAGCCAAAAGTGTAGTGTTACGCATTCCATACCCCTTCATTACCTCAGGCTCGCCGTAGATATTGGCAAGTTCCCTGGAGGCTGCCTCGGCCTGCTCCTTGATGTGACGGAACGCGCGCGCATTGAACTGCGTAGCCTCAAAACTCTCAAATGGAATCCGGTTTTTCTGCAAGTACGAATGGTACCCTAGAACCCCAAGTCCTAAGGCCCGGTGGCGCAAGGCAAAATTCCGCGCGCCCTGTAGGTAGTAATTCCCTTCCGTTTTTTCAATGAATTCCGAGAGCACTGCATCGAGGAAATAAATGGCGAGTTTCACGGCGCCCGTATCTTTCCACTCGTCGTAGAGCTCTAGGTTCATTGAAGAAAGGCAGCAGATAAAGGACTCGTCCTTATTGGAAGGAAGCATGATCTCCGAGCACAGGTTACTGGCATTGATAGCAAGACCCAGGTCTTTATAAACTTGCGGCTTGTTACGGTTTACGTTGTCGGTAAAGAAAATATACGGAAGTCCCTTCTGCTGGCGGCTCTCTAGGACCCGCGCCCAGATTTTACGCTTGTCGGTATCCCCATCGATCATATCCTGCATCCAATAGTCCGGAACACAAACGCCTGTAAAAAGGTTTTGAATCGGCGAGCCAATATCTTTGATCGAGAGGAATTCCTCGATATCTCCGTGGTCAATGTCCAGGTAGGCTGCAAAGGCTCCGCGACGTACTCCGCCCTGGGATACCACATCCATTGCGGTATCAAAGAGTTTCATGAAGGAAACGGCACCAGAAGACTTTCCGTTGTCGGTAACTGCCGTACCCCTATGGCGCAGCTCACCAAAGTAGCCGGAAGTACCTCCTCCGATTTTGGTCTGCATGATTACTTCCCCGAGCTTATGGGTAATACCCTCTATATGGTCCGGCACGTGTACATTGAAACAGGAAATAGGAAGCCCCCTTTGCGTTCCCATATTGGCCCAGACCGGGGAGGAGAAACTGATCCATCCCTTTACGATCATTTCCTTGAACGCCGGCTGAAGCTCCGGCTTGTAGAGCCTTTTAGCTGCCGCCGTAGTGATCCTATCGATTGCCCCTTCAACAGTCTCTCCTTTCAAAAGGTATCCGCGGTTGAGCATCTGCTCGCTTTCTTCATTAAGCCACCATATATCCAGCGTGTTTTCTTCCATGGTCGGTTGTGTTTTTTATTTTTAGATGTGATTGGTTGTTTTTACTTTTTATTAGAACAAATCGTTCTCTGTAATACTCTTATCGTGCTTGGTATAATCTACCGGTCGCTTGGCAAAGAAATCATCCAGCGAGTTGGCAAAGACTTCTTCTTCAAACCAGAGCATGGGTTTGTACTCCTCGGCCGAGATGCCATAGCGCGAAGCCATACCAATTTTCTTTAAGGAATCGTCTACGCGGTATTTCATGAAGTTTAATAGATCTTCCTTCGAAAAATGCTCTAGCTCTCCCAGCTCAAAGATCCAGTCCAGAATTTCCGATTCCACTTCAATGGAATGGTCTACGAGGGTATAAATGTCTTCAATATCCGATTCGGTGAGTAGATCCGGCTGTTCCTCACGAATCTTATTGATAAGGTAGATTCCTGCGTTGGCGTGGATCTGCTCGTCCACCGAGGTCCAGGCGATAATATTGCTCACGTTTTTCATAAACCCTTTGAAGCGTGTAAAGGAAAGAATGATAGCAAACTGTGAGAAAAGCGATACGTTTTCAATAAGTATACTAAAAAGCAGAAGCGAAGAGACGTATTCTTTCTGCGTGGTGGAATTTGCTCCTCGTAGCACGTTGGAGAGAAAATCGATACGTTTTTTAACCACTGGGATCTCAATCACTTTTAAGAATTCCTCGTTATAACCAAGTACTTCCAGGAGCCTGGAGTAGGCCTCGGAGTGGCGAAACTCGCACTCGGCAAAGGTGGCTCCAAGTCCGTTAAGTTCCGGCTTAGGAAGGTGGTTGTAGAGATTCCCCCAAAAGGTCTTTACCGATACTTCTATCTGTGCGATGGCCAGTAGCGCATGCTTTACGGCTTGTTTCTCATGGGGTTCTAATTGCGAATGAAAATCCTGCACGTCGGCAGTGAAATCTACCTCGGAGTGTACCCAAAAGGCCTTATTGATTGCATCGGTAAACTGCAGTACTTCCGGATATTCAAACGGCTTATAACTGATTCTCTTTTCAAAAATTCCCATAGCACTAGTGTTTTTATTAAATCTCTTAAAATAATTGATTTTCTTTTGGTGTCCGCGCAAAAAAGACCGCTGCACTTTTCTCGGGAAAAAGCGAGGGGCTCTTACATAAGGAAACCGCTGGAGTATTTCTATTGTGTATATACAACAGACGTAGGCAAAAATAGACAAAGCCCGCGAGCTTAAAAAGAACGAAAGTTTAAATCCCTAGTTAAGAGCGGCAAAAGTTTTCCACAATGCTCTGCAACCCTTTACTACAGCAGTTTAGCGCAAAGGCTAGAGAGAAAATGCGCAAGTACGGTGGGATTAGTATTAAACACAACACTAGTACTCCTTACCTATTAAGATTTTGCTGTTAAACACTATGAGTAAAATAAACATTTGCATTAGATAGCCTTTCTCACTCCCTCCAGTAAATTTGAATTTTGTTCTTGGAAGGTATAACCTTTAGGCAATAAAAACCTTTATAAACCAACCCTGCCCGTTGTGCCCTTTTAGAGGGCCAAAACCTTGGGCCAAATTGCAGAACGTAACTGGCTGCTTATAGAAAAACACTCCATTACTTCTGGTCTCGTCAAAAGTACAATTCCTCCCCTCTGTAACATTCCCTCCGTGGTTTCTACTTATTATCTAAACCCCAAACTACAGCTCCTGCCATGCTCTTAATTAAAGACCTCCACAAATCCTACGATACGGGCAAAAGTAAGCTCCACGTGCTAAAAGGCATTGACCTTTCCATTGCGGAGGGTGAGTTTGTATCGATCATGGGAAGCTCGGGTTCTGGAAAATCTACGCTTCTAAATATTATAGGCATCCTGGACGAGAAAGATTCCGGCACGTACGAGCTGGACGGCATCCCCATCGAGGACTTAAACGAGACGAAGGCAGCCGAGTACCGTAGCCGCTTCTTGGGATTTGTTTTTCAGTCCTTTAACCTTATTGGATACAAGACGGCTCTGGAGAATGTGGCTCTACCCCTGTACTACCAGAACATCCCTAGGAAGGAGCGTAACGCAAGGGCTTTGGAATACCTGGAAAAAGTGGGTCTTAGGCAGTGGGCAGACCACCTTCCCAACGAGCTTTCCGGGGGACAGAAACAGCGGGTAGCAATCGCACGGGCACTTATTACCGACCCAAAGGTCATCCTTGCCGATGAGCCTACTGGGGCGCTGGACAGTAAAACCACCTACGATATCATGAAGCTTCTTCAGGAGATAAACCGGGAAGGAAAGACCATCATCGTGGTAACCCACGAACCGGACGTGGCCGCAGAGACCAAGCGTAACGTACTTTTAAAGGACGGGCGCATTGAGAGCGATGAGTACATTGAGCAGCGCGTACTTTCGTAACTCAAAAGACTAAAACTAAAGAGATAACAACCCCCAAAAGGCGCAGAAAAAGGAATTATGTTTGATTTAGACCGCTGGCAGGAAATATTTGCCTCCATCCGAAGCAATATTCTTCGCACCATCCTCTCGGGATTTACGGTGGCCCTGGGGCTATTTATATTCATCGTGCTCTTTGGCATCGGTACGGGACTTCAAAATGCCTTTACCCAAGGATTTGCCCGCGATGCCCAGAACCTGATCTCCATTTTTACCGGTAACACCACTGTGGCTTATGCGGGTCTTCAGGCCGACCGGCGCGTAGTACTTAAAAACGAAGATTTCCAGGACGTGACAAATTACGAGCCCTCCAACCTGGAATATGCTGCGCCCAGGTATTCTTCCTCGATGCTCGTACGCTATGGAAAGGAAAGCGGGACCTACCAGATCTCGGGTTCCAATGCGGAGGAGAAAAACATTGAAAACCGAAAACTCCTGGACGGACGCTACCTTTCTTCCCGGGACCTGGATCAGAAGCACTACGTGGCAGTGATTGGCCGTATGGTACAGCGCGACCTTATAAAGGACGGATCGCCCATAGGGAAAGACCTTAATATCAACGGCACTATGTTTAAAGTAGTGGGTGTGTACAGCGACGACGGGGGCGACTGGGACGAGAGGATGATTACCGTACCTATCACCACCCTTCAACAAATGAAGAAAAGTTCCGATACCATCTCCACGGTCTTTATCACCTACGATCAGAAACTCTCTCCAAAAGAGGCCATCGCCTACAGTGACGAGATACAAAAGAACCTCAAGGCCAAGAAAAAAGTTTCTCCCGACGATGAGAACGCAGTGATCGTACGTAACAATGCCAAGAACCTGGAAGGCACCTTCCAATTCATGTTCATCCTTACCCTTATTGTGGGGTTTATCGGAATGGGGACCTTACTTGCAGGAATTATCGGTATCAGTAATATCATGGTGTATATCGTAAAGGAGCGGACTCAAGAAATTGGCGTGCGAAAGGCCATTGGCGCCAAGCCCCGCTCCATTGTAGGGCTTATTATGCAGGAGAGCCTCGTGATAACGGTCCTTTCAGGTCTTATCGGTGTGGGCCTCGGAGTTCTAACCTTAAGTCTGGTGGGAGATTCTTTAGAGGAATATTTCATTGTAGATCCAAGCGTGGGCTGGGGAATTATCATCACCGCCTTTGTGTGTCTGGTCTTTTCAGGCCTTATCGCAGGATTTGTACCGGCCTACAGGGCCAGTAGAATCAAACCAATTGAAGCCTTACGGGCAGAGTAAAAAGTATAGTTAAACCATTTAATAGAGCGCATGAACATTCTTTTTAAAAGAGACACCTGGCAGGAGATCTACCACTCCCTAAGGGACAACAAGCTCCGGACCCTTCTTACCATGATTGGTGTGGCGTGGGGAATGTTTCTCTATGTAACGCTTCTGGGCGCAGCCAAGGGAATGGAAAACGGATTCAACAAGCTCTTTTCAGGGTTTGCGACCAACTCTATTTTCCTTTGGGCGCAAAACACCAGTATCCCCTACGCAGGATTTCCAAAAGGAAGGCAGATGGACCTCTACCAAAAAGACATTCAGCTTCTGACGGACCGGATTCCGGAAATCGATTATATATCGCCCCAAAATTCGCGGGGGAATTTCGGATCACCCGGAGAACAGATGTCGCGCATTGGAAAGACCGCAACCTATACCTTAAACGGAGACCTTCCCATCGGAAATAAAATCTCGGAGAAGAAACTCATTTACGGAAGATACCTGAACGACCAGGACGTGAACCTCAATAAGAACGTCATAGTCATCGGCGAAGAAATCTACAAAAACTTCTTTGACCACAAGAAAAACGAAAACCCGATAGGCAAGTCCATCAATGTGAAAGGCACGTTCTTTACCGTCATCGGGGTATTCCGCGTAAAACGCACCGGCGGAGGAATGGAAAACGACCAGTCGGCCTACATCCCTCTTTCAAGCTTCAAACGCATGTACAACGACGGGGATAAGGTAGGCTACTACGCCATCGTCTCCCATCCCGAGGCAGATGTGGCCATAGTAGAGGAAAAAGTAAAGACCGAACTTAAAAGGCTCTATAATGCCTCACCGGAGGATACCAATGCCTTTGGAAGTTTCAACTTAGGAAAAGAGTTTAAAAAGCTTACCGGCTTTCTGGACGGCATGCAGCTTCTTACCATCGTCGTGGGCACTCTAACCATTCTGGCCGGAGTTATTGCCATCTCCAACATCCTACTTATCACCGTAAAGGAACGTACTAAAGAAATCGGGATTCGTAGGGCCCTGGGAGCAAAACCTGCCGAAGTACGCAACCAGATTCTTCTGGAAAGTGTAGTAATCACCTTTTCGAGCGGCATTCTAGGCTTTATCCTAGGCACGCTGCTTCTCATGGGACTGGACCTTATGACAAGGAACCAGGAGGAGTTTCCGTTCTACAATCCGACCGTGGATTATGCAAACGTACTAGGAGCCATGACCGTCATGCTTAGCCTGGGACTACTGGTAGGAATGATCCCTGCGCAGAGGGCCGTAAAGATCCGACCGATTGAAGCTTTAAGAAGTGAATAAAAAAAGTAAAAATAAAACGAACCAAACGCTATGAAAAAGAAGTTCTCTTTAAAAAAAGTACTCTACATCACCCTTGCGGTAGGTCTTGCCATCGGACTTTTCGCTGGTATTGGGTACCTTATAAAATCCAACTCCACCGAGGCGGAAGTATTCCTCACCAAAAAGCCTTCGGTGCAGAACATGGAGGATAAAGTCATGGCTACAGGGAAAATTGTACCCCGGGAAGAGATTGAAATCAAACCCAACCTCTCCGGTATCGTAGACCGCATCCTGGTAAAGGAAGGCGACCAGGTATCGGCAGGACAGCTGATAGCTACCCTACGTATCGTTCCGAGTATTCAGAACGTAAATGCCGCGCAGCAGGAAATAAACTCCGCGCAGCTTCAGATAAGTAATGCAAGAGTGAACCTGGATACCCAGCAAAAGCAGTACGCTATGCAAAAGAGTCTGTTTGACCAGGGGGTAATCTCCCGTCAGGAATACCTCTCCGCCCAGCAGCAGCTGCAGTCTGCCCAGATTCAGCTTCGTAACGCGCAGCAGCAACTAACCACAGCCCAGAAAAGCCTGCAGATTGCCCGCACCGGAGTAACGCCCGAGCTTCAGAGCCTTGCCACTACACAGATCCGGTCCAAATCCAACGGAACCGTGCTCGATGTACCGGTAAAGGTCGGATACCAAGTGATTGAGGCTAACTCCTTTAATGCAGGAACCACCATTGCCTCGGTAGCCAATCTCAACAGTCTGATCTTTGAGGGGGAGATCGACGAGGCGCAGGCCGGGAAACTCAAAGAAGGAATGGAGATGAATATTGTAATCGGAGCCCTGCAAAACAAAAAATTCCCAGGAAGACTCACCATGATTGCTCCTAAAGGGATTGATCAGAACGGAACGATTAAATTCCCCGTGGAAGGCGATGTATTCAATCCTACCAATGAGTACATTAGGGCAGGATTCTCGGCCAACGGCGAGATTGTACTCTCCTCGCAGAAAAATGCGCTGCTTCTAGACGAGTCACTGATCCAGTACGAGAAGGTGGGTGGAAAAGACCAGCCTTTCGTGGAAGTAAAGCAACCTAACGGCAGCTTTGCCAAGCGACGGGTAAAACTGGGAGCATCCGACGGAATCAATGTACAGATCATTTCCGGTCTTACCAAAGACTCCGAAGTAAAGGTTTGGAATCCGAGCGATAAGGATAAAGAAGCCCTTAAAGAGCAGCAAAAGAAAAAATAACCAAAAGGACTAATAACCCCTACTATATGGTACGGGCGGAAGCAACTGAGGGGCTTTCGCCCTTTTTATTTTGCTGTTACTAGTAGTCCTCGCAGCTAGGTTCCTATTTTTAGGGCAGTGCAACGTCCAGTTACAGCTCGTAAATTGTACTCGGTGAGAGATTAGAAAGGGAAAATCCTTTCATCAAATGACCCGACTGCTCAAAATAAGTAATGAAACTTAAGCGGGGTCCATGCGCTATTTTCTTCGGCGCAAAAGATGGATGGTATTTAAAAACAGAAGTAAAAGGCCTAAAGTAATGGTAACGCTCTGACGCCTGTACTCTGAGCGGCGCTCTTCGATCAGCTGCGTGGAGCGTTCCGAGAGGCGCAGACTCTGGTTCATAAAGGTGGAGATTTCCAGGATCTGGTCTATGTTTTTATTCACCACGGCATGCTGAGAAAAATACACCAAGTTCCGCTTTCCCAAGTACCCTACGATCCAATACTGCTCCCAGCCTTCCCGCTGCAGATATTCCAAACGGTAATGCTCGGGACGTACTTTTCCGGGATGAATGACCTCAAAGCGCTCGGAAGGATCGCTTTTCTCTGAAACCAGGATGATGTAAAAATCTACCGTCTGAGGCAGCTTGTTTATAAGCTGCATGGAGAGAGCCTCTTTTTTAAACGGTGGTAGTGAGCGCTCGGTAAAAAAGTAGCCGTAGTAAGATAGGGCAAGTAAAACAATCAGGATGCGTACCACTCGGGCCCGTTTCTTATTGGCTCCCGTGGGGATAGCCGTTAAGAGAAGGGCTACGATAAGAAGAAATAATACGACCGATGCCAGATGCTCCATAGGGGTAAATATACGGTTTTTAGTCCTTTACTTGGCTCTCCACATCCTTTTGCTCCCACTCTGAAAGGAAACGCTGTACAAACTCCTCCATAAAGGCATGACGGCCCGCCGCCATGGATTTGGAGCGCTCTAGATGCAGCATATCTTTCAGAAGAAAGAGTTTTTCGTGGAAATGATTCAGCGTGGTGCCTTCCGACTTTTTATACTCCTCTTTACTCATGGAAAGGCGCGGAGCTAGCTTTGGATCGTGCATGGGACTACCTTTGTACCCGCCAAAATTAAAGGTGCGGGCAATGCCAATGGCGCCTAATGCGTCCAGGCGGTCGGCGTCCTGAACGACCATAAGTTCTAGAGGCAGCTCCTTTGGGGCCTGCTCTCGGTTCTTAAACGATACATGCTTTATAATGAAAAGCACCTCTTCTATAGTAGCTTCATCTACGTTTTGGGAAAGTAAAAAATCACGGCTTACTGAAAGGGCAAGATTCTCATCTCCACCGTGGAACTTGGGATCTGCTATATCGTGTAAGAGCGCACCAAGCGCCACTACCTTTGTATCCACCTCCATTCCTTCGCAAAGCAACATTGCGGTCTTGTATACGCGCTCCACATGAAAATAATCGTGTCCGGACTCGGCGCCAGAGAGCCTCTCTTTAACAAAACGAATGGTGGATTCTATAAGGGGACTTTGCATAAAAAAATTACTTAGTTAAGAAATCTTCCACCTGGCTCCAGAGCGTTTTATTGTAACTTCGGAAGTAGTTGATATGGCCAATTTCTCCCTGAGGACTGTCGGTTTTTTTAAGGAGCCGGAAGGTGGGAGAAAGATTCGGATAGGTTTCTTTTAATAGGCTACGGACCCCACGGTCCGTGAGCCAGCTGTCGTCCTGCGCTCTTAAGACCAATACCTCTTGGGAGAGATTCTCCGCGTAGGTCCTCTGCTCGGGTTCCATGAGTAGATTCGTGGACTCCTTTTCCAGCACCAGGGTGCGCCAGTTGCGCGCCGAGCCTGCAGGAAGGCTTTCTCCAAGACCAAAACGGTGGGCAGGAAAATAACCCAAAAGCCTCGTAGTAAGGGGCTGCACTACACCAAATCCTAGATATCCCATCAGCCTTGTACGCAGGTTTAAGTTGCCCACAAAGGCTTTCTGTGTCCCCACAAATACCATGCGGCTAAATTCCCTTGCATGGGGGTTCATACCAATAATTAGGGCCCCAACCGAGTGGCCTACCACGTGCATGGGTAGGTCGTGCTCTAGAGCGCGAATGTATTTAGTTACTGCTACGAAATCTTTTGTTCCCCAGTCTTTCATCGAAGCCTCAAATCCCCGCATACGTTGGGGCTTGCTTTCCCCAATTCCACGGTAGTCGTAGGTAAGGGTAGTAAATCCACAGTCTGCCATATACTGAGCGAAGGCAAAGTAAATCTGCTGGCGAACTCCGGTTGCGGAATTAATAATTAGGGTACCTTCCAAAGGTTCCAGCGCCTGAAAAAGGTAGGAAGAGAGCACATACCCATCTTCTGTGGTTATTTCAATTTTCTTCAACGTGCTTTTAAATTTTACGTGTGCAAAACTACAAAGGCTTGGGCTAATTATACCTTTTTAGGAGACAAAAATATTAGTCTTCTCCTTCTGCTTTCACCTCAAGGTCTCTTAGGTACGGAAGGCCACTTTGTGAGCCCCGATTGATGGCTACTTTTAGGGAAACCTCATTTCCGAATTTCACGCAGTCTTTAATGGAATTTCCATGCGCATACGCCAGGGCAAAGCCGGAAGTAAAGGCATCGCCCATTCCCATCTTGTGCAGCATATCGCTATGGTCGTTTCTAAAGTATTTCATCTCATCCCCCGTAAAATAGGTAGTGGAATTCGTATCATCCCTTACGAAAAGTTTATTGGGGTACATGCGGGTAAGGCCTTCACTGCTGGGAAGTGAGAACACAGAAGAGAGTTCCGAGCTCTTGGCAACAATAAAACTCGCATACTCCACCACCTCCGGTGAAAGAGCCATTGCAGGCGCGGCATAGATTCCTACCTTCTTTCCAAGCTCCTTGCAGATTCTAACGGTTCTCTCTACTACCTCCATGGGTACTTCCAGCTGCAAAAGCACCAAATCGGCAGCCTGAAGGATTTCCCTGGCCGCTTCGATATGCTCGGTTTTTAGATCGTAATTGGCGGCTGGCACTACCACAATAGCGTTCTTACCGTCCGCAGCGCTCACGTAGGCGCTTCCCGTCGCATGATCGGGGCTCACGTGCACGTGGGTGGTATCCACGCCCTCGCGCTTTAAGCTCTCCAGAACCTCTTTGCCTTGACGATCGCTACCAACCGAGCCAATGAGATAGACCTGCGCGCCGAGGCGCGCTGTTCCTACGGCCTGATTCGCGCCTTTGCCTCCGAAGAACTGCTCACTTTTAAGGGCCATTACGGTTTCCCCTGGGCCCGGATGGTGCTGGGTATTTAAAACGAGATCCACCGAGCAGCTGCCTACAACAACAATGGTCGGACTAAAAGAAGATATATGCATAATGTGCGGGACGTATGTTTAGAATCGTTTAGCTCAAAGAGCCTTAAGATCCGATTTCAATAAATTCACTGACTAATTTAACGGGCTGACCCGAGGCATCAAATCCAATATAACTGCCGTAAAATCCTTCCCCGTATCCTGCTTCGAATGCAAAGATAGACCCTGCTTCCTGCTCCTGAGGTTTAAGAAACGCGTACTGGTCGATGGCGCCCTTCTGATCAAAGAACTCACCGTGGAAAAACTCTTCGTAAATTCCCATGAAATCGTCTCCTTTGCGCTCGAAAAGGGTCTGCTCCAGTCTAAAGAGTCCGTTCTGCGTAGCAGCGTCCATAAAACAGCCCATTCCACTCTCTACCGGGTAGCCAAAGATTTCTTCCTCCGAGAGATCGGATAGGTTCTGCCCCTCAGTAAGGGCCATCTCCCAGGTGGTAACTTTCTCGGAAGAAAAACGAATCTCTACATAGGCCACGCAATTACTTTCCTTCTCCTTATGAAGCACTACCGGAAAGCTTCCGGAAGGAAAAAAGGGTGTAAATGGCGGCATATCGGTGGTGATTAATGGATCGCAGGCAACAATCCTTCCGGTGGGAAGCTCGATAGATCCCACATCGTAAGATTCTATCAGAGGATGTTCCACATCACTAGAGGAAAAAAGTTTCTGGATATTTTCTATATGGTGCATGCCTTTTAATAATATTAGTAAAGTAAAGATACTTCAATTTACACTCCATTGCAAGTCATCTATTTACTCCTCTACCGGTAAGACCCCTGCCTATTAAGAAAGTCCTTGAGCCCATCCACTCTAAATGAAACTTTCAAACCATTCTTTTTTATCTCTGGATTTTAACTCTTTTTTAGCAACTAGTAATTTGAATACATAAAAAAACCTTCTGACTAATACCTTGGAGGAGCTTCGCGCGCTTTATTCAAGTGGAGATAAAAGCAAGTGGCCTAAGCCCCACCTCTTTGATGAGGCCAAGGAAAATTTTCAAGACATTGGGGTTCTTCCTAAATTCTCTTTTCCAAAAGACAACCCGTATTCCAAAGAAAAAGAAGAACTAGGAAAGAGGCTCTTCTATGATCCGAGGCTATCGGGTTCGGGACAAATCTCCTGCGCCAGCTGCCACGATCCCGAGCTACATTGGGCGGACTCAAGGCGCGTAGCCTACGGACACGACCGCCAGCTGGGCACGCGAAATACGCCCGGCCTTATAAACATCGCATACGCTACGGCACTTTTCTGGGACGGAAGGGCAGAGGATTTGGAGACCCAGGTCAAGAGCCCTATTGAAAACCCGGTGGAGATGCACCTCCACTCCCGCATTGCTACCAAACGCATAAAGAGGATTAAAGGGTACAGAGAGCATTTTGAAGCGGCTTTTGGAGATGCAAAGATTACGCAGGAGCGCATTGCCCAGGTGATAGCTACCTTTGAAAGGACCATTAGAAGTCCTAAAACCCGATTTGACAAATTCATTGAGGGAGACAGCAGTCAGCTCACCGACTCGGAACTAAATGGAATGCACCTCTTCCGGACTAAAGCAAACTGTATCAACTGCCACAACACGCCTTACTTTTCGGATCAGAAATTCCATAATCTTGGGCTCACCTACTTAAAGAGGGACCAATACGAGGATCTGGGCCTCTACGGAGTCTCCAAAAATCCTGAAGATATCGGAAAGTTCAAGACGGCGCCGCTTCGGGAAGTATCTAAGACGGCGCCCTACATGCACAATGGGCTGTTTCCGCACTTAAGAGGCGTACTAAATATGTACAATGCGGGCATGCCGAATGAAAAAATAAAACCGGGCACCGCGTATGGACCTAAAAAATCACAGATGCTAAAGAAGCTGGACCTTTCCGAGTCTGAGCTTCAGGATCTGGAAAATTTCCTTGAGGCCCTTCATTCTACACAGTATAAAATGCGTGCGCCAGACCTACCAAAATAACATTAGTTAAAGGATGGAGGACTATGCATAATTACATTTCAATAGAAAAGAATAAATATTTTGTAAATATTTTTACATCGGCATAATATTTACTATAACTTTGCATTAAATATAGCATTATGAAATCACGAACTTTAACTAAAGGGGAACGGCAAAATTGGAAACCCCTAAAAAGTATTAGAGCAACTAAAATTTCGGCTCGAAATATTAAAGGAGAAAAAGTGAATATTTCCAGCTCTGTAACTAAAAATCTGGTTATATCATAATTAATCTCTGTAGAAGAGATATGTATAATATAAAATTTATTCAAAAAGATAGATGTAACGATGGTTCAGACCATCGTTTTTCTTATATATACAAGTTTTTCTGTATAGAATCTAAATTGCATTATATTATCCGAGCTGAATACCATATTGAGGATGTTTTTGCCATAAAGTTCTACTGTAAAAAGGACAGAAAAAGTCCTTTTAAATACAATAAGATCCTAAATAAGCACACGTACGGCACAGTAATTAAAATTTTTCACACATGTCTGTCCTTAGTTCCAATACTTTTAAAAAAGCATCCTAAGAGTAATTTTGCAATTTACTCAGCACGAAGTGTAGATTTAAAAAATCCGAAAAGATTAACGGAGGATATATTAATAAATCAAAGGTTCCGAATTTACACTCCTTTTATACAACAAAGAATCGGAAGTGAGACTTTTACCCATTTTAAATATGATGCGATAAGTTCCTATCTTTTAGTTAATAATCAGGTTGGAAATGTTGATATAAAAGAGAACCAAATAAAAACGATGTTTGAGAGAACTTACCAAAGTCTCCCTGACATTAGTGGAATTTAATTTACCCTATATAACCACCCATAGCCTGCACAAAAAACTCTTTGTTCCAATTAAAAGAATAAAAGAAAGTTTTTGCTTTTCCTCTTGATGAAGTAAAGTTCCAAGATTGTATTAGACTTATTATCACAATTTTAATTCAATTAGAAAAACTCTATAGTGTATTGAGCTTTTCCTCTAAAAGTGCTATCTTTTCCAGCGCATCGCTTTTTTTCTTGCGCTCCATTTCTACTACTTTCTCTGGTGCCGAGGCTACGAACTTTTCATTGCCTAGTTTCTTTTCCACTCCTACCAAAAATCCTTTTAAATACTTAATCTCCTCTAAGGTTTTCTCCTTCTCTGCTTCCAGGTCCAGGGATTCACTTAAGGGAACCGCTACTTCAATGGGACCCACCAGGAACGTAAAGCACGGCTTGTCGGTCTTCTCCTTGTAATGGATGGTAGAGACTCCGCCCAGTTTCTGGATAATCTCTGGATTGGAAAGTTTCTCAGCACTGGTATAAATCTCTACCTGCTCCCTAGGGGATATTCCTTTACTTTGGCGGTAGTTTCTGATTCCTGAGATTACCTCCTGCGTTTCCTTGAAGTCCTGTACAAGCCCCGCCGGAATTTCTTTAGGCTCCGGCTGCTGGGTGATAATAAGAGCCTCCTGTTTTGTTCTTGGAGCCATGTCTTGCCATAGAGCCTCAGAGAGAAACGGCATGAAAGGGTGCAGAAGTTTCAAAAGGTCCTCAAATAAGGCAAGAGCACGCTGCTGTACCTGAAGAGAAATCTTCTCTCCGTACGGAGGCTTAATAATCTCCAGATACCACGAACAGTAATCGTCCCATATCATTTTATACACCAGATGCAAGGCATCCGAAATCCGGAACTTGGAGAACTGGTCTTCCACATCCACAAGCGCCGAGGAAATCTGCGCCTCCATCCATTCGCTTGCACTATCATCCGCTATAGAAGGTCTTTTTTCTTCCGTAGTTTCCCACATCTGAAGTAGTCGGTAGGCATTGTAAATCTTCGTGGCAAAATTCCGTCCCTGAACCATCAGTTCTTCATCAAAAAGAAGGTCGTTTCCGGCTGCAGAACTAAGCAAAATTCCCACACGTACGCTGTCTGCTCCGTAGGAATCAATAAGTTCCAGAGGGTCTGGGGAATTTCCCAGACTCTTACTCATTTTCCGGCGCTGCTTATCGCGTACGATCCCCGTAAAATACACGTTATTAAACGGTACCTCTCCCCGGAACTCCTGCCCTGCCATAATCATGCGGGCCACCCAGAAAAAGATGATGTCGGGTCCGGTGACAAGATCCGAGGTCGGATAGTAGTAGTTGATATCTTTATTTTCTTGCTCCAGTAGGCCGTCAAAGACCGAAATAGGCCAAAGCCAGGAAGAGAACCAGGTATCTAGTGCATCCTCGTCTTGTCTTAAATCCTCAAGGCCTAGAGAGGGGTTGGAAGCCTTTACTCGGGCCAGTTCTAATGCCGACTCTTTATCCTCTGCTACGACAAAGTCGTTTTCACCTTCTCCATAATAGTAGGCCGGAATCTGCTGACCCCACCAAAGCTGACGCGAGATGTTCCAATCGCGGATGTTCTCCATCCAGTGGCGGTAGGTATTTTTGAATTTCTCAGGATAGAATTTCACCTCATCCTCTTCCACGACGCGAAGCGCTTCTTTAGCAAACTCCTGCATCTTTAAAAACCACTGTACCGAAACTTTCGGCTCAATGACCGCTCCAGTGCGCTCCGAAGTGCCCACTTTATTTACGTAGTCCTCGCTCTTTAAAAGCAGTCCTTTCTCTTCAAGCTCCTTGCCAATAGCCTTTCGTACCTCAAAGCGGTTTCTACCCTTATAATGGAGTCCGTGGTGGGTTAAATTACCGTCCTCGTCCAGACTGTCAATAATCTCCAGACCATGCTTCTGGCCTATCTCGTAGTCGTTTATATCGTGCGCCGGGGTGATTTTAAGCGCTCCGGTTCCAAACTCCTGGTCTACGTACTCGTCCTGAATTACCGGTACCATTCTTCCCACGATAGGCACCTCCACGCGCTTACCTTTAAGATGCGTGTAGCGCTCATCATGTGGATTCACGCATACGGCCGTATCTCCAAAAATGGTCTCAGGCCGGGTGGTCGCCACAGAAAGATATTCTTCCGTTCCTTCGATTTTGTATTTCAGAAAATAGAGCTTTCCGTTTTGCTCCTTGTAAATCACTTCTTCATCCGAGATGTTGGTGCGCGCCTCGGGATCCCAATTGACCATGCGGTAGCCCCGATAGATAAGACCTTTGTTGTACAGGTCTATAAAGGATTTAATTACTTGTTTAGAAAGCTTCTCCTCCATCGTAAAACGCGTACGGTCCCAGTCGCAGGAAGCTCCCAGTTTCTGGAGCTGCTTTAGGATGGTTCCTCCATAGGTATTAGTCCAGTCCCAGGCATGCCTTAAGAACTCCTCACGTGAGATGTCTTTCTTATCCACTCCCTCGCTTTTTAGCTTGGCGACTACCTTGGCCTCCGTGGCAATAGAAGCGTGGTCGGTACCCGGTACCCAGCAGGCATTGAATCCCCGCATACGGGCCCTGCGTACCAAAACGTCTTGAATGGTGTTATTGAGCATATGTCCCATGTGCAGGATCCCGGTGACGTTCGGAGGTGGGATTACCACTGTGTAGGGTGGTCGAGAATCCGGCTCGGAATGGAAATAGCGATTTTCCATCCAGTAGCTGTACCATTTTTCTTCCGTCTCTTTCGGGTTGTATTTTTCTGAAATCTGCATAGGGTCGTGTGCTTACTTAAATTCTTGCAAAAATAGCGAAAACAAAATGTAAATTTCCGTTCCACAATTATTTTTAACTTTGCGCCCTACAAGAGCATCTAAAGTAAAACTAAACTTTAAGGTGCCACACTGAAATAAAAAAAAGAAATAACAATGAAGAACCTTTTAACTACCTTATTTGTTTTGGGCTCGGTAGCAATGCTCTCGGCTCAGACCATATCGTTTGATAAAACCACTATAGATTACGGTAAAGTCCCTTACGCAGGACCTTCTGAAAAAGTATTTACCGTTAGTAACCGCGGAGATAAACCACTTATAATTAGCAAAGTAGTGGCCTCTTGTGGGTGTACCACCCCTAAGTGGAGCCGCCAGCCCATTCTTCCTGGAAAAAGCGCAAAAATCACCGTGGGTTACGACACCACCATTGCAGGAGAATTTTTAAAGCTCATCGAAGTACATTCCAACGACCCAGTGCAGGGTCGCGCCGCACTCTACATTAAGGGGAAGATCGATCCGAAGAAATAAATCATTTTCAAATTAATTTCAACTGCAGGACTTTTAGTCTCGCAGTTTTTTTTTTGCGGTGCCTTATTCCAAATGCTGCCTTTTGAAGTTAGAAGGGCTTATTATTAAATCTTAAAAAACTATTAAGTAGGAAAAGTTTTGCATTATATTTGTATATACATTGATACTATTATGAATACAACTGATACTACTAAAAAGGCTACGTCGCTACGAATAAATTCTCGATTGTACGCACAAATAGAAAAACTGGCAAAACAAAACAACCGAAGCATCAATAATTATATTGAGACACTTCTTTTTGATGCGGTAGGATATCATCAGCCTAACGTCCTTACGACAAAAGCAATAAATGAAGTCGAAGAAGATAATAAATCATTGAAAAGGTATTCAGATGTTAACGAACTTTTTCAAGATTTAGAGAATGAGTAAATACCTGTTAGTACCGACTTCTCAATTTAAGAAAGATGTAAAAAAGTTTCTTAAGCAACCCAAAGAAAGGGCTGACATCCAATCGGTGATTTCTATTTTAGCGGAGAAAGGTCATTCAGGACTTTCAAAAAAATTGGTCCCCCACAAATTAAAAGGAAATTACAAAGGATATTGGGAATGCCACATCAGACCCGATATGCTACTTATTTGGAAGCAAATTGAAGAACCTGAGAAAGAAATTTTTTTAACGCGCATAGGAAGTCATTCGGATTTATTTTAGAAAAGGAATATTTTACTTTTCCTCTCCTATTAATTTCAGAAGTTACACGCGAAAAAGCCATATGTAGTACATTCTTCTTTTACGGGCATTTAAAACTTCCACTAACCATTTCAAGATCAATCCGCGGATTTTTTTGTTTCCCGCCGCTGAGATACAGTAGGGTATATGTAGGGCAAACATCCCATAAGTACATCAATTATAATATATAATGCAATTTTTGTAATCCCTGCTTGGAGCACTTCCCCTAATTTAGCTCAAACTCATTTTTTAAACTCTTTACCTATGGACTATTTCTCTGCTCAGGACTTTCTATTTAAAGAAACCGACTCACTACCGGAAAGAAGTACAACCTACGAGGGACCTCTTAATAAGGAAGAGGGACAGGATATCCTTTCTAAAGAAAAAGAAAGACTTCACCAGCTACAGGAAAAACTCTATGCCGACGGTTCTAAGTCCCTTCTCATTGTACTCCAGGCAATGGATGCGGCAGGAAAGGACTCGCTCATTGAGCACGTTTTTAAAGGAGTGAATCCTCAGGGCTGCAGCGTGGCTTCCTTTAAGACACCTACCAGTAAGGAGTACCAATACGATTTTCTGCGCCGCCATATCCTGGAACTTCCCGAGAAAGGAAAAATCGGAATCTTTAACCGCTCCCACTACGAAAGCGTTCTGGTGTGCCGCGTGCACCCCGAATACAACCTTAATGAAAAGACCTGGGAACATGTAACGGATTTTGATAAAACTTTCTGGGAAGAGCGCTACGAGAGCATCGTGGATTTTGAGAAGCATCTGAGCCGAAACGGCACCAAGATCATCAAGATCTTTTTAAATGTCTCCAGAGAAGAGCAAAAAGCTAGGTTCCTGGACCGAATTAATGAAGAGGACAAAAACTGGAAATTCTCGATGGGGGATTTAAGGGAACGTGCACTGTGGGAAGAGTACCAGAAATACTACCAGTTGGCACTGCAAAAGACCTCCAAACCGTACGCTCCCTGGTATGTGGTGCCGGCCGATAAGAAATGGTTTGCACGAATTGCCGCAATTCAGATTATCATTGAGGCTTTGGAGTCCATGCAGCTGGAATTTCCTGATCTTCCAATGGAAGAGAAGCAGCAGCTCTCGGCCGCTAAGGAAATGCTTGAAAACGAAAGTGAATAAAAAAAAACAGCAAGAAATTCTGTAAGCCGGATTCTGTTCCCCAAAAGGGGCGCCTGTTATTTATCTACGACGCGCATTGCTGCGCCCCTTGAGCTGATTACCCCTCGGCAACGGACGGGCCGCCCTTAACTGCCGATATACTTACCATTGCACCGCATAGAGTTTACCTGGTTTCACTACAGCCGAACTGTACATTCTTTCTGTTGCACTGGTCCTCGTATCACTACGGGCGGATGTTATCCGCTATGCTGCCCTACGGTGTCCGGACTTTCCTACCCCAGTACTTAAAAGACCCTTACGGGTCTTATCTCTGGAATCAACAGGCCGAATTTCTTGCTGCTGTAAAGATACTTTTTTAAAGTAAAGGTTAAAACAACCTATCTTAATTAATTTGCTACTCGTCTTTCTCCGGCACTGTGGTAAACACTTCCAATAGTCCTTCCGGTAGTTCCATGGTAATAATTTTTTCCTCCCGGTTAAGATCCTTAATCCAGTCCTTGATGATCGGAACGATTACCTGTTTTCCTTCCAGGTCCAAAAGGAAATAGTGCTGGGCCGTCTGATCGTTCACAGACTGTACCACACCAAAGATCCTTCCTTCTGTATCTTTCAGGGTATAACCTACTACCTCGTGGTAGTAGAAACTTTTTCCGGAAAGGGGCGGAAGACTCTCCAGGGGAAGGTACACTTCCCTTCCTACCACCTGCTCCAAAAGCTGGGGCGTGGAGTTCTTAAAAGAAATCAGTTTGGTGTCGGATTTCAGGTACTGCTGCTTGTCTACAAAGAAAGGCACCAGCAGGCCATTGATTTCAATGAATATCCCTTCGAGTTTTTTATAGAATTCCGGTTGGTCGGTATCGAGTTTAAGTACCAGGTTGCCTTGTAGTCCGTGGGTACGCGTTACTTTTCCGAGCAAATAGCAGTCTTTTTTTTGCATGGCAGGTTTTTTATAAAGGTAGTTATTTTTATTCTGCGTGAAAGTCTTATAATACAAGAAAGACGCCATAGGGCGCCTTCTTGTAGGTGTTTTGCATCACTATGCAAAAGGTTTTCTTAAGCTTCTTCTTTGGTTTCTTCAGAAGAAGTATCTTCTGCAGGAGCCTCAGTCGCTTCAGCGCTGGCCTCAGCAGCCTCAGCAGCTTTAGCCGCCTCTGCTTCTGCTTTCGCTTGTTCTTCCTGTGCTTTCTGCTCTGCTAGGGCTGCATCTTGTGCTGCCTGACGGTCTGCATTCACTTTTGCTTCTGCCTCAAGTGCTGCTTTCTTAGCATCTGCTTTTGCTGTGGAAAGGGATTCTTTTTTACCTTCTACTGCTTTTTCTTTGCTTTCCAGCCAAGCGTTGAATCTCTTCTCTGCTTCTGCCTCATCGAATGCACCTTTAGCTACACCCCCTTGAAGGTGCTTTTTAAGAAGTGCTCCTTTGTAGGAAAGAATAGCTCTTGCGGTATCGGTTGGCTGTGCCCCATTGTTTAACCATTTAACGGCTGCATCAACATCTAGTTCGATGGTTGCAGGGTTGGTTACAGGGTTGTAGATACCTAATTTTTCGATGAATTTACCATCTCTTCTGGCTCTTGCATCGGCCACTACGATGTGAAAGAAAGGTTTTCCTTTTTTTCCGTGTCTCTGTAATCTGATTTTTACTGACATACAATTAAAATTAAGGGAACTCGTCCCGGTTAAATATTTTTAAGTGTGCAAATTTACGATTTTATATGGAATATACATGCGGGTCGAGAAAAAAATCTTTTTACCCATTGCCATCCCTATCTTCTTAAGTACCTAGAGCGCAGCCCCAACAAATTTTCTCACCTTCTTAGCGCTGCTGTGCTGGCGCTAGTAGTTTAGGGTCCCTATAAAGAAAAAGCCCAAACACTCCTGGTTCTCGCTTAAGGAAAGATGCGCTGTAAGACGGTCCTTGAGTCCTGGCGTTCCCCAATAGCACCCAAGGCCTAGACTCGTGCAGAGTAAATGCATGTTTTGCACCCCCATAGCAACAGCGGCCATCTCTTCCCAACGCGGAACGAGTCCTGAGTAGCGCACCACAAGCACTACTACGGCGCTGGAACGGCTCCACTTGGAGGAAATATCCAGGTATTTTTTTTCCAGAAACTGCTCCGGGGGCGTGGTAGCTTTATAGATCTCCGCCAGAGTCACGCCCATAGCGTCTTTTTCTTCTCCGGTAAAAAGCCGAAGATCATGAGGCATGGTTTTCTTGTGCTGCGGGGTAAGGCTTCCGCTGCGCAGTATTTCCACCAGGTGCTCGGGAGCAATGTCCCCACCCGTGTAGTCTTTAGGAAAAATGCTCCTTCTTTTAGCTAGTAGTTCCTTTAGGGTAGTGTAACTTTCCATCGGGCAAAGGTAGTATTTCCTGCGCAATGCCCGGTACATACCCCGTACAGAAGCTAGTATACTTCTCTAATCTCCTGACGGATTTTCCCAAGAACAAGACTCTCCCCGGGCTTTTTACCCAGCATTAGGCGCGCCATGGGGGACTCAGGTGAGATTGCATAATAGCGCAGCGAGTCAAAGAAGAATTCCCCTAAGGAGATACTGATATAAAACCGGGAGTTCTGCGTGATTACAAGAGAGCCCACCTTTACTACCTCAGTAGGCTCAGAAAGTACGCGCCGCATATTTTGCTGCATGAGTTTTAAGGAAGCCATCTGTTTGTCCAAATGGTAGATTTCCTCCTGCATCTCCTCGCGGATACTGTCGTACTTGGAAGTCTTTTTAATCTCCCGGGTAGCATCCAGGGTGAAGTTTAGGTAATAGCTCAAGGTTTTTATCTTCCCCTGCAGCATTTCCACTACATACTCCCGTAAGGCCTTCTTATCGTATCCACCGCTAGGGTACTGTACCATTCTACTTTCTTTTACTATCGTTTAGCGCTCTAACGCTTCAAAAATGCGGCCATCTTTGCTCCTGGCATTAAGTAGAAACATCCCCAGTATCTTTCAGGCCCTTAACCAGCAGCACCTGCGCCCCCACGTAGCTCAGCATAACAAGAACGGCACCAAGAGTACTTTCTGCTCCGAAAAGCTCAAAGGCAAGAATCCCATCGGAAGCCACAAAAAATGCACCTCCTAAAAATAGTTTCCAGGACCGCGTAGCGGCTGCCTGAAGGGCCATAAAAATAAGAACCCCGGCGTAAAGCACCACCGGAACCTTCAGATCCCCCAGCTCCTGCCACAACTTCCAAAGTACTGCCCCAAGAGTAAGAAGCAGCACTACAGCATAAAAGAAGTTATAGGGACGCTCCTGTCTTTTTTTTAATTCCAGTATATAGAAGATATGTGCCAAGAGAAAACTGCTCAGACCCAGGACAAACCCCCACGGGAAAAGAAGAAATAGATCCCCTAAGAAACTTAGAAGCAAGGCAAAGACTATCCAAAGGTCACGATTTCTGCTAAGAGGCCGTCCTTAAGAGTAGTACCCTAGGAGCAGAGGCATCAAAAGGGGTTTAGAAAATAGGCGCAGGTCCTCTTTATCTAGTATAATAAAGGATACATCAATAGTAAGAACCAAAAGCAGCAAATAAAGGCCCAGAGAAAATAAGACCGCCTTTTTCATCGATTGAATTCCAAACGCTCGCCCTGAGCCTCCCCTAAGAGCTCCCCTTCCTTGTAAACTAACTGACCGTTTACAAACGTATGGGTCACTTTGCTTTTAAGAAAAGTTCCTTCCAGTGGCGACCACCCGCATTTATAAAGAATGTTTTCTTTCTCTACCTGCCAGGGGGAGTCCAGATCCACTAGCACAAGATCGGCCTTGTAGCCTTCGCGCAGAAAACCCCGGTCCTTAATCTCAAAGAGGACTGCCGGATTATGGCACATTTTCTCTACCAAAAGCTCCAATGAAATCTTTCCCTCCAAGTGCTTTTCCAGCATCATGCACAGTGAGTGCTGCACGAGGGGACCTCCGGAGGGGGCCTTTAGATAACTCTGGGATTTTTCTTCCAGGGTATGGGGGGCATGGTCGGTGGCCACCACGTCGATGCGCCCGTCCAAAAGCGCCTTCCATAGTCCCTCACGGTCCGATTCTTTCTTTACGGCCGGATTCCATTTGATCTTGCTTCCCTTGGAGGCGTAGTCCTTGTCGCTGAACCACAGATGGTGCACGCAGACCTCGGCGGTGATTTTCTTTTCCTTTAACGGCAGTGTGTTATCAAACAATTGGGTTTCTTTCTCGGTGGAGAGATGAAACACGTGGAGTCTTGCGCCTGTTTTCTTTGCCAGTTCCACTGCCTTGGAAGAGGATTTATAACAGGCCTCTTCGGAGCGTATCACAGGGTGCATTTCCATCGGTATATCGTCCCCGTACTTCTCCACCATATCCTTTGTGTTTTGCCTAATGGTGGATTCGTCCTCGCAGTGCACCGCAATAAGAAGTTTCACTTTTGTGAAGAGCTCCTCGATGACCCTTGGATCGTCCACCAGCATATTGCCTGTAGAGGAACCCAGGAAAAATTTTATCCCAGCTACCTTTTTTGGGCTGGTCTTTAGAAGCTCCTGCAAATTATCGTTGGTTCCACCCATCATAAAGGAGTAGTTGGCATAAGAAACCTCAGATGCCCGGGTGAATTTCTCCTCCAGACGCTCCAGGGTGGTTGCCGTGGGCTGTGTGTTGGGCTGATCGATGAATGTAGTAATTCCGCCCGCCACGGCTGCCCTACTCTCACTCTCTATATCGCCCTTATGGGTAAGGCCGGGTTCTCGAAAGTGTACCTGATCGTCTATCACTCCTGGCAGCAGCACTTTGCCCGCCCCATCAATTAATACATCGTAGGACTCCTTGGTAAGGTCCGCTGCAATCTTTACAATACGGTCGTTTTCAATAAGCAAATCCTTGCGCTCTTTTTTACCTTCGTTTACAAGGAGGGCTCCGTGGATGAGTGTTTTCATAGCAGT
Organism: Planobacterium oryzisoli; assembly: GCF_015354315.1. GTDB lineage: Bacteria > Bacteroidota > Bacteroidia > Flavobacteriales > Weeksellaceae > Planobacterium_A > Planobacterium_A oryzisoli. Next base: position 59,231 of record NZ_JADKYY010000005.1, read on the forward strand.
TACGGTTATTTTTTAAGTTGCAGCGTCCTTCTCTTAAGGAAATACATTATGATGCCTAGCTACAAATTTAATTAATTTTTTTCCGGCCTTGCAGTCTGTATCTCTTAAGTTAGGCGCGCTACTTCTTGTGCGGTGGAATTACTACCTTTGCGCCAAAGTCCGGGCATTTTGAAAAAACTACTTAGCGAAACGATTATTTATGGGATAGGTGCGATCCTTCCACGAATCATCCTCTTTGTATTAAACCCCCTCTACATCCTTTTTATTCCCAGGGAAGAGTTTGCGCAGTTTACCAGTCTCTATGCACTGGTATCCTTTGTAAATATCGTACTAACCTTTGGGTTTGAAACGGCCTTTTTTCGTTTTGCTTCCGAGAAGGGAAGCGAAAAAAAGGTACTAAGCACTGCGTTTTGGTTCACGGCCCTAATTTCTGGGGTGTTTCTAGTCCTAACTATACTTTTTAGCACGCAAATAGCCTCCGGACTAGGATATAGCTCCACTCCGGAATATATACGGTGGTTTGCCATGATCGCATTTTTTGATGCGCTGACGATGATACCCCTAGCATACCTGCGATTCAAAAACCGGCCCGTTACCTACTCGGCAATTCGGGTGGGTCAGTCTCTTATTCAAACGCTCCTTGTACTTGCCCTGTTTTTTGTAATTCCCCGAGAGCTCTCGAAAGACTTTGGCCTGAAGCAGAACGTTTCTATAGCATTTTTTTCCAATCTGGTGGGAAGTATAGCCTCTGCACTTATGCTGATACCTGTTTTTTTAAGGATCCGGTTCTCTATGGATCGAGCCCTTTTAACACGGATGGTACCGTACGCCTTCCCGGTGATGGTAGCGGGGTTTGCCTTTATGGTGAACGAAAACTTCGATAAAGCAGTACAGATTTATTTCATCTCGAAAGAACAGGCCGGGGCCTACGGTGGAGTCTACAAGCTCGCCGTAGTGATGACTCTCTTTGTTACGGCCTACCGCATGGGTATAGAGCCTTACTTTTTCAAGCAGATGCATAGGGCCAACGCTAAGAACACCTACGCCAAGATCACGGAATACTTCACGCTATTTGGCTCTGTGGCGGCCCTTGCCATAATCACCAACATTTCCTGGCTCAAGCTCCTTTTTATTCCCAACGAGAGCTATTGGATTGCGCTGGATATCATTCCCTTCATCGTGCTTGCAAACCTCTGCTTTGGCATCTACTACAATCTTTCCACCTGGTACAAGGTCACCGACCGCACTCTGGTGGGCACCTACCTCTCCTGGCTGGGAGCGGCACTAACTATTGCTCTAAACCTTCTGCTTCTTAAGCGGTACGGCTTTATGGTATCTGCCTACGCGACCCTTCTGGTCTACTTTGTAATGATGGTACTTTCCTACCTTCTGGGTCAAAAATATTACCCTATTCCGTACCGAGTAGGAAAAATTTCCTTAATTTTAGCCCTTTTAGTAGGAGCCTCATTTCTGTCCTTTGAAGTCTTTGATCAGAACCTTTGGATTGGGAACCTCATCCTTCTATTATTCTGCGGAACTATCCTTTTGGTTTTCCCAGGACTTTTTAATCGCAAGAGCACATGAAAATAAAAGTAATCAACAAAAGCGCGCACCCCTTACCTAAGTACCAGACTCCTTGCGCTGCAGGGATGGACTTGTGCGCTAATTTGGAAGTCTCCCAGACCCTGCAACCCATGCAGCGCAAACTAATTCCTACGGGGCTCTATCTCGAACTACCCAAGGGGTATGAAGCCCAGGTACGGCCACGAAGCGGACTGGCGCTTAAAAACGGAATCACCGTTCTGAATTCTCCAGGGACTGTAGATTCCGACTATCGAGGAGAAGTGGGAGTGATTCTTATCAACCTTTCCAATCAGGAATTCACCATCAACGACGGAGACCGTATCGCTCAGATGGTAATATCCAAGCACGAGAGCTGCCAGTGGGAAATCGTCCAGGAGCTGGAAGATTCCGAGCGGGGCGCAGGTGGCTTTGGGTCCACCAAGATTAGCTAAGCGTAACTATTTTAACAAATAAACACAACCGAATGAAAATCATTGTTCCTATGGCAGGAAGAGGCTCACGCCTTCGGCCCCATACCCTTACCGTTCCAAAACCCCTCATACCCATAGCAGGCAAACCCATCGTGCAGCGCCTTGTGGAAGACATCGCCAAAGTGGCGGGCGAACCCATAGAAGAAATTGCTTTTATCATCGGAGACTTCGGATCCGAAGTAGAGGCGCACCTGATTCAGGTTGCAGAAAACCTGGGCGCCAAAGGAACTATCTACACGCAGGACCAACCACTGGGAACCGCTCATGCCATCAAATGCGCTGAGAATTCCATGCAAGGGGATGTAGTGGTGGCCTTTGCAGATACGCTCTTTAGGGCAGATTTCGTACTGGATAAGAATTCCGACGGGGTAATCTGGGTGAAGAAGGTAGAGGATCCTTCGGCTTTTGGTGTAGTGAAACTGGACGACTACGGTTTTATTACCGACTTTGTGGAAAAACCCCAAACCTTTGTATCGGATCTTGCCATCATTGGAATATACTACTTTAGATCTGCAGAGACCCTTATGGCCGAAATCAACCGTATTATGGACCAGGACATCCGTGAGGGCGGAGAATACCAACTCACCACGGCCCTAGAAAATCTGCGCTCTAAGGGTGCGAAGTTTTCCCTAGGTAAGGTAGACGACTGGATGGACTGCGGAAACAAGAATGCTACGGTAGAGACCAACGGACGCATCCTTTCCTACGAAAAAGAGCAGTTCTCTCAGTTCCCTTCTTCGGCGCAGATTGAAAATAGCCTTATCATACCTCCTTGCTTTATAGGAGAAAACGTGAAGGTGATCAATTCCAAGATTGGTCCCTACGTATCGTTAGGAAACGGTACAGAGGTAAAGAACTCCAATATTGAAAATTCCCTTATCCAGGAAAACACGACCATCTGCCACGGAAATCTAAGCAATTCCATGATTGGATCCAGCGCGCAGTACCACGGCGTGTCCAGGGAAATCTCCCTTGGAGATTATTCCGTTCTTGATTTTCTAGCTAAATAAATCCGCAGCTAAAAAAAACGGCTTCCTTTCCAAGGATATACACATAGGAAGCGCGTTACTCTATACCAGTACCACTGCGCGGCGCGCAGTGGTACTTTTCTTTTCTTTGCCCTCTTAACCGAAATGTTCCCTAACTACGCCCTACACCCTAATGTATTTTGGCCCTTACTTTGTAAGAAACCTGGCAATAATTAATGTAATTTTACCCCAATGAAACCAATCCTTATCTCCCTTATAGCCCTGTTTTCAGTTCTTTCGTGCAAATCCGCTGCAGTTACTACCCCGGTGGATTCCTCCGAGGCGGTCTCGAGCGCTGCCTTCTTTAAGGAAATAGCCAAAGAGCCCACCTTTGACCAGGTGAAGATCTCAAGCCGCGTGAGCGCAGAGACGGGAAGCTATGTTCCTCCAATCGATGCTACTATCTACATTGAGAAGGATCAGAAAGTATGGATGAACATGGCCGCTGTGTTTTTTAACGTGGCGCGTGGGATCGCAACCCCTCAGGGCATTAAAGGCTATGAGAAATGGAACAAAACCTATATCGAATCCGACTACTCGTACCTGAACCGTATGCTGGGCGTAGAGTTTCTTTCCTACGAGCGACTGGAAGATTTGCTTCTTGGAAAAAGCTTTGTACCGCTGGACCCTAACTCCTTTGAGCTAAGAAAAAACGTGAGCGGCTATACCCTATCTTCACGGGGACCTCTTAGTCTGGGAGGAGAAACTTCCGGTAGAGACTACCAAATTTCCCTGCAATATGCTTCCAATTTTGACTTAAATAAAGTATTATTGCAGCAGAGTAATTCAAACAACTCCCTGGAAGTGACCTACTCCAACTGGAAGACGCTTTCAGGGCAGAGGCTACCGGGTAGCGTTAAAATAAACATAAAAGGAGAAAAAAACGGACTGATCGGTCTGGAAAATACGAAATTTGAATTCACTCCGATAAGCACGCCCTATAGTGTTCCGGGCGATTATACAAAAGTTGAAATTCGATGAAAGGAAAAAGCATTTACTTTATACTAGCCATCATCTGTTCTACGGCTCTAGGGGCGCAGAGTAAGACGCAGCTCCAGGCGCAGAACAACGAGTTAAAAAAGCAAATTGCTAAGATCAATGCCAACCTGGCAAAAACCAAAAGCGAAGCAAAACTCTCCCTTGCCTACCTGGAAGAGGTAAATAAAAAGATTCAGCTCCGCGAGAAAGTCTACTCCAATACCCAAAAGGAAAAACGCCTACTGGAAGACGACATCTATCTTAAACAACTGGAGATCAACCGTCAGAAAAGAGAGCTGGCCGTACTTCGTAAGAACTATGCGGACGTTCTCGTGAAGGCCTATAAGAATAAAGGGGTACAGAATAAAGTGACGTTTATCCTCTCTTCCAGAAACTTAGGCGAGGCCCTTCGCCGCGTGCAGTACCTGAAAACCTACGGCGACTACCAAGACAAGAAAGCCGCCGAGATCATGGGCGTAGCCAGTAAAATCGAGCAGAACATCGCCTCCAGGCAAAAAAGCGTACGCGAAAAAGAAAACGTTCTCTCCTCCCAGCAAAAGGAACTCTCCACCATAGCCGCCGAGCGCAAGCAGAAAGAATCGCTGCTTGCCGAGTTCAAGAAAAACGAATCACAGCTCACCCAGGAACTGCGCCAGAAGCAGGCCGAAAGTAGGGCTCTGGAAGGTAAACTAAGATCAATCATTCAGGAGGAAATCCGACTTGCAAAAATAAAGGAAGAAGCCGAGCGTAAAGAAAGGGAAGAGAAGGCGCGCATTGCACGCATAGCCGCAGAGAAAGAAAAAGCACGCATCGAGGCCGAGAACCGGGCTAAGATTGCCGCGGCAGAAGCCGAAAGAAAAAAAGCGCAAGACGAAGCCCGCCGCTTGCAGGAGATCGCCGATAAAAAGGCAGCCGACGAGGCCGAGAAGACCCGTCTTGCCGCCGCCGCAGAGCTAAAGAAACAGGAAGACTCGCGCAAAGCGGACGACGCCGCCAAGGCCGAAGCACGAAGAATCGCTGCCGCGAAAGACGCCGCCGAGGCTGCAGCCAAAGCGAAAGCTGCGGCCGATGCCTATGCCAGAGCGCGTGACAACCAAAGCGACCTAGAAGAAAAAAACGCACAGGCTAAGAAAGCAGCCGAGGACAAGACCATGACTGCCTTTGGTCTGGGAAGCGCCTCGGAGAGTAATTTTGCAGCCAACCGAGGAAAACTAGCCATGCCGGTATCCGGGAACATTACCCACCGCTTTGGCCGCCAGCCCCACCCCGTATTCAAGCATATCGTTGAGGAAAACAGCGGGATAAAAATTGCCGTGGCACCGGGCTCTGCAGCGCGCGCCGTGTATCCGGGAACAGTTTCCAGAGTCTTTGTAGATGGAGGAACCAAGACCGTGGTAGTTAGGCACGGAACCTATTTTACAATCTATTCCAATTTATCTTCTACCTCGGTCAGTGCCAACCAAAAGATCACTGCAGGAACGGTGGTTGGAACCGTAGGACAGGATTTTGACGGATCCTATACCCTTGATTTTCAAATCTGGAACGGCACCACACCGGTGGATCCTCAAGGGTGGCTCAGGTAAATAAAAATATAGTAAATTTGCTGCACAAAAAGTTTATTATCATGGGACTAGGTTTTAAAGAAATACTCATCATCGCCCTTATTATCATCGTACTCTTTGGAGCGAAAAAAATTCCTGAACTGATGCGCGGAGTTGGATCCGGAATCAAGGAATTCAAGGATGCCGTAAAGGACGAAGACAAGAAAAAGGATACCGACAGCGCGGAGCAAACCCCTAAACCGTAACGCATTTTTTAAGGTATGAGCTTCTCTCACGACGCATGGAGTGTTTTCGAACTTTCCATAAGGAACTACCATGAATTAGACGATGTCAATGCACCGGAGCAGAACCCTTTCCCTGAGGGGAGTTTGGAACGGCTTTTGTATGCAAAGAACTGGATTGATACCGTTCAGTGGCATTTGGAAGATATCATCAGGGACGAGCACATCGACCCTTCGGAGGCGCTTCTTTTGAAAAGACGCATCGATAAAAGTAACCAGCTCCGTACGGATTTGGTCGAATACATCGATACGTATTTTTTTGAAAAGTTTAAAGAAGTGACCCCTAAAAGTACCGCGAGACTCTCTACTGAAACCCCGGCGTGGGCAGTAGACAGACTCTCGATACTTGCCCTTAAAATATTTCACATGGACCAGGAGGCCCACCGCGAGAGCGCAACTGCCGAGCACAGAGAAAAGTGCGGACAGAAGCTCTCGGTACTCCTTGCTCAGAAAAGTGATCTTTCTACAGCCATTGACCAGCTGCTTGCAGATATGGAAAACGGAAGCGTGAAGGCAGGCGTGTACAAACAAATGAAGATGTACAACGACCAGAGCCTGAACCCAATCCTGTACAGAAAGGACACTTGAGGAATGAGATTTTTAAAACTGCTGTTTTTAGCTATACTACTTTCGGCCTGCTCATCGGAGAAAATTACCCTCTCCCCTGTGCAGGAAAGTCTTGTTTCCGGTAGCTCCATTGCAGTAGAGAGAAAATTTCCACAGAATTTCAATCAGACCACCGGCCGCGTGTTCTATGCCTCACAACTCTCTTCCCATATTGCTACGTTTCCTAAATTCAAGAACTCGGCACTTAACCAAGAGGTGGCCACCCTTAAGTTCCATGTTAAAGAATACGTCTATGCCACCGAAGCATTCAATATTGTAGGACAGAAACGTGCCCTTGGCAACCTGGAAAAATCCTACAAGAAAATACAGAAGCTTCGAAACTACCTTACCGTTGAGGACGACGAAGTGATCAACCGTTACCTGGTACGCATAAAAAGCAATGTAGCGCAGCTACAAAGCCTCTCAGAGGTACCTCAGGAATAACGGCTCTTTTCTTAGTTCAAAAAAAATAACCGCAAGCACCCAGATGATTAAACTACAAGCCGAGTCCAATGTACCTACCGAGTACGGGGTATTCCGTATGATTGCCTTTTCCGAGGAAGAGACCGATCGGATGCCGCATATGGTTCTGGTAGCCGAGGGTACAGATTTTACCAAACCCGTAAATGTACGCTTTCACTCCGAGTGCATCACCGGCGAAGTGTTCCACTCCCGCAAATGCGAATGCGGGCAGCAGCTTGACTATGCTATGCAGTACACCCAGCAGCACGGAGGTATCATTGTTTATCTTCGCCAGGAGGGAAGAGGCATTGGAATCATCAACAAACTCAAGGCCTATGCTCTTCAGGAACAAGGTCTCGATACCGTGGAAGCAAACCTACAGTTAGGGCTTCCTGCAGACGACAGGGACTTCACCGTAGCCATTGAAATATTAAAGTTTTTGGGAGTAACCGAAGTGAATCTCCTGACCAATAACCCCGATAAGATCCGCTATGTGGAGGAGAGCGGAATAAAACTACTCTCAAGGCTACCACTCCACATCGATCCTACCGAGGACAGCAAAGAATACCTCAAAGTCAAAAAATCCTATTTCAAGCACCTGCTGAGAGATCAGGAATAAAACTAAAATACTTAAAAAAGAGGCTAGGGTCTGGCAGTAGTGCCAGGCCCTAGCCTTTTGCTTATGTACATGTCTAGTGCTACATCGGACACTGTATTGGCGCTGTAGGTAACTCCGGAAAATTGTCGCTGCGGTGGAAATTTACCTTAGAGTTACAAACTTCTAAGTACATCCCATATTGATTTAGGTATCATTTGCCACGCGATGTGGTACCTCACGTATCTACACCTTATGGTCATAAAAAAACCGAAAGAAACACTTCGGTTTCTTTCGGTCTAATGTATAAAGGTTAATTGAATTGTGTCTTTTAATTTACAATCTTTTGGTTAAGCTTCAGTGCACGCTCCACAGCTCCGTAGTTGGAGAAATCAATATCGGCACTTGCCTGGGAAGCAGGTACAAGCACTACTCTAAACTGCTGGTTGGATAGGTACTCATCTCTCTCGGCGGTAGTCATAGTCGCTTGATCAAAATTAGCTTCGGAATAGATTTCAATAGCCGTGCGGTTGAAAAGGAAATTATAGTCCAGTTCACGTCCCCCGTCCAGAAAGTACGTCTTTGGAAGTAGCTGCCAGATTGGTGCTGCAGTCGTTCCTGTATTACGGTATACGAGCACTACATCGGAGGACTGAATATTGATGGATTGGTTGATAGTATAGCCGTTACTTGCAGAAAGCGTTCCGGAGATATCTTTCATTACCGGATAGGTATCGTAGTCCGTATAATCGCGATCGTCGTCTGTGGTACAGCTTACGACAAACAGCCCCATTAGTGCTATAAGAAAAAGTGAATAAAATTTTTTCATAGGAATAGTAAAATAGTTAGTTGGCAAGAGCTATCCAAAAGCAGTGCCAAAAGTCGGTGCGAGAGCGGCTTTTCAAAGTTTAATTTGTGTATTTTTGTAAGGTACGATTTAAAAAGGCTTTAAATGAGAAACTTCCCTCCCACCGCATATGTACTCTATTTTCTTATCCTGAGCATTTTCATTAAGGCTCAGTACCAGCCCCGGGGACAGGATACCACCGATAAGCTAAAGGCAGAGCTGTGGGTGGAGCAGACCTACCAGTCCCTCTCCATGGACGAGCGTCTGGGCCAACTCTTCATCGTGGCCCTTTACAACAATAAAGGTCCGGAGCACATCGAAGCGGTACGCTCCTTGGTAGAGAACGAAAAAATTGGAGGACTTATCCTAATGCAAGACGATGCAGCAGTACACATCGAGGAGCTCAACCGGATGCACCAAAGCCTAAAAATCCCGCTCCTGGTGGGTATGGATGCTGAATGGGGCCTCTACCAACGGATCCTTTCCGCTCAGAAACTCCCCTGGGCCATTACCCTGGGCGCCATTCAAGACAAGCAACTGATTTCAGAGATGGCCTCGCAGATTGCCCGTGACGCCAAGAAAACCGGCGTCTACTGGAACTTCGCTCCAGTGGTGGACGTTAATACCAATCCCTCCAACCCCATCATTGGAAACCGGAGTTTTGGATCCTCGGTACAAAACGTCGTGGCCTCGGCCAGAGCCTACGCACAGGGCCTGCAGCGCGAAGGGGTACTTGCCGCCATCAAGCATTTCCCGGGACACGGAGATACCAGTACCGATTCCCACCACGACCTTCCTGTAGTGGACCATCCCCTCTCTAGGCTGGAAACCGTAGAACTCGCGCCCTTCAAACAAATGCTCTCGGACGGGGTAGGAGGCGTTATGATTGCCCACCTCTACGTACCTGCCCTGGAAAAGTCCGCTGGTGTTCCTGCCTCCCTATCCCACTCCATTATCACGGGACTATTTAAAGAAAAATACGGATACAAAGGCCTTATCATAACCGATGCCCTTAATATGGGCGCCGTTGCCAAACGATACGCCCCGGGCGAGGTGGATTATTTGGCCTTTAAGGCCGGAAACGACATCATGCTTTTTTCCGACGGGGTCAAAGAGGGAAAGGAAAAGATCCTAAGAGCCATCGCCTCGGGCGAGATACCGGAAAAGCGCCTGGAGGAGAGCGTAAAGAAAATTCTTCGCACGAAGTACGATTTGGGGCTCACCTCCTTTACCCCCCTTTCCCCCGAGGGGATTGCTACCGCCTTTGATAGCAGTAGCCACAGAGCACTCAACGAAAAACTCTACCTCTCGGCCCTTACGCTATTAAAGGATGAGAAAAACCTTTTGCCCTTAGACTGCACGAAAGAATACTACCACCTGCCCCTGGAAGAAGCCCCGAATGCGGAGTTTTCCCTTGCCCTAAGCACCTACACCACGCCTAAGAAAGTTTCCTCTACCCAGGCCCTTGCTCTTGAAGAACCTTCCACAATTATCGTCTCGCTCCATAAAGACAATTCCACGGCGTACAAACCGTTCACCATCTCCAAGGAAAGTAAGGCCCTATTGGAAAAACTTAAAAGAAAGCACCAAATCGTGCTACTTCTCTTCGGATCTCCCTACGGACTAAAGGACGTGGATCTGGATGGAATTTCCACGGTCCTGGTAGCCTATGAAAACAATCCATCTGCAATGCGCGCCGCAGCAAAGAGCCTCTCCGGAAGCCACCCCATCACGGGAAAACTACCGGTACAGGTGCGCCCGGGACTGGAGGAGGGCGCCGGAACCGACTTTTATCCTACCACCAACCCTAACACACCGAGCGCCCAAGGGGGCGCCACCCACTGATATGAAAATAGGAATACTCTGTTATCCCACCTACGGGGGCAGTGGCATAGTAGCCACCGAACTGGGAATGGCACTGGCCAAGAAAGGCTACGAAGTGCATTTTATCTCCAGTAACCTCCCGGCACGTCTGGACATTACCAACCCCAACATTTTCTTTCATAAAGTCAATGTACAGACCTACCCACTTTTCCAGTACCAACCCTACGACATTGCGCTGAGCTCTATGATCTACCGCGTGGTGAACTTATACAAACTGGACCTTTTGCATGCCCATTACGCTATCCCCTACGCTTATGCAGCCTTTACGGCCAAGCAGATGCTTAAGGAGGAAGGCAAGGACATACCCTTAGTAACAACCCTGCACGGCACCGACATTACTTTGGTAGGACAACATCCCAGCTACAAGCACGCTGTGGAATTCTCCATCAACCAAAGCGATAAGGTAACCTCGGTATCGCAGAGCCTGAAAAGCGATACGCTGAAATTCTTCAATATTAAGAAGGATATTGAGGTAATTACCAACTTTATCGACAACCGGGAGTTTGGCTCCGAGGATTGCTGCGAGCGCAGCCAGTTTGCCACCCCCGAGGAGAAAATACTAATACACGTCTCCAACTTAAGGCCCGTCAAGCGCGTGGGTGATGTGCTACAGATTTTCAAGGCCGTGGAGAGTAAATTAAAAGCACGACTTTTAATCATAGGGGAAGGCCCCGATATGGAAATAATCAACCAATTTCTGGAAGAGAATCCCCACCTTATCGGCAAAGTACGACTCTTAGGAAAGGTAAACGACCTGTACCGGATTCTGGAGCTCTCCGATGTGTTTCTTCTTCCCTCCGAGCAGGAAAGCTTTGGTCTTGCGGCCCTGGAAGCCATGGCCGCCTCTACCCCTGTGGTAAGCTCCAATGCCGGAGGAATACCCGAGGTGAACATTCAAGGAGAGACGGGCTATCTGGCCGAAACCGGAAATGTGGAGGCCATGAGCAACTATACCATAAAGCTTCTTTCGGACGAGAAACTACTATCCCAGATGAAGAAAAATGCCAAGGCGCAGGCCCTTAGGTTTGATTTGCACAACATTCTTCCGCTCTATGAGGCGATGTACAAAAAAACCCTTGAGGACTTCACTGACAAAAAACTCCAGCCCCAAAGCCCCCTTCCAGAAAAAGCTTCCGAGCACTAATTCTTATTCTACTACCACAATGAAAGAACCTGCATTAATTTCCAACGTGCGCCACAATATCGAAAGGGAATGGTTTGGAGTACTGACCCGGATGGGCACCAAACTAGGGATTCCTCTTTCCAAGCTCCGTGTATTTTTTATCTATTCGACCTTTGCCACGGTGGGCTTTATGTTTTTAATCTACCTGATGATGGCCTTTACCCTGTGGGTAAAAGACATCTTCATAACCCGAAGACCCAGTGTTTTTGATCTTTAGAGAGAAGTAGTATGGATTATAGCCAGCCTAACCACACCCTTTCCCTGAAAAAGGTTAGAAAGTCCGATATGCTGGAAATTGAACGAATTTACAGCTCCTACCAAAGAACCTTCCCCATCGAGGAGCGAAGAAGCCTTAACGCCTACCTTAGACTCTTTACCAATCCGAGTGTTTTTGTCTATGCCATTTCACAGCAGAGCGAATCCTCAGGATACTTTATAGTGTGGCAGCTCAGTAGTTTTTCTTTTTTGGAGCATTTCGAAATTTATCCAGCAGAAAGAGGAAGGGGCCTAGGAAGTACCGCACTTAACGCATTACTAGATTTACATCCCCAAATGGTACTGGAAATTGTCCCCCCCGAATCCTCTCCGACTGCTCTAAGGCGCTTACAATTTTATCAAAAAGCGGGGTTTGAGGTGGTAAGTACCTCGTATAAGCAGCCCGCCTACCAAAAAGAACTTCCCCAGGTGCCTTTATTTCTTTTGGCTAATTACCCAGTGCAGAACACAGCCACCCTGGAAAAAGAAATCCACCAGAGCGTGTACGCTGCTGATGGACTCTTTATTTAGATTTCAGTAGGCTGCCTTTACGGAGTAGACCATACGGTATAGCTCTTCGGTGGACATTTTATTTTTACCCACTTATCCGCCCTGGTGGTGGGATTCCATGCTGCGGCGTGGGACGTATGGTCCTTAATGGCCGCAGAGGCCCAATTAGTCTCCACCCATTTTTCCTGGGTCTGTTCCGAGGTGTTTAAATACACCACAAGACCCGGATTCCCGTTATAACCATTACGGCGTGCGATGTACTCGTCCTTGTCGGCATAAAGTATGGTGGTGTTTCCTGTGGCGCGCTCGTTATGGATCTTAATCAGGGTGTTGAGCTTGTTTTTATCAAGCCACTCTTCGTAGTCTCTGTAAAAGATGGTAGGATACCCCTCGTGGGTCAGAATATAGGCGTACGCATAGTGCTTGTTCCAGATATCGTCCGTATCGTGGTTGGTTACAAAGGTAACAGCCTTGTAGGGATTACGCTTCCAGTACACATCCTCGGTTAATTTCATAAGGTTCTGTTCGTCGAAGGCCTGGTCCATCTTGTAGTAGAGTGAAAAATCAAATACGGCGCTCTCTGCACTATTGGCCCAGTTCTCCAGTTCGCTTGGATTTCCGTCCCAGTTTTCTCCTACTGAGAATCCTCCGACCGACTTATTCCACTCGCGAATCACCCACGTTCCAAAACCTTTGACGTAGTCAAACCGCCATCCGTCGAACTTCAGGGTATTTTTGTAGTACTTGGCAACCGATTCAGGACTTTTCCACAGCCAGTTTTGTACATGTTCGCGCGTATGGCGAAGGTCCGGCATCCCCCTTCCCTCTCCAAAGTAACCCTCGTCACGGTCGGTGCCTTGATTAGTGTAGAAGTCCAGATAGGTCCGTGGAAACTTTCCGGATTTCACTCCCGTAAAGTCTGTCCAGTAGTAGTCCTGAATATTGGGATCGTACTCACTGGCCCCACCGCTGTTGTGGTTTAAAACCATGTCGGCAAAAACCAGCATACTTTTGCTGTGGGCGGTGGAGATAAGATTCACCAGCTCGGACTCGTTTCCAAAGCGGGTTTCTGTGGTACCCTGTTGCGTATACTGTCCAAAATCAAAATAATCGTAGGGATCGTACCCCATGGAATACCCTCCACTTTGTCCTTTGGTTACAGGAGGAAGCCACATAGAGGTAATTCCCGAACCTGCCCAGCTAGGGATTTTCTCGGAAAGGACATTCCACCAGGTTCCTCCCTGAGGAACGTCCCAATAGAAAGCCTGCATCATTACAGGTCCTCCCGGACCTACAATGTTTTTACCATCCCGGGAAGTGACACCCGTAGAAAAAGGTTTGCCCTCGTGCCTAGTGACCTGAATAGGTGTGAAATTGGGTTTTACCACCACCTCTGAAGGCGGTTCGGGGGTAATTCCTCCTCCGGACTCGGAGTCCGATCCGCAGGAAGTAAAGGTAAAGAGGACTGCGGTGCACGCAGCCAAGTAGAAATTGCGCATAGTTCGTACATTAAAAAGACGTAAGAACAAAAGTACTTAAAATTGATGGCTTTTGGGCAGAACTTAAGTAAGTTACTGCCTAATTTATCTCATATTCCAGCTTGATGGTAATGCTGGCCTCTTTTTCTCTTGATGAGGTATTATAGGTGCCACCCCAAGAATATTCCTCAGTGGAATTGGGAGCCGTGATTTGAATAACACCCGTTGAGGCCTTATGGAGTTCGCCCAGCGAAGCGCCTGCATTCTCAGCGATCTTCTCTGCCCTACCCCTGGCATCGCGCGTGGCCTCGGCAATCATTTCCTGCTTTACTTTCGAGAGACCCGTGAAAAAATAATTAGGAGGCGCCGAGGTAAACTCTACGCCCCGATTAATGATCTCGGTGATGTTCCTAGAGATTCCTTCTATCTTGTCCACTTCCTTGCTTTCTATTGAGACTTTCTGTAAGAGAAGATACCCGATAAAAGTGCGCGAGCTGTTCCCCTGCGCATCACTCGAGTAGCTGTACTGCTTTTGTATGTCTACCGCAGAAAATACCATCTCTGAAGTCTTTACGCCTTTGGAGACCAGGTACTGCTCTATAATCGTGCGGTCTGAGGCGAGCTGCTCGTAGGCGCTCTGCAGCTCGAAGCTCGTGCGCGAGAAATTCCCTTCCCAGGTGATAAGGTCGGAAGTAAAGGATTTGGTCCCAAGGCCTGTCACAGAAATGGTCTGCGTGGACTGGTTTCTGTTTTTAATGGCGCTGCCTAAAAGGCCAAGGCCCAGCACGAACGCTACCGCTACGATGGCACTGACAATGATAGTATTTTTCATGGAGGATGAATTTAACCTATTAGTACAAAGTGTATCTAAATAGTAGTGCAACAAAGGCCGTTCCTAAAGTGCTGCGCAGTTAAAAAATTAACACTAAAAACAAAAAACTGCGGGAACATATAGTAAAACACTTTTAAATGGAATTTTCTGTACATTTGCACTCTTCTAACCTACGGGGCTGACCGGTTTCGACAGCAAGGCCAGTGGGTAAGATAGCATGCAGAGAACCACAGCGCGATCTCTTTAATCCCTTGCTGTATATTTTAACTGGCAACCAAGAGTATGCTCTTGCTGCGTAATCCGAAGTTTAGTACGATACGCGTTTTTCCCGAAGTATAGTAAGGAAACAAGATGTCCCCCAGAAGCTCGGTTTCGCGGCGTCTGATTCGGGGGCATAGGAAATGCGAAAATAAGTCCCAGTAGTCTTCGGACTGGGAACGAAAATTTTAGAAGATACGTAGTGGTTTGGGTGTCTGTCTCCGTACCACTGCCGACAACCAATGGCAGAATAAGCATGTAGAAGTCTTATGTACTGCTTGTTTGGACGAGAGTTCGAATCTCTCCAGCTCCACAACTTTTTTTTAAAATAACCCACTTCTTTTTCAGTGGGTTATTTTAATTATTAGAGGCGCTTCAATCTGCAGGTTCCGCCATAAATTAAAATCTCACTGCTACTGGGATTTAAAAGGCCTTATTATTCCTAAAATAAGAGCCTATCCTATATTTATATGCTTTCTTCACGAATTAGAGGCCGGGCCAACGGTCCGGAAATCCCGAACTAGTGAAATAAAGAAAATCCTTATTTCATTTTTTTGCCATTTTATGATATAACAGGCTTGGTTAATTCAGCATAGGGCTAAATTTGCATTGAGCTCATTTTATATGTACTACACAGGGAAAACCATCAGCTTCAAGCTTTATTGCCTGCCCCAACGCAAGTGTTACAAAGCCTAAATAGTGCAAGGATGAATAAGGTATTTTAGGAAAAATTAATTGTGAAAACAGTTGGTGGGAAAGTACATGCTATTAGGACTATGTGCCCCTGTCAAACAAACTTACAAAAACTATACTAAAAAGTCATTCTTTAATGAATTGCTATGGTACTATAAATGCTACTTTCAATTAAATACCCTGTGAAATTCCTTATTTAAACTGGACGAAAACAATTTAGTATCAAGTTTTATTCAAAAATGATAACTTGCATCTTTAGCAAAATAGCACCCTATGTCTACAATTAAAACCAAAGCTACTGAGCAGGACGTTGCTACATTCATAGAAAATTTTGCTCCTACAGAAAGGCGCAAGGAAGATGCATTCTTCTTAAAAGATTTTATGGAGAGGACCACCGGTTTTCCTGCCGTCCTCTGGGGCGAGAGTATGATTGGTTTCGGTTCTTACCATTACAAGTCCGAAAGAAGCCGACAGGAAGGCGACTGGCCTTTAGTAGGGTTCTCTCCGCGCAAAGCAGCTATGTCCCTGTACGTGTATTCGGGCTGCGCAGGACAAGAAAATCTGCTAAAGGACCTTGGAAAGTTCAAGATGGGTAAATCCTGTATTTATGTGAATAAAATTTCCGATATAGACCTTTGCGTTTTAGAAAATCTAATTCAATCTACCGTATCTTTTCTAAAAAGTAAATATCCCGAAACTTCCTAAGTATAGAAACTATGGATAAAGCAGGAAAAACTATGACCGACAACCTGGAGAAAAACTACGGTAAATCTCTAGAACAGTGGATAAGGATTGTGGAAAAAGAAAAATTGACGCGGCATGGAGAAATCATCTCCTTTCTTAAAAACGACCACAACCTAACGCATGGTTATGCAAACCTTATAGCGCACTATACTCTTAAATCCAGTAGCATCGCTAAAGAACCCGAGGATTTACTCGGTGCGCAGTATCAAGGGAAAGAACATTTCCTTCCACTCTACCGGGAACTTTTAAAGCACATTGGAACCTTTGGGGACGATTTTCAGGTGCTTCCCAAGAAAACCTATGTCTCCCTTAAACGCTCCAAACAGTTTGCACTTCTAATACCTGCCACTAAATCCCGGTTTGAAATTGGGCTGTTCCTTAAAGAGCCTCCTTATTCCGATCTTTTAAAAGCAGAAAAGCCCCGAAGCATGTGCTCGCATAAACTGCACCTTCAAGGAAACAAGGACATTACACCAGAGGTTCTAAATCTTATTAAGCAATCCTACGACTCCTCTAGATAGAGAAGAAATATAGTTAAGCGTCCGAAAAGATAACGAAGTATCCAACATGTATTTTACGATTATGGAAGCGTAAAATTTCAGGGATTTAGCGTATTTTTGCACCGCTATGAAACGCTGGTACCTCTATCCTTTTGCCCTCTTGTACGACTTTATCACAAGTCTTAGAAACCTTTTGTATACTACGGGCATCTTAAAATCCACCCGTTTTCGCATTCCCATTATATCCGTAGGAAACCTCTCGGTAGGAGGCAGCGGAAAATCCCCTATGGTAATGTATCTAGCAGAGCTTCTATCCAGAGAGCTACGTACCGGAGTACTATCCAGAGGGTATGGAAGAGTAACGAAAGGATATTATATAACAAACTACGACAGCAACTACAAAACGGTAGGCGATGAGGCCATGCAGCTCTTCCAGCGCTTTAAGAACCGCTTTGTAATTGCGGTGTGTGAAGACCGGGTGGCCGGCGCAAAGAAACTCATCACCGATATGGATCTCGAGGCCTTGGTTCTGGACGATGCTATGCAGCACCGCGCCATCACTCCGGGTTTTTCCATACTTATGACCGAATACTCTGATCCCTACTTTAAGGATTTTTTACTCCCTGCTGGAAATCTGCGCGAATCCCGGTCGGGAGCCCGACGTGCAGATATCATCATGGTATCGAAGTGCCCTGCTCCTCTCTCGGAAGAGACCAAGAAACTTTATATTCAGAAAATGCGGCTTCTCCCGCACCAAAAGGCATTCTTCTCTTCCATACACTACGACGAGAACATTTACAGTCTGGAGAAAAGCATTCCGGATAATAACCTGGCGTATTACGACATCCTACTGGTCACAGGAATTGCCAATCCACAGCCGCTGCTCGCGCACCTTAAAAACTACTCCTCGAAGGTAAAACACCTGAAGTTTCCGGACCACCATAATTTCTCAGACAAGGATATTGAGCAAATCCTTTCCGAATACAAGAAATTGGACGAATACCGCCTACTACTCACCACAGAAAAAGACTTCGTACGCCTTAAGACATTTGACTACCTTAGGGATTTAATTTACTACTGGCCTATCAATGTTACCATTGAAAGAGAAGACCAATTCAAGCAAACTATTCTCGATTATGTTAGAAAAAATTAGACAGACAGCCGACTTCATCAAAAACACTATACAGGAAACTCCAGAGTTTGCAATTGTTCTCGGCTCCGGCCTTGGCGCATTGAAGGAGGAAATCACTCCCCTTCATACCCTAAACTATGAAGATATTCCTAATTTTCCTCAGAGTACCGTAAAGGGCCATGGCGGAAAACTCATCTACGGAGAGCTCGAAGGACGAAAGGTTCTTATGATGAGTGGTAGGTTCCATTACTACGAAGGCTACGATATGAAGACCGTGACTTTCCCTTTCCGCGTGTTTCACCTTTTAGGAATTAAAAACCTTATCGTATCTAACGCCTCGGGAGGAGTGAACCCCAACTTTAATGTGGGAGATATCATGCTAATCAACGACCATATCAATATGATGCCCGAGCACCCACTTCGTGGCACCAATATGGAAGAGTTCGGACCCCGCTTCGTGGATATGAGTGAGCCCTACCACAGAGGAATGCTTGAAGTAGCGCAAAAACAGGCCGATACCTTAGGCATAAAAGTACATCAGGGCGTATACCTAGGGCTTCAGGGCCCTACTTTTGAAACGCCTGCCGAATACGGAATGGTACGCGCTCTAGGAGGCGATGCCGTTGGAATGAGTACCGTGCCGGAGGTAATTGTGGCAAAGCACCAGGGTATGGATGTATTTGGAATTTCTATTATTACCGATGTGGGTGGACCGGAAATTGCCTTTACCGTATCCCACGAAGATGTCCTGGCGGCGGCAGACAATGCGATGCCTAGCGTTATAAAAATTGTACGAGGCCTGATAAAGAACTACCAGGGGTAATAGTATCATCTCTTTAGAATTATACAGTCCGCTTTTAAGAAAGAAGCGGACTTTTTTTATGTTTTCAGGCGCCATTTTTCACCACTCTAAACCCCCGCATTGTACAAATTCCGGACATTTTTCTTACAAAGTACCTAGTTACGGATGTTAAAAATCAGTTAAGAAAAAATAAACCGCAATGCTTAGCATTGCAAAATATATAAGTTTTTTGTCTTTTTTAATAACCTATAAATGAGATAATTAAATCCGTTTAAGCAATTATGAATTTGCACAAATACTAAAAAACGCAATGTTTATAGCACTTTAGAATTAAACACTTTTTGTGAAACAATCACTCTAATTGATAAAATTCATTAGGTAAGTACCTAAAAATGACTAACTTTATAGACTTCAAAACACAACCTGAAAAAAAATTAAACATTTAAAAAGTAATGCATGGATAATTCCTTTCGAAATCACAGCATTCACCACCTGCGCAACTTTTCTGCAGATAAGGAAAAGTTTGACTACTCGGATTACAGTATCTTGTATTCAGCACAAAGTGAAATTGTCCTTTATCTACATGAAAAAGAAATCAAAGTCGCTCCCGAGACCTTCTTTTTTATTCCACCCGGCGTGGAGTACCATATTCGTGAGCAATATAAAAACGCTTTTATCTTCACGTTTAAAAAGGAACTCTTTATTGACCGACTGGAACTGATGTACCAGATCACTAACGGCTACTTATTTAAAAACAAGGAAGGACTTGCAATAAAAAACGAGTTTCTCCCGTACGAACAGATTATTAAGTACTACTATCTCCCTGTTAGAAAACGCGGTGTAAACAAACTTATACGTAAAAACAACCTCATCAATTTCATTGAGTTTATCCTAATCCGTATTTTTATATCGAAAGACCCAGAAATAGAGGAACATAGTAAGAACACGCATGAGAAAGAACTTATTGAACGTTTTCTTTTTGTAATTAAAGAGCAGCAGCAGTTCAATTTCAACATGAACTACTACGCAGACCAGCTAAACGTAACCAAAAGGACCTTGGACAACGCAATGCAGGCCGTATTTAAAACCACAACCAAACGCTACGTGGTAAATAAAGCGCTCGAGCAAGCAAAGAAAATGTTGGAAGGCTCGGATATACCGATAAAAAATATTAGTATAGAGCTAGGCTTTTCTCAGGAATCCAACTTCAATAACTTCTTCAAGAAACATACAGGTTTAACTCCTAGACAGTTCCGAATTTCCTCTATAGAAGAAGAGGACCTCAGCTACATCGACTTTAAGAATTAATTAACCTGCATTAAGACCTCTTTAAATATTCGCCCAGCTTAAGCCTTAAGCTGGGCGAAATGTTTATGTTCTATTAAACTGCTAATTTTTACTCGTTCCAAACAACGGACAGACAACACCTACCTAATTATGATTTTCAACGCTTTAGCAGAAAGCGTGCAATCAAATTTCTAATGAACATGATATTTATTAGGTGAATTTTTAATGAATTTTCGCAGGAATTAACGATATGCTATTGCCCTAATCAAAATATAGTACTAATTTTAATTATCAATTTGAGACAACAAATTATCTATTCATACCTAACACCTAACACCATGACCTCTCTATATAAATACCTTCTTTTTGCTTTTATAGCAATGAACAGTATAAGTACATATGCGCAAAGTGAAGTGACTTTAAACATAAAACTGCATCCTATTCAAACACTCGTGGTAAACCAAGCGAAGGTCGATATTAACTACACCACGAAGGAAGACTACCAAAACGGCGTTACCATTGAGGAGCCGGAACACATCACTGTATATAGTACCGGAGGATTTACGGTACAAGTCAAAGCAAGCAGTGCTAACCTTGTGAGTGCCGACCCTACCGTAACAGAAACTATTTCCTCTGGAGATATTCAGATTTCTGCTACCGAAAGCACCACTACCATCCCTGGCATTACACTCAATGCCGTAGCACTGGATACTACTGGAAAAGATCTTATCGTAAGTCCAAGTGGATGCGTGGACAAAAGCTTTAACATTGCCTACGCAGCTAAAGGCGATTTAAACCAGTACGTAAACAAGTATTTCAACGCAAATGAGCCTACCATTTACTCTACCGATGTTATATATGAAATTGTAGCCCGCTAAGAATAAAAAAAAGAAACTATATGAGAAGCTCCTGCATGTACTGCATTCAGGAGCTTTTTTGTGCGATGTCTAGCATTAGGCCAAAGCTCGCAATTCAAATATGATAAAAGTCACAAAGTTTAGAATTCTCACCTTTCTAAAATTATGATTTTATGCAAAAAACTTATAACCTCCACCTGCATAAGTTTTTTGTATAACCGGATAACCAAAGAGCTCTAATCTACGGTACCTTTGAATAAGGAAATAAGAAAATCTTTTTCCGCTAACTTCAAAATACCCGCAAGATGAAAAAGCTGACTTTATTAGCGATTCTTGTAACCGCTGGACTAACTGCCTCTGCCAAAGCGCAAGCGACCAACCAATCTACAGCAGAACTAAACATTCTACTTCACCCAATCCAAACAATTATTGTCAATCCAGGACAGGCCACGGTTAATTTGGAATTCAAAACAAAGGATGCATATAAAAACGGTGTAGAATCCAAACAGGTAAACCATCTTAATATTTACAGCACTGGTGGATTTGAAATAAAAGCCTCTGCAACATCAGACAAACTAACTAGTACGGCCAGTACTACAAGTACCCTACCTCTGGCCGATATACTACTTACCGCTTCAGAGTCTACTGCGGATGGTATTACAGGAGCCCAATACCAAACCAATGTTCCTATTGCAATTACGGCAAGCCCTGCCAGCGGCAGCTTACTTGTATCACATACCTCAGGCGGAGTAAATAAAAATATTGATATAACCTACAAAGCTGCTCCCGACGATGATGCCTATATAAACAAATACATACGCTCCCAAAGTCCCACAGAATACACTACCACTATAATCTATCAGATTGCAGCGAAATAAAAGTATAAGCAGTGCACGAAGACCAAGTTTTAGAATAACACTACAAATTGTATTTTATTTAAAGCTATCACTATATCATTAAAAAAAAGTTAAAAGTTACACAATAGATAAATCATCTGAGAGATCAATCAATTGATTTACGAAACAATTCAAGTAGTATACTTGTATACTTAAATATTCATTTTTATAGAATTTCAGTGAAAGTTTACATCCTATTTAGATAATCCATAAACTAAAACATATTAAATAAAACAAAAAAGTTATGCATTTCAAACGCATAACTTTTTTGTACAAATGAATAATTTATTATTAAATATATAATTTATCTTTGCAACGTCAAAATCGGATTACAATTGCTTAATTAATTCTGACAACCAAATATAAACACAAATTATAAAAAACAAAATTTACCAATGAAAAAAATTACTTTAGTATTATCGTTTATCGTTACTGCTCTTTCATCACAGGTATTCGCACAGACTGCTACCACAAATCCTACGACAGGATCAGATCAGGTAACCTTAAATGTCAAGCTATACCCAATCATTAATATAGAGGTGGCCTCTGATCAGAAAGCGGTAGATCTCGTATATGATGAAATAGCAGACTATACCGGTGGAGTATCTAATCTAAAGCAGAACCACTTAAAAGTAAATAGCACAGGTGGATTTACTGTTAGTGTAAAAGCAAATGCTACGCAATTTACAAACGCAGATAATACCAACACAAAGACATTAGATACCAACATTATTAAACTTACAGCTGCAGCGGGAACTGGCGCTACTGCTGGTGCTACCGTAGAGTCTAACCTAGCACTTAGCACGACAGCTGCTCCATTAATTTCTAACGTAGTTGGAGGTTTTGGTCAATATTTTGACGTAACTTATGCTGCTCCTGCTGGTTTAATTGATCACTATAAGAAGCAGGACGGTCAAGCCTACACACAATTTACTACAACGG
The DNA here is from genome assembly GCF_015354315.1 of Planobacterium oryzisoli. Taxonomy (GTDB): domain Bacteria; phylum Bacteroidota; class Bacteroidia; order Flavobacteriales; family Weeksellaceae; genus Planobacterium_A; species Planobacterium_A oryzisoli. The sequence continues at coordinate 81,897 of NZ_JADKYY010000005.1, forward strand.
TAATTTACGAGATTGTAGCAAACTAATCTTAGCTTATAAAATTAAAGGACAATTTAAGATTAAATTCTTAAATTGTCTTTTTTGTATATGAACAATACTATTTTCAACTTCAAAATACTTCTATTTATCTGTACGGTCCAGCTGCTTCACGCACAAACAGGCTTGACAGTTAGCCCTCCGCGCACCTATTTTAAATCTGCATCGGGTGAAGGCAAAACAGAAAAATTGCTAATAACTAATCCCAGCAAGACATCTACATTGAACCTGACCGTTTCACTCAATGATTGGAAATATGACACAACTGGAAACAACCTAATAGCAGATCCAGGAACGTATACAAATTCCATGAGCTCTTGGATTACCATAGGACCGGAAGCGTATTTTACACTTGCACCTGGAGAATCGCACGAATTGCTTGTAACTGTTACTCCTCCAGCTAAGAAAGATTCGCTTAACACACATACGGCTTTGTTGTTTATAACCCAAACCAATCCTGTAGATTCATTTAACGATAAAGGAGCTTTAATCAAAGTTAGTGTGCGTACGGGGGTTAAATTGTACCATCAGTATTCTGATATCCCAGAAAAACAAGAAGTGGATTATTTAGATTTTAAGTTTGAAAAGGAGAACAAAACCCTTTTTCTTACCCTCCAAAATACTGGGAATTCATGGACCGATGGAACATTGGAGACCGAGCTTATTAATCAAGCCACTGGGGAGAAATTAAACCTAGAAGATCAGATTATGTACACTATGCCAGGGGATACCAGGCACGTACGAATTCCGCTTCCAGCGGAAATTAAACCGGGCAAATATATTGCTACCTCTACGTTTTCCTATGGGGAAACCGATACTATCAAGATGGCCGAGTTAACCTTCACCTATGAATAGGTTTCTATTAACAGTTTTAATTCTCTCTACCTTTTCGATTCATATAACAGGACAACAACTCCGCATTGGTCCGTACAATTCCGGTTGGATGCCTGTGAATTCATTCCAGGGAAACCGAGTAAACAATCTTATTCAGATTCCTTTCTATCTGGAGCGTACACAAGGATATCAACTAAACAAAAATTGGAAATTAAGTTTTTCGGTAAGTGGGGTAATCACCAATGGAAACAAAAATTTCCCGCCGGAGAAGATTAAATTTCAGTTCAATAATGTGACCAGTACAAGGCCTAATGACGATGGTATTATTCCCTCAGCGAGCAATTTGCAGGCAATTACCGCACTGATCCCTTTGCAGTTTTCCGAGACTTTTCTTATACCCAACAGTACCTTCGATCTCCAGTTAGGGACCTATTTCTCAATGAATCTTGGATACGACGTGCTGGTTGAAGCAGGAGCTTATCTGGAAGAATACCGCTCTTGGCAAAACTACACGGTAAATCTAAAAATAGATTTTTATAACGATAAGTACTGGTTTGACAGCAAGCAGGTATACTTTGATATGCAAATATGGCCTAACGACCAACCGCCTGGTGGACCTGAGTACGGCATATCAGTAGATCCCACAGCCAGTAATGTACTTCTGGAGTTTAAAACCGCTGCGGATTATGCCAATGGAGTATCTAAAACCTATCCACGGGCATTCAGTACCACCTCTACTACTCCGTATGATGTTCAGGTCCATGCGCTCAGTAATGATCTTTCATCACCTACCAGCCAAACGCTTCCCGTTAGCGCCATCAACGTAACGGTCAAAGACCATCAGTCCCAGGCCCAAACCGGGAATGTGAACCTTTCTAGCACGAGACAAACAATACTTATGGGTAATTCGCATACCACTCCGAAGTATTTTGACGTGCAATATTCCACGCAGGCAGGAGATATGCGATTCTTCAACAAAAGCTACGAACAGTTCAACGGAACCATTATCTACTCCATTATCCCACGTTAAATTTTGTTTTGCCACGAAACCACTACTTTCTTCTACTACCCTTTTTACTATTCTCCGTACTATTACTGGGACAGAAAGGCTCTGTAGTAATTAAAACAGAAAGTAAAGTAGCGGCGCGCAATGGAGAGGTAATCTCTCTTCTCCTAGAAACCGAAAACAAACATGCAGAACCTACTACGGTAGTGCTTCGCACTAAAACTACCCCAGGACTAAGGGTACTTTCCCAAAGAGATACCTTAAAATTTGATCCGCAGCAAAAAATGTTTCTTCCCATTAAAATTGTTGTAGAACGCTCTCTTGCGGCAGGGAGCGGAACTATACAATTTCTCTTGGAGGATAACGAAAAGAACATCATTTCACAGACCAGCGTTGAAGTAACTGTAGCACCAAAACGTGCCCTTAGAATATCGGCAAAAGAAAATCAAGTGCTGATGTATCAGGTGGGCGACTCCCTGAAGGTGAGCGCTCAGGTATTTAATGCCGGGAACCAGGAGGAGAAAACCGAAATTTATGCTACTTTTCCCGACGGTTTTGGAGGCAATGTCACCATGAAAAAAGAACTTACACTTTCACCCGCGGAAAGCAAAGACGTTACCTTCTCCCGTATTATTGACCGCGCCCTACTGAGACAGGAACTTTTCTCGGTAAACATCGCCGGCATTGACAGTGATAAAGCCTATTTTGGAAATGCCATGGTACTGGTACAAAACGCACTGGGCAACCGAACCTATGTAGATCCAAGGACTTTAAACAATTTCACTAACCAAAACCGCCGGAACCAAATATCCTTAAGTGCGCGTAATCCCTTTAGTAAATACGAGTACTCGCAGATGCTTGATTTGCATACGGAGTTTAACTTGCTGGGATTAAATACAGAGCTCAATGTAAACAGTACGTTCTGGCCGGCGCAGTCCAACGATCCGCTCTTTCAAAACACCTACCTTAGAGTATCTGGTAAAACCTTAGGTCTTAAAGTGGGAAGTCTTAGTACCACAGGTATGGAACTAAACCTGAACGGACGGGGGGCAGAAGTGAGCTATGAAAAAGGAAAGGAGAAAAAAACCATAATCACTGCGGGTTTTCTGGATAAGAACTTCAATCTTTTTGATCCCCTGGAGTGGGAATTTCAAAGGGGATTTGCATCCTATATCCATTCCTCCCATATCCTTAATGACTATGCAAGTCTTTCCAGTAACCTTATCTACGATGAGGACCCCTTCCAAGAAAACTACCTTACCCGTACCGGCTACAAATACCAAAACACCGATAAGAAACTAACCTACGAACTAGAGGGCGCTCTGGGGTATTCCACGGCAAAAAGCACCGGCGAGAATAAACCCTCCGGTGCAATCGGTCTACTTTTTCGTAAGGATATAAAAAACTACTCGTTTTCCTCTAGTAACTACATCTCCTCGGACTACTATCCAGGCGTAAGAAGAGGAACACAAATGTTTGACCAACGTATCAGCCGTAGTTTTAAAAGGTCCTCGCTTTGGGTTGGATTTAACCTCCACAACTACGACCCCAAGAGCGTGGACACCACCTACCAGTACAATGCGCGCTCTTCAAGGACAAGACTGGAAGCAGGAATACAGTGGAACATCAGTCCACGATTCCAGACCAATATCGCGCCCCAATTTTTGCAGGAAAGCGCAGACATAACCTTAAATTTTGGGCAGACACCCACCAACCTGCAATTCTCCGCCTACCTACTAAATTCCACGTTTTCCTACTCCACTCCCAATAACAGTCACAAGCTTAACCTAAGCATCGCACAGGGCCTTTCTGGGTTTTCCGGGTACGGAGAGAAAAAATACGCACTTCGCTCGCAATTAAGCTACGGGTTCAAGCAACTAATGCTAAATGTCAACTACCAAAAGGGAAGTTTCATGCTCTACGAAAACCGGCAGAACCTCTCGGACGGAGAGCGCTTCGAGCGATTTACGGCAATGGCCAATTACCGCGTAGGGATTTTCTCCAATAAACTTCAAGCGCAACTAACCGCACTTGCCAATTACGACAGTAACTCCGGCCGAAGCTATTCCCTTAACAGTAATCTGGACTACCAGCTGGGAAGATCCACCAAGCTTATGGCCTATATTGGATACAACACGTTTTCACGTGAAAACTTTAGCTCGGATTTTCTTTACTACCAACTGGGGGTAACACAAACCCTTCCGAACTGGGGCAAAGGCGAGAGCAACTATAAATCGGGACTCATTGAAGTGTTTGTATACTACGATCTAAACAACGACAACCGCTACGACCCTACGGTAGACAAGATTGGCGCTGGAAGTAAAGTACGCATCAACCGTACCCTATTTATAGCCGATAAAGACGGAATGGTTCGCTACCGTCGCGTTCCGTACGGAAGTTATACGGTAAGTACCATGGAAAACAATTGGTATAATGAAGACGTTCCATTAGAACTAGCCTCCAAAATAGAACGCATCAATCTGGGACTGGAAAAGACAGGTATCATTCAGGGAAGTCTTCGATACGAGGAAGGTAAAAGGACGCAGTACGATGTGTACGATATTAAAGGAGCCATTCCTATCCTTCTTAAAAACTCCCTTGGTAAGACTTTTACGGTTTATACCACAGACCAGGGCAACTTCCGCGCCTTCCTTCCTTTGGGATCCTATGAGATCTCCGTAGACGAAAGCCGCCTGCAGCAAAACGTATTTATGGACGATAACCTGCGAAAAGCTACCTCGAAAGAAAACGAGGTGAGTACCGTAAAAGAATTCATCCTTAGGGTAAAAGAAAAGAAAGTAGAGATCAAACGGTTTGGATCGTAACTACTCCTGCACGGAACCGTACGGTTTTTATCTGTTTTTCCCGTACCTTCGGTAATGAAAAGTTTTTTTTACGCGGTTTCAATTTCATAAACTAACACCTTATTTCTATGAATCCTACCATGCTCCAGAGTTTTCACTGGTATACGCCCGGCGAGTCCACTTTCTATGAAGAACTTGCAAAAAGAGCCGAGTATCTTAAGGACCTTGGAATCACCCAGGTATGGATGCCTCCGGCCTACAAGTCTGCGGGAGGAGGATACAGCGTAGGATACGACCCGTACGATTTGTTTGACCTTGGGGAATTCGACCAGAAAGGAACCATCCCTACCAAATACGGAAGCAAGGAACAGTACATCAAAGCATGTAAAGCGCTACAGGAAAAAGGCATCGGGGTTATTGCCGACATTGTAATCAACCACAAAGCCGGAGGTGATGAGCTCGAACGCTTCCACGCTGTAAAAGTGGATCCCTCGAACCGCCAACAGAACCTCTCCGAGCCTTTTGAGATTGAAAGCTATACCAAGTTTACCTTCCCCGGAAGAGGAAACACCTACTCCGATTTCGTGTGGAATTTCACGTGCTTCTCCGGTGTGGATTATGCAGAGGGTCAGGGAGACGGTATTTTCCAGATCATCCACGACCACGGAGAAGGCTGGGAGGAAGTGATAGGAGACGAAAAAGGAAACTACGACTATCTGATGTACAACGACATTGAGCACCGAAACCCTAATGTGCGCCAGGAGCTGAATTACTGGGGAAAATGGTACCACGATCAGATATTCTTCGATGGGGTGCGCCTGGATGCCGTCAAGCACCAGTCCCCGGACTTCTATAAAGAATGGCTCAATAACCTACGAAGCAATACCGGAAAAAATCTGTTTGCCGTTGGGGAATACTGGGCCCCGGGACATCTGCCCCTACTACTGGACTATATAGAGGCCACCGAGGGCTGCATGAGTCTTTTCGACTCCTCACTCCACCACAACATCCATACGGCCTCAGTGTCGGGAGAGGCCTACGATTTGCGCCGCATCTTTGACGACACGCTGGTCTCTACCCTTCCTTTACTTTCGGTAACGCTCACCGACAACCACGACACCCAGCCCCTCCAGCAGCTGGAGGCTCCTGTAGAGCCTTGGTTTAAACCCATTGCATACGCCCTAATCCTACTTAGAAAAGACGGCTACCCTTGCGTCTTTGAACCAGACGTCTTTGGCGCGGTGTATAAGGACCATGGAAAAGACGGGCAGGAATACGAAATCTTCCTGGATAAAGTGCCCGGAATTGAAGCTTTGCTACGCGCTCGAAAAGACTATGCCTACGGGGAGCAGACCGATTATTTCCAGGACGCCAACTGCCTGGGCTGGGTGCGCCATGGAGACAAAGAGCACAGCGGCTGCGCCGTAGTGCTGAGTAACAAGGACGCCTACCAAAAACCAATGGAAATGGGTACGCTCTACGCGGGAAAGATCTTTTACGACAGTATGGGACACTCTAAAGAAAAAATAACGGTGGGCCAAGACGGGTGGGCCCAGTTTTCCTGTCCTGCCGGAGGCGTTTCGGTTTGGGTCGTGCAGGAGTAACCTACCTAAGTGCGGCCTTACTTCTTCGAAGCCTTCCGTCGGTAGGAGAAAGCATCTCAAGACCCAGTATTTCTGCTACCAGAGGGTATAGGTCCACATTTTTCATTCCACGCACCGTCTTATTATTTTTTAGGCGCGGTCCTTTAGCAATAAACACCGAATGCATGTCTTTTACCTTATAGGGATCGTACCCGTGTTTTCCAGGAGTGGCCTTATCACCAGGTCCTAAAAATATCTTGGGATGGGAAGGTACCAGGAAAATCTCCCCCATCCGATCGAAGGCATCGTCTGCGCTGCGGTACTGCAGACGCTTGGGAAACCTACTGGCCAGATATACCTTGTAGTGGGAAGTCTTTTCTTTCTTGAGCTTCCTATACAGAGGCTGCACGTCCTTTGGATTATGCACCATAACTCTAAGCAGGGTTTGGGAATTATAAATCTTCACCTTACCTTCCTGCCTAAGCACCGCTGGAATCTCTAATGGAGTATCTACTTCCACATCGGTCATCCCGTGGTCCGAGACAAGTATCAGATGCAGATCTTTAAGTCCTAAGGAATCGATACGTTTTTGAAGATCGCCCACTGCCTTATCTACCATCAGTACGGCCTCACGCACCTCTTTACTGGAAGTTCCATACAGGTGCCCTGCCTTGTCTACTTCAAAGAAATACATACTAATAAAATGAGGTCTTTTCTCTTCGGGGAGCCCGAGCCAATCAGCAGCAATATCCACTCTTTTCTCTGCAGAAAACTCTTCATGATAGGGATAGTAGTAGGTAGGGCGCGTTCCGCCTGCCGTACCGTTGGAAGCTACCCAAAAAAGACTTGCCGAAAGCATTCCCTGCCGCTCGGCAAGGCCCCAAAGAGGAAGGCCTTTCAGCCAGGTTCCGTCGGTTATCTTCTCCGCCTTGGACATGGCGAAGGAATCTTCACGCTCCCGGTCGTAAAAATGGTTGTCCACAAAACCCGAATGCGAAGGATAGAGTCCCGTGATCATCGCATAGTGGTTCGGACCGGTAATGGAAGGGTAGGAAGGTAGGAACCTGCGGCTGCTAACACCGCTTTTCTTAAGAGCCAATAGGTGTTTTGCACCAAAACGCTCCAGATAATCCGGCCTTAGTCCGTCAACGGAAATAAGCACCACGTAGGGTGCTTTCTGAGCCTCTAGGGAATTTATTCTTCCAGGAACTACCACCTGCGCCGTATCTTTCTGAGAGTACAGAGAGGAAGTAGAAATACTAAATAAAAACAGAAAAAGAAAGTAAGGGTACCGCATAAGGCAAAGATACAACTCCCTTAAAACCCTTTCCATTAAATTAATGTTAAAAGGTCCAGAAAGATTGATTTGGCCTAAAAGTTTTACTAACTTTAAAGTACCAAAAACACCAAATCATGACACATATTATCCTACCGGTGGACTTCTCGGACACGACCGATAAACTCCTTCAGGGAGCCGTTAAATTTGCCCAAACCACTCAAGGCAAGATATTTCTGATTCATGTGGCACCCACCGACATCGGCTTTGCCATTGGCGATATGGGATTTCAGTATTTCCCGGAGATTGAACAAAACGAAATCAAAGAAGAACTGCACCAGCTCAATAAATTAGAACAGCGTATCATCGCCCAGGGCGTAGACTGCGAGCATATGCTGCGCCAGGGACTGGCCAAGGACATCATCCTTGAATACGCCCAGGAGAAAAATGCGGACTACATCGTTATGGGCTCCCACGGCAGGAGCGGTATGTACGATGTGTTTGTAGGAAGCCTCACCAAGGACCTTACGAAAAGCTCAACGATTCCGGTACTGGTCATCCCATGCCACAGTAACGACTAAAAAGCCATAGGTAGCGCAAAAAAAATACCGTCCTGAAATCAGGACGGTATTTTTTACAATCAATTAATTAACCTTTTTTATAAATCTCAGGATCATAATACGGACGGATCTCTTTGGAAGGAGACTTGTAGGCGCGGTCTTTGTTGTTTCCAAGAGGCACAATAAGCTGCCAGCACCAGTAGATAAAAAGTGCGGAGGCAACGAAGAAAAGGATCCAGTTCAATACCGTTCCAAATACGTCGTAGAAGCCAAATGTCCACTTAAATACATCGCTCAAGAATAACCATAAAGATGTCATTATTTTCCTTTTTTGAATTAACTTTGCACAAATTTATTAAAAAATGTTCAAACTCCTTTCAAAAGAAAGTAATATTTTTTCCATTCCCCTCTACATATTCTTTCTTTTGGTGGTGATTACAACACTGAACGTTCTTCATTTCACACCCCTTGGCGCCATCTCCGCTGCCATAGCCTTTGCAGGAGTGTCTTTAGCCTATTTTTTATTCTCTGCCATCAACCTGACCTACCACACCCATCTGCCATTATTTCTCTATACCGTACTGATCGTAGGAATGTATTCGGGGGAGATGGATCTAGGTATCTCCGTAAGTCTTCTTACCAATTCTTTTTTACTTTTGATCCTTACCTCCACAAGCGAAGAATTTCGTTTTCGTTCCCTGGTTCTGGTGGGATTTCTCATAGCGCTTAACTTTATATTCCTTCCAAGTAGCTACCCCATGCTGCTCTTTGTACTGTTGCATATCGCATTCACCTCGCGCAGCATTCTCTCCGCTACTTTCCGCCTCCTCTTTGGGATGCTGCTGCTCTTTTTAACCTATTTTATGGGCGCGTACCTTTTAGGCTATACGTCCTGGAACGAGGCGTACCTGGTATGGAACGTAGGAGAAGTGCAAAGCGATCTTGGACCCCTACCCGCCTTACTTCCCGCAGCACTGCTTACCCTCTATTCGGTCTGGGACCATTTCAGACATTTCAATAAGAAAAGTCCCATCAGTAAATACAAGTATACGTTTCTTTTACTATACCTAGTCTCACTTCTCATAAGCATTGTCCTCTACATGGGGCACCACTACGAATATCTGCTGCTTTTGGCGCTGCCCGTCAGTATCATCCTCTCACGGATGCTTAGGTATTTACCCCGCTATTGGATGCAGGAACTGGGTCTTTGGCTCATTGTTTTTTCCGTTCTGCTTTTCAAATCCCAGCAGGTAAGTCTCTCACTTTAAACTACCACTATGATTCAAATCGACGATAAACTCATCTCCGAGGAGCTCTTCTCCCGCCAGTTTGTATGCAACCTGACGCGCTGCAAAGGCGCATGCTGCGTGGAAGGGGATGCCGGTGCGCCACTGGACAAAGAGGAAACCAAAATCCTGGAAGAAATCTATCCCAGAGTAAAACCCTATCTGCGCAAGGAAGGTATCCGGGCAATTGAAGAGCAAGGCACCTGGACCACCGATCCCCTGGACGGAGACTACGTCACACCCCTGGTGGAGGGTAGCGAATGTGCCTATGTAGTGTTTGACGGCGAGGGCATTACCAAATGCGGTATTGAAAAAGCATACCAGGACGGAGTAATCGACTACCATAAACCCATTTCCTGCCACCTCTACCCTATACGGGTGGATGAGTATCGGGAATTCTCGGCGCTGAACTACCACGAATGGCCTATTTGTGCCCCTGCCTGCGAATTAGGGAAGGAACTGGAAGTACCGGTCTATAGGTTCCTTAAAGAACCCTTGATCCGTAAATACGGCGAGGAGTTTTTTACGACCCTTGAGGACGCGGCCCACGAATACGAAGTACAGTTCCTGGGCAAAAAACCCTAAAAGGATACGTGGCAGAAAAATGTAATTTTTTTGTCTTGTAATGGAACCTTGCAGCAAGTGATTTCTGCTATCTTTGGAAGAATGCAAATTTTCTATGGAGCAGTATTTTGAATTTCAAGACCTTAGCAAAGCGCTACTTTCCCTTCTGGCAGGGTTTATCCTGGGTCTGGAACGGGAGCTAAAGGACAAGTCTGCCGGTCTTAAGACCATTACCATCATCTGTCTGGGCTCTGCACTCTTTACCATTATCTCGGTAAAAATTGCTACCGGAGATGCGGATCCAGGACGTATCGCCGCCAACATTTCCACAGGAATTGGTTTCTTAGGCGCCGGGGTAATCTTCAAGGAAGGATTCAGCGTATACGGACTCACTACAGCCGGAATCATCTGGATTGCTGCGGCCATTGGAATGGCCATTGGTTTTGGTCAGCCCATGCTGGGATTCATATTCCTGTTCTGCGCACTAATAGTGATCTACCTTACTAAGGCCTTAAGCCATTTGCTCCTGCCTTCCCACTTAAATAAAATGCTTAAAGTAACCATCGCCGTGGAAAATTACCACCAAAGAGACCAATTGGTAAAAGAACTTTCCAGTCTGGTTAAAAATATCGATCAGACCTCTACCCAAAAAAGCAAGGAAGGATCTGTAGAATTGGGCTTTGAAGTGCATATCTTAGAAAAACAACTTCCTACCTTAGAGCGCTACCTTATCGAAAATACCTCAATTAAAGAATTTCAACTGTAAGGGACTGTCTGCTCCTTTAAGAAAGTACTCTGTGACGTGGCGTACTAAATGAAAAAAGTGCGGCAAGAGAAAAACTCCTGCCGCACTTAACTATTAGTTACCTAGCTAATTATTTCTTTAGTTCTTCCTGGAACTCGTCGTGGGATATAGATTTCTCTACTTTCTTGGACTTCTCTAGGATCAAGTCTTTAATCTTTGCCATAGCTACTTCTGAGGAAATCTGACGTACCTGCTCTTGGTCTTTCAGCATTTCTACGGAGTACTTCTGGATCTCTTCATCCGGCAAGTGGTGGATCCCGTACATAGCCAGTTGGTTTCGTACCATTTGCTCGCTCTGGGCAAGTACATCGGCGTAATCGATCTGAATGTCGTTCTCGGAGATGAGTTTTCCTTCAATGATCTGCGCTTTGACCTGGGTCTTTTCATTTTCAAGGATTTCCTTAGCCTGCTCCTCAGAGCGGATATTCTCATTGGAGAACATAAGCCACTTCACAAGGAACGCTTCGGGAAGTGTTACTTCCTGCTTCTCGTTGATTTGCTCGAGTACTTTGTTTACAAAATGTACATCGGCATTCTGTTGGAAGTATTCATCAAGCTCTGATTTTACTTTCTCTCTAAGCTCTTCTTCACTCTTAATCGTTCCCTCTCCGTATACTTTATCGAATAACTCTTGGTTAAGCTCGTGGTTGGTAAGGGAGTAGATATCCAGAACTTTAAGCTCCAGCTCCTCGTGGTGGAGTTCCTCCACTTGGTTCTCGGTATACCCCAGTTGCTTGGCCAGTTCCTTGTCTTCAGAAAGTTGCGCCTTGGTTACTTTTACCGACTCGTCTTTCTTTAGTTTCTTTACAAGCTCAAAAGCCTCCTTAGTCTCAGCGCTTACTACCGCCGTCTTAGGCTGGTGGTTGTGCTCTCCCTCGGCATCTTCTTCTACGACCTGGCTAACGCTTAAAGTCACAAAAGAATCCTTTCCGATTTTATCCTGAGATTCTCTGGAAGCAAAACGCTTCTGCATGTTCTCGATGCTTTGGTTGATTTCCTTCTCGGAAGCCTCCACCTTGTAGTGCGGCGCTTCGTAGGAAGTAAGGTCGATGTTGAAATTAGGCTCGTATCCTACTTCAAAAGATACTGAGATTTGCTCGGCCTTGAAGTCAAACTCATCTACCGGTACCGGCACGGGCTGTCCTACCAGTTTTAATTTATTGTCCGTTACGTACTGATTAAGAGCCTCAGAAACCACTTTGTTGATTTCTTCAAAAGATACAGGCGCCTCGTACTGTCTCTTTACCATACCCATAGGCACTTTTCCTTTTCTAAAGCCTGGCACCTGGGCATTTTTGGCATAGTGGTGAAGCTGCTTCTCCACTTTGTCTTTATAATCAGCTCTGTCGACTGTAACTGTAAGTAATGCACTTACCTCATCATGATTTTGTGCTGTAACGTTCATTATATTATTGAATTATAGAATTTTAATTTCGGTTCGCAAAAATAGGAATTTTTATTAAAACTCCACCCATTCCGCCCAAAGTATTACCCATAAAAAATTCCAGCCCTCGGGGCTGGAATTCAGTACACTAGATTAAAGGCGTACTAGTCGATACGTACCTGCATGTTCACGTCGGCCTCACCTCCTACTGCTTTACCTTGCTGGTTGGAAGCAGATGGAAAATTCATATCCACCGAAGAAGACCCGTGGAAGAGCTTAAGGCTTACCAGTGCACTGGACGGTGCGGAGTTCACCTTCCACAGGGTATGCACCCCCAGACGGTTACCGTCGGTGCGCGCAATATCCTCTGCACTGCGCTCCACCTCTACGCCAATACCCGCAAACTCATAGGTAATGAAGTGCTCGTCCTTCTCTTCGATGATCTCCTCCAGCATGGAATCCAAATCCCCATCGTGGCGGTGCATGAAATCCACAGCTACCCTGTAGCTTGCCCCAGAGCGAAGTACCAGGCGCTTGTCGGCATTTCCTCCCACGTACTGCACGGTTTGGATATTTGCGGGATTCTCTGTATCGGTTAGCGTGAGTGTAACCATCTCGATTTCCTCATGCTCGTGAATGTCCGCTGGAATGGAGGCGTCGCGACACGAAAGGGTTAAAAACAAAAGGGATAGAATAGTAAAAATAGTATGTAGTTTCATAATTGTATAAATTAATGGTTGATAGAATGTTTAATTAAAATTGGTAGTGCACCGTAAAAATAAAATTGCGGCCCTGCTCGGGGGAAAAATACCTTAGGCGGCTAAGGTACTGACGGTACTCGGTATTAAGTAGGTTTTCTACATGCAGCGAAAGTCCAAGGGACCGATTTACCTGAAACTGCGCCATAGCGCCCAGCAGACTGTACCCTTTGGGCGGTGTGCTGATATCCAGAGTACGGGTTACAAGCTCGCCGTCCTCTATCAGATCCAGCTCCACATTACGCACCGGGTAGCGCTTTTGGGTAAACTCTATGCGGTGGTTTAAACGAAGTGTAAGGCGCGAACTTCCCGGTTTCTTCCATTCAAGGCCTCCCGTAAGGCGCGCAGGGGCCATTAGGATAAGTGGCTCGCTCGAACCTACATCGTCGCCTCTTAGAAGCGATAGGTTTCCCTCATAGGATAGTCCCGGTACAATTCCAAGCCGCCAGTCGGCATCCAGTCCCAGCATGCGGGCATGGATCTGCTCAAAATTCCATACCATAAATACTCCACGGTTGGAGCTCTGCACTCCGGAAGGCATTTGATGTATGAAACTGCCCGACTCCATCCAGTAGGGAGAGAGTTCAAATGAGAGTCCCTCGAGCAGAGGAAACTTTGTATCCAAAGAGAGCTGCGCGCGGTAGACTTCCTCTCTTTTTAGATCCAGCCTACCGATCTCGACGATAGCGGCCGAATGGTGCAGCCCGTCGGCAAAAAGCTCCGCTGCATTGGGAGCTCTCAAAGAGCGGCTTAACGTAAGGGTAGCCCCAAAACGCTCTTTGTTTCGGTACTCCATACTAAGGCTGGAAGAAAAGAGAGAATAATCTAGAATAGGACGCACCAAAATACGCGCACCGCTCTGCTGCACCTCAAAGTGCGCATACTGCCGCTGGAACCTCTGATCCCAGTCCCCAGTGTCGTAGTACTTATAACTGTCGTACCGCTGAAAATCGTAGCGAAGGGCCCCTTGGGCCTTCCACTGCTCCGAGAGCCGGAGCGTAGCTACGGCAAAAGCGCCCAGATCGTAGCGGTAGTAGTCGGGAATAATGCGGCGGGCCCGGGTCTCTGGGTTTGGAAAATTATCCTGCAGACCCCCACTTACCCCGGATTCCAGTTCAAAGCCCTCCCGCTCTAAAAGATGCGAGAGTTTCAGATTCTGGGAAATCAGGCGCAGATCCATACTGGCCACTCCCTCAAGCTCCCCTCTGCGCTGGTCGTACTCCTTTCGGCGGTTGTGCTGCAAATTGTAGGAAAGGGAAAATTTACCCACCCGGGAGAACCTGCGGTAGGCTTCTACGCGCAGTATTTGGTGGAGCACACTTTGGTAGGGCGCCGATATCTCATGGGAGAAATTATCCACATAAAGAGGCTCTCCAAGCGCTATGGCGCGGTAGAAATCCTCCGGACCTCCCAGATGTGCTCCGCGGTAGATTCCAAAATCCTGCGCCATGGAGCTGGCCGATATTTCGAGCCCCGAGGTGAGCGTCTTTCTGCCGCCACCTACGCTAAAGAAATGCTCACGTAACCCGGTATTGTCCAGAGTATGGGACGGGATTGCTACGTCTCCGAGTTTCTTGTAGCTTCCCTGCGCCCGCAAAAAACTGCCCGAGGAAAAACTCTGGGCAAACTTTACCTCTGCCTTACCGCCCCTTCCACTGGAAATACCCGAAAGACGGGCCATTCCCATCAGGGTATCTTTCCTGGGGAATTCTGGGGAATGAAGCACTACGGCGCCACCCACAAGATCGCCTCCGTATTTTAGGGCCGCGGCACCTTTCACTACTTCTACCCGGTCGAATTCCCCTGGCTCGATACTCGGGGCATGCTCTATGCCCCACTCCTGCTCCGCCATACGCACCCCGTCACTAAAGATACCAATGCGACTACCGTAGAGTCCGGAAATCACCGGCTTGGAAATTCGATTCCCCGTACTTAAGGTACTAAGCCCAGAGAGCTGGGAAAGCAGGTTGCCTAAATTCTCTGTAGCGCTTTGCTTGAGTTTCTCTAACCCAAGAACTTGCACTTTTAGAATCTCTTGCCTAGGCAGCTTAGCCTTTAGTTGTATCCCTTGGATCTCGGTAGCATGGTGCTCCAGATAAAGAGAGAGCTTAAGGCTTCCTCTAACCTCCAGGCTTTGCTCCAAAGGATCGCAGCTGGGATGTACTGCAGAAAGGGTGTAATTTCCCCGGGGCACACCACTAAGGACAAACCGTCCCTTGGAATCGGTAAGGGCCGTAAAATCCCCCAGACGGATCTGTGCCCCGGAAAGCGGCGCGTTATTGTGGAAATCTTCCACCGTGCCCTCCACCGTATAGGTCTGGGCGCTAAGGCCTACTCCCAGTACTAGGAGCAGAGCCAGATATAAGTGTTTCATCGTAAATATGCGTGAAAAAAGAATGGAACGGAAGGATCTCCTAACCGGCGCACGTAACATAAGCGCGAGGCAGAAATCCCTGAACTATTCCCCTTGAGCGCGTAGTGCGCCTTCCAGGAAAAAAGTAGACAAACGTATTAACCCTGAGGCGGGCCTCGTAGAAAATAAGCAGCAGGAAACGCTACCACAGTGGCGCGGGGAGAAAAGTAAGGAGCCTCAAAAGACGCTCCTGGCGTAGAGGCCAGCTCCCACACGCTTTGATTTGCAGGAAGGAGCTTTGTAGAGTGGAAATGGCACGCATCACAACCCGTAGCACTGTGCGTAGTTGCGCTAGGAGCCTGTTTTAGTTCCAGCTTCGTATTTTTCTTAAGCGCCAACCCGCTGTGGTGGTGGGAGTGTAAAAGCGGTGCAAACAGCACTACAAAACAGTACAGCCCCACCCAGAGGATGGAGAGTGTTTTGTGCGCGTTACTACTTTTCACCATTTCACAAAATTAACCAATTCTTAATTAATAATATGCGATTTATCAGCCTATATTCTGCACCAAATTTATTAAATTTGCTACTCACAAGAAATGAGCGTATATGACAAACAATTCAAGGGTAAAAAAGATAGGTGTACTGACCTCTGGCGGCGATGCTCCAGGAATGAATGCAGCGATTCGATCGGTAGTTAGAACTGCCATTTACCACGATTTGGAAGTAGTGGGAATCAGAGGAGGATACAACGGATTAATAGAAGGGCACTTCACGAAAATGGGTCCGCGCTCGGTAAGCAACATCATAAATCTTGGAGGTACGATATTAAAGTCGGCACGTTCCAGTGAGTTCCGCACTAAGGAAGGAAGAGCCAAAGCCTTCGAGCACTGCCAGGCGCAGGGAATCGATGCCTTGGTATGTATTGGAGGGGACGGAACCTTTACCGGTGCACAAATCTTCAGTGAAGAGCACGGAGTAAAAGTGATCGGCGTACCGGGAACCATAGACAACGATATTTTTGGAACCGACAATACCATAGGGTACGACACGGCACTCAATACGGCGATGGAAGCCATCGACAAGATCCGTGATACGGCCACTTCGCACTCTCGGATTTTCTTTATCGAGGTGATGGGCCGCGATGCAGGCTTCATTGCCCTGAACAGCGGTATTGCCACGGGAGCCATCGATATCCTTATCCCGGAACATAACGACAGTATGGAGGAGCTTTTCACTACCTTTAGAAAGGCGCAGAAACGTGGAAAGAACTCGAGCATCGTGGTAGTGGCTGAGGGAGAAACCCTGGCCTCCACGTACGAACTGGCCAAGAAGACCAAAGTGGAGTTCCCAGAAGCCGACATACGGGTAACCATACTGGGACATATCCAACGCGGCGGAGCCCCTTCGTGCGCCGACAGGGTACTGGCCTCCCGACTAGGTTTTGGCGCAGTGACAGGACTGATGAAAGGCCTTACCAATGTAATGGCAGGTATTCGCAGTAACCAGCTGGTCTACACCCCTATTGAGGATGCCATCAGCAAGAACAACGAAATTAACCAGGATCTTCTGCAGATATCAGAGATCCTAGCACTATAATTAATATCTTAAAAAATTAAAGTATTATGTCAACAATTAAAGTAGGTATCAACGGGTTCGGAAGAATCGGAGGTCTGGTGTTCAACGCAATGCTGGAGAGAGACAACATCGAAATCGTTGGTATTAACGATTTGATCAACGCCGAGTACATGGCGTATATGATGAAATACGACTCCGTACACGGACGTTTCCAAGGGGATATCCGCATCGAAGGAAACGACCTAGTTGTAAACGGAAAGAAAATCCGCATCACCTCGGAGAGAGATCCCAACAACCTTAAATGGAACGAAGTAGGAGCAGACTACGTAGTGGAATCCACTGGTCTTTTCCTTTCCAAAGATACTGCCCAGGCGCACCTTAATGCCGGAGCAAAGAAAGTAGTTCTTTCTGCTCCTTCCAAGGACGATACGCCAATGTATGTAATGGGAGTGAACCACAAGGAACTTACTTCCGACGTGCACATCTTCTCCAATGCTTCTTGTACTACTAACTGTCTGGCACCTCTTGCAAAAGTAGTGCACGATAACTTCGGAATCGTAGAGGGTCTTATGACTACCGTACACGCTACTACTGCCACACAGAGAACCGTGGACGGCCCGTCCATGAAAGACTGGAGAGGAGGACGCTCTGCACTTCTAAACATCATCCCTTCTTCTACGGGTGCTGCTAAGGCCGTAGGAAAAGTAATTCCGTCCCTGAACGGAAAACTTACCGGTATGTCTTTTAGAGTACCTACAGCAGACGTCTCTGTAGTGGACCTTACCGTACGTCTAGAAAAAGAAACTTCCTACGATGAGATTGCTGCTGCAATGAAGGCCGCTTCCGAAGGAGAACTCAAAGGAATTCTGGGATACACCGAAGATGCAGTAGTATCACAGGACTTTATCGGAGACAAGAGAACTTCCATCTTCGACAAAGATGCAGGCATCATGCTATCTCCTACGTTTGTAAAACTGGTATCCTGGTACGACAACGAGACCGGATACTCCAACAAACTAACCGATCTGCTAGTACACTCTGCTTCCCTATAACAGGAAGTTTGTACACATACCAGAGTAGGCCTTCGCATCCGCGCAAGGCCTACTTTGTTTTTAACCTTATTTAACTACCCTTCGGCCTGGTACTTGCTGCCCATAGCCTAAAAAAATAACAGACGTTTTATGACCGGCGCGCCTTTACTAGATACCACATCCGTTCCCTCCCCACCCTATCTGGATGCTCCGCACGTTAGGTATTTCTGGGAAAAGGGTATGGGAAAAGACCTCACCACTTGGACCGGAGCCTCACTCAGTGAAAAAGACTTCCCACGCTTCTACCCTCTGTACCACAGTTTTGATGGCCTCTCCGATACGGCAGTGCTAGACACCTACCTTTCTCTGCCCTACCCCGAGGCGAGTGTATTGATTCAGCGGTTTTTAAAAGGAGAAAAACCGTTAGAGAACACTAAGGTGCCACAATCCCTTCCTTTACTTGTGGCCTCCATGCATAGGCCTGAGTGGTTTGACAGCACACTGGCCTCCCACGGAGCATCCCTGTGTATGCGGGCAGGAACCAATGCACTAATGATTCTTCGGGATTTCACGCTTATGGGAGGCTACGACTTTGCGTATCTGAATAAGCCCCTAATCTATACCGGTGCCTTAAAAAAGGGCGCAGTAAAACGACTTAAAGACACGCTGGAGTTTTGGGTGGCAGTTACTCGAGAAAATGCCCTGGAGCCTGGTTCTGAGGCAATGCAGCTCATACTGCGCACCCGGATGATGCATTCCTACGCACGACTCAAGATTAAAGAGCACGCCAAAGACTGGGATTTCGTACGCTGGGGCGAGCCCATCAACACATGGGATATGGTAGCTACCTATACCGGTTTCTCCCTTATTTTCATGCTGGGACTAAAGAAAATGGGAATGCACATTACCGCAAAGGAAGAAAAGGGCCTGTTCCATCTCTGGAAATACGTAGGGTACCTTCTAGGAATTCCCCACGAAGTACTACCTTCTTCAGCCAAGCAGGCCACCGAGTGGTTTTATCTCTGGACCCTTATGCAGGCCCCTGGAGATGCGCATTCCAAGGAACTGGCCCAGGCACTCTTAGAGGAAAATCTACAGAGTACCATTTACCCCTTCCTCTGGCAAAGAAAGGCTATGCGCACACTGCACCAAAGCATGAGCAGCTATCTGCTGGATCCTCCTACGCTACAGCGCCTGGGAATAGCTACCGAAGGTTCCCATCATCTTTTCCCAAAATTTGTTACAAAAATTAACTACGGCCTTAAACGATTCTATCCTGTCGGTGAGCCCAAGCGCTATGAGGCCATGAAGAAAAAAGGACACCAGCAGCAGCTCAAAGTCCTTTCCGACTATATTAAGCACACACCTAAGGATTTTAGATACTAAGTATTTTACGTACAAACACTTAAATCGATTATGTTATAAAATAGAACAATAAAGCACTTTTACGACCCATATAAAAATCGTATTTTTGCGTAAATAACACTAAATGAGTACAGCAGAAGACAAGAAGAAAGCACTGGCACTGGTGCTTGAAAAATTAGATAAAACCTACGGAAAAGGTACCGTAATGACTCTGGGCGACGCCTCCGTGGACGATTCGGTGGAAGTGATTCCTTCCGGATCGCTGGGCCTTGACATCGCTCTGGGCGTAGGGGGATACCCTAAAGGCCGGATCATAGAGATCTACGGACCGGAATCCTCTGGTAAGACGACCCTTACCTTACATGCCATAGCGCAGGCGCAAAAACAAGGGGGTATCGCGGCGTTCATAGATGCCGAGCATGCCTTCGACCGCCACTACGCCTCCAAACTGGGAATCAACCTAGACGATCTAATTATCTCTCAACCCGACAACGGAGAGCAGGCACTGGAAATTGCCGATAATCTGATCCGCTCCGGAGCAGTGGATATCGTTGTCATTGACTCCGTGGCAGCCCTTACTCCTAAAGCCGAGATTGAGGGGGAAATGGGAGATTCCAAGATGGGTCTTCACGCAAGATTGATGTCGCAGGCCCTTAGAAAACTTACCGCGACGATCTCCCGGACCAAGTGTACGGTAATTTTCATCAATCAGCTAAGAGAAAAGATTGGCGTGATGTTCGGAAATCCAGAGACCACTACCGGAGGGAATGCCCTTAAATTCTACGCCTCCGTTCGTATCGATATCCGTAAGGCCAGTGCTCCGATAAAGAACGGTGATGAGGCCGTAGGGAGCCGAGTGAAGGTAAAAATCGTAAAGAATAAAGTAGCTCCACCGTTCAAGCAAGCAGAATTTGACATCATGTACGGGGAAGGAATTTCCAAGACCGGTGAGGTACTCGACGCTGCCGTAGAACATGGTATTGTTAAAAAGAGCGGCTCATGGTTTAGTTACCAGGACACGAAACTTGGCCAAGGACGTGATGCAGTCAAGGATGTGCTTCGCGACAATCCAGAACTTGCCGAAGAACTTGAAGGACTGGTCAAGGAAGAAATACTGAATAAAAACAAATAACTTTTAATTACAATATAAAAAAAGGCGGGAGTATTTCCCGCCTTTGTCGTGCGCAAAAAAGCCCCAAGCGGTTACGCTTGGGACTCAGCAGTACAAATTTATACGATCTATTTTAGGAGTTCTCCAGAATATATTGAAACATCAGCGGCGCACATATTGTGGCGTCACTCTCCACAATATATTTAGGCGTGTGGATATCCAGTTTTCCCCAAGTGATCTTCTCATTAGGAACAGCCCCACTATACGAACCATAGGAGGTCGTGGAATCGGAAATCTGACAGAAATACGACCAGAACGGAATATCGTGCATCTCCATATCCTGATACAGCATTGGTACCACACATATCGGGAAGTCACCTGCGATCCCTCCTCCAATCTGGAAAAACCCTACACCTTTACCTCCAGAGTTCTTTGGATACCAATCCGCGAGGTACATCATGTACTCGATTCCTGATTTCATGGTAGAGGCTTTTAGCTCTCCTTTGATGCAGTAGCTGGTGAAGATGTTCCCCATAGTGGAATCCTCCCATCCCGGTACTACGATCGGAAGGTTCTTTTCGGCTGCGGCAAGCATCCAGGAGTTTTCCTTTGGTATCTCATAGTACTGTTCGAGCACTCCGGAAAGAAGCATTTTGTACATATACTCGTGTGGGAAATAGCGCTCGCCTTTGGCCTCAGCGTCCTTCCATATCTCCACAATATGTTTTTGCAGTCTTCGGAACGCTTCCTCCTCAGGAATACAGGTATCGGTTACGCGGTTTAGACCCTTCTCGAGTAAATCCCATTCTTCCTGTGGAGTAAGATCCCTGTAATTGGGAACTCTTTTATAGTGGGAATGTGCCACCAGGTTCATCAAATCCTCTTCCAGGTTAGCTCCGGTACAGGAAATGATATGCACTTTGTCCTGACGGATCATCTCTGCAAGTATTTTACCCAGTTCTGCAGTGGACATCGCTCCGGCCAGGGTGATCATCATCTTGCCCCCGTCCTTAAGGTGGGCTACATACCCTTTGGAAGCATCTACAAGTGCTGCAGAATTAAAGTGCAGATAGTATTTTTCTAAAAAATCGGTAATGGTATAACTCATCTCGTGTCTAGATTTAAAGGCAAAGATAACATATTCTCTTCAAGAAATAAAAGCCCACACAGGCTCGCCTACTCATAACGTCGACCCCGCTCCGACTTCTTCTCCGAATGCCTTTTTTTCTGCTCCAGGCGGCGCAGCTTTGATCCATAGGAAGGGGCGGTAGCTTTACGTTGCTTCTTTTCGGTTAGTGCCCCACCCACCAGCGCCAGCAGCTTTTCCTGTGCTACCATCTTATTGCGTAGCTGCGAGCGGGCCTCGCTCGAGGCTACAGAGAGCGTTCCGCTAGACCCTATCCGGTTTTTTAGTCGCAGTAAAATCTTTTGTTTCTGTTCCGGAGTAAAGAACGAACTTTTCTCTACGTCCCAAAGCGCTTCCACCCGGGTCTCGACCTTATTTACGTTCTGTCCTCCAGCGCCGCTGCTGCGTGAGGTGCGAAAATAAATCTCACTGGAAAAATCCTCGTTACTTTTCACCTTCTCGCTTTTGGTGGAAACACTCTGATTCTCTAGCCAGCGGGCAAGCTCCATTCTGTTCATTTTACCATTAGGCGTCAGGGGAAGACACTCTGTAAAAAAAACCTCCTTGGGCCTTAAATAACGCTGAGAGAAAGGTAGTTCTAATATTTGGGAGCGCACGGCGGGCTCCTCCTTCCCCTGCACGACAACAACTAACTTTTGACCTAGCAAAGGATCGGGAAGGGCGGACACTGCAAGCTCTCTCTCCGTATGCTCCTTTATAAAAGACTCCAATTCTTCAGGATGGATTTTTACGCCACCTGAATTGATCACGTGGTCCAAGCGTCCAAGAAAACGAAATTTTCCTTCCGAAATAATCTCTACGCGGTCGGTAGTATACAGAGTAGAGGAAGTTAGTTCCGGCGCATCAATGGTAAGGGCGCCTTCGTGGCTAGTACTTATTGTAATTCCCTCAAGAAGTGTAAAGTACTCCTGTTTTTTTGGATAGAGCATCTTAAGGGCAATATGGGAGAGGGTTTCGGACATTCCAAACGATTCGTAGATACGCACCTCTTCTTTACAGCCAGAAAGTGCATGCTGTATCTTGCCCTGCAACATAGTGGACACCCCAGCCCCTCCAATGAGGATATTAGAAACCTTCCACAGATCGGCTAATGAATGCTCCGCCTGGAGTGGCGTAAGAGCGCAAAAATCCACGCGGTGGTTAAGGGCACGCAAGGGCGTAAGTGAAGGGGTAGTAGCGAACAGTGTCAATCCACGCTCTAGGGCGCGCACCACCATCATCTTGCCCGAAATGTATTCAATCGGTAAACAAATAAGTGCAGAGTCGCCCTCTTCTAAACCCAAGAAATCGCAGGTACGCTTGGCTGATTTAAGCATGCGTATCTTTTCTACGGAGAGGGTTTTTGCTGCTCCGGTAGATCCTGAAGTACGGACTGCAACCTCTTTGGAATCCGAATCCCACTCCTTAAGGAAAAAATCAATTTTTTCCTTGAATTCCTTTTCGTTGTCTAAATATTTAATTTTTAAGCCCTTACTTTCCATCATCCTCATAGCAGCTTTTTTTGATGATTTAAAATTAATTTTTTTTAGACAATTTGCCTTGGATTTAAAGAAATTATTTTTAAATTTGCACCACTTAAATGGACAGACCCATGGTGTAGCGGTAACACTACTGATTTTGGTTCAGTCATCTGGGGTTCGAATCCCTGTGGGTCTACTACCACACTTTTCCAAGTGTACTTTTAAGATACTAACAGCTATTTGTTTTTCAAATGGCTGTTTTTTTTTGCAATTGATCATAGGGGTTTTAAACTAAACGCCCCCAACCTTGCAAAGAGGTTGAGGGCGCTTAATTGTTTCTATAAGACGATTACATGCGGTCCACGGTACCAATTCCTAATAATCCAAGTGATTTTTTAATTACTAGAGCACTAAGTGCGGAAAGGTAGAGACGGAACTGTTTGGTATCCTCTTGGTCCTGCTTTAGTATAGGATTGTTCTGGTAGAACGAATTGTAGCTCTTCACAAGCTCATAGAGGTAATTGGCCACAAGTGCAGGAGAAAGGCTCTCAGCTGCACGTTCCACCACTTCCTTGTAGTTGGAAAGCTGCATGATCAGTTGCTTCTCAGAGGCGTTAAGCTCCACTGCAGGCACCTCTTCCAACACTTTATATTCTGCCTTGCTTAACAGCGATTGGATTCGTGCGTAGGTATACTGAATAAAAGGACCGGTATTTCCGTTGAAATCAATACTTTCCTTTGGATTAAAGAGCATTTTTTTACGCGGATCCACTTTAAGTAAATAGTACTTTAAAGCACCCATTCCTACTGTTTCGTACGAAGCAAGCTTCTCCTCATTGGATAGATTCTCCAATTTGCCTAGTTCCTGTGCCTTCTCCATAGCGGTAGAGAACATTTCTTCCATCAAATCATCGGCATCCACTACCGTACCTTCACGGGATTTCATCTTGCCCTCTGGGAGTTCTACCATCCCGTAGGAAAGGTGGTAGAGCTGATCTGCCCAGCCATAGCCCAGCTTCTTCAATATTTTAAAAAGTACCTGGAAATGATAGTCCTGTTCATTCCCCACTGTATAAATTAATTTCTCGATATCGTTCTCTTTGAAACGCTCTACCGCCGTTCCCAGATCCTGCGTCATATATACCGAGGTACCGTCGGAGCGTAGTAAAAGTTTATGGTCTAATCCTTCCTCGGTAAGGTCTACCCATACCGAACCGTCTTCTTTACGGTAAAATACGCCGGAATTAAGCCCCTGTTGTATCAGATCCTTCCCTAAAAGATACGTGTTGCTTTCGTACTGAACCTGATCGAAAGAAACTCCTAGTCTTTTATAGGTCTGTGCAAAACCCTCGTATACCCAGCCGTTCATCTTCTCCCACAATTCACGCACCTGGCTATCGCCTTTCTCCCAATCCAACAGCATAGCCTGCGCCTTCTTCATAATAGGAGCCTGCTTCTTGGCTTCTTCTTCGCTCATCCCTTCCGCTACCAGCTCTTTTACCTCCGCCTTATAGAGCGAGTCGAAATACACATAGTACTGGCCCACGAGCTTATCTCCCTTGAGCTGTGTGGATTCTGGCGTTTCGTTACCGTCTCGCTCCAGCCAAGCCACCATGGATTTACAGATATGTATCCCGCGGTCGTTAATGATCTGTGTTTTGGTTACCTCGTATCCAGCCTCTTTAAGAATCTGTGCAACGGAATAGCCTAAAAGATTATTTCGCACATGGCCTAGATGTAGCGGTTTATTGGTATTGGGGGAGGAATATTCCACCATTACCTTGCCTTTGGCTTTAACATTTGCCTCAAAGCTCTGTGCACTTAAGGAAAGATTATCTAGAAATGCACGGTTTTTAATTAAAAGATTCAAAAAACCCTTAACTACATTAAAACCTGCTACCAGATCAGAAGAAGCAGAAAGCGCTCCCCCAAGTTCCATAGCTACTACATCCGGACTTTTCTTTACAATCTTAACCAGTGGAAACGTAACCACCGTAAAGTCGCCTTCAAATTCGGTCTTGTTTTCTTGCACGTCCAGAACGATGTTCTGTACTTGGTAGAGGTTCTCAATGAGCGTGCTTATTTCCTTTTGAAGTGTATCCTTAATATTCATATCTACTAATAATTACGCAAAGATACCAAAATAAAAAGACCGCCCGAAGGCGGTCTTAAGGTATTTAACCTGGTACGAATTAGTTTTTATCCCAGATAAGTTTCGTATTCATCTTATCACCACCAATTGCAGTAGCAGCTGCATTGTAGTTATCCACATTCAGAGTCTGAATGATTGTTGGATAGTACAGTCTTGTTGGAAGGTCTGTAAGTCCATCGATAAGTGAAGTAAATACGTACGTACTTGACCCGTTAACCGGCACGTTCAACTGTCCAGTTTCACCTGGAAGAAGGAGGATACTGGTATTTGGATATCCAGTTCTTCTGTATTCCGCCCATGCTTCGTAAGGCTGCATAAATAATGCGATATACTTTTGAGTTAATACGTTTTCTTTGGTTGCTAGCGGAAGAGTCAAAAGATATGCAGTGATGTCTTCTGCAGGAACGTTCCATTTTTCCATGGAGGCTTTTACACCTGCTACATACTCAGCCTGGCTCCATCCTTTGGCTTCAGAGATCAAGAATTGCACTTCGGAGAACTCCATAAGAATTTCTGTATAATCTCTCTTATAAACTTCTTTACTGAAGAAATTAGCTTGACCACTTTGAGAAGTAGATAACGACTGGTCAAGACCGTACGGTTGTCCAACGTAATCCGCAGGGTCTTCAGAAATTTCATACGTTCCGTCAAGAATTGTTGCCTTCAGCGTACCAATTGGAGCCGCATATCTGAAAAGTCTTGGGTCCAAATCGAAGTTTCCAGTCTCACCCTTAAGTAGGTTGATGAATGTCTTGGATACTGAAAAGTCAGAACGGGTTCTGAAATCGTTGTACATTGGGGAAGGATTTACAAGGTTATTCTCGTAAGTTACTCCTACATTGTCCGCATTAGAACGCATTACACCGTCTGCAATGGCATCCGTAATATGCGCCTCAGCTCCTGGAACAACTCCTTTTACTCTTGTTGCCACTCTAAGTCTTAGAGAGTTCGCAAATCTTCTTAGTTTTTCTCCGTCGCCGAATAGAACGTCCCCTCCTGTGAATACTACTTCACCGGTTTCCACCTGCGCTGCAGCTTCTTCTAGTTCTTTAAGGATATCAGCGTAAATCTTCGCTTGTGGAGCAAATTTCGGTTTTACGTTTTCATCGATACTCAAAGCTTGAAAGTCTGGATCCTGTGTTCCGTACGACCAGTAAGGTACATCACCAAAGGTATCGGCAAGTTGCAAGAACACATAAGAAAGCATTACTCTAGAAGCCGCAATCTGGTTGGCGTTTGGACCGTACGCACTTGTAGGACCCGCCGTTTCCGGATCGGTGTTCATTTCAATGATCTTCTTGTAGTTGGCAGCAGCTGTGTAGAGGTTTCTCCAAAGTGCATCACCAGAAGTAAGCCTGTACTGGTATCTGTCTTCTTCAGTATAATTGGTCTGAGCCGAATACTGTACCCAAGGAAGTGTAACTCTACCAGACTCAAAGGAGTTTCTGGTTGCATCCGTTACAATCTTGTTCGCTGCGTTGAAAATACCGTAACTAAGCGGCGTCTGCGTCAAGTTCGGGTTATCGTTGATTTCGTCAAAATCCTGCGTACATCCTACGGCTGTGAAACCGATGATAACCGCCGCAGTTAATGATTTTGAGATATTTAAAATTCTATTTTTCATTGTCTTAATTAAAATTTAATGTTTACATTAACTCCATACTGTCTTGTGGAAGGAAGTGATCCCCCTTCTAGACCTTGGATGTTACCAGAACCGTATGATGTGTTTTCAGGATCCATTCCTTTCCAATCTAGGTTCCAAGCAAGTAGGTTTCTACCGAACGCAGAAATTCTGATTCCATCAACTGCATTTCCTACTAAAGACTTTGGAAGGTCATAGGATAATGTAATATCTCTTAATTTGATGTAGTCAGCATCGAATACGTTAAGCGCATCTACAGTGTTATAGTGCATTGCACCGTATCTCTGAGCAGAGATTACTGTGGTGTTCTGCGTACCGTCTGCTTTTACTCCTGGAAGAACGATACCTGCCTCTCTGTTTCCATTAAGAGTAGATTCTTCGATCATACCGGAATACATTCCCCACATATGGGAAGTAGAGAAGTACTTACCTCCTTTCTGCATATCAAATAGGAAAGATAGTCTCGCATTCTTGTAACGGAATGAGTTTCTAAGACCCATGTTGTAGTCAGGAAGTGTAGAACCAAGGTTTGTGATCGCAGAAGGAACGTATCCGTTTCCACTGTTGGAAACAATCTTGTTACCGTTGGCGTCGTACGTAAAGTCCGTACCGTAAATCTGACCGTATGGTTGACCTTCAATTGCAAGTAGACGTGCTCTAAACGGTGCGTTGGTTAGCTGAAGTGTTTTTGCATCCTCGTGAAGCTTCACTACCATGTTCTCGTTCTTAGCAAAGTTCCAGTTCATATCCCAGCTGAAATCCGTAGTTTTTACTGGTGTTAGGAACGCCATTGCTTCGATACCTTTGTTGGTCATCTGACCAGCGTTGATCATAAGGCTGGCATAACCAGTAGATGGATCTACTGCAAGTGGAAGGATACCGTCGGTAATGTCCACATGATAATACGTTACGTCAAATCCGAAACGGTTCTTAAAGAAATTCATCTCTAAACCGATCTCCTTAGTGTCCTTAAGTTCTGGACGAAGGTTCGGGTTGTTGAATCTTGTTTGTAGTGTGTAACGTGGATCTCCACCAAAGTTGGATGCTTGATCTACGTAGTTGCTTAATTGGTATGGTCCTGTATCGGAAGCTACATTCGCCCAACCTGCACGAAGTTTACCAAACGATAACCATGGAGCATTGATTAGGTTGGAGAATACTAGGGATCCTGTTACGGACGGATAGAACTGATCTTCAGATACGGTAGAGAACCAGTCGTTTCTTGCAGTTGCCTCAAGGAAGAATGTATCTCTGAATCCTAAGGAAGCGGATGCAAACATAGAGTTCACCCTTTTCCAGTATTCGAAATTATCTGCCTCAGCCGTTTCCACACTGTTGTTTAGGTTGTAGAAGTTAGGGATGATAAGTCCACCTACGGTAGTTCCAGTAAGGTCTTTGTACTTAGTCTCTCTTCTGTTCACCCCAGCAAACGTATTTAGTGTAAAATCGTCAGAGATTCTTGGATTCCAGTGCAAACGACCTTCGTAGTTAAATTCGGAGAAGTTTCTGTTAAATACAGTAAAGTCAGGTACTGACTGTGATCCTACCGCTACTCTACTTTCGTTATCCTGGGAATAGATATCCGCGTACACTTTACCTACTACGTATAAGTTGTCTGTAAGATCGTAGGTAAGACCTACGTTTCCGAAGAATCTATTTCTCTTATCCTGTGCGATGTTTTCATACACAGTCCAGTACGGGTTATCGGAATAAAGTGGAGTTGGATCATTCCACGCCGTTCTGTTCCAAGATCTTTGCTGACCATTAGCTAGCTTGTAGTCCTTCAATTTAGAGAAGTCTAGTTGTCTTTGACCCCACTGGAAGAATTTCTGTGCAACAGAGTTATCCCCGTACCCTTGTTCCGGACGGTTAAAACCATGCGTCTGTACAAAATTCATCACCGTTTCCACTTTCAACTTATCAGAAAGTTGCGAGTTGGCATTGATAGTGAAGTTGTGCTTCTTGATGCTGGAGTTAGGAAGGATACCAGAAATATCTGTATTGGTATAAGACACTCTCATATTAGAGTTGTCAAATGACTTGGATACGGAGATATTATTGGTAAGGGTGATACCTGTATCAAAGAACGAGTCCACATCGTGCTTAGGGGCAACCCATGGAATTTCTTTCAAATAATCCGAAGCGAACTCAGGATCGAATGCATTCCAAGGAAGGTACATAAGGTTCGGATCGTATTTAGGACCCCAAGACTCATCCATTCCGTAGTCTGCGATGTTGTAGGTACGACCGTTGATCGTTACCGTCTCAAAAGTGTCTGCAAGACCTCCACCATAAGAATCCTGGAGATCCGGCATGATGTAGATGCTTTCAAAAGAGATTCCCGTATTTAGCTCTACGCTGGTACGGCCTCTCTTAGCCTGCTTGGTAGTATAAATAATTACCCCGTTGCTCGCTCTAGACCCATAGAGAGCTGCTGCAGGACCTCCTTTAAGAACAGTTACGGACTCAATATCGTCCGGGTTGATGTCAAACGCTGGATCCCCGTAGTCTCTACCACCGGCGCCCCTTTGCGTGTTCACATCATTGATGTTGGTGTTATCGAGCGGAATACCGTCTACGATAATAAGCGGTCTGTTTTCACCCGTTAAAGAGCTAATCCCCCGCATTGTGATCCTGGTGGATCCACCCATAGAAGAAGGAGAAGTCACCTGGACCCCTGCCACATTACCGGAAAGCGCGCTTAAGGCATTGTTCTGGCCAGCTTCGGAGATGCTCTCTCCAGAGATTTCCTGAGCAGCGTATCCAATAGATTTCTTCTCTCTTTTAATACCGAGGGCCGTCACGACAACGCCTTCGATATCTTGGGTTCTAGTGGTGTCTACCTGCGCATTTACCAAAGCAAATGAGGAAGTAAGAACTACCGCTAAAACGCTTGTTGTTAGTTTCTTCATATCAAATTAAATTTTTTCAATAGACAAATTTGCAAAACTTTGTTAAACCCACCAAGTAATTCGTTAAAAATGTCTTAATATTTTTTATTTTTGTGACGGAAACAAACAATTGTTTAAATAAATAGTAATACCTTGAAATTAAAGCGAACGTTCTCTAAAGCCTTTATTGAAGCGGGTTGCGACGAAGCAGGCAGAGGCTGTTTGTCCGGTCCGGTAGTGGCCGCAGCGGTTGTTTTTCCTAAAGGCTTTTATGATAAGGAAATCAACGATTCTAAGAAATTATCGGAAAAAAACCGCAGAATCCTTGCAGAAAAAATCAAATCCAAAGCGCTTTGTTACGGTATTGCAGAGGTGGACGTAGAGACTATCGACTCCCATAATATATTAAACGCCAGCATTCACGCCATGCATATGGCATTGGAAAAACTATCACTCCAGCCGGAACTAATCCTAGTGGACGGGAACCGCTTTTCTCCCTACGCGTTTACTCCACACGAGTGCATTGTGGGTGGCGATGCCAAGTACCTCTCCATAGCGGCCGCCTCCATCCTTGCCAAAGACTATCGCGACTGTTTGATGGACAGACTCCACCAGCAGTATCCCCAGTATGGCTGGAAAAGCAACCGAGGTTACGCCACGCGCTCCCACCGTGAGGCGCTTATCCAGCACGGCCCCTGTATCCATCACAGAAAAAGCTTCCGACTGGACTATTCTGTTGAAAAGAACCTAACAAAGAGCCCAGTAGTACTCCCAGAGTTATATTGATCGGAACCCTAGAAAGACCTCTTGTAAGAAGTACAGTAAAAAAGGCCGCCGCAACTTCGGTAGAAAGTGCGGCGGCAGAGGTTGGTCAATGAGAAATATTATTTTTTCTTGCCCTGTGTCTTTTTAAGCTGCTCCTGCTGAAGGGCCTGTTGTTTCTGCGCCTGCTCCATCATCTCCCGCATACGCTTTTGGAATTTTCCTTCTTTCTTAGGCTGGGCTTTATTGGCCTGGATCTGCGCGTGGATTTTCTTCTCATCCAAGATCAGATATTTAATTACCAGGATAATTACAATGTTAATGGCATTGGATACAAAATAGTACCAAGAGAGACCCGAAGCCGAAGTATTCAAAAAGAACAGGAAGGTTATCGGGAAAATATACATAAGGACTTTCATGTTCGGCATACCCGGAGCCGTAGGCTGTTGGATGTTTCCTGCCGTTAGCATCGTATAGATTAAGATCGCGGCCGTACAGGCGATGGCAAACACACTTAAGTGTTCCCCAAGAAAAGGAATATGGAACGGAAGCTTAATCAAATCATCGTAGGCCGTTAGGTCTTTGGCGAACCAGAAACTTTCTCCACGCAAATCAATGAAGTTCGGGAAAAACCGGAACAAGGCATAGAAAATAGGAATCTGTAGTAATGCCGGTAAACATCCAGCCATCTGATTTACCCCAGCCTTCCGGTACACTTCCATGGTTGCCTGTTGACGCTTCATAGCATCAGCATCCTTATACTTTTCATTTACCTCGTCGATCTCCGGACGTATCACGCGCATCATAGCACTGAGCTTATGCTGCTTGAACATGATAGGAGAAAGAATTAGCTTCACAATAATGGTCAATAGGAAAATAGCCCATCCTGCCGTTATACCCCAAGAAGAAATCCAGTTGTACAGTGGCATGAAGAACCAACGGTTCATAGTTCCTATAAAAGACCATCCTAAAGGAAGGATCTCATCAAAATTCTTATCAAAGGATTTTAACAGCTTTAAATCCAAAGGAAGAAAATACCAGCTGAAATCCTGGTTCAGTTCATTGGCGCTCATCGCCACCTGCCCACTGTAGTTTAAAGTTTTAAGATACTCTCCTTCTTCCACTATTTCCTGGTTACCCTTCGAACCCACAAATCCTGTCTTACTTTCTATTATGGAAGAGAAGAACTGCTGCTTCACCCCAATCCAGTTCAGGGTCTCTTCGGTCTCGTCCATTCCGGTCCTTCCATCGTAATCGTACGAAGAATAGTTGTCAAAAGCATACGAAAACTCCGAATGTGTCTGCTCCTGCGAGCGGCCTTTTTCTACGGCGCGCACTTTATAATCCCACTTGAAATCTGCCGCGCTCGAACTGGAAACTTGTCCAAGGCCGCTGGTACGCACTTTAAAGTCCACCGTGTATTTATCTAGTAGTGTATAAATGAATTGAATCGTGGCTCCCTGTACTTGGGTAGTCATGGTAAGGGTATTGCCTTGTACGGTAGGCTGGAAGTTAAGATCCTTGGTACGGATAAGTCTTCCGGCGCGGTCCTTGAACTCAAACCCGTAGCTTGCACTGCCATTATCTATAAGGTATAAAGGAAGATTAGCCTCGTCCTGAGCTTGGTTGTACGCTTTATAGCCTGGAAGCTCCACGCGGCTGATTTGACCTCCCAAAGAAGAGAACTCCAAACGCAGTTCGTTATTTTCCAGCTTGGCCACTTTTACTGGAGAGGCCCCGCTGTTAGAAGCTTGAGGCCCCATGGTAGGCGCTGCGCCCTGCGTGCTGGCCGTTTGTTCCACTGGGGCGGGCGCCTTGGCCTCTTCCCTGCTCTGGAAATAAAACATGGCCCCTAGCATTAAGGCCGAAAAAAGCATAAAACTAATTAACTGGTTCTTGTCTAGACCGTTGTTTTGTTGCATGAGTGGTTATTTTACGTTTTTTTCTCTTGCTCTGCTGCCAGGGCATAAGAAAATTAAAGGTCACAAAATTACTGAAATTTTATTACTTGAGAGCCATTAAAATACGTGGCCTTGCTTGTATTATCCGAGCCCATAAAAAACGCAGTATCTGGTGGATACTGCGCCTTACGTTTTGAATTAATTTTTACTACCACTTGCGGCCTTAATAAGGGCCAGGAACAGGGGATGCGGCTGCACCACGGTACTTTTGTATTCCGGATGGTACTGAACCCCTACGTAGAAAGGATGGTCCTTGAGCTCCAGAGTTTCCACTAAATGGGTATCGGGATTGGTGCCCGAAGGCTGCAGTCCATTCTGTTCGAATAGTTCCTTGTATTCAGAATTAAATTCGTAGCGGTGGCGGTGTCTTTCGGAAATATTTTTCTGTCCGTAGATATCGTAGAGCAAAGTGCCTGCTTTTAGGGTACATTTCCATGCACCAAGTCGCATGGTACCGCCTTTCTCCACCACGTTTTTTTGATCCGCCATTAAAGAAATGACCGGATCCGGCGTAGAGGTATCAAACTCCATGGAATTGGCTTTCTCCAGACCTAGTACACTACGTGCAAATTCTATCGTCATAATCTGCATTCCCAAACAAATACCTAAGACTGGAAGCTTGTTTTCCCGTGCGTATTTAGCAGCCAGGATTTTGCCCTCAATACCGCGGTCGCCAAACCCCGGGGCGATAAGCATTCCGTCCACACCTTTCAAAGTCTCCTTTACGTTATCCTTGTCCAAATCCCCGCTGTACACCCAGCGGATCTTCACCTCCGTATCGAGTTCCGCTCCGGCGTGAATAAACGATTCTGCTATTGACTTGTACGAGTCCTGGAGCGAGACGTATTTACCTACTAGTGCTATCTCCACTTTACGCTTCGGATTCTGGTGGCGTTTAAGAAATTTCTTCCAATCCTTCAAATCTGCTTCTTTCTCGCTTTTAAGGTCCAGGCTTTTAAGTACTACCTGATCAAAGTTCTGCTTCTGTAGATAAAGAGGCACCTCGTAGATAGTCTCCATATCCTTGCATTCAATCACATTCTCCAAGGCTACGTTACAGAACTGCGCCAGTTTGGCGCGCTGCTCCTTAGGGATTTTATGCTCGGTCCTGCATACTAGGACATCGGCCTGGATACCGCTCTCCATAAGCTGCCGCACCGAATGCTGCGAAGGCTTGGTCTTTAACTCTCCACTAGCAGAAAGGTAGGGAAGTAGCGTCAGGTGGATTACCATGGAGTTTTTCTCTCCTAGTTCCCACTCTAGCTGACGTACGGATTCAATATAGGGAAGGGACTCAATATCCCCAACCGTTCCACCGATTTCGGTGATGATGATATCGTAGTTCTGCTTGGAGAGGATTTTTATTCTCCGCTTAATCTCATTGGTAATGTGGGGAATGACCTGAACGGTCTTTCCCAGGAAGTCGCCTTTGCGCTCTTTTTCTATGACGGTTTGGTAGATTCTACCGGTGGTGACGTTATTGTTTTGGGAAGTCGGCGCATTTAAAAAGCGCTCGTAGTGTCCTAAATCCAGGTCCGTTTCCGCACCGTCCTCTGTCACATAGCATTCTCCGTGTTCGTAAGGATTAAGGGTACCGGGATCGATGTTAATGTAGGGATCGAGTTTTTGAATGGTGACATTGAAACCCCTCTCTTTTAACAGTAGGCCCAGCGATGCTGAGACAATGCCTTTTCCTAAAGAGGACGTGACACCCCCTGTCACGAAGATGTACTTGGTACTTTTCTTACTCATTGGATTTAGGTTTGGGCAAAGTTAAAGGAAAAAACCACACCGGCAAAGCGGGTGAAGGCAATTTGAAAAACTTCCACAGGAAGGATTTAACTTTTTGCTGCCCTATGAATCTAGTATATAGGTCTTCATACCAGGGAAGAGAAAGATCTACCTTCCCGTCATTATATATTTTTTCAATTTTTAAGGTCCGCTTTAAGCAATGCATGGTTTAGGGCGGATCTTATGTTTTTGGCCAGAAGGAAGATAAAAAATGTAAATTGCACTATAGAATTTTAAGCTACACTCAAAAATGGCATCCAAAACCAAGACCGCTTATTTCTGCCAGAGCTGCGGCAGCGTATATTCCCAGTGGCACGGGCAGTGTAAGAGCTGTGGCGCCTGGAACACTCTTTCAGAAGAAATTGTGGACAAACCCTCGGGGGCAAAATCCACTCCTAGGAAAAAGAACCATTTAATCAACCTAATTGATGTGGAGATTCAGAAAGAACCCCGCATCAAGACCAACTCCCAGGAGCTGAACCGGGTGCTGGGCGGGGGCATTGTTCTGGGATCGGTGATTCTAATTGGGGGCGAACCGGGAATTGGCAAGTCCACCCTTCTCTTGCAGCTTGCCCTTAAGATGAACCGCACCATTCTCTACGTTTCGGGTGAGGAAAGTGCCTCCCAGATCAAAATGCGCGCGGACCGCCTTTCAGAGGTCCAAAACCCCAACTGCTATCTTTTTACGGAAGTCAGTGTGGAGAAAATTGTGCATGAGGCAAAAAAGCTGCAACCCGATCTTATGATCGTGGATTCCATTCAGACCCTGCATTCGGAAGCCCTGGAAAGTTCTCCCGGCACTGTATCGCAGATAAGGGAGTGTTCCAACGAGCTGATCAAGCTGGCCAAGGAGACCTCCACTCCTATCATCCTGGTAGGACATATCACCAAGGACGGACAAATTGCAGGCCCCAAAGTCCTTGAGCACATGGTGGATGTAGTACTGAACTTTGACGGCGATAGAAACCACCTGTTCCGACTACTAAGGGCCAGCAAAAACCGTTTCGGCTCCACGGCAGAAATTGGCATCTACGAGATGATTGCCCAGGGCCTTAAAGAGATACGCAACCCTTCCCAAATCCTTATTACAAAGAAAACCGAGGAACTTTCAGGAAACTCCGTGGCGGTGAGCCTGGAGGGAAACCGTCCCATGCTGCTGGAAATTCAGGCGCTGGTCAGCTCCGCCGTCTACGGCACGCCCCAGAGAAGTTGCACCGGATTTGACAGCAGAAGACTTAATATGCTTTTGGCAGTGCTTGAAAAACGTGCCGGTTTCCAGCTTGGTGCCAAGGATGTATTTTTAAATATCACGGGGGGAATTAAAACAGACGATCCTGCGCTGGATCTTGCCGTGGTCGCCTCGGTGCTCTCCAGCACGGAAGATATCTCTATTTCGGAAAAATTCTGTTTTGCCGGAGAAATTGGCCTTAGTGGGGAGATACGTCCGGTACCCCAAATCGAGCAGCGCATCTCGGAGGCCGAAAAATTGGGTTACGACAGGATATTTATTTCAAGCCTTAGCAAGATTCCTAAAAACACCTATGGGATTACCATTGTGCAGGTGGGTAAATTGGAGGATTTTCACCAGGCACTTTTTTAACCCCTCAGACGTAACTTAAACCTTTGCCCTATGAACTACCTGGCCCACGCGTACCTGTCCTTCTCGCCCGGCCAAATAGTGGGAAACCTCCTGGTGGACTTTGCTCGCCATAAGGACCGCCGCAGTTACCCCAGGGAAGTGGAGAAGGGAATCGTACTACACCACGCCATCGATTCCTATACCGATACCCACCTGGAAATCCGTAAAGCCAAACTTTTGTTTTCCCCTTTGGTAGGAAGATACAGCGGAGCTATGGTCGATGTGGTACTGGATTACTTTTTAGCAAATGACCCTGTGCGGGGGAATGAGGCTAACTGGAAAGCGTTTACCCGTAAGGTGTATCAAACGCTAGAGGTACATAAAGAGTTTCTTCCTCCAGCGCTTCTCACTGCCTTACCACGTATGCAGCAGGGAGACTGGCTCTATAATTCCCGCTACAAAGAGAACATTGAAAAAGCGCTCCAGCATCTGGTCCATAGGGCCAAATACCTACCCATTGGTACGGACGTATATAAAGTATTTCTGGAAAACGAATCCACGTTGGAAGATTATTACAAAGAATTCTTTCCCCAGTTAGAGGCGTTTGTAAAAAATCTTGAAGCGACCTTGAATTAAAAAGTGCGGTAAAAATAGCGGTCCGGGTAACGTAGCTGGTGGCTTTGTCTTGTACTGCCCACTACGGTATGCACAATATTAAGCTGATCCTCAAAGATAGTATAGAGGACACTTAGGGCTACCTCTACCTTCTTTGGAGCCTTAAGCGGTTCGGATTCCAAATAGACCAGCACCGCTTCCGAGTCCTCCTCAAACCCCAAGTACGTAAAGGAAATCCTTTTTCCATCAGCCTTCACTGCAAAATGCTCACGCAGATAGAGCTCCATGGTCTTTTCCATGAGCCCCCGACTGCTAGAATCATGGAACCTAAGGGCTTTGCCCGCACGTTTGGAGAGCGCCTGCTCCATATCGTCCAGAAAAAATTTTCCGGTAACCTCGAAAGCACGCTCTTTTGTATTATACCGAAGCTCAAGGGAGCCTACATGGTAGGGATGCACTAAAGCATTTTCCCCTTCGGTGGGAAGCGAGCGGATGCCAAAAAGTGAAAAATAAGACAGGAATAGTAGTACTAAAGGCATGAACGGGATTTGGGACTTTGAAAAGCGAAATTAATCATTATTTTCGTAAGCCAAAAAAACACCTAACCATGAACGATTTTCTATTCTACCTGAAACTGGGGTGGGAACACATTATCTCCCTGGATGCCCTGGACCACCAACTTTTTGTTTTGGTTCTTATCTGCGCCTATAACTGGAACGACTTGAAAAAAATTCTTATCCTGGTCACGGCATTCACTATAGGACATTCTATTACACTCGCATTAAGTGTACTGGACCTTTTTCGGGTGGAAAGCACCCTTATCGAATTCTTAATCCCTCTTACCATAGTACTTACCGCTTTGGACAATATGCTACTTCGCAGCCGTCCTAAGAATTTAGCTACTATGAATTACATACTTGCAATGGTTTTTGGGCTGGTGCACGGAATGGGTTTTGCCAACATTGCACGCATGAGCATGGCCAAGGAGCAAAGCATCTTTCTTCCACTGCTGGGCTTTAACATAGGCCTGGAACTGGGGCAGATCGTAGTGGTGGCGGTGCTTCTTATATTTAGTTTTATCGCTGTCTCGCTTTTTAAAGTATCGCGTAAGGACTGGATTCTGTTTATCTCCTCGGGAGTATTTTTTCTCTCCCTTCAGATGACCCTAGAGCGAATCCCCGGCTGATAGGCGTTATTTGCGCCGAGCATTCAAATATTTTTCTCTATTTTTGAGAATTACTTACTCTAATAACCCTTTTATTGCATTATGAAAAAACTGGTCCTTTCATTTGTTTTAGGTCTTTCGGGTCTTTTCTTTGCCCAGAACCACCAGAACAATCCTCAAAGTAACCACGGAAATAAATTCGAGCAGCTGGGAACGATTCTTCCCACACCTAACACCTACCGGACCGCTTCCGGAGCGCCGGGTAAAGAGTACTGGCAAAACCGCGCGGATTATGACATTTCGGCCTATTTGGATGAGGAGAAGAAAAACCTTAGGGGCTCGCAGACCATCACCTACTACAACAATTCGCCGGATCCGTTGGATTACTTGTGGCTACAACTCGACGAAAACGAGCACTCTTCCATAAACAACGCCGGATACGAGCAGTCCTCCACCCTACCTACCGTTACTACCACCGAAAGACTTACCTTAACTGCCCTTCCGCTGCAAGATAACGGTTACGGAGTGAAACTCCATAAAGTAACCGACGGACAGGGAAAAGCCTTGCCGTACACGGTCAATAAAACCATGATGCGCGTAGACCTACCCAAGGTACTGGCACCTGGAGAAAAATACATTCTAAAAATCGACTGGAGCTATAACATTCCCAACCGTTTGACCATGGGGGGAAGAGGAGGCTACGAACATTTTCCCGAGGATGGCAACGATCTTTTTACCATCACCCAGTGGTTCCCGCGCATGGCCGTTTATAGTGATTTCCAGGGATGGCAGAACCATCAGTTCACCGGTCGGGGCGAATTTGCCCTTGTCTTTGGGAATTATAAAGTTTCGATGAATGTGCCTGCGGACCATATTGTGGCCTCCACCGGAGAGGGAAAGAACTTCAAGGAAGTCCTTAGTCCTGCGCAGTACCAGCGCTACCTTCAGGCCCAAAACGCAAGTGAGCCAGTGGAAATTGTAACCCTTGCCGAGGCCACCAAAGCAGAAAAATCCCGCTCCAAAGCTCGTAAGACCTGGGTCTTTGAGGCAAGTGATGTACGTGATTTTGCCTGGACCTCCTCACGCAAATTTGTCTGGGATGCCATGAAAGTGCATATAAAGGAGAACGGCAATAATGTAATGGCCATGAGTCTTTACCCAAAGGAGGCCTACAACCTCTACCGCCGCTATTCCACCCGCGCGGTGGCGCACACCATAAAGACCTACTCGGAGTATACCGTTCCTTATCCCTACCCTACAGCGCAGTCCATTGAGGCTTCCAACGGAATGGAATATCCCATGATCTGCTTTAATTTCGGAAGGACCGAGAAGGACGGCACCTACTCCGAGGCTACTAAAAACGGAATGATCGGTGTGATCATCCACGAGGTAGGACACAATTTCTTTCCGATGATCATCAATTCCGACGAAAGGCAGTGGACATGGATGGACGAGGGACTCAATACCTTTGTAGAGTACCTTACTGAGGAACTGTGGGACAACCGCTTCCCTTCGCGCAGAGGACCGGCGCATACCATTGTGGATTATATGAAGCTTCCAAAAGAGCAGCTTGAGCCTATCATGACCAACTCCCACAACATTATACATTTTGGACCCAATGCCTACGCCAAGCCAGCCACAGGCCTGAATATTCTAAGGGAAACCATCATGGGACGTGAACTCTTTGACAAAGCCTTTAAGACCTACTCCCAGCGCTGGGCATTCCGTCACCCCGAACCGGCCGATTTTTTCCGCACGATGGAGGATGCCAGTGGTGAGGATTTGGACTGGTTCTGGAGGGGATGGTTCTACGGCACCGACCCTGTGGACATCTCCATTGACAAAGTAACGGCAGCCACTGCCGATACTTCCAAAGAGCCTGAGGCGCGTACGATAGAATACACCATAGACAAACCACAGGAGCACCCCTTCCGGGACATCTCCAAAGTGCGTAACCTAGAGGACAAATCCTTAAGTTTTTATACCGATACCGACAAAGAGGCGCGGGACTTCTACTACCGCTATACCCGTGGCGAGGAAAAAGTGGATACTACAAAGAACTATACCTTCACAGTGGACCCCTTTGAGAAACTATCCGCAGCTGAGGCTGCAAAATATAAGAACCTCCACAGCTATCAGATCGATTTCTCCAACAAGGGAGGAATGGTGATGCCAATTATCTTGGAGTTCACTTTTCAGGACGGCACGAAGTTACAGGACAAAAAAGCAGCGCAGATTTGGCGTATGAATGAAAAGAACGTGTCGCTTACCTACCATTTTGACAAGCAGCTCAAATCCATACAACTGGACCCCATGAAAGAAACGGCAGACATCGACGAGAGCAATAATTTCTGGGGAGAAATCCCTGCACCTTCGAGCCGCTTCCAGCTCTACAAGCAAAAAACCGAAGGCTCTGCCAGAGGTGGTGCCACGGGCAGGCTAAACCCTATGCAGGCAGCACAAAAAAAATAGCACTTCACCACATAGGCCATACAAAACCCACCCTCAAGCGGTGGGTTTTGTCTTAGGGTGACATCCAAACTGACAAAATTGCATTTTAAAAGGATGCAACTGACAGTATTACCTTCCCACCGGTCGTGGCACAGCATTGGAGAAATAGCAGGCAGTAACTAATTAAAATTTAAATATTATGTCAGTAAACTTTAAACCATTAGCAGACCGCGTTCTTATCGAACCGACTCAGGCAGAGACTACCACTGCTTCCGGAATCATCATCCCAGACACAGCAAAGGAAAAGCCACAGGAAGGGACCGTGGTTGCGGTAGGGCCAGGTAAAAAAGACGAGCCTACTACAGTAGCTGTAGGAGACAAAGTGCTTTACGGTAAATACAGTGGATCGGAGCTGAAATTAGACGGAAAAGATTATCTGATCGTTAAGGAATCCGACCTTCTAGGAGTTATTTCTTAATACATTTTTCAAAAATTAGAAACCACAATTAACCCAACTACCAGGCCTTAGGCCTGACAAAAAAGAAATATTATGGCAAAAGATATCAAATTTGACATCGAATCCAGAGACGCCCTAAAAAGAGGGGTAGATGCTCTTGCAAACGCAGTAAAAGTAACCCTTGGACCTAAAGGAAGAAACGTAGTAATCGAAAAATCTTTTGGTGCTCCCCACGTAACCAAAGACGGTGTGTCTGTAGCCAAAGAAATTGAGCTGGAAGACAAAGTAGAGAACATGGGTGCGCAGATGGTTAAGGAAGTAGCTTCCAAAACCAACGACATCGCCGGAGACGGAACTACTACTGCTACCGTACTTGCTCAAGCCATCGTTCGCGAAGGACTTAAGAATGTAGCGGCAGGAGCCAACCCAATGGATTTAAAGAGAGGGATCGATAAAGCAGTTACTGCAGTAGTATCCAATCTTCAATCCCAAAGCCAGGAAGTAGGTGAAAGCCAGGAAAAAATCAAGCAGGTAGCCTCCATCTCCGCAAACAACGACGATACCATCGGTAGCCTTATTGCCGAAGCATTCGGAAAAGTAGGTAAAGAGGGTGTGATCACCGTTGAGGAAGCCAAAGGAACCGATACTACGGTAGATGTAGTGGAAGGTATGCAGTTTGACAGAGGATACCAGTCTCCGTACTTTGTGACCAACCCAGAGAAAATGGTGACCGAACTAGAGAACCCGTACATCCTACTAGTGGAGAAGAAAATTTCTTCCATGAAAGAACTTCTTCCAGTACTTGAGCCGGTAGCTCAGGCAGGAAAAGCTCTTGTAATCATCTCTGAGGAGGTGGAAGGTGAGGCGCTTGCTACGCTAGTTGTAAACAAACTTAGAGGCTCCCTTAAAATTGCTGCAGTAAAAGCTCCAGGTTTTGGAGACAGAAGAAAAGCGATGCTTGAAGATATCGCTATCCTAACGGGTGGTCAAGTGATCTCTGAAGAAAGAGGCTTTACCATGGAGAACGTAACGATCGACATGCTTGGAACTGCAGA
Organism: Planobacterium oryzisoli; assembly: GCF_015354315.1. Taxonomy (GTDB): domain Bacteria; phylum Bacteroidota; class Bacteroidia; order Flavobacteriales; family Weeksellaceae; genus Planobacterium_A; species Planobacterium_A oryzisoli. The sequence continues at coordinate 123,356 of NZ_JADKYY010000005.1, forward strand.
GAAAGTAAGCATCGACAAAGACAACACTACGATTGTAAACGGTGGCGGAGCAGAAGAAGAAATCAAAGGCCGCGTGAACCAGATCAAGGCGCAGATGGAAACTACTACTTCCGACTACGATAAAGAGAAACTTCAGGAAAGACTTGCCAAACTGGCAGGTGGTGTAGCCGTACTTTATGTAGGTGCTGCTTCTGAGGTAGAAATGAAAGAGAAGAAAGACCGTGTGGACGATGCCCTTCACGCTACAAGAGCAGCAGTAGAAGAAGGTATCGTACCTGGAGGTGGTGTAGCACTTGTACGTTCTATCGCAGCCCTTGAGAACCTTGAGGGAAGCAACCCAGACGAGCTTACCGGAATTAAGATTGTAAAAAGAGCTATCGAAGAGCCACTAAGACAAATCGTTGCCAACGCAGGTGGCGAAGGTTCGGTGATCGTAGCTAAAGTAGCGGAAGGACAAGGCGATTTTGGTTTCAACGCGAAGAACGACGAGTACGTACAGATGTTTGAAGCGGGAATCATTGACCCAACCAAAGTAGTACGTGTAGCGCTTGAAAATGCGGCTTCCGTTTCTGGAATGCTTCTTACTACCGAGTGCGTAATCACTGAAGTGAAAAAAGACGAACCTGCAATGCCGCCAATGGGTGGTGGAATGCCAGGAATGATGTAATCGCCCAGCGCATTACAGAATATAGTATACCGTCCCAAAGGCTTAGGCTTTTGGGACGGTTTCGTTTTAGGGCCACTAGGTGCATTGGTTAAAGTGGAGACTGGATGGGGCTGTTAGAAACTCCCTGTACCTATCTGCTGAAAAAGAGTGTGGTCCTACAACGTGGAATCGGGCTATTTGAATTTAAGGAGTTCCACTAAATCTAAGAAATACTGCCGCGACCATACAGACAGTTCTGCTGGATTAGAGATAAACCGGATGGCATCACGTTTAGCAGTTTCCAGGTTCACACTCCGGATTCTTTCTTTAAGTAGTATTTTAAATTCCTCAGGACTTATGGAATCTTTATTCCAATCCCCACTGTCCTTGGCGCGCAGTACAAAATGGGACAGATTTAGCTCGACCCCTTTCCTTATATACCATTCCATATCGTACCAGTCTCTACCCTTCACGTTGTGCACCCATTTTCTGTATAGTAGAGCATGCATCTTCCCTGCAAACAAATCTTCTTGAACAAAACATTTAACGTAAAAAGAAAAGGGCTTTAAAAGAAGCTTTTCCTCTGTTTCAAAGCCTAAGGGTGGCCTAGTGTCCACTTCAATCTTTATTTTCAGCTTTGGACCTTCACTTAATCCCAATTCAGGTAGTACTGACTGCACTACTAACTCGCTCCATAGGGTCTCTGATTTTAGAAACGCAGATTCTATTGGAGAAGAGACAGCCTTTTGCTTAGATTGTATGGACACCACAATTCCTACCGCTAGGAATTCATTCTCGATCTCCTTAACGTAATCCAGTAGGCTAAAACCTTCTTGCTTTTGGAGGAGTGAAAAATCCAAATCTTCTGAAAATCGATTTAAACCGTAGAATATTCGCAGTGCAGTACCTCCATAAAATGCTGCCTTCTCAAAGAAGCCTCCACGGTAGAGACCAGCTAGTGCAACTTGCTGCATTATTTCACGAAGTGCCTGATGGTACTGTGTACTGGTCTTGGGCTTATACTCTAAGATCCATTCTTTGATCATAACTTTTCAAGTGCTTTAATTAAATACCGTAACGAGTCTTTCTTTTGTGCGTGAGCAATCCAGCTTTCCATTGCAGCGAGGTCGAGTTTTTGCAGCGTCTCCCTATTCATTCTCATATTATCAAGTAGAAAAACTTTCGCGGATTCCACACTACGAAAGCGGATACCACGTGTCGTATACACCTTATCAAAGAGAGCCTTTTCTGCGCTTGCAAGCAGCGCAAATTGATTTTCCCTTAATTTTATGTACTGAATTCCTAATGGATAGTAAGGAAACGGTAGTTTTATATATTCAAAATTCCCAAGTGCATTTGTAAATGTCTTAGAGTTATTTAAAGTCATTGACACGACAGTAAAAACCGCTTCCGGTATGAGCCCGTGGTATGCTAAGGCGGATTCACACGAAACATAACTTGGGCCGTAGAGCGCATTAGCTATTGAAAAGGACTCTGGAATAATTTCTGAGTTCCATAGATACAAGCCTCTACGCAGCGCAACGAGACGATTTTCACTAAGCCATCGATGAATTTTATCATTGGGTCTTCGGTACTCTTTTAATAGCGAAACAAGCAGCTGATGGGAAATCGGCTGAGACTTGTACGCTGCTATATAATCTGCTACATTCACTTTGCAAATGTAAAAAAAAGTAATGATAATCTGATATTTTCAGATTATCTGTAAAAAATTTTACAACTATTAAGTTGTATATAATTCAATACGCTTAGACTAAGAGAAAAGGGATAAGAAAAGACGTCCATTAACTACCACAATTCCAACCTTTAAGGTCTGCTAGGCATCATGGCTTGAAAGTTGAATCTGCGCCTTGTAAAGGGACGAATAATAGCCGCCTAATGCAAGAAGCTCCTGGTGGGTTCCGGTCTCTACAATACGGCCGCTGTCCATTACAATAATTTTATCGGCTCCCTGGATGGTGGAAAGGCGGTGGGCAATAATTATCGAGGTTCTGCCCTTGGTGATTTTTTCCGTTGCCCTTTGAATTAATTTCTCACTTTGTGGATCAATCGAAGAGGTGGCTTCGTCCAGGATCAGAATTTTAGGGTCGGAAAGGTAGGCACGAAGGAATGAGAGCAGCTGCCTTTGCCCAAGCGAAATACTCGAGCCGCGCTCACTTACCTCAAAGTCGTACCCCCCCGGAAGGCTCTGAATGAATTCATCCACCTCGATCTCCCGCGCCGCTTTCTGCATGCGCTCAAGGGTGATGGAATCGTCTCCAAAGGCCAGATTCTCATAGATCGTTCCGTGGAAAAGAAATACATCCTGCAATACCACCCCTACATGGCTTCTAAGACAGTAGAGCTCGTAGTGTTTCACATCTACTCCATCAATGGTGATTTTTCCTGACTCAATATCGTAGAGTCGGGTGATAAGCGATATGATGGTGGATTTACCGGCGCCGGTGGCTCCTACAATAGCCACGCTGTCCCCCGGCTCCACCTTAAAGCTGATACCTTGGAGTACCTTCTGGTTCTGGTCGTAGGAAAAATGCACGTCCTCGAAGGTGATGCGGCCCTCGAAGTGCTCTTTCTTAAAGGTACCGTGGTTGGGTATGGCAAGGTCCTGGTCCATAAGACCCAGCACACGCTCGGCTCCCACAATGCCACGCTGGATGTTATTGAAGCGGTCGGCAATCTGGCGCAGTGGTCGTATCAGCATGGAGATATACTGTATGAATGCAATCACCACTCCGGCTGTGATTGTAATATACCCTCCGTAGAAAAGGATAAACCCTATGAAAAGAGAGGAGATAAGTTCAACCACTGGAAAGAATAGCGAAAAAATAAACACCGTACGTAAGAGCGCTCCTTTCAGAGTGAGGTTAATCGATTCAAATTTTTTATACTCCTGCTGCTCCCTCCCAAAGACTTGTATTAATTGCATACCCGAAAGCCTCTCCTGTACAAAAGAGTTCTGGTTGGCTGTCCACGTACGCTCCTCTCCAAAGGCTTTTTTGAGACGCTTCTGGAAAAAACGTGTGATAACCACCATGAGGGGGAGAATAAGCAGAGTGATGTAACTGAGGTGGGTGTTTGTATTGAACATCATCACAAGGACAAAGACAATGCGAAGGATGTCCCCAAAGACCATGAGAAATCCGTCGGTATAGACTGTAGCAATGGTCTCTACATCTCCTACGGCGCGGGTCACCAGCTGACCGATCGGAGTTTTATCAAAGAAAGATGTCTTAAAGTATATAAGCTTCTCGTAGAGTTTCTCGCGTATATCACGGATTACATTCTGCGAGATGAAGTTAGAGAAATAAACCAGGAAGAAATTAAGGAACGTCTCTAGAAACACCAGTCCCACTAGCCAATAAATATGCTTAAGCATCAAGTCGCGGTCCGAAAGCCGGATAATGTCATTATCCACGATCTGCATGGTGAGGTATGGCCGATAGGTCGAGACCACCGAGAGAAGCACCGAGATTACCAAGGCGAATACAAACCAGGTGCGGAATTTCATTCCGATTAGAAAAAGTCGCCGAAGCAGTTGCCAGGTATTGGTTTTATTCATCAGTGTGTGGATTGATGCAAAAATACGTATTGTTTTTTACTTTTTCAGTGCCTTCCCGCTGGGTGCATACCCCTATAGGGGCGTGGGATACCCGACATCGACCAGATAGAGACCGTGGGCCGGAGCCGACCCTGAAGCCTTAGCCCTACTTTTACTCTGAATGATTCCGTGTAGGTCCTGCGCCTTTAGTTTTCCAAGTCCCACATCTACCAGGGTACCTACTATAGCCCGTACCATATTGCGAAGAAAGCGGTCCGCACAGATACTGAAAACAAGGACGCCCTCTTTTTCTTCCCAAAAGGCGTGGTCGATGCGGCAAAGCGTGGTTTTGTTATCCGCCCCCACCTTGGAGAAACAGGCAAAATCACTGTACTGAAGTACGATTTCTGCCCCTTTCTGCATGGCTTCTACATCAAGGCTGCGCGGATAGATACTCCAGCTCAATCCCTGCAGGAACGGATCCTTCTTAAGGGATATCAGGTACTGGTACCTGCGGTAGGTGGCATCGAACCGGGCATGGAAATCTTCTGAAACCGGCACGATCCTCTCTATCCAAATGTCAGCAGGAAGGTAGCGGTTAAGCCTAGTCACTAGGTCCTGCCGAAGACTCGGCTCAAAATCAAAATGGGCTACCATCTTTTTTGCGTGCACCCCCGTATCGGTTCTTCCTGCGCCCACGGTCTTTACCTGCGCTCCAAGCAGCATACTCAAGGCATCTTCCAAAGTGCCCTGCACGGAGACTTCCCGGGGTTGTATCTGGTAGCCGAAATAGGCAGAGCCATTGTAAGAAAATTCGATTGCGTACCTCAAATGCGTAACTTTGTACGGCAAAAATAACACATTTGAAGAAGATACTCTTACTCTCCGACACACATTCCCATTGGGACGAGCGCCTGGAATACTACGCAAAAGGCGCCGACGAGCTCTGGCACGCGGGGGATTTTGGCAGCAAGGAGGTGGTGGAAAAACTCCAGGCCATCGCCCCACTACGCGGAGTATACGGAAATATTGACGGCGCAGAGTTACGCGCGGAGTTTCCAGAGTATCTGGATTTTACCCTGGAAGGGGTTAGGGTATTGATGCTCCACATTGGAGGATATCCCACGCGGTACTCCCCCAGGGCTAAAGAGCTGCTTAAAAATGGGCCCTTTAGTCTTTTCATTTCGGGACACTCCCACATCCTTAAAGTAATGCACGACAAGGATCTTAATCTTCTGCATCTTAATCCTGGCGCCGCAGGGAAAAGCGGATGGCATAAGGTCCGTACCCTGCTTTCTTTTAGTATGGACGAAGGGGAAATCAAAGACCTTCAGGTGATAGAACTACCTAAACACACCGCCCTATGAAAGTAGGAGACCGCGTCTCAGTAATAGAAGAGGACCTTCGTGGCACCGTAACGAAAATATCCAAAGGAAATGTCGAGTTCTCCGACGCGCACGGATTTGTACATACCCGTAGCACCTCAGAAGTGGTACTTTACAGTCCGGAGCTCTACCATGAGGTTGTCCCCACAAATAAGGAGATCCCACAAAAGCCGAAAAGCAAAAAGCACCAGAAAAAACCTCTGGTGCTGGATTTACATATTGATAAACTTAGCAATACCCCTGAGAAACTCTCCCCCCAGGAGCGACTGTGGCTACAAAAGGATCAGCTGCGCAAGACGCTCGAATTCTGTAAGACACACCGCCTAAAGCGCCTTGAGATCATCCACGGCGTGGGCGAAGGAATCTTACAACAGCTCGTTATAGACCTTTTGGATTCATCGGTTGGTCTTTCCTACCACCATACCGCCATCCTTAAAGAACAAAGCGGCTCGGTGCTGGTAGAATTTACTTAACGGGTTTTTCCAAGTAGGCAAAACGTGTGGCGTGGAATTTACTACCCTTAATCTGACCCGATACGCGCGCCTGCTTTTTCATCATACAGTATCCATCGCTGGCATGGGCATCGCCAAAGACTTTTTTGTCTATTCCTTCCACGTGGTAGATCTTACCGCCATAGTTGATGGCCATATGGCATCCTTTATCGGTCTTCAGGTCGTACTGGCACATACCACAACCAACTTCCACCACCTTGTTTTCCAATTTTTGCCCAAAAGCGATCATGGAGAACCCAAGCATAAGTACAAATAAGAATTTTTTCATTGCTCTGTGATTTTACTAATTTTCAATTTATTTACTGCAGTAAAGGTACATCATAATATACATTACAGAGTATGATTCTACGCATGTTCCTCAAAGGATTTTCTACGTGGAAACTATACCGAATAATTTTAATAAATTTGCATCTGCACTATGAAAAGCCTCAACCTACTTCTTTCGCAAAGCGCCCTGCACTACCAAATTGTAAAAGGACGCAGCATCGTAAAGGAATACGACTACGCCACCACCGAAGAACAGCCCGAGCTCCCGCTGCAATCAATCTTGGAGGATCTCTTAAAAGAGGAGTATACACATATTAAGGTCTATTCCGCCCTAAACCGCTTTTCTATGATGCCTGAGGGATTCAAGGAGCACGAGCTAGGGCACGCACTAGTGAATTTCAATGCCACGCCCCGCCAGGGAGAGGAACTGATGTTGGCAGTGAGCAAGAAATTTGGCCTGCAGTTCTATTATACTTTCCCTGAGGCACTGTACCAGAAAATAAAATCCAGTAAAGCCCGCGTGAGCTTTACTTTCAGCGGAGAGAAACTCCTTTCCCTACTTTCCACCAAAGGCCGCAGCGAAGTACATGTCAACCTCTACCATAACCAGTGTGAGTTTGTGGCCCTGCGCGATAAGAAAGTGCTGCTCTACAACAACCTCGACGTGAATTCCGAAGTGGACTTTCTGTACTTCATCCTTTTTACACTTAGCAAACTGGATTTTTCTCTTCCCACCACCCGTTTTTATGTCTATGGGGAGACCTCAAAGAACCAGACCTTTATCTCGGAACTGGATAAGTTTTCTTCGCATCTGAAGATTCTCTACGACAACATCCCCGGCAAACACTTCATCCTACAAAACTAAACCTCTCCCTTGGTGGGGCGAGGGTAATTTATAGGACCAGGATTTTTGCCCTTGGAGGCGATACTGTATCTTTACACCCAAACACCAAACACAACCCCCATGTTTCGAATCATATCCGGCCGCTGGAAGGCCAAGAAAATAGCAGCTCCCAAAAATTTTGACGTACGTCCCACCACAGACTTTGCTAAAGAGGCCCTCTTCAGCATTCTTGAGCACCGGTACGATTTGCCCTACGTAGCAGTTCTGGACCTGTTTGCCGGGATTGGTTCGATCTCTCTGGAATTCGCCTCGCGCGATACCCAGGACATAACCGCTGTGGAAAACAATGCGCGCCACGCGGGATTCATTTCCCAGACGGCGCACGAGCTGGAACTTTCCCTGCAGATTAGCGTGCTGCGGTACGACGTATACGAATACCTCAAGAAAAACCAGAAGAAGAAAGCCTACGACATCGTCTTTGCCGATCCTCCATTTGAGCAGACCGACGAGAAAAAATACCTCCAGCTCATAGATCAAGTACTCAAGGGAGAATACCTAAAACCCGGAGGTGTATTTATCCTAGAGCACGCCGCGCGCCTGAAACTTCAGCATCCGGCCATTGAAGAATCGCGTAAATACGGGAACCTTAATTTCTCGTTCATTCCGTACAGTGAGCCCTTAGCGAAGGACAATGAAAATAGTGCTACAGAGGATGAAGTTCCAGGGGAATAGAATTCCCAAAAATCTTCTTGGAAATCTTCTCGAAGTTCCGCGTGAGATCCGACACATAGAACTTATGGTAGGTGCCCTTAGTTTCGGTATTGAGGAGATTATGCTGCTCCAGCTCCGTCTTAAGCGCCGAGATCACGATTCTCGGAGAGTCAATTACCCGTACACGATTACCGTAAAAATGACGGATCTCCTCGATCAGCAGCGGATAATGGGTACAGCCTAAAATCAGCGTCTCGATATTCTTAAGCTTAGGCGAGGATAGGTAGTTGTAAATAATGGAATGGGTGATCGGATGGTTCTTAAATCCCTCCTCTATCGCTGGAACCAAAAGGGGCGTAGCGAGTTCGTCGACCTTGATGAACTTATTGTGTTTTCTAATACTTTTCTTATAGAGCCCTGAGCAGACGGTGGCTTTGGTAGCAATCACCCCCACATTGGTGTGGATTTCAAAAGCTACTTTTTCGGCAACCGGAGAAATGACGTCAATCACGGGAACTCTTCCCTGTACCAGTTCCAGTACCTCTTTCAGAGCATTGGCAGTAGCCGTATTACAGGCTATTACAATGGCCTTGCAATTCTGGGACAGTAAAAAATCCGTAATCTTAGTCACATACCCTACAATGGCCTGCGGGCTCTTGTCTCCGTAGGGGAGGTGTTTGGTATCCCCATAATAAATGAAATTCTCCAGGGGGAGCATGCGCTTTAGTTCACGCGCCACGGTAAGGCCCCCGACTCCAGAGTCAAATATTCCGATAGGTTGGCAGGGGGAAAGATGCGAATAATCCGGTTTTTTCTTTTTCAAAAGTGGGACCTTTTTACAAAATTACATTTTTTATGCGAAGCTGCAGTCGGGACATTTACGTCTCGAGGTAAAAAAGATCGGAGGCGATACCGTCAGAGAGGAACCAGTGCGCTACCGGCACCGAAAGAAAATGCCCCTTGGCTACCAAAAGACCCTGCTGCAGTTTTTTTTCAGACTCTCTTTTGAAATGTGCCTCCATAGACTCATTAAGTAAGGGGGCCAGCGTCCGTACATCGACCCCTTCAAGGGTCCTAAGGCCTACCATAATCCGCTCGTTATAGCGCTCACTGTCCGAGAGTATTTCAGACTCCATACGCACAGCAGGCTCATGGAGGTGTTTTAGATAGAGTGCATTATTTGCAATGTTCCAGCTTCTTTTCCTGCCTCCATCGAAGGAATGGGCGGAAGGGCCTATGCCCAGATAGGGCCTAGAGCCCCAGTAGGCGGCGTTGTGCCTAGAGCGCTTTCCAGGGAGGGCAAAATTGGAAATCTCATAGTGTTCAAAGCCTTGGGAAGAGAGATATTCGTGTACGTAGTCAAACGCCTGGGCCTGTACCTTTTCTTCAGGTGCAGGGACCTTTCCTGTTTCCACCCAGTGATGGAGCGCTGTCCTTGGCTCTACGGTCATGGCGTAGGAAGAGATATGTACCACCCCTAAGGCCACCGCCTTCTCCAGATTTTTTCTCCACTCCCCAAGCTCCGTGCCTGGAGAGCCGTAAATAAGATCAAGCGATATGTTGGTGATTCCCATATCCTGAGCTCTTTTTATGGAATCCTCTGCCTGGGAGGCACTGTGGGCCCGGTTCATAAGGCGCAGGTCCTTTTCAAAAAAACTCTGCGTTCCCACCGAAAGCCGGTTCACGCCTATCTCCTTAAGTTCTCTTAAGTACCCCGCGCTTAGATCGTCCGGATTTGCCTCCAGGGTAAATTCCAGATGGGAATCCAGAACATACTGCTTTTCCACGGCATCTACGATGCGGCCCAGATCTTTCGAGGAGAGTAGCGAGGGGGTGCCGCCTCCAAAATAAAGCGTTTCTATATGAGGGTTTTCTAGCTCGTCGCGGCGCTGCTCTAGCTCTGAAATCAGCCCCTGTACCATAGGCTCCATCTGCTGCAGTGAAGTGGAGAAATGAAAGTTGCAGTAGGAACATTTTTGCGCGCAAAAGGGAATATGAAAATAAAGCATGGCTTAGCGGGTAGAAAGGTAGGTGCGCCATTTTTCCAGAGCCTGCTGCATATCTTGGGGCATAGGGCTTTCAAAATGCATATACTCCTTAGTAGTAGGATGAATAAATCCAATGGTATGGGCATGCAGCCCATGGCGGGGAAGTGTTTGGAACTGGTTCTGTATAAACTGCTTGTATTTGGGAAGGTTCTCTCCCCGAAGCGGAATATGCCCCTCGTAGCGCTCGTCGTTAAAGAGGGTATGTCCTATGTACTTGAAATGCGCCCGGATCTGGTGGGTTCTTCCCGTCTCGAGCTTGCATTCCACCCAGGTCATATAACGCAGTCTTTCAATCACTTTATAATGCGTCACGGCATGCTTTCCATGCTCTCCCTGAGGATAAACACTCATCTGCATGCGGTTCTTTGGGTGCCTTCCGATATGTCCTGTGATCGTTCCTTCGTCTTCCTTTACATTGCCCCACACAAAGGCCCAGTACAGACGGTGGGTCTTGCGGTCAAAGAACTGTTTGGCAAGAAAACTCAGAGAGTACTCGTTTTTGGCAATAACCAGCAGACCTGAGGTATCCTTATCAATACGGTGTACCAGTCCGATACGGTCCAAATCCGTCTCCAGACCTTGCTGCTGGAAATGGAAAGCCAGGGCATTGACCAGTGTGGAGTCCCAATTCCCAAAGCCGGGATGAACTACCATCCCTGGGTCCTTGTCCACTACAAGCACGTCCTGGTCCTCATAGATGATCTTAATAGGTATATCTTGGGGAACGATCACGTTCTCTCTAGGCGGTGTGCTCAGCAGCACCGAAATCTGATCTCCAGGTTTGACGCGGTAGTTTTGTTTTACAGCCTGTCCATTGACCTGCACGTTTCCAGCCCTGCAGCTCTGGGAAATTTTATTACGCGAAGAGTTCTGACGGTACAGCAGCAGAAACTTATCGATGCGCAAGGGTTCCTGCTTCTTATCCACAGTGATGCTTAGGTGCTCGTACAGCCCCGAAGTTTCTTCCTGATCCCCACTTTCCAGCCCTTCCAGGTCCAACTCGTCCTCAGGACCGAAAGGGGTTGTATTTTGTTCTGACATACTTTAAAAAAAGCTTCCTCCCTTCAGGGCTGAAGCTTTATGGTTTTTATAATTATTAGTACTAAAATTCCTAGGTACCTCCCTACTCTACAATCACTTTTCGCACCTTAGGCTTCTCCTCGGTCTTTGCAGGTTCAGAGGCGGGTTTGGATGTAGTGGGTTTCTCCTCTTTCTTCACGGTGCTTCCTGCCGCAGGAGCAGTAGTAGATACTGGTTCCTGAGTCGAAGGAGGGTTCTCCGGTTCTCTTCTAGGAGAAGGCACCCGTAGAGGCTCGGAAGTTATATCAAGTGGCTCCGAGTAGGCAGGTTCCGCCATACGGTAGATTTTGTTGAGTTGCTGAATTTTGGAGCGCAGCTGGGCCGGGGTCTTTTTACTGGCCCATAGATCGATCTGCATCCCCTGGTCGCGGATCGCTCCCCCTTGGGGATCCTGGTAGTAGACAATATCCGACTCGTCGGCTTTACCGTCTTCGTAGTCCACCAGTCCTATCTCAAAGAGGTTATTGGTGATAACTGCTTTAGCTTCCTGTACGGTCAGACCCACCAGATTAGGTACCGTCACATTACGCTTCGGTCCGGTTCCAATGACTAGATCAATGGTGGAAGCCCGTGGAAGTTTCGCGCCCGGTTTAATAATCGTTCCTCCAAGCTGCATACGTATCACGGCATCGCGCTGAATATTCGGCTCGTAAATGGTATCTCCTACCCTAAGACCTACGGCTTCCAGTTGTCGGAACGCCAGTCCTTTGTAACGGTCCAAGATATCGGGAACCTGCACCGGCGCATAGGTTCTTGGGTTCACTTTTAAAAGTATAGCCCTTCCCCCCTTTACCCTAGAGCCTGCACCTGGATAGATTTGCAGTACCTGGAAAGGCTTGAATTTGGGGTCGAACTTAAAACTGTCCACCTCGTAGGCCAGTCCCTGATCGTCGAGCACCTCAATTGCTTTATGTACCGACATATTCACCACATTGGGTACGGGAATCTCTTTACCGTGGTTGGTATGAAGTTCCAGCCAACGGAAGGTGAGCCACACCAGCGCTACGAAAACGCCCGCCGCAAGCAGCAGATTAACAACGACTTTCCAGTGGAATAAGGATTTGAGCATAGATAGGCAATTAAGTAGGCAAATATAATTAATAATTTGCGAAAGTATTTTGGATTTTACCTTGGTGCTGCGTAATACTTTAGGGCCGCAGTTCTAAAGAAAGCAAAACGCATCGACAAAAAGCAGCACCCAAACGACAATTTGTTTAAATTTGCTTTCAAACAAAGAAAAACTATGGCAAAAACGAGCGTAGCTGTGGTAATGGGGGGATACAGCGACGAATCTGTGGTCTCACTCAAAAGCGGCGCCCTGATTTACGATTCTCTTTCCAAAGAACGTTACGATGTGCACCGGGTACACATCCTAAAAGAGGGATGGTTCTACCTGGACTCTCAGGGCCAAAGATATCCCCTAAACAAAGCGGATTTCAGCGTGGATTTACCCAGTGGCAAAACTCTTCGGTTTGATGTCTGCTTTAACACCGTTCATGGACGCCCGGGAGAAAACGGTGAACTTCAGGCCTATTGGGATACGATAGGACAGAGGTACACGGGATGCGATTTCTATCAAAGTGCCCTTACATTCAACAAAAAGGACACCCTAGCCGTACTCTCCAAGTACGGAATTCCTGCTGCAGAGAGTTTCTATATACGCAAAGGGGAGCACTACGATTTTCAAGTCATAGTCGACACCTTAGGCCTGCCGCTCTTTGTAAAGCCCAACCAGAGTGGATCCTCCCTGGGGATTTCCAAGGTCAAGACCTTGGAGGAGCTACCCGAAGCATTCCGCGTGGCATTTAAGGAAGACGAGGAAATTTTGGTGGAGAAATTTCTCGACGGAATGGAGGTCTCCGTCGGGGTAGTGGATCTAAATGCGGAGCCTACAGTGATCGGCATCACCGAGATTGTTCCAGAGAGCGAATTCTTTGATTACGCAGCCAAGTACGAAGGCAAAAGTCAGGAGATCACGCCGGCGCGTATCGATGAGGCTACCCGCTGCACCATCGAGCAGATAGCTCTTAGAGCCTACCGAAGTCTGGGAATGAAAGGCTTCTCCCGAAGTGAATTTATCCTGTGTAAGGGCATCCCCTACATGCTGGAAATGAATACCAACCCTGGATTCTCCCCTCAGAGCATCCTTCCCCAACAAGCCCGCCACTACGGCATCTCCATCGAGGAGCTATGTCAGGGACAGGTCGAGCGGGCCCTTGAAAAACCTAAACCACACGCATGAGAATAGCCGTATTCCCTGGATCCTTTGATCCCATTACCCTTGGACACTACGATATTGTAGAGCGCGCCGTGCCGCTTTTTGATAAAATCATCATTGCCATTGGACAGAACTCGCAAAAGAAATATATGTTTTCCCTAGAACAGCGAAAGGAATTCATAAAAAAGACCTTTGCGGATTTCCCCACCGTGGAAGTGGACCATTTTGAGGGCCTGACTATAGACTATTGCAAAAGCCGTGGTGTGAAGTTCATCCTGCGCGGACTACGTAATCCGGCGGATTTTGAATTCGAAAAGGCCATCGCCCATACCAACCGCGAACTTACCAAATCCGACCGCGTGGAAACCATATTCCTTTTGACCTCTTCAGGAAAATCCTTTATTTCCAGCTCCATTGTTCGGGAAATCATTACCTTTAAAGGGAACTACGAACTTCTTGTACCACCCGCCGTGCGTGTTTAGAAGCTATGGAAGCCCAGACCCTGCATACAAATTTTAATCTCCTCATTGAGATCTTTGGCACCGTTTCGTTCGCCATGTCGGGAGCCTTTGCCGCCATGCAAAAACGCTTCGACCCTTTCGGTGTGCTGATCATTGCCTTTGTCACTTCGGTAGGCGGAGGCACATTAAGGGATTTGCTGCTGGACGTACCGGTCTTTTGGATGCGGGACCTTGTCATCTGTACGATGATATTCATCGGTGCGGTGCTTGCCATTGTGGTGAAATCCTTCGAGCGCAACTTTAAAGTCACCCTATTTATATTCGACAGCCTGGGACTGGGACTCTTCACCATTATAGGCATCCAGAAAGGCCTCAATGCAGATCTCCATCCTATTATATGTCTTACCTTAGGTACGATTACCGGCTGTTTTGGAGGTATCACCAGGGATTTATTCCTAAACCGTATTCCCCTCATATTCAGAAAAGAAATCTACGCCACTGCCTGTATCGTTGGTGGATCACTCTTTTTGCTGCTTACCTACTACAGTTCTTTTTCCTACATGCTGGTACAGATCTCCACCATCGTACTGATTGTAGTGATACGTACCCTGGCAGTGAAGTACCAGTGGGAAATGCCTAAATTTTACGAATCTCGCGACCAGGGCGAATTTTAATTGCTACGGAAAAAAAAAACTACAGCGGCAGAAAAAGTTCCTGCCGCTGTAGCTTTTATCATATAACCAATGCTTTTTTAAAGTTTAGAAAAACTTACCTCTCTGACGCATATGGGGATTATGCATGTGTTTTTGCATGGAAGGCATCTTGAGCTGGTCGCGCATCATTTTTATCTGGTCGGTCATCATGCCTGCCGAATCGAGCCTGCGTGCTTCTTCCAGATACTTCTGTCCCTCCTGCTTACGCCCTTTGGAGATTGCCACGGCGGCAAGATTCAAATTGGCCATTGCGCGGTCGTGCTTCATATTGAGTCCGTATTCCAATGCCTTACGCATCAAAGGCTCCACCTTTGCTGGACTGTCCTGCGCCAAGGTCAGACCCTGAAGGTAATGGAAATACCCGTACTGGGATTTATGTAACTGCGTGCGGTAGCTCGTAATTTTTTGAAGCCATTTGGCTGCGCCCACAGTATTTTGCTTGCGCATCTGCCAGAAAGAAAGGAGCAGGTTCTCGTTCTTGAAGTACAGTAAAATGGGTAGAGAAGAGAGAATAAATACTACAATGCCCCATCCCCAATCCCGGGTAAAGAACATCATATAGATACTTAGTGCTATAATAACGGCCGCAAGCGCCAGTTTTAGATTCTTATTCATAGTTCAGTAGGTACTTTTTGTGCCAGCAAAGATAAAATTTTTAAAGCAGAATCCCTGCCTTGCTTCCATTAGGGTTACCCCAGGGGCGAAAATATTAGTGGGATTCTTGTTTTTCCCTGCGCTCAAAGCGCTGAAAACATAGCGTGTAGGGGTTTTTCGCGTCGGCCTCTACCCGCTGCTCTCTCACCAGCTTCCACTGCTTCTCATCCAGTGAAGGAAAGTACGTATCGGCCTCAAACTCACCCTCGACCAAGGTCCTTTCAATTGCATCGGCCTTCTCGAGCGTCTGCTCGTAGATAGCACCCCCGCCGATTACAAAAACTTCCGGGTCAATTTTCTGTGCAAACTTCAGCGCCTCCTTCAAGGAGCCTACCACCAGAGCCCCTTCAAGGAAATAATTCTCTGAGCGAGAGACCACAATGTTGGTGCGTCCCGGCAGGGCCTTTCCGATACTTTCGTAGGTTTTCCTGCCCATAATAATAGGATGGTCCATAGTGAGTTCCTTGAAATGCTGCAAGTCCCGGGGAAGCCTCCACAGGAGCTGGTTGTCTTTTCCTATTTCGCCCCGTCTGCCCGTAGCTACCACTATTGTTACCATCTTTTTTCACTTTCGGCAAAATTAGCACATAATTTGTATATTTACGTAGCATTAAAACACATTATACACGATTAAACTATGAAAAACAAAGGTTGTATGAGTGCCGGTACCATCGGTATTGCACTCGTAGTTATTGCAGCAGTACTGTTCTTTTGGGGTAAGAACTCCTACAACAGTTTTGTGGTCTCCGAGCAGAAAGTAAATGCCAAATGGTCCAACGTAGAGACGGTGTACCAGAAAAGAGCAAATCTAATCCCGAACCTGGAAAGGACCGTCAAGTCCTACGCACAATTTGAGCAGGAAACTCTTACTAATGTGATCGAGGCGCGCTCCAAGGCCACTTCCATTACGGTAGATCCTACCAATATGACGGAGGCCGATATGGCTAAATTCCAGGCCGCCCAAGGAGAACTCTCCGGAGCCCTCAGCCGACTTATGGCAGTGGTGGAGCAGTATCCTAACCTTAAGGCGGACCAGCAGTATATCAATTTCCAAAGGGAATATACGGCCATTGAGAATTCCATCCGTGCAGAAACCGTAACCTACAACGGCTCAGTGGAGGAATACAATAACCTGGTGAAAACCTTCCCTAACAATATCCTTGCAGGATTGTTCAATAAATCCGAAAAACCGTACTTCAAGGCCCAGGCAGGTGCCGAGCAGGCCCCAGAGGTCTTTACTGAGTAATGAACACATTTTTAGATCCTCATCAGCTCTCTTCCTTGGTGGAAGCTATAAAAAACGCCGAAGAACTCTCTACGGGAGAAATCCGCGTACATATAGATTCCACCACGGTAGAAGACAATGCAAAAGTGGCTTTCGAAGTCTTCAAGCGTTTGTGCAAGGGCCAGACCAGGGAGCTTAATGCCGTACTATTTCATGTGAACTTTGAGCAGAAATACCTCACCATTATTGGCGATGAGGGCATCCACGCAAAGGTGCACCAGCAGTTTTGGGACCTACTCCACGACGAGATGAGCTCGGAATTTGCTAAAGGCCATTATTTTGAAGGTCTGCGCCAGGGCATCCTGAAGACCGGTGAAAAACTGCAGCATTATTTCCCTCTTGAAGGAAAAAATCCAAACGAACTCTCCAATGAGATTACCTTTTCTTAAGCGACTTTTATTTTTTCTCACCCTTATTGTATCTTCTTTTTCTCTGGCCCAGTACGTGGTACCCGAGAAGCCTAAGGTGCTGTATCCTGTCTATGATCAGAGCGGGATATTAAGCGCAGAGGAAAAAGCAAAGCTCAATGAAAAACTCATCCGTTTCTCCGACTCTACCTCTACGGAAATCGAAGTGGTGATTATACCCTCCACCAATGGAGAGGATGTAAACTTTGTGGCGTGGCAATTTGGAGAAAAATGGAAAATCGGACAAAAGGACCTGGACAACGGAATCGTCCTGTTGGTAGCTACAGAGGACCGTACCATGTCTATACAACAAGGCCGCAACGTGGAGAAGTACCTTACCGCATCAGTGGCCGGACAGATTATAGACTATATCATCGCACCGAACTTCAAGCAGGGGCGCTGGTACGATGGAATTGACCGGGGAACTACCGCCCTTATGGAAACCGTGCAGGGGAAGTTCAAGCCGCTGGTGAAGGAAAAGTCCGACCGGCCCAGCTTCCTTACCCTACTTTTTGTAATAGGCATCGCCATTTTCGCCCTTAGCATCATAGTGCGCGGAGGAGGCGGAGGCCCTGGAGGTCCCTACCGGGACGACGATGAGGACGTGATCTTAAGCCGAAGAGGCAGACGCCACTATCCGGGTGGATTCTTTCCTTTTCCGCTTCCAGGAGGAGGCGGTGGTTTTGGAGGAGGTCTTGGAGGGGGCGGTGGCTTTGGAGGCTTTGGCGGAGGCGGAAGTTTTGGAGGCGGAGGCGCCTCAGGAGGCTGGTAAAAAAATCGCTATTTTGAAGTAATTATCTACAGAACTATAACAATAGAAACGGGCTTTTTCATTAAATTTGAAAAAAGCCCGTTTTTTTGAAGACCCTTGTAGTTTTTGCGCATCCTTATCTGGAATACTCCTATTCCAACCGACTCTTGATTAATTTCTATGAGCGGCACCAACATTATGATTTTCTGGACCTCTACGAAACCTATCCGGATTTTCATATTGCCGCCTTCAAGGAAAGGAAAAGGCTTGCGGGATACGACCGGTTCGTTTTCCATTTCCCAATCATATGGTTTGGAATGCCACCACTACTGCGGCTATGGATCGATGAAGTATTTGATGGCAATTGGATAAAGATGGGCGTGAACAATCCCTTTGAAAACAAACCCATCTATATCCTTGCCACCACACGCAGTAAAAAACGCTCTTTTGGACGGGAAGGAAAACACCACTATACGGTGGATGAGCTCATCAGCGGCCTTATCGTAACGCTTCGCGCGTTCAAAGGAGAAATCAGGGAAACCTTCGTGGTATACGAGGCCGAAAACCTCACCAAAAAAGAAATCATCCAGTACAAACAGCAGTTTATTGAAACACTAGGCGACTAATGGAAGGATCCCTTGCACTATATATGCTCATTTTTCTAGGAGCGGCTCTGGTTATGGTGCCCCTGGTACGGCGCCTGGGCTTAAGCTCGGTGGTCGGATACATTCTTGGGGGCGTAATCATAGGTCCTTTCGTACTTAAGCTTGTGGGAAGGGAAACGGACAATATCATGCACGCCACGGAATTTGGCGTGGTCATGCTGCTTTTTATTGTAGGTCTGGAACTCGAACCGCGTAAGTTCTGGTCCATGCGAAAACGCATTTTAGGACTGGGACTCTCCCAGGTACTGCTCACCGTGGGGCTGCTTCTGGGCATTTTCCTTCTTGCAGGCTGGAAACTCAATCAGGCGCTGGCCATCAGCCTTTGCCTCTCGCTTTCCTCCACTGCCATTGTACTTCAAATGCTGCAGGAGAAGAATCTTTTTAAAACAACGGCCGGAGAGGCCTCCTTTGCCACCCTTCTTTTTCAGGACATCGCAGTGATCCCTATCCTTGCGGTCCTTCCCTTAATAGCCCGCTACGAAATAAAGGAAGACAACGAGATACAGGTCCTTATCCAGCGGCTGCCGGAATGGATGCAGGCAGGTACTGTGATCCTGGGCATCGCCTTTTTGATCCTTTTGGGCAGATACGTTTTTGTACCCTTCCTACGCTACGTATCCAAATCCGGGATGAGCGAACTGCTTACAGCCTCCTCGCTATTTTTGGTGATTGGAGTCTCAGAACTTATGGTCGCTATTGGCCTCTCTCCTGCATTGGGCGCCTTTCTAGCCGGGGTGATGCTTGCAAACAGTGAGTTCCGTCACGAACTAGAAGCCCAGATAGATCCTTTCAAGGGACTCCTTTTGGCGGTGTTCTTCGTAAGTGTAGGGGCAACCATAAACTTCAGCACCATACTTGCGGATCCCCTCTTTATTTTCACTACCGTACTTCTGGTAATGGCAGTGAAACTTCTGGTACTCTACGGCGTGGGTAAATTCTTTAAAATTGAGAAAATTCAGAATATCTTCTATGCCTTTGCCCTCTCCCAGGTGGGAGAATTTGCCTTCGTGCTCTTGAATTATTCTCAGAAGCTTTATCTTATTAGTCCGACCTTAAATTCGCAAATGATGGCCGTTACCGCCATCACCATGCTGATTACCCCACTTCTTTTACTCTCCTACGACCGCTACATCGCGCCCAAATTCAATTCCGAGCATATCTCCGAGCCGCTGTTTGACATCATGGACAACCCTGTCTCGGAGAAAAAGGTAATTATTGTGGGGTTTGGACACTTTGGAAGTACCGTCGGAAGGCTTCTTAGGGCAAGTAAAGTATCGGCCACGGTACTGGACCACGACAGTGAGCGCATTAAACTACTTCGCAGTTACGGTTTTAAAGTATTCTATGGAGACGCGACGCGCATGCCTATATTAAGAGCGGCCGGCATTGAAAATGCAGAGATTCTAGTGCTCTGTCTGGACGATACGGAAAGCAACCGGTATATCGCCGACATGGTACGTGAGCATTATCCAAAGCTTAAAATATTTGTGCGGGCCAAGAACCGGCTGGATGCCTACCACTACATCAACCAAGGCATTGACAATGTGTACCGGGAAACCCTTGGAACGGCCGTAGATATGGCTATCGATGTACTGAGTGAAACGGGGATGCGAAAATATGCCGCCAGACGCCTCGGAAAGCGATTTGCTACCATCGATAAGTCCTCTTTACGAAAAATAGCGCGCGAGTACGGTCGAGGGGAAGATCTATTCTTCACTACGAGGGAGACCATTCAAAGGGAAGAGGCCCTACTTTCCTACGACAATCTAAACTTCAACACCCACGACTGGATGGACCAGGACGAGGACGAAGTGCGCAATGATCCCTAGTGCACGGTGACTCTACCGCTGCTGTTCTCCTCGTGGGTAACTTCCACGGATCCTTTTCGTAGTATACGTACCTCTCCACTGGAACTGGCAGTAGCATCGGCCTTTCTACTGACACTCACCACCACATCACTGCTGCTGGACGCCTGGATGCTTGCCTCTTCCACCTGAAGTTTCTCCGCAGAGATCTTTCCCGAGGAGGAGCCCTGAAGCACGGCTTTCTTGCTGCGTCCACTTACCGTAATCTTTCCGGAAGAAGAGGCCTCTGCCGAGAACACCTGCGCCCATACCTTGCCTTGGTACTCGCCACTGGAACTTGCCACAACCGAGAGTTCATTGGCCTGAATATTTCCCTTGATGCGTCCTCCAGAGCCTACTACTACATCCATCTTTTCCTGGACAAATTCATCCATGAGCGTGATTTTTCCTGCTCCACTGCTCTCAATTGCGCTGAGATCTGTGGCATAGATCCGGGCACGCACTTGGTGTTTCCCCGCAATTAATCGACCGGTCTTAAACCTAAGGGTAATCTTGCCGTTTTCCTTCTCTACAAGCACGTTCTCTACCTCATCCTTAGGCCCATACAGTACGATTCTTTCCTTTGCGTCCTTAAAGAGTTCCGCCTCGATGGCGCTCGATACCTCAAGTTCCTCTATGGAGAGTTCTATTTTCTTTTCAAAGGGTTCACTCGACTCCGGTGAGAGCACCTCAGGAAGGGCCTGGGTAATGGACTTTTCGGCCTTGCTCTCATAGCAGCTATTCAATAGCAGAAGGCTAAATGCTAATAATGGAAGTTTTTTCATTGCAAGGTGGTTTTAGTTTTCCAAATTTAATAAATTGCTATCTTTATGAATTAATAGCAACCTTTTTTTTATGAAAAATATAGCCGCATTATTTTTACTAAGCTCTCTGGCCTTAACCACGGCCTGTACAAGCCAAAATACCATGCAGACAAACGAACGTAAACCCATTCCTCAGGCGCAGGGCGCCTTAGCATCCAATCCGCTGCTTCAAAGAAGCACCCTTCAGTACCAAGCCCCGGAATTTGACAAGATAAAGAACGAGCATTTTGCTCCTGCTTTTGATTTCGGTCTTGCCGTACATGAGGCGGAACTCTACAATATTACCAACAACCCCGAGGACCCCACTTTTGAGAACACGCTTGTAGCTCTTGAGAAAGCAGGGGAAGTACTTCGCCGTGCACGCACCGCATTTTCTACCCTTACCGGCGCCCATACCAACCCCGAACTTCAGGCGCTGCGTCAGAAGTATGCGCCGATCTTTTCAAGCCATTCGGATAAGATCTATCTCAATGAGAAACTCTACGAGCGCATCACTAGTATCGATCCAAGCGGACTAGACAGTGAAAGTAAAAAGCTATTGGAAGTCTACAAACAGGACTTTGAGCTCTCTGGTGCGGCATTAAGCGCAGAGAAAAAGGAAGAACTTAAGAAAATAAATTCCGAGCTGGCTTCCCTTTCTACCGAGTTTTCCAGCAAGCTTCTAGGTGCCAGGGAAGAAGGAGGAGTGCTCATTTCTGATGTAAAAGAGCTGGACGGCCTGAGTGCCGATCAGATTGCTACAGCGGCGGCAGATGCCAAGGCGCAGGGCCATGAGGGAAAATACCTCCTTACCCTTTTAAATACTACCCAACAGCCACTGCTTCAAAATTTGCATAACCGTGCCACGCGTGAAAAACTTTTTAAAGCCTCGTGGCAACGCGCCGAAAAAGGCGATAAAAACGATACCCGCCAGACCCTTGAGCGCCTTGCCTACTTAAGAATGCAAAAGGCACAACTTATGGGCAAAAAATCCTTTGCCGAGTGGAAGCTTCAAGACCAGATGGCGCAGACCCCTGAGCGGGCCATGGACCTTTTGGCGCAGCTTGCAAAGCCTGCCGTAGAGCGCGCCAAGGAGGAACGCGCAGAGATTCAAGCCCTAATTGACGCACAGAAAGGAGGATTTGCCCTGGCACCATGGGACTGGAACTATTATTCCGAGCAAGTACGGAAGGCAAAGTACGACTTGGACGAAAACGAGATCAAGCCGTACTTCGAAGTAATGAATGTACTGGAAAAAGGGGTTTTCTATGCCGCAGAGCAGTTTTACGGAATTACCTTCAAGAAAAGAACGGATCTTCCAGTCTACCATCCTGATGTGCTCACCTACGAAATCTTTGATAAAGACGGCAAATCTATGGCACTCTACTACGTAGACTTTTTCTCGCGCCCAACCAAGAACGGGGGCGCCTGGATGAGTGCTATGGTAGGACAGAGCCATTTGCTGGGACAACAGCCGGTCATACTCAACGTATGTAATTATCAGAAACCGCCACAAGGAAAACCTGCACTAATTTCCTACGACGATGTAACGACCATGTTTCATGAATTTGGACATACCCTCCACGGGCTTTTCTCCAACCAAAACTATCCAACACTAGCCGGCACCGCCGTGCCAAGAGACTTTGTGGAACTTCCTTCCCAAATAAACGAATTCTTCGCCCTGGAGCCTTCCGTACTGAAGAACTATGCGCTGCATGCCGAGACGGGGAAACCCATGCCACAGAGCTTAGTGGACAAAATCAAGAAAGCCCTGAGTTTCAACCAAGGGTATGCTACCACCGAACTGGTCTCGGCCGCCACGATTGATATGAACTGGCACTCCGTGGAAAATCAGGCGCAACTTAAACCTACACTGGAGTTTGAGAAAGAGGTACTGTCCAAGTACGGTTTTAACTTAAGTGAAGTACCACCACGCTACCATTCCCCTTACTTTGCACACATCTGGGGTGGAGGATACAGTGCTAGCTACTATGCCTATATGTGGGCAGATCTTCTTAATGCATCGGCATGGCAGTACATTACTGAAAACGGTGGAATGACGCGCGAGAATGGAGAGCGCTTTAGAAAATACATCCTTTCCGTAGGTAACTCCGTGGACCTTAACAAGACGTTCCGTGATTTCACTGGAAAGGATCCGGAGATTTCCGCACTTCTGAAAAGCAAAGGATTTACAAACTAGTTCTGAACTAGAGCAGAATTATGTAAAAAAACCGGACGTGAAAAATTTTTCGCGGCCGGTTTTTTATTGCCTGCTTAATGTTTGCATCCTTTTTCAACGGCTACTCCACTTGGGATTTTTATTTATACCATACCCATCAATAGGCAGCTAATGCCTATACTTTTCAAAATAACTCCACTTTGTTACATCATTTGCAGCAAAGTACTTTTTACCCGCGTCTTTGAATATCTTTGTGAAAAATTGGGAAAATGTTAACAAAACACCGGGAAAGGATCTATAGTACGATTACGGATCTTTTTACGGTGGTTTATTTAAAGGGGAAGGTAACTACTCCCTCCGGACTTTTTCCGTACGAAAGCAATAACCACGAAAATTGGAATCAGACCGCCTAAGAAGATCTTGGGCGGTTTTTTAAGAAAGCAAATCCTCTCTCAATGTCTAAAAACTTCTTTATAGTTTTAGTATCTCTTCTCTCTTTCCTTTGGACCAGTGCCCAAAGTACGCCTGGATCCCAAGCGTCCAATCCGCTGCTAGAGCCAAGTAATCTGGACTTCCAGGCTCCAGATTTTTCCAAGATAAGGGACTACCATTATGCCCCGGCCTTTACCCAGGCATTACTGTACCAACAAAATGCGCTAAAACAAATACTTGAGGACACCTCAAGACCCACCTTTGAAAATACGCTCCAGGCCCTGGAGCGTGCTCAGGAGCCGCTTCGTAGGGTCAAGGGCGTATTTTTCGTGCTCTCCGCAGTGGATACCGACCCCCACCTGCACAGCCTCCAAAAGGAGTTTATGCCGCAGATGGCAGCCCTAGAAAGCAGCATGTATTCGGATCCAAGGCTCTACCGCAGAATTAAGAAAATACGCAGCAAAGGACTCTCTGAAGAGGAATTGCGCCTAAAAGAGCATTACCTTCAAACCATGCTCCTGAGTGGAGCGCGACTCCATCCTTCCAAAAAAGCAGCGCTAAAGGAAACCAATACCCAGCTGGCAGCCCTCTCGGCGCAGTACCAAATACGTCTTTCCCGGGCGAAAAGAAAAGCCTCAGTACTTATTTCAGACCGTAGCCAGCTCGAGGGTCTTTCCAGTTCCCTTTTGGCGCGCGCCCAGAACGATGCGCGCAACGCCAGCCACCAAGGGAAATACCTGCTGCTGCTCTCAGAAACCACCCAGCAGCATTACCTAAGCGAGCTGGACAACCGCGCGCTAAGAGAGCGCATATACCACGCCTCACGCCAGCGCGCAGAGAAGAACGATGAGAACGACACGCGCGAATTAATTACGCAGATAGCACGACTGCGTCTTGAGAAAGCAAAGATCATGGGCTTTAAGACCTATGCCGACCTAAGGCTTAAGAATCAGATGGTCTCGAGTTCCTCCCAAGCCCTAAAGATGCTCGAACAGCTCCTGGGACCCTCGGAGCGTAAGGCCGAGACCGAGCACAAAACCTTGCAGGAATTTGCGCGCAGAACGCATCCTGAAATCACTCTGGAGCCCTGGGACTACCTCTATTTTTCAGAGCGCCTGAAAAAAGAAGAAATCGGAATCAACCAACAGGATATTAAGCAGTATTTTGATGTACGCAGCGTACTTCACGACGGAGTCTTTGCCTCGGCACAAAAATACTACGGACTGCACTTCAAGGAACGAAAGGACCTCCCGGTCTACCACGGGGACGTCATGGTGTACGAAGTGCAGGACAGGGACCTGAAACCCATTGCCCTGTACTACCTGGATATGTACTCACGCGCAGGAAAACCCGACGGGGCCTGGATGAGCAGTATCTACGAGCAGTCCCACCTCACCGGACAAAAGCCCGTCTTATTAAACGTATTTAATTTTCCCAAACCCCTTCCCCAGCGCCCCACCTTACTGAGTCTGGACGAAACACGAAAACTTTTTCACGAGTTCGGCCATGCACTTAACGGAATCCTTTCCAGCGTGCAGTACCCTACCCTCTCGGGTACGTCCACGCCCAAGGATTTCGTGGAATTTCCCTCGCAGTTCCATGAGTTTCTGATGTTTGAACCTTCCGTGCTGCAAGGCTATGCGAGGCACTACCGAACGCTTTCCCCTATGCCAGAGGAAATAAGACGCAAAGTCCTGGCGCTTCAAAATTTCGGCTCCGGGTACCTCTATACCGAAAAGGTCGCGGCGGCCGCACTGGATTTGCAGTGGCACCGAATCCGCAAACCTTCACAAATCACCTCTGCCCAGGAGTTTGAAGCGGCAGCATTGAAAAATCTAGGTCTGGACAAAAGCCCCGTGCCCCTGCGGTATTATTCCCCTTATTTCGCCCACATATGGGGTGAGGGATACAGCGCAGGTTATTACGGATACGTCTGGTCGGATATTCTTTCCTATACGGCCTGGGAAGCGGTACAGCGCCGTGGAGGCATGCGGCCTGAGGAAGCCCAGCATTTTCAAAGGACCATACTCTCGGTGGGCAATTCCAAGGATCTGTGGAAACAGTTTCGCTCCTTCAGTGGTATGGAGCCCTCCACCGAGCATCTGAAAAGGGCCAAAGACCTTAAGTAGTACGCAGCACATAACGGTTAGTACGAAAAAATAAGATTTGTGGGCGTACCTTTAGGGTATGAAACCCTCTGCGTACAACCTCTACCTTCTTGCAAAGATTCCCATTGCCTTTTTGGCCGGCGTCCGGGTAAAAAAACTCTCGCCACAGAGCTGCACCACGCGCGTGGCACTAAGTTATCTGAGCCAGAATCCCTTCCAAAGCATGTTCTGGGCAGTCCAGGGCATGGCCGGGGAATTTTCCACAGGAATCCTTCTGGCAGACCTTATCTCCAGAAGGGATTTGAAAGTATCGATGCTGGTCAGAGAAAATTCTGCGGTATTTACCAAAAAGGCGCGCGGAAAGATAACCTTCACCTGCTCTGAGGGAGAAGCCATCACCCGGGCACTGGATACCCTGACACTGCACCAGGAGCCTCTTATCCTGGAGCTCCATTCCAAAGGAGTCGACGCCTCGGGGGATACCGTATCGGAATTCACCTTTGTCTGGAGTCTCAAGTTAAAAGCCGCCGTAGTCTAACCTTTTATAAAAAGCAAAAAAAGAACCCGAAGCCTATAGGGGCATCGGGTCCTTGGAATATCAATAAGCGCTAATCTGCGCTAAGGCTTAAGATGCGCATCAAAATACTCTGTTACTTTTTCCATCAGGTGCACCCGGTCCTTTCCAATCACATTATGGGCATGACCCGGATAGACAAAGTAGTCCAGCTGCACGCCTTTATCCACGGCTGCTTTTAGGAAATTAATGGAATGCTGCCATACCACGACATCGTCCTGAGCACCATGAATGAGAAGCAGCTTGCCTTTAAGGTTCTCTACTTTGCTCAGGAGGTTCGCCCGGTTATACCCCTCGGGGTTTTGCTGTGGAGAATCCATATAACGTTCGGTGTACATCACCTCGTACATACTCCAGTCTATTACGGGACCACCGGCTACACCCACCCTAAAGACGTCCGGATGGCGAAGCATCAGGGAGGTAGTCATGAATCCTCCGTAGCTCCATCCGTGCACGCCCATCATGCTGGAATCTACATAGGGAAGGGATTTTAAATAGCGTACGCCCTGGAGTTGGTCTTCCATCTCTAAGGTTCCCATATCCCTGAATACCGCCTGTTCAAATTTCAGTCCGCGTCCCGAGGAGCCCCTACCGTCCATCGAGAAGACGATGTACCCGCGCTGGGCCATATATTCGTACCAGAGGTTTCCGGATTGGGGGAAGGAGTTGGTTATAAGCTGCAGGTGGGGACCATTGTACAGATACACCACCACAGGATATTTCTTTTTGGGATCGAAATCGGTTGGCAGCACCAGCTTTCCATAAAGCGGAGTTCCATCCGAGGCCTGAAGGGTTATGCTTCGCACCTCAGGGCGCAGGTAGTTCTTTAAAGGATCCGCGCTGCTTAGTAGCGTACGGGTCTTTCCTGTCGAGGTCTGATGCAGTACTATCTTTCTCGGTGTGGTGGCATTGGAATAGCTGTCGTAGATCCACTCCCCTCCAGGACTCATCTGAAAGGAATGCATACCGGGTTCTCTGGACAGCTTCTCCATGCGGTAGGTATCCCAGTTCACTTTATAGAGGTGCCTTTCCAGGGGCGTGTCCTTTGTGGATACAAAGTACACCTCCTTCTTCTTGGCGTTGAAACCCAAAAGTTCGCTTACTAGATACTCACCCTTGGTAAGGGCCCCCACCAGACCTTTGTCCACGTGGTAGTGGTAGAGGTGGTTGTAGCCCGAACGTTGGCTCTGCCATATAAAATCGGTGGTGGAACCAGGAAAGAAGCTCAAAGGGTTCTGTGGCTCGACGTATTTATCGCTGCGTTCCTCAAAGAGCGTCCTTAGGAATTTTCCGGTCTGGGTATCGTACTGATTGAGTTTTAGGTGGTTCTGATCGCGGTTAAGTACGCCCACAAATATACTTTTCTCATCAGGGCTCAGCGTGACCGATGTAAGGTACTGCTCCTTATCGCCCTCAATATCCAGAAATACGGTTTGCTCTTGGGAAATATCGTAAATACCCAAAGTAACCTGATGCGAAGTACTTCCGGCCATAGGGTATTTGATGTTTTTATTTTCGGCCGGCACCTTGGACCAGTCAATTACCGGATAGTCCTTTACCATACTCTCGTCCATTCGGTAGAAGGCCACTTTGCTCTCCTGCTTTGCCGTAAAGATACCTCCACTGATACCAAATTCGTTTCTATGGACACTTTGCCCGGAAATAATGTGTGGACTAGTCTCGCTGGTGATGGCTTTTTCCTTGCCGTCTTTAAGGATGTAGAGGTTGTTGGCCTTAGTATAAAGCACTGCATTTTGCTTATTTAGTACCACCACATTTTGCGCCTCTTTAGGCAGACCTGCCCAAGGGGTTAGCTTGTAGCTGCCCTTCTGGTTTTCAAAGAAGTAGAAGCCTGACCCGTCGCGCAGGGTAATTGCTCCATTCTCTTGGTAGGAAAGCCCGTACGGACGCTTAAGGGAAGGCTGCTGCAGGGAAAGCTGGTGGTAGGACAACAGGGTATCGGATTTTCCAGTAGAAAGATCGTAGATTAGATACCCTTTCGGCGTAGACTGCAGATAGGATTTACCGTCGGGAGTGAATGTAAATCCTGAGATGTTCTCCACTGCCAGACTCGAGCGCATGCCGTTTATGGCCTCAGCCATAGTGAATTTTTGGTTTTGCGCAAAGCTAAGAATAGAAAGAGCCAAGAGCGCAAGGGTGCATTTTAATGTACGCATGGAAAAAAGTTTTTACTTTAAAAAAGTAAAAATACCAAAATTTTGGCTTTCCACCAGCACCTGCCTAGTACCCTTAACTGTAGGCTTCCAGCGCCTGCGCAGTATCTTCCCACTGCTGCATGGCCTCTGAGAGCTCTTTCTTGAGCGCCTCGTATTTTTCCAGTTCCTTTTCCGTAGGATTGGTGCGCGAAAAGAGCAGCTCAAGCTGCGAGATTTCCTTCTCGTAGTCGGTTATCTTTTCCTCGCTCTTTTTGAGCTGGTTTCTAAGGTTCTTCTCCTCGCGGCTAAGAAAGGCAGGCTTTTCCTGCTCCTTTGGTTCTTTGCCTGTGGACAGAGTCTCCACAGGGGCCTCTACTACCGGCTCTTTTCCAGAGTCACCCCGCTGCTTTAGGATAGCCTTCTCCATGGATATCTCCCGAATGCTTTCCTTCTGGCGGTACTCCAGGTACTCGTCTATATTGCCCAAAAACTCTTTCATGTGCCCGTCCCTAAACTCGAAGATCTTGTCGGCAAGCCCCTGAAGGAACTCCCGGTCGTGGGAAATAACAATAAGGGTACCCTCGAACTTATTGAGTGCCATCTTGATGATCTCCTTACTTTGGATATCGAGGTGGTTGGTAGGTTCGTCCATGATCAGGGTATTGAAGGGACGAAGCAGCAGCTTACAAAGTGCCAGACGGTTCCGCTCCCCTCCGGAGAGCACTTGGGTCTTCTTGTTGACGTCTTCCCCGCTGAAAAGGAAATTTCCCAGTAGGTCCCGCACCCGCGGCCTTGTTTCCTCGGTGGCTGCGTCCTCGGCCTCCTGCAGGACGGTTTTTCCCGGAGTAAGCACCTCTTCCTGGTTTTGGGCAAAGTATCCAATATTCACGTTGTGCCCTAAGGTCCAGCTGCCGGTATAGTCCTTGATCTGGCCCGTTAGAATCTTTGCCAGCGTGGTCTTACCCTGCCCGTTCTGCCCCAGAAGTGCAATACGGTCTCCGCGTTCCACGAAGAAATCCACGCCGTCAAACACCTGCTTCCCCTCGTAGGCCTTGCCTAGATTTTCTGCCTCGAATATAACCTTGCCCGGTACCACACTCTGTACAAAACGTATGTTGAATTTAGAGACGTCCTCATTGTCGAGCTCTATACGCTCTATCTTTTCCAGTTTCTTAATAAGGGACTGTGCAAAGGAGGCTTTGGTAGCCGAGGCGCGGAAGCGGTTGATGTTATCCTCCATCTGCTTTATCTCACTGTCCTGGTTCTTCTTTGCCTGTTCCAATTTCTCACGGCGCTCCTTGCGAAGTTCCAGATACTTGGAATAGTTGGCCTTATAGTCGTCCACCTTACGGTTGTTTACATCAAAAGTACGGTTACACACTGCCGTCATGAACTGCTTATCGTGGCTTACCAGCACGATGGCACCGGTATAGTCCTTGAGGAAATT
Organism: Planobacterium oryzisoli; assembly: GCF_015354315.1. Lineage (GTDB taxonomy): Bacteria > Bacteroidota > Bacteroidia > Flavobacteriales > Weeksellaceae > Planobacterium_A > Planobacterium_A oryzisoli. The sequence goes on from NZ_JADKYY010000005.1 coordinate 153,102, forward strand.
CTCCAGCCAGATGATACTCTCCATATCCAGGTGGTTGGTAGGCTCATCGAGCAGGAGCAGATCGTTATTCTGAAGCAGCAGCTTTGCCAGTTCGATACGCATGCGCCATCCTCCGGAAAACGTATCGGTGATCCGCTCGAAATCCTGCGCCTTGAAGCCCAGTCCAAGAAGAACTTTCTCCATGTCCCCTTCCAGGTTGTAGGCATCGTGGTGGTGCAAGAGGTCGTTTAAATCCGTCATGCGGTGGATTAAATCGTGGTAGTACTCGCTCTCGTAGTCGGTACGGGTAGCGAGCTCCTGGTTAACTTTTTCCAGCTCCTGTTTCCATAGGTTGATCTGCTCAAACGCCTGCATGGTTTCCTGCCAGACGGTACGCCCCTTGACAAATTCCAGGTCCTGCTTTAAAAAACCTATGGTGATGTTTCCCTCGGTAGTAACCTGGCCTTCGTAAAAATTAATCTCGGAGGAGAGAATTTTGAGCAGGGTGGATTTCCCTGCACCGTTCTTACCTACAAGACCTACCTTGTCGCTGCGTTTGATGGTGAAATTCACATCCCTGAAAAGGTAATTACCGGCATGGTGGAGGCCTAGTCCCTGAACTGAAAGCATAGTATCGCGTCTGTTTTAATTGGGTGCAAAAGTACGGATTTTACAGCGTAAAACCGCTTACGTATTCCAGGAAGCTCTTAGAAGGCCTTTGGGGCTAGTTCCAGTCGGTTAGTGCTTTGCGCGATAAGCTCGGGATTCTCTAGGGTGTAGTCCTTTCCACTAAGAAGTTCGGTAAGGAGCATCTGCATCTGCTCTGCGGCTACTTTCGGCAGCTCGGATTTGCGCGCCGCCTCAATGACCTGCGCCTTGCTTTGTTTCTGAATCCGGGAAAGGTCTTCCTTGGAAAAAAGATTAAAAAACTGCTCCTCGATATTGTAGTATTTGTAGTCGGTCTCTGTGGAGAGGATCTCGGGCGCGGGAAAGGACTTTAATCGGACCTTTCGCGATACGGGATCCAGTTCCCACTGAAGCTTCTCAAAATCATACCCTACCAGAACTTTCGCCTCCACGATGACCAAAGCCTTTTTTATGGAGGGAATAAAATTAAAAAGCTTTTTGGATTCCCGGTAGTCGTAGATTTCATTGAAATGACCTTCGGCAGAGACTACTTTGAACACTTTGCGCATGCTCTGTGCTATAGTGTGGGAGCTTTCGGTAAGAACTTTTGAACTAGTGCCTACGCTTTTAAATACCAGGGCGCCAAGGGCGCCTCCCACCAAGAGGCCAAAGACCAAAAGTACTGCCCACAGTATTTCCGAGGGAAGGGAAGCGGCCTGAAAGAAAAGAAAATAGAGAAGGGCAGAGCCAAGAATAGCTAAGAGAAGAAAAATCCAGAGCAATTTGTTTTTCATAGTCCTTATTTGCCTTAAGAAATACAAATATCAGGCCTCGGGCGAGTCCTTACACCACCAGAAGACTGCAGCCCCGAACATCGCTGTTGTCCATGCGCCCCAGAACCTTAAAGCCCCCGCCCTGTAAAAGCCCTAAATCCTTAGTAGCGATAAAGGCACAGCTGTGCACATTGCAAAGATCAATGATGTTGATGGCACCGGTCCTTCCCTCTTCCACATACCGCAGGGGATCCTCCACCTGGCGAATAAGGACGCGCATCCAGGGCGGAGTTCTGTAGAGGTTATCCTCTAACGCATAGGCCTGGGAAAGCAGCTCGGTCATGGAATATTCCGAATAAATCTTCTCGGTGCAAAATCCTTGGCGAAGCTCCTCCAAGAGCACTTCCTTGGTGATTTCTTCCTTGCGGCCTTTCATGCCTCCGGTTTCAAGAACCGTCAGATCAAGGTGTTTTAAGAACGATTTATCCCCCTCACTTTCCAGATAATCCAAAAGGGCAAAAGAGACCCCGAAAAGCAGCACCGGGATTCTTCTTTCTGCCAAAGCAGCAAGCTGATGGGAAAGGGCCTTATGGTCGTAGAGGTAGTACCCGTTTTGCTTGCGCCCGGACTCTTGCATCAGATGGTTTACCATATAAATAAGAGAGGAGTCCCCGTTTTCCTGATAGCTGGGAAGCAGCCCCAGAACCACCCGCTCCTTCGGGGAGCCCAGGAACTGCACGAAGCTGCGCTCGATGCTCTCTTGGTACAGCAGGGGATCGGCAACATAATGTACCGAACGCTCCATGCCGGTCGTACCCGAGCTTTTAAAGGTAAGAATTTCCGGGGAAAAGGGCTTGGAGCTGTCCCAGATCCGGTGGTTTTTAAATAGTTCGATAGGCAGAAACGGGATGGAGTAAAGATCCTTGACCCCAGAGGGGTCCTTTCCCAGATAGTCCACAAACCTTCTGTAGACCTCTACATGCTTATACTGGTAGTGAAAAGTCTCTAGACTGCGCTTAAGGAAGTCCTCTTGGCTGGAAATGGTAAATAAAGACGCTCTTTGCATTTAGTGCTCGCTGGTAAATGGACGTTTGGAGGGATACTCCAGAAGTTTGAATTCCGTGGAAAATTCCCCGTAGGTAAAGTAACTAATCCAATCGCCAAGGTTTATATAAAGCGCCTGGCGCTCTTTTTCTCGTATGGGCAAGACCATGGGCAGGTGCCGGTGGCCGTAGAGGAAATAATCCACGGGGTTTTCCTTGAGCTTGGCTTTGGAGTACAGGATAAGAAACTCCTTGTCTTCGCCCAGGAACTTTTTATCCTCCTCTCCGGAGATCAGTTTGTTCTTGGTAGAGAGGTAGAGTGCCAGACGCATGGAAAGGTCGGGGTGTAGCCACCGGAATGCCCACTGGGCCAAAGGATTGGTAAAAAGACGTTTCATACGCTTGTAGCCTTTGTCTCCTGGTCCCAGACCATCGCCGTGGGCCAAAAGAAACTCCTTTCCGCCGATGGTAAAATACTGCTTGGAGAAATACACCTTGGCGCCAATCTCCCGCTCAAAATAGTCCTTCATCCAAAGGTCGTGGTTTCCAATAAAAAAATGAATCTCGATACCCTGGTCGCTAAGCTCCGCGAGTTTTCCCAGTACGCGCACAAACCCCTTGGGTACTACATGCTTCCATTCGTGCCAAAAGTCAAACAAATCCCCCATGAGAAAAAGCACCTTGGCGTCTTTTCGTATCTCCTCAAGCCAGGCAATAAACAGCAGTTCCCTCTGCCTGCTTTCTTTAAAAGAAGGCGATCCAAAATGCTGGTCGGAAGCAAAATACACCTTTTCTCCAGGCTCTAGACGAATGGTTTTCATGTTGGATTAGTATTCTAGTTGGTTTTCTGGTCCGAGGCAAACCATTCCCCGTAGGAATTTTCCGTTTCGTGGAGTTTCAAGTATACCAGCTCCAAGGAAGGATCCAGGCGCCGGGAGATTTTCTCTGCAATGGCGTAGAGCATCATCTCACAGGTGGGCTGGAAGGGAGCAAAAATCACATTATGCCCCTGAAGCTCCAGGCTCTGGCCAAGCTTCTTATGCTCGGTAGTGGCATTGACCAGTACCCCGTGGTCCCACTGGGAGATAATTTCCTCTTGAACGATTTTCTTAATGTCGGAAAAATCCACCACCATACCGTTCTTGGGATGGCTTGGATCCGCAATAGGCGCACCCTTTACCGTTACAAAGAGTTTGTAGGAATGACCGTGCATATTCTTACACTTCCCATCGTAATTGTGCAGTACATGGGCGGACTCAAAAGTGAAAATTTTAGTGATACGAATCATGCGGCAAAGATACTACAATTTGTGGTAGTGGGCCCCAGAAGGACCTAAGAGCCTTTGTAGCGGTTTTTTTCTTATTTTAGTGCCCCGAAACCCTAACTACCCCTACCAGAAGCACTTCGCTAGGCTCTTAAACTATCTGTCCCATCCCATGAAACATCTTCTTACCCTACTGCTCACGCTGCTATCCCTTTCCCTCTACGCACAGAAAGACCTTACAGAGCTCTCCGAAATCATGAAAGGAGAGGAATTTTTTGGATTTACCCCCGAGCGTCCTTCCTGGGCCCTTAACGGAAAGGCCATACTTTTTGAATGGAATCCGGACGCAGAAGTGGAAAAGACCACCTACTACATGGACCTGGACACAAAAAACGCCCAAAAAGCAACCACCGAGCAGATACTAGCCCACCGGGGGCAGTGGGAAACCTGGGACTACAAGACCTATTATGTGCTTTCACGTGGAAGCCTCTACCGGTACGATGCCAGCAAAGATACCCTAGAAAAAATCCTGCATACCAAAGACCACATCGGGCAAATGAGTAAAGGAAGCAGTAGCGGTACGCTTTATCTTCAGATGGCTGGAAACATCTTCCGTTACAGCGCCCCCCAGGCAAGCCTGGTGCAGACCACCCATTTCGTAGCGCAGTCTACCGAGAAAAAAGCGCCCAAAGAGAACTTTCTGAGCCTCCAGCAGAGTGAACTCTTTGAGTACGTGCGCGACTCCAAGGAGCGCACGGAATTTCAAAAACGACAGCAGGAGCGCTTTGCAAAAGAGTTTCCTAAAGCCTTTGGAACCGGAAACGATATCTTCAATCTTTCCCCTTCCCCGAGCGGAGCGCATGTGGTCTTTGCCGAAGGAAAAAGACCCCAGCAGCGGCGAGAGCTCATGGGGGTGTTTATAACCCAGGACGGGTACAACCAAAGTCAGAATATAAAATCCAAGGTTTCGGTGGATAATCTTTTCCCTGCGCGCCTTGGTGTCTACTCCAAAGTGCTGGATTCCGTAGGGTTTATCAATCTAGATAAACTTACTGCATCCAATGCTTCTGGAGCCGCCTCAGAGCAAAAAACACCAAGGCATCTATCCTTCTCCCGCGCCGTATTCAATGAGGCCGGTACCCTTGCCGTGGTGGACGTCCGCACCCAGGACCACAAGGACCGATGGATACTGTCCCTGGATCTGGACCGCCTCACCTACCGGATACTGGACCACCAAAACGACCCTGCGTGGATTGGAGGGCCTGGAATCCCCTCCCAGCCATTTTCACTGGGCCGAATGGGCTTCCTCTCGGACGATAAGACGCTCTTCTACCAAAGCGAAGCTTCGGGCTACTCCCATTTATATACGGTCGATACCAAAACCCTAGAGAAAAAGCAGCTAACCAGTGGCCCTTGGGAAGTGCGTGGGGTAGATCTCTCCCGCGATAAAAAGACCTTCTACCTTCATACCAACACGTCGCATCCCGGAAAAAGGGATTTTTACCGCCTAAGCACTGGGGGCGGAGCAATGGTCGCACTGCTTTCCGGCGAGGGAGCCCACGAGGTACTGCTCTCCCCTAGGGAGAATCAGCTTCTGGTGCGCAAATCGCTCTCCACCAAGCCCTGGGAACTTTATTTGGCAGAAAACAAGAAAGCACCTGCGCTCCTGCAACTTACCCACTCCACTACAGCTTCCTTTCATGCCCAAGGCTACACCCCTCCAAAGGTCGTCTCGTTTCAAGCCCGGGATAAAGCCACGGTATACGCCCGGGTATACCCGCCACAGGGAGCATCCAATGGGCGCGCCGTACTTTTTGTGCACGGAGCCGGTTATCTGCAGAATGCCCACCACTATTGGTCCAGCTACCATCGGGAATTTATGTTCCACCAACTGCTCTCTAGAAAAGGATATACGGTTATGGATGTGGACTACCGAGGAAGCGACGGATACGGCAGGGAGCACCGCACAGGAATCTACCGCCATATGGGTGGAAAGGACCTTAGCGACCACCTCGATGCCAAGAAGTTTCTGGTAGAAAACTACGGAGTGGACCCGGAAAAGGTGGGAATTTACGGAGGAAGTTATGGCGGATTCATTACCCTTATGGCTCTTCTTACCGAGCCCGGATCGTTTGGGGCAGGCGCCGCGCTGCGTTCGGTGACCGACTGGGCGCACTACAACCACGGCTATACTTCCAACATCCTGAATTTTCCTGAGACCGATCCCGAGGCCTACCGCAAATCTTCTCCCATTTATTTTGCAGGTAATCTTTCCGATCCCCTCTTGATGCTGCACGGAATGGTGGACGACAATGTGGAGTATAAGGATATCGTGCGCCTTTCCCAGCGCTTTATCGAGGAGGGGAAAACCGGTTGGGAACTTGCGTCCTATCCGGTGGAAGCCCACGGTTTTAGAGAAACGAGCTCCTGGTACGACGAATACCGCAGGATTCTGGAGCACTTCGAAGAGCATCTGGATAAGTAAGAAAATCAGTTAATAGAAGAAGCGGCGCACCATAAAGTACGCCGCTTCTTTATTATAGCCTAATGCCAATCGAGCAATCAGTGGAACTGCTCGGTCTCGGTGGATCCTTCCAGAGCGGTGGTGGAGGAAAGGCCGGAAGTAATTACCGTCTGAATCCTATCAAAATAGGCTGTTCCTACGAAACTCTGGTGTTTTACGGCCCTAAAACCTTCTTTCTGGAGCGCAAATTCCCGCTCCTGAAGCTCCGAATAGCCTGCCATTCCCCGCTGTTTGTATGCGCGGGCAAGTTCAAACATGGAGGTATTGAGCGCATGGAACCCGGCCAGAGTGATGAACTGAAACTTATAGCCCATCGCTGCAAGCTCCTTATGGAAAGTCTCCATCTCGCTAACCGAGAGTCTGGCAGCCCAGTTAAACGAAGGAGAACAGTTGTAGGCAAGAAGCTTGCCCGGAAATTTCGCGTGGATACCTTCGGCAAACCTGCGTGCGTGCTCCAGATCAGGATTGGAGGTTTCCATCCAGATAAGATCCGCATAGGGCGCGTAGGCAAGACCTCTACTTATGCCCTGCTCCACCCCGCAGCGTACGCGGTAAAAGCCCTCACTGGTACGCTCTCCCGTTATAAAGGGATGGTCGTAGGGGTCGATATCGGAAGTAAGAAGGTCCGCGGCATCGGCATCGGTGCGAGCGATAAGTAGCGTAGGGACGTCTAGTACATCGCTTGCAAGCCTTGCGGCTATAAGCTTATCGACCGCTTCCCGTGTAGGTACCAGCACTTTTCCTCCCAAATGGCCGCATTTTTTTGCCGAGGAGAGCTGGTCTTCAAAATGCACCCCTGCGGCTCCGGCTTCAATCATCTGTTTCATCAGCTCGAAGGCATTGAGATTGCCCCCAAATCCTGCCTCGGCATCGGCAACGATAGGAACCAGATATTCCTTTCGCTCACTGCCGGCTCCCAGCGACTGGATCTGGTCTGCACGAAGAAGCGCCCGGTTGATGCGTCTGACCACCGCAGGAACCGAATCCGAGGGATAGAGCGACTGGTCGGGATACATCTCTCCGGAGAGGTTGGCATCGGCCGCCACCTGCCATCCACTTAGGTAAATGGCCTCAAGGCCAGCATCTACCTCCTGGACGGCCTGGTTGCCGGTTAGAGCGCCAAGTGCCGAGACGTAGGCCTCACTGGAGAGTTTGTTAAAGAGTTTCTCACTCATCATACGCGCAATGGAATACTCAATGCGGTAACTTCCCCTTAGCTCCAGTACATCCGTGGCAGTATAGGGTCTTTGGATACCTTTCCAACGGGGATTGTTTTTCCATTGTAAAGTAAGCTCTTGGGCTTGGTTTTCTCTGTTCATAGGGTGGAGTTTTAAAATTTAGTAGTAGGTCATTTCAGCAGCTTGTAGGCGCGAAGCGTCAAAAACTCCGGCGGCACCTCGTCAAAAACCAGGGACTCCAGAAGGCTGCGCGCCGTGGTAAGTGTCTTGAGGTTTTGTGGTGGTTGCCGGAGTGCGGCAAGGGATTCAAATTCTAAGGCTATCCACTTCTCCACCTGGTTTCTGTCGATACGCACGCCTTCCTTGGTGGTGGCGCCGTGGTAGAGCCACTGCCAGATCTGCATGCGGGAAATCTCCGCCGTGGCCGCATCTTCCATCAGGTGGTACAGTGCAGCGGCGCCGCGTCCTTCCAGCCAGCTCTCCAGATACAGAAGACTGATATTGATGTTGGTGCGCGCGCCCTGCTCCGAGATGCTGCCATTTGGCGGGGTTAACAGGGCCTGCATTCCCATCATATCGGATTTTAGCTTTTTGTCTATCTGGTTGGGCCCAGGCATATGCGTATCAAAAACCTCTTTAGCCAGAGAAACCAATCCGGGATGGGCGACCCAGGTACCGTCGTGTCCGTCGAGTACTTCGCGGAGCTTGTCCTTTCGTACTTTTTCCATTGCCAGGGCATTTTTCTCACGGTCCTCTTTAATAGGAATCTGCGCCGCCATTCCGCCCATGGCATGTACACCCCTGCGGTGGCATACCTCCACAACCTTCTGCGTGTAGGCTTTCATCATTGGCGTATCCATAGTGATCTGACTGCGGTCCGGAAGTAAAGACTCTGGCCTTCGCCCAAGTACCTTCAGCCAGGAAAATATATAGTCCCAGCGGCCACAATTCAGTCCTGCGCTGTGGTAGCGAAGTTCGTAGAGGATCTCGTCCAGGCAGTAGACGGCCGGAAGGGTCTCTATAAGTACCGTAGCCTTTATGGTTCCTTGGGGAATGGAAAGGTAGTTTTGAGCGAATTCAAACACTTTGTTCCACCACCGTGCCTCGAGATAGTGCTCGAGCTTAGGAAGATAAAAGTAGGGACCGGATCCTTTCTCTATAAGTGCTTTGGCATTATGGAAAAAGAACAGGCCAAAGTCCACCAAGGAGGCACTTAAAGGCTTGCCACCTACCCTTAGGTGCCTTTCCTCTAGATGCAGGCCCCGGGGACGCACCAAAAGGGTGGCGGTGTTTTCCCCCAGCGCGTAGTGTTTGCCCTCTGGGGAGGTGTAGCTAAGATTTCCCGCTACGGCGCCCTTAAGATTCTCCTGCCCTTCCATACAATTGCTCCACGTAGGGGAATTGCTGTCCTCGAAATCCGCCATGAAACAATTGGCTCCACTGGAGAGCGCATTGATCACCATTTTCCGCTCTACCGGACCGGTGATTTCCACCCTTCGGTCCCTTAGGTCCTTTGGAGCAGCAGCACATTGCCAAGGTGCATTGCGCAGGGCGGCAGTGGAAGGGTCCTTACTGGGAAGCACCCCGCTGTGGTAGAGAATTGCCCTTGAGGCCCGCTCTAAAAGAAGACCACTACGCATTGATTCAAACTGCCCGTGGAGCGCCTCAAGAAATTGCAGGGCCTGTTGGGTTAAAATTTGCGGATAGCGCTTCTCGGAATGAATTGTTAGTGTACTGATTTCCATAGACCTAATGTTTGGTATGGAAACAAACTTATAAAAAAACTTTCACTAACAGCGAACGTTCGCTAAAATAATTTTAAAAATTTGTATGCATCTACTAGCACTTTATTCATACCTTTAGAGGGCGGAACTTTCCCCCGCAAGCCACCTTTTTCTAATCAGAATGCAACGCGATACCCATTATATCAAGACCGTATTTGGACTCAAGCTCCGGGAACTCCGTCAGGATAAAAAGTGGTCCCTCCAGGACCTCTCACGCCATACGGGCCTTTCCAAATCCTATTTAAACGAAATTGAAAAAGGCAAGAAATACCCCAAGCCCGAGAAAATAAACCTTCTTTCCCAGGCACTGCAAGTCGATTTCGACGATCTGGTCTCCACCAAACTGGGTAAGAACCTACAAGACATTCTGGAAATCACCCAGAGTGCATTCTTTCGGGAAATCCCCCTGGAGCTCTTTGGCATCAGCCGCTCTTCCTTGGTCTCCATCCTAAGTGATGCGCCCACCAAGGTCAGCGCCTTCATCCATGCCTTAATCAGCATATCACGCCACCATAACCTCTCCCAGGAGCAGTTCTATTTTGCCGTGCTGGGTTCCTACCAGGAGCTGCACGGTAATTATTTTCCGGATCTGGAACAGTATGCTAAGGAGTTTGTACAAGAGCACCCGCAATGTGGCACGGGCCCGCTGCAAGAAGAGGCCCTACTGGAAGTACTTGAAAAGAAGTTTGCGCTTCGGGTAGAAACCAAGGAGCTTACCCGCTACGGGGCCTCTCCCAAGCTGCGCTCGCTCTACGTTCCTGAAGTCCGCAAGCTGATGCTTAGCCATCTGCTAGATAAAAGCCAGCGTCTTTTCATCCTAGCCAAAGAAGTAGGATTTCAGCTGATGGGTCTGAAAGAGCGGCCCACCACCTACTCCTGGCTAGACTTTAAAAATTTTGAAGAGCTGTTAAACAACCACCGCGCCTCGTATTTCGCCGGAGCGGTCTTAATAGATAAAAAGCGCCTAAGTTACAAGATAAAAGAACTGCTCGATTCCCCACAGTTTAGTCCCAAGGACCTGGAAACACTGATGCGGGAATTTAGCACCTCTCCCGAGACCTTTTACTACCGGCTTACCAATATTCTTCCCCACGAGCTGGGCCTTAAGGATCTTTTTTATCTCTGCTTTACCAAGAAAAAGGACTCCGAGGTAATTGAGATCATAAAGGAACTGCATATGAGCCGCCCGCAGGCCCCCCACCGCAACCACATTCAGGAGCATTACTGCCGGCGGTGGATTGCCGTGGACAATCTCTTGCGCCTGGAAGAACAGAGCACACTTAGCGGCGCGCAAATCTCCCATTATAGGGACAGTGGCCAGAGCTATCTGGTGTTTTCCACCTCCGAGCGCAATCCATTCTCGGAAGGTACCAACCGTAGTTATTGCCTGGGGCTGCATTTAAATTCCCAAAGCATCAAAAAACTCCGCATTGCACGAAGTGAAAACCTTTTGGAACGCAGTGTGGGTGTCACCTGCCAGAGCTGTGGCATCCTAGACTGCAAGGTGCGCCAGGCGCCCCCGGTGCGGCTGGAAAAACAGCACCAACGCGAACGAATGCTTCAGGCCATTGATACCCTTCGTAGGGAAGCGCTTTCTTAATGCTGTAGTTTTTCCCCGTACGAGAGATCGCCTGCATCGCCTAGGCCTGGCGATATATACCCCTTGGAGGTAAGGAGCGGATCGATGGCGCCAACCCAAATTTGGGCATCGGGATAGGCCTGAGAAAGAGTCTCTATCCCCCGCTCACTTGCGATGGCTGCAACGATATGCAGCTGCGTAGGCGTTCCGTGGGTCAAGAGGTCCTTTAGGGCTTCAATAAGGCTGGCTCCCGTAGCAAGCATCGGGTCGGCCACGATAAGGGGCCTGCCCTCGATACTAGGACAGGTAAGGTAGTCCTGCTTGATAGAGAAATAATCGTTCTCTTCGTGCTTGCGGTAGGCCGCCACAAAGCCGCAGTCTGCTTTATCAAAATAATTGAGTAGTCCTTGAAAGAGCGGCACTCCTGCCCTAAGGATGGTGGTGATCACCGGCTGAGAAAAAAGCTCCACGGAGGCACACTTATCCAGGGGCGTTTGTAGGGTGCACTTAGTATACGGGAGTTGCTTACTTATCTCGTAGGCTGCGATTTCTCCGATGCGCTCGAGATTGCGTCGGAATTTCATGCGGTCACTCTGGACGCTAATGTCTCTTAGTTCATTGATCCAGCTGGTAAGTAAGGAAGGTTCCTGGGAAAGATTATATACCATAGGGAGGGGGTGTTGTCGGTTGGAATTAGTTAAAAAAAAGCCCCAGAGGCCCAAAGGGCCTGTGGGGATAGGTTTTATTTCTGTCGGAAGTATACCTCAATCGGTACGCCCGTGAATCCAAAATGCTTTCGAAGTTGGTTCTCTGCATAGCGCTTGTAGGGCTCCTTGACGTACTGCGGAAGATTACAGAAGAAAACAAACTGCGGAGAAGGGGTTCCCAGCTGTACGCAGTATTTGATCTTAATGTATTTCCCTTTCAGGGCCGGAGGTGGATTGTTTTCAAAGACAGGAAGCATCACCTCGTTGAGTTTTGAGGTTTTTATTTTTTTCTGGCGGTTCTTATAGACCTCCATGGCGGTGTCTACCGCTTTTAAGATACGCTGCTTGGTCAGTGCCGATACGAAGAGTACCGGTATATCGGTAAACTGCCCGATCTTATCTTTAATGCCCTGTTCAAAGTCACGCATGGTGTTGGTCTTCTTGTCCTCTACAAGGTCCCATTTATTGACTAGAATCACAATGCCTTTACGGTTCTTTTGGGCGATTCCAAAGATATTCATATCCTGGCTTTCCCAGCCCTGGGTGGCATCCACCATGATGATTACTACATCGGAATTCTCAATGGCGCGTACCGAGCGCATCACCGAATAGAACTCCAAATCTTCACTCACTTTGGCCTTACGGCGCATACCGGCCGTATCGACCAGCACAAATTCGTGACCGAACTTGTTATACAGCGTCTCGATACTGTCACGCGTCGTACCTGCGATGTCGGTCACGATGTTTCGTTCGTGGTCTAATAAGGCATTGGTAAGAGTACTTTTACCTACGTTGGGTCTTCCGGCAATAGTAATGCGTGGGAGGCCTTCAAACGGATCCTTATAGTCCAGGGTCGGAAAATCGGCCACCACATCGTCCAAAAGCTCGCCCGTTCCCGAACCGGTAGCCGAGGACATGGTATAGTATTTCTCAATACCCAGGGAATAGAACTCCGTGGCAGCAACTTCCAAAGTGGCAGAATCCACCTTGTTTACTACGATATAAACTTTTTTTCCGCTGCGTCTTAGCATCTCGAAGATTTCCTGGTCCGTATCGGTAAGACCCTCATCCACACTAAGCATAAAAATGATGGAGGTAGCCTCATCGATGGCTAGCTGCACCTGCTTGGTGATTTCCTCCTGAAAAATATCTTCGGTATTAACTTCGTACCCTCCCGTATCAATCACGGTGAACTCTACTCCGTTCCAGTCGCTCTTTCCGTAGTGTCTGTCGCGGGTCACCCCTGCGGTGGAATCAACAATCGCTTCACGACGTTCGAGCAGGCGGTTAAAAAGAGTGGACTTTCCCACGTTGGGACGTCCTACAATGGCAACAATATTGCTCATAAAATTTTGTTTAATAGTCCTTGAGCTTGCTCAAGAATGATGATTATTAATGGGTTACCCGGACTATCCGAGCCCAAAAATTTGCGCAAAGATACGAAATTGATAGCCCTCCTGCTTCATTTTTCGTAAATTCACTTTTTAAAACATAAGGTCATGAAATATATTTTGGTAGTACTTCTTGCTGTTTTCTTACTGCTGCAGTTTTTTCCTATAGACACCACAAACCCCGTTTCTAGTGAGGGAATGGACTTTATCCAGACAAAAAACACGCCCGAATCCACCGCAGTACTTATTAAGGCCGCATGCTACGACTGCCACAGCAACCAGACCCGCTACCCCTGGTATACCCGCATTCAACCTATAGGTTGGTGGATGAAGGACCACATACGGGAAGGGCGCGTGGAGCTTAATTTTTCCGTATTTTCAACCTACAGTCCCGAGCGCCAGGCCCATAAGCTCTCCGAATCGGTGGAAAAGATCGATTCGGGCGAGATGCCTCTGGAGTCCTATCTACTGACCCATCCCGAGGCCAAACTCACCCCGGAGCAGAAACAAGAGCTTACCACTTATTTCAAGAAAATGGAATCCGATATACGCTATTCCCATAACCTTCCGTTAAATGCCAAGCCTTAGCCGTATGGAGCAGGAAAAACTAATTGTGCTCTACGACGGGTCCTGTGGGTTCTGCAATTTCTGGGTGGAATGGATCCTTCGAAGGGACCACAGGGACCGCTTCGTATTTGCCTCCCTTCAGGGAGAAACCGCAACAGCGTTCCTCTCTGAGCGGGGCCTTTCAAGGCAGCAGCTCAGCACGCTGTACCTCTGGAAAAGAGGAGCGTACTACTACAGTAAGAGTCAGGCGGCCCTTCGTATCGCCAAAGAACTACCCGGCCCTTGGCCGCTCTTAGGAGCCCTGGGAATTTTACCGGTGGGACTGCTGGATTATCTCTACGACCGTGTAGCGGAAAACCGCAACCGCCTACTTAAAGACCACTGCTTTATGCCTACGGCAAAGGAGCGTGAAAAGTTCCTTCCTTAAAATAACTTCCCCTTACAGCATACGGGTCAAATCCCTATATTTGCAGCCATGGAATACAATACCGAGAGAACCCAGTTACATATGCCGGAATACGGAAGGCTCATACAACAGCTTGTGGAGCGGTGTAAGACACTACCCACCAAAGAGGAGCGTAATGAAATGAGCGAGGCCATAGTAGATTTCATGGGCCAGAGAAATCCCCAATTAAGGGATGAGGAAGACTACCGACACAAACTCTGGGACCATCTGTTTATCTTGGCAGACTATGATCTCGATGTGGATTCCCCCTACCCGATTCCCGCACGTGAGGAACGTCAGAAACCCCCTGAGAAACTGGAATATCCCAAACTGCAGGGCGAGTTCAAATTCTATGGAAAGAGCATCCTTCAACTCATAGAAATGGCCATTGCACAAGAGGACGGCGAAGAAAAAGAAGCGCTTATAGAGGTGATTGCCAACAACATGAAAAAATCCTACAATATTTACAACAAGGAACATGTGACCGACGATGTGATTTTCCGCCACCTGAAAGAACTCTCCGGGGACCGACTGGACCTTACCGGGATTGATTCTTTAGAGAAAAGCAAGATCTACCATTCTTCCACGCGAAACAAGAACCAGAAAAACGGACAGCAGAACGGGCACAACCCTAAGTCCAGACACAAGAACCAACCCAACAAAAACAGAAGAAAATAATGAGTGGAAGTTTCCGCATACAGGGAGGCCATAAGCTAAAAGGGGAAATCACTCCCCAAGGCGCAAAAAACGAAGCGCTGCAGATACTCTGCGCTGTCCTTCTTACCAAAGAAAAAGTAACCATCTCCAATATCCCCGATATTCACGACGTGAACCGACTGATTGAAATCCTGGGAGATTTTGGGGTGAAAATAGAAAAACGCGCGCCGGGGAGCTACAGCTTCCAGAGCGACGACATTAATTTTGAGTATATCCATTCCGAGGAATTCCGTAAAGACGGCGCCAAACTAAGGGGATCGGTAATGCTTCTAGGGCCTATGCTTGCCCGTTTTGGAAAGGCCTCCATGCCTACTCCAGGGGGAGACAAAATAGGAAGACGACGTCTGGACACCCATTTCCAGGGACTCATCGAGCTTGGAGCCACGTTCTCCTACGACGAGAAACTAGCGCATTACAGCCTCTCCTGCGAGCGCCTGAAAGGAGCCTCCATGCTTTTAGAAGAAGCCTCCGTCACAGGTACTGCCAACATAGTAATGGCGGCCGTACTTGCTGAGGGCACCACTTCCATCTACAACGCCGCGTGCGAGCCCTATCTTCAGCAGCTTTGCAAGATGCTCAACCGTATGGGCGCCCGCATTGAGGGTATCGGTTCCAATCTCTTGACCATCCACGGTGTTAAGGAGCTTGGAGGTACCGAGCATACGATGCTACCGGACATGGTAGAGATCGGTTCGTGGATAGGACTTGCCGCGATGACCAAAAGCGAACTTACCATTAAGAATGTGTGCTGGGAGGAGCTCGGACTTATTCCTACCACCTTCCGCAAACTGGGCATTTCTCTCGAGCGCCGTGGGGACGATATTTATATTCCTTCACAAGAGAGCTATGCGATACAGAAATTCATCGACGGATCAATCCTTACCGTATCGGACGCGCCGTGGCCGGGCTTTACGCCCGACCTTCTCTCCATTGTTTTGGTCGTGGCTACCCAAGCGAAAGGAACCGTACTAGTGCATCAGAAAATGTTCGAGTCCCGTCTCTTCTTTGTAGACAAGCTCATTGACATGGGCGCACAGATCATCCTGTGCGATCCGCACCGGGCTACTGTAGTAGGTCTGGACCACGAGACGCCGCTTCGCGGAACTACCATGATTTCTCCAGACATCCGCGCAGGAAACGCCATGCTCATCGCGGCACTTAGTGCAGAGGGAGAATCCATCATCCACAATATCGAGCAGATCGACCGGGGGTACGAAGACATTGACGGTCGCCTGAGAAAAATCGGAGCGTATATCGAGCGTATGTAGTGGCTGCTTAGAGTAAGAATACAGACAATAGGTACTCAGTGGTCTTCCCTACGGTGAAGACCATTTGTAGTACTAGAGCACTGCAAATACCCGGTGAAAACTCTTCCCAGCAGCGCTGTCTTATGCCCCAATAGCGGAAAAATTTGCTATTTTTGCAAGCAAACAACCGACAGTTATGCCAAAGATATCCCAAAGGGCCCAGCATATGCCCCCTTCCCCAGTCCGAAAACTGGTTCCTTACGCCATAGAGGCCAAAAAAAAAGGTATTAAGGTATACCACCTCAACATAGGACAGCCCGATATTAAGACACCGGAAACAGCTTTGAAAGCCGTTAGGGAAAACGATCTGTCCGTCTACGAATACGCACTTTCAGAAGGTAATCTCGAGTACCGCAAGTCGCTGGAGTCTTACTACCACTCCCTGGGGTTCACAGACCTTACTCCAGATAATTTCATAGTGACCAATGGAGGCTCCGAGGCCTTAAATTTTGCTTTGGCCACTCTTTGCGATGAAGGCGACGAGGTGATCATACCCGAACCCTACTACGCCAACTACAATGGTTTCACCAGCACATTCAACGTAAAGGTAGTAGCTATTCCCTCCACGATCGACACCGGTTTTGCCCTGCCCGATATGGCGGACTTTGAAAAGAAAATAACCGACCGAACACGCGCGATCCTGCTGTGCAATCCGGGCAATCCCACCGGTTATCTCTATACGCGAGAGGAACTTGAAAAACTAGCGCAGATTGCTTTAAAGCACGATATTGCTATAATCTCCGACGAAGTATATCGCGAGTATGTATACGACGGACTCTCTGCCGTTTCTGTCCTGGAATTTGACTCGTTGAAGGAGCATGCCATTGTCATTGACTCCGAATCCAAGCGCTATTCCATGTGCGGCGCACGCATAGGTACCCTCGTGACGCGATCCAAAAAGATCCGCGATGCCGCAATGCTCTTCGCCCAGGCGCGCCTTTCCCCAGTGCTCTTGGGACAGATTGCTGCAACTGCCGCCCACAAGAACGATGCGCAGTACATCCTTGATGTACGTAAGGAGTACACCGAGCGCAGGGACCTTCTGGTGGAACTTTTAAACAGCATTCCCGGTGTGGTGTGCCCAAAACCCAAAGGAGCTTTTTATTGCGTAGCAGAGCTACCGGTACAGGACACCGAAGATTTCGCGCAGTGGCTGCTGGAAAGTTACAGTAATGACAGCGAAACGGTAATGGTAGCCCCCGCAGGAGGATTCTATTCCGATCCTGCTTTAGGAAGAAAACAAGTGCGTATAGCATACGTGCTTAACACGACCGATTTGAGGCGAAGCGTGGAAATTCTGCGCGATGCCCTGGAGCACTATCCAGGCACCATCCGCTGATAGCACCATCCCGGAGTCTTAGAGTAAGATCCCGGGATTTATTCTTAAAAACAGACTTTCACCTGCGATTCATATGGAATTAGAAAAAAATGTTTCCCTTCAGCACCTCCATACCTTTCACTCACCGGTTAGTACCCGTTATTTTCTAAAGGTCGCTAGCCTAGAAGAGTTGTACGCAGCACTGGAGAGGTACCAAGACCTCTGTAAAAAAGAGCCGGATCTGCCTCTGCTAATACTGGGAGGAGGAAGTAATGTTGTTTTCTCAGGCGACTACAGGGGCCTTACAATCGCCTTGGGACTGAAAGGCATTGCCGTCGAGCACACCACTGAGGAGCAGGTACTTTTGCGTGTGCAGGCAGGAGAAGTATGGCAGGACCTGGTGGAGTACACTCTAAGGCACAACTGGGGCGGTCTGGAAAACCTTTCCCTAATCCCTGGAAACGTAGGTACCAGTCCCATGCAGAACATCGGAGCCTATGGAGTTGAAATAAAGGATGTTTTCGAGCGGTGCACTGTACTAGATCTACGTACCCGTGAGATTAAAACCTTAACGAATAGCCAGTGCGAATTCGGGTACCGGGAATCTATCTTTAAAAGGAAAGCCAAGGGACAGTATATTATACTCGAAGTATTTTTTTGTCTTACCCGAAGAAACCACCCCCTAAAGATCAGCTACGGAGCGATAGCATCCGAGCTTGAGGCCATGGGCGTAGTTACACCCACCATTCAGCAGGTGGCCCAGGCCGTGGTCCGGATACGAAAAAGTAAACTCCCAGACCCTAATATACTTGGGAATGCCGGCAGTTTTTTTAAAAATCCCACGGTGGAGAGCCAGGTCTTCTCCGCTTTGGCGCAGCAATTTCCCACCATACCTTCCTACCCACAGCCCCAAGGCGTGAAGATCCCTGCAGGCTGGCTCATCGAGCAGTGCGGATGGAAGGGACGCAGGATTGGAAACGTAGCCTGCCACCACCTACAGGCCCTTGTGCTTGTAAACGCTACGGGAGAGGCCACGGGAGAGGAAATCTATGCCTTCTCTCAAGAAATCATCAATTCGGTCGAATCAAAATTCGGCATCACCCTGGAACGGGAAGTAAACATCATCACCTCTTAAGCTACCCTTTTACAGCCTAAAAACAACCACGTATGAAGCACCTGATTCTTTCTCTAATAAGCGCACTGCTACTCTCTATTGCCTGGCCCACCTACGGAGTGGTGTTTTTTCTGTTTTTTGCTTTAGTGCCCCTGCTTTTGGCCGAGCACGAGATTTCGCTTTCTAGGACTATAAAGAATAAAGCAAGCCGCATCTTTGCACTTTCGTACCTAACTTTTCTGATTTGGAACATCACCACGACGGGATGGCTGTACGGATCGAAGAATCCCGACGGAAGCAATGCACTTTTGGCAGTAGCCCTTCCCGTTACCGTGAATGCACTTTTCTATTCGGTGGTATTTATTCTCTACCACTACTACAAAAAATGGCAGGGGACCTATTGGGGACTGGTATTTTTTGTAGCACTCTGGATGGCCTTTGAAAAGCTTCATTTGGAGTGGGAACTCACTTGGCCGTGGCTTAATCTGGGCAACGCTTTTTCGGAGAATCCTGAGCTGGTGCAGTGGTACGAATACGTGGGCGCCACCGGTGGGTCCTTATGGATTCTTCTTACCAATGTCTTTGGTTTTTACTCCGTGCGCGTCTGGGAGACCACCCGAAGACGAAAAGCACTAAAGACGAACCTGGCGCTCTTACTGGCACTAATGATAGTGCCTATGGGCCTTTCGCTTTACCGCTACCACACCTATACTCCAGAGCCTAAGGCAGAGGTCTCGGTCGTACTCCTGCAACCGGACCTGGACCCCTACAACGAGAAATACCAAAAGGACTCACTGGAAATTTTAAGCGAACTGCTTCTACTCGCAAACGGCTCGTCCGCTACGAAGGTAGACTACTACATAGGACCGGAGACGAGCGTACCGGGACAGGGCTCGATTTCAGTTAAAGGATTGGAGAAAAGCGTGCTTTTGGGCGAAATACGCACCTTCCTTTCGGATAAACCAGGTGCCGTGTTCACTACGGGGATTTCTTCGCACCGCTTCTACGGTCCTGGGGAAAAGAAAGGAGAAAACGCCTACCAGACTTCTTATGGCGACTGGGTCGAGAGCTACAATTCTGCAGCACAGATTGCCCCGGGCGAGCCTACCCAGATTTACCACAAAGGAAAACTGGTGCCGGGCGTAGAGATTTTTCCCTACATGGACTACCTAAAGCCCCTGCTGGGAGATGCCATGCTTAACTTTGGCGGCACGGTCGCTTCCCTGGGTAAAGACCCTGAGCGCCGGGTGTTTTCCAATCCATACAACCCGGGCAGACTTGCTCCTCTGATCTGCTACGAAAGCGTGTACGGAGAATTTACAGCAGAGTATGTACAGAATGGGGCTAACTTTCTGGCCATCATGACCAACGACAGCTGGTGGGGCGTAAGCGAAGGGCACCGACAGTTACTATCCTACGCGCGCCTAAGGGCCATTGAGACGCGCAGGGAAATCGCGCGCTCTGCCAACAGCGGTATCTCGGCCCATATCAATTCCCGTGGGGACATTGTATCCGATACTTTTTACGGCGACCAGACCACTTTAAGTGCCCAGGTAACGTTACTCGAAGATATCACCTTCTATACCCGCACAGGAGATCTTCTTAGCCGCATAAGTCTTTTTGTCTTGGGATTCCTTATTTTCTATACCCTTATTAGTAAAATTCAAAACCGAAAAAAAAGTGTATCTTTACCGCGCAAAAACGGGCCAACTGTTTGAAAATAAATTTCAAAAAGATTTGTCAAACTAAAAAAATAATCCTAATTTTGCACACTCAAATAATTAAGTCGTAAAAAGAACATCGAGATATGTCAAGAATTTGCCAAATAACAGGAAAGCGTGCAATGGTTGGTAACAACGTTTCTCACGCTAATAACAAGACGAAGAGACGTTTTGAAATTAACTTATTGGAGAAGAAATTTTACCTTCCGGAAACCGACGAGAACATCACTCTGAAAGTTTCTGCACACGGATTGAGAGTTATCAACAAAGTTGGTATCGAGGAGGCAGTAGAAAGAGCAAAAAGAAACGGATTTATTAAAAAATAACAGCAATGGCAAAAAAAGGTAACAGAGTTCAGGTAATCCTTGAGTGCACAGAACACAAGGAAACAGGTATGGCCGGAATGAGCCGATACATCACCACCAAGAACAAAAAGAACACGACTGAAAGACTGGAGCTGAAAAAATTCAATCCGGTTCTAAAGAAGTACACAGTACATAAAGAAATTAAGTAATTCCCCATAAAGCACATTTACAATGGCAAAGAAAGTAGTAGCAACCCTGAAAGATGGTACATCTAAGAAGCTTACCAAAGTTGTGAAAATGGTAAAGTCACCAAAGTCCGGTGCTTACGTTTTCGAGGAGAGAGTAATGAACGCTGACGACGTAGATGCTTTTCTAAAGAAATAGTCTTCTATGGTGCTCTAAAGCGCATACCATATACAAACCACTCTTTATTTATTAAGGGTGGTTTTTTTATTTATATTTGCACGAATCAATAATTGGGACTCTTTAAAAAGAGCCCACAGCTAAAGAAAACACGTACCGATGAGCTGGTTTAAAAAAATATTCAACAAACAGGAAAAGGAAACCCTCGATCAGGGACTGGAAAAATCCAGGGAAGGGTTCTTTGAGAAAATTTCCAAAGCCGTTGTGGGTAAAAGCACGGTGGATGAGGAGGTCTTGGACAACCTCGAAGAGGTACTTATTGCCTCCGACGTAGGCGCCTCCACCACCATAAAGATCATCGAGCGCATTGAACAGCGCGTAGCCCGTGACAAGTACGTCTCCACCGAGGAGCTTAACCGCATCCTGCGTGAGGAGATTACCGCACTGCTTTTAGAAAATCCCCACCAAAATTCCGGTAATATCGACCAGAGTAAGAAACCCTATGTCATTATGGTGGTCGGAGTAAACGGTGTGGGCAAAACCACCACCATTGGTAAACTCGCCCACCAGTTCAAGAAGGAGGGCAAAAGCGTGGTGCTGGGTGCGGCCGATACTTTCCGCGCCGCGGCGGTAGACCAACTCGTGATCTGGAGTGAGCGCGTAGGGGTTCCTATCGTAAAACAGTCGATGGGTTCGGATCCCGCGTCCGTAGCTTTTGATACCGTCCAGAGCGCACAGGCCCAAGGTGCAGACATTGCCATTATAGACACGGCAGGCAGGCTGCACAATAAAGTGAACCTGATGAACGAGTTGAGTAAGATAAAGCGCGTGATGCAGAAGGTTCTACCCGATGCACCCCACGAGATCCTCTTGGTTTTGGACGGCTCCACCGGACAGAACGCCTTTGAGCAGGCCCGGCAGTTCACTGCAGCCACCGAGGTCAGCGCACTGGCAGTAACCAAATTGGACGGGACGGCCAAAGGAGGCGTGGTGATAGGAATCTCCGATCAGTTTCAAATACCTGTTAAGTATATAGGCGTTGGAGAAAAGATGGAGGACCTACAACTTTTCAACGGCGCAGAATTCGTGGATTCGTTCTTTAAAACGTAACCTTTAAGGATATTTTAAGAATTTAACTGAATAGTTTCAAATTTCCTACATTTAAAATTAGTTACCGTTTTTTGGTTTAATTTTAGCATATCAAAAAACAAATATTAACATTTAAATTTTAAACTATGGGAATTTTAACTTGGATCATTTTTGGTCTTATCGCAGGAGCACTAGCTAAATTAATTATGCCAGGAAACCAGAACATGGGCTGGATAATGACTATCATTCTAGGTATCGTTGGTGCCTTTGTTGGAGGTTTTATTGGAAGCCTTTTAGGAATGGGCAGTGTGGATGAATTTGATTTCGGAAGCATGGCGTTAGCAGTGGTAGGTGCACTTATTGTACTGTGGCTCTACGGCATGGCTACCAAGAGATAATTAGTCTGGATCAGCAAAAACAAAAGACTTAAAACCAATGTAGCATCCTTTTTTAAGGGTGCTTTTTTTGTGAGCTCCTTCCCGCACCGGATAGTACGAATAACACCGGTGCCGTAGCCTTCCCCTTGGGGCTATAGCAGGTACGGTATTCTTAGTCCTGCTGCTACGCAGCACCTATCAGGAGGGCAAACACCCCCGAAAACACCTAGCCACAACTCCTTGCCCTTTTCTTGGGCTTTCCTCCCGAAATCCTTTGCACGTTTTAACCAAAAAAACCTTCCCCTAAGGGAAGGCCTACGCTCTGTTTAAAGAGCTCTCATGGTTAGTTTATCTTTACCCGATACGGAGTCTCCATTAGTACTCCGGACTGTTTCTGTGGTTCTAAAATGAATCGGAGCATTTCCTTTTTGTCTTCACTTACCAGAGATCCTACCACTCGGTACAGTACTTGCTGCGAATTCAAATCTTTTAGCAGCTGCTCGAGTGCAGAAGTCTTCTTAGGGAAGCTCTCTATGGAATAGTCCTTTAATTTGGCTTTCTTTCCGGCCATGGCAATGGCATCCTCTAAAGTACCCAGTCCGTCCACCAGACCTATCTCCTTCGCTCGTGTCCCCGACCAGATACGGCCCCCTCCTACGGAGTCGATATCTTCATAGGATTTTTTACGCGCCTTGGAAACCCAATGCACAAAGCGGTCGTAGGTTCCCTCGATACTTTTTTGGATCATCATTCGCCCACTTGGGGTAAGCCCATGGAGTAGGGTGTAGTAGGCAGCGTTGGCATTGGTCTGGACGATATCGGAGCGGATGCCCTGATTTTCCGCCAATTTCTCCACGTTAGGAATCATTCCAAAAACCCCAATGGATCCGGTCACTGTATTGTGGTCGGAATAAATATAATCGGAGGCCATAGCTATATAATAGCCTCCACTGGCTGCGTAATCCCCAAAGGATACGATAATAGGCTTCTTCTTTTTCAACTCCTGAAGTTCGTAGAGAATCTCATCCGACGCATTGGCACTTCCCCCAGGAGAGTTTATACGTAGCACCACAGCCTTTATATCCTCGTTTTTCTTAATTTTATGAATCTCCTCAATGAAGGTTTCCGAGTAGATGGCGTCCGAGCCTTTTCCGCTGTAGATGGCACCACTGGCGTAGAGCACCGCTATGCGCTGGTCTTTCTTCTCTTTATCCTCCTTATAGGAATCAATATACTTACTTACGCTTAGGCGCTCTAGGTCCTTGTCCTTCTTGGTACCGGCTTTTTCCTTTAGGAGCTCTTCGTACTGACTCTTTTGTAAGAGTTTGTCGGCAAGTCCGTACTTGGTCGCATTCTCCGGAAGTATTCCGTAGAGACTGTCGGCCACGGTAGTAAACTCCTGTACCGAGCGTTTTCTACTGCTAGCGATTTGCGAGAGGTTCCTGTTCCATAAATCAGAGAGCATGGTGTTTAACTGCAAGCGGTTCTCGTCCGATATCTCTGAATAAAGAAACGGCTCGACTGCCGCCTTGAAGTCCCCATGGCGAATCACATCCACTTCTACCCCGTACTTTTCGAAGAAGTCTTTATAGAGAACTACCTCCGAGGCCATACCTGTTAACTCTACCGCACCCATTGGATTGAGGTAGTACTGCTGGGCCACAGAACCCAGATAGTATCCCCCTTGGGAAACCATATTGCCATAGCCATAGACAAACTTTCCGCTTTTTTTGAAATCCTCAAGGGCAGCGCGTACGTTATCTAGTTGGGTCATACCCGCAAATGCAAAGTCGGTTTCAATACTGATACCTTTGATTTTATCATCCTCTTTGGCTTTACGGATGGCCTCAAGCACATCGTAGAGAAGCACCTTCTTCGGTGCATTCTGACTCAGGAAAGGAAAAGGGTCCTGATCCTGGGACGGACTGTCAATGATTTGCAGGGCCTGATCAAAAGTCAGAACCGTTCCTTCTTTCACCTTTACCTTATCGGATCCACTGAGCGAACCCACCAGCATAAGCACAAAGAAGAAAAATATAAATATCCCCCCAACCAGGAAAATTGCCACAATGTTGGCGAGCACATTCTTAAAGAAACTTTTCATATTTTCGACTAATCTTAAGTTATGAGCATATGTCGCAGTACACTACCGTTTTGTTACTCGGAACCAATTTGGGGGATAAAAAAAAGAACCTTTTGTACGCTCTGGAGCAAATCAAGGTGGATATCGGGGAAATTACCTACCAAACCAGCAGCTTAGAAACCGAGCCTGTGGGCTATAAGAGTTCCAACACATATTTAAACCAAGCGGTAGAGGTAAAAACCCCACTCTCTCCTATTAAGTTGCTTAAGGCTCTAAAGAAAATCGAGCGCTCTATGGGGCGTACCGTAGATTCCACCGGGCGTGGATACTCCGACCGTACTATAGATATCGATGTAGTATACTACGACAAGCTGCGTTTCACCTCACCGGTCCTTTCCCTACCACACAAAGCCCATACTCAGGAGCGAGAATTTTCTAAAGTTCTGCTCACCGAACTTCAGGCATTAAAAACCTTGTAAAATTTGTAAGAAATAAGCGGTTAATTATAAAAGTTTAGAGGATTAATTCTATAGCTTTGTAAAAAATTCAAGGAGAGGGGTTTTTGTTGTTATATTAATATTTTATGGAATTTCATTATTCCTATTTTAACAAAATATTGGCATATAATTTGTACAAGGACCCGCAACACAATGAATGATTTTTTTCGCTCCTTTAGAGCTATCCTTGCTACATCATTTACTAACTTAAAAAAATAAACTTATGAAACTAACCTTTGCCAGTATTGCTCTTGCAATCGCACTGCCTGCCTCTCTCATGGCGCAGGACACGGTAGTAGTTGCTGAGGGTACGTACCCTAGCACTTTTACTTCGGGATCTCAGAATGTATCCCCGTTCACTCAGGAATCCAAGCGTTTTAACGACTGGGCGATTTCCGTGGGTGCCGGTGTACCGCTTCTACAAACCGCAGAACTTACCTCCATTAAAGACGGAGACGGAACCAATGTATTTGGATATTCCGCGTATTTAAGTATTGACAAAGCCATCAGCCATGCATTTGGTCTAAAGCTTCAATACGACAGAGGGGAGACAAGACAAGGCGACTTTAACACTAAAACAGACAATGCCGTAGGAACACAGGTTGCTGGTAGAACACAGTACGATGCGCTTTCTATTCTAGGAGACATCAACTTCTCTTCCCTTCTTAGAAGAGTGGACAACCAATCCCCTTACAGATGGGCGCTACACGGATATGCAGGTATTGGTACGTTAGCCTACAGAGCCTACAGAGAAGATGCTGCAGGACAACGTCTAGTAGCTGAGGTAGAGCCATTCAAACCAGGATTCTCATGGTTCGGACAAGCCGGAGCAGGTCTTAAGTACAATGTAAGCAGAAGACTAGATCTTGAAGGTAGAGTTATGTATGTAGTTACCGGTGACGATCAGTTCGATGCCATGCCAACTGCAGCAGCCACTTCCGACAATTTCTTCAATACGACCCTGGGACTTTCCCTAAAACTTGGAAAACACCAGTCGCACCTAATGTGGCATGACCCACTTCAAGAAATCTACTACAAACTGGACGTACTGGAAGACAGAAACCAGGACATCGAGGTATGTAAGAAAGGAGATGCAGACAACGACGGAGTTTGCGACGATTGGGACAGACAACTTGATACTCCAGCAGGAGCACGTGTAGACGGTGCAGGTGTTGCATTAGATACCGACCTTGATGGCGTAATCGACCTATACGACAAGTGTGTAACGGTTCCAGGACCGGTGGAAAACAACGGATGTCCAACAGGACAGGGACTTGTTTCCGACAACACTAGAGCGCTTGAAGGAATTGAGTTTGACTTTGACTCCGACAGAATTCTTCCTGCTAACCGTCCAATCTTAAACAACGCTGCCAACTACATCAACTCTTCAAGCTCTAACTACAGAGTAGTAGGTGGGACCGATACTACAGGTTCAGAAGCATACAACATGGGACTTTCTCAAAGAAGAGCCAACAGCGTGAAGAGCTATTTAGTTCAAACAGGAGTGGAGGGATCCCGACTCGAAGCAGTAGGTAGAGGAGAAAACGACCTTAAATATCCAGAATGCGAACCGGCATCGAAATGTCCGGAATGGAAAAACAGAGCCAACAGAAGAGTATACTTCGAGGCTAAGTAAGAAAACCATTAAAATAAACTATACTTTTTTAAGAGGCTGTCCCCATAACTAAAATGAGGACAGTCTTTTGTTTTTAGCCAATTGGGGTTAAAAAAGTAGATTTTGGGTTTTTAGCCCAAGCAGAAGGACGGTTTATGCCGTCCTTTTCTTGATA
>NZ_JADKYY010000006.1 GCF_015354315.1 Planobacterium oryzisoli
AACTGTCCTTTAATTGGTAGCTTGTTTTTGGAAATCAGTAAAAATTAAAAATTAATAAACTGATATGCAATAAGATAAAAAATAAATAATCTATAACTTAATGTTTATCGGACGAGGATGATTTCTTTTATAAAAAATAATTTCTGTCATTAGTAGTGTTAGAGCTACGAGTAAGCAAAAGAATAATGCATTCTTTAAATTGCCATAAAAAATATTTTCAACCATCACTTGATATTTTATTAATTAGTTTTTTAGATAAGTTTCAATTCCGGTATCATTTCGGCCGCTTCTTTCATTTTTGCATCTACAATTTTTGCATAAATAGCAGTGGTTCGTATCTCTCTGTGTCCAAGTCTTTTCGAAACTGTATAAATATCAGCTCCATTTTCTAATAATAAAACAGCATTGGTATGCCTTGCAGAGTGAAAAGTAATATGTTTAGGTACGCCAGCTCTATTACACCAGCGAACTAATTCGGTATTGTAAGTCATTCCGTATTTCAAACCTCTAAAAACTCGATCTTGAGGACGTTGTCGTTCTCCAAGCAATTCCCTCGCTTGTTTTGAAATATATAAATACTCAACTCCATTAGTTTTTTCTTGTCGAAAATTAACTTTGGTAAAATCTCCTTCATCTCGAACTTCACTCCATACCAATGTATTTATATCAGACCAACGAAGACCAGATAAACACGAAAAAATAAAAGCTGATTTTAGCATTGGATATTTACATTCCGCTTTTGCTAAAGATTGCAGTTCATCAAAAGTTAAATATTCTCTTTGACTTTCAGCTTGTTCAAAAGATTTTACTTTAGAGGCATAATTAACCGTGAGATAACCATCTTCAAAAGCTTTTCGGATGGACGCTTTAAATTTATTGAAATATGAATATTTCGAATTTTGTGATAATGGAAGATTGCTTTTAGTTAAGGCTTCACTTTCAAAATAATTTTTCACTCGCTTTATAAAATTTTCGTCAATTTCCTCAAAAGCAAAATTAGGTGAAACTATTTTTTTCAAATGTTGAAACGTAGAAAACCAGTTGCCGTAATTATTCGAAGACTCCTGCTTCATTTTTTCATCCGTTAATTCAGAAAAGAAAGCCAGAAAGGTTCGTTTAGATTTCGTTCTATTTTTTAAGTCAAACTTACCTTGTAAATATTCAGCTTTTCGTATTGCTAGCACACTTTCAGCAAAAGTAAATCCCTCTTTATTGTGCTTTTTCTCAGCTGGATTTTTGGGATCTGAAAAGAGATAGGTATCTAGGTTCTCAAAACTTCGTAAATGTCTTCTTTTACCTTCAGCATTAATTTCTGATCCACGATAGTATTCAATGGAAAGGCTTATTCTTCCATCTTTCAATTTTCTTTTATTAATTGAGATTTTCATAAGTTTGCATTTGTACTATTTTGTACTACTTTAACAGTATTTACAGTTTAAAGTAGTACATATTTGGTAACAAAAGTACAAACAAAGTCTTATAAACGAAAATAAAGTTTACATAAAATACTGTAAATCAAACAACGGAATACAAAAGAAACTAAAGGAAAACAAATTTATTTCCCGATACAAAACTTCGAAAATATATTTCCCAACACCTCATCATTTGTAAACTCTCCAGAAATTTCCCCCAAAGACTCAAGTGCATTTCGAAGCTCATACGCTAGTAGTTCCGTCGTCTGAGTTTCCTCGATAGACTCTCGTACAGATTTTACAGATAATAATGATTTCTGCAGTGATTCGTGATGCCTTTGACTTGTGATAACTACATTATCTTCATCACTTTTCAAATTATTAACATAAGCATCTAGGCTTCCTTTCAGAATATCTATTCCAGTCTTTTCTCTAGCAGATAATTTAATAATTTCAAAATCTGTTGAATCACCTATTAAATTCTTAACTGAATTGTCAAATATATCAGAATCATCACCCGTCAAATCAATCTTATTATGAAGTAAAATTATCTTTAAATCCTCCCGATAAACTTCCTTGACAAACTGTGCTATTTCCTCTGGAGTATTTTCTAATTCATCGTAGAGATAAAGAAGGATTCGGGCAGAAGCTATCTTTTCCTTTGCTTTTTTTACTCCTATCGCTTCAATAGTATCGGTAGTTTCTCTTAGGCCTGCAGTATCTATAAACCTAAATGCAGTGCCGTTTATATGAAGCACTTCCTCAATAGTATCTCTAGTAGTTCCAGCAATATCACTTACAATGGCGCGCTCTTCCTTTAAAAGTGCGTTTAGAAGCGTAGATTTACCCGCATTGGGTTTCCCGATAATTGCTACCTCTACTCCATTTTTAACTGCATTTCCGTAGGTGAAGCTCTCAATCAGATCCTTAAGTTTTGCTTCTATACGATCCAGTAGCATTAAGAGCGCTGTTCGGTCGGCAAACTCCACGTCCTCCTCGGCGAAATCCAGTTCCAATTCTACTAAGGAGGTGAAATTCAAAAGATCTGCTCTTAGCGCCTTAATCTCCATAGAGATTCCGCCTTTTAGTTGATTAAGCGCAAGTTTTCTAGAAGCCTCGTTTTCACTGGCAATAATGTCGGCGATTGCTTCAGCTTGCGAGAGATCAATACGGCCGTTAAGGAACGCGCGCATAGTAAACTCTCCGGCTTTGGCCATTCGGGCGCCGTTTTTTATTAGGACCTCTAAAATTTTCTTTGCAATGTGCGGGGAACCATGAAAAGATATCTCCACGGAATTCTCCGTAGTAAAGGTTCTGGGCGAATGGAACACACTTACCATTACTTCATCGATGGTTTCTACTCCGTCCATGATAAATCCATAGTGCACCGTATGGGAAGTGGCTTTCGAAAGGTTCGTCCCTTTAAATACCTTACCCACTACTTTGAAAGAGTTTTCTCCCGAAACACGTATAATTCCAATGGCACCGACCCCATTAGCGGTGGCAAGTGCGCAGATTGTATCTTGATTCATAGAAAGCAAAAGTACAAAATCTCTCTCTGGCTTTACCTCCCGTAATAAAAAAGGCAGGAACCTTAAAAAAAGATTCCTGCCTTGAAAAAAAAGTATTCTTCTAACTAGAAGATCTCTCTACCAGAAAAATGGAAAGAAGCCTCGATTGCTGCATTCTCATCGGAATCGGATCCGTGAACTGCATTTTCTCCAACGCTTCTTGCAAATTCCTTACGGATAGTACCTTCTGCAGCTTCCGCTGGATTAGTAGCACCGATGAGTTTTCTAAAGTCTTCCACTGCGTTCTCTTTCTCAAGCACAGCAGCTACGATTGGACCTGAAGACATGAACTCCACTAGTTCCCCGTAGAAAGGTCTCTCTGCATGTACTTCGTAGAATTTCTTAGCATCAGAAACCGTTAGCTGCGTAAGTTTCATAGCTTTGATTTTGAAACCTGCCCCAGAAATTTTTCCTATGATGGCTCCTATGTGTCCGTCCGCTACTGCGTCAGGCTTAATCATTGTGAATGTGATATTTGACATCTATTTAAATTTTAGAGCGGCAAAGTTACAAAAATCTCCCTATATTTGCCCCGTAAATTCAATGCATTGAGAGCGTTTCTGTTTTGGCACAGATGTTGTTAATTTAGATTCGATTCTCATGTTTAATTTGAGTTTTCATGGTTATTAGTTTTTACCCAGCTTCGGCTGGGTTTTTCTTTTTTACCATGCATTCTCCTCCTCGGCTTCTTCCATGAGCTTAAGGTAGGTAACGTACCGTGATTCCTCGATTTCGCCCTCATCAATGGCACCTAGTACTGCGCATTTGGGCTCGTTGATATGCATGCAGTTGTGGAACTTGCATTCCCTTCCTTTCTTAAAGATCTCTGGAAAATAATGCTGTAGTTCTTCTTTCTCCACATCAATCATTGCAAACTCCCTAACTCCAGGCGTATCTATAACGCTTCCTCCGAATTCCCAAAAATGCATCTGGGCAAACGTGGTGGTATGCTTTCCTTTTAGATGCGTCTGGGATATTTCTGCAGTCTTTAAATCGAGCGATGGTTGCAGGGCATTAACGAGCGTAGATTTTCCACTTCCGGAGTGTCCAAAGAATACGCTGGTCTTATCCTTAATCAGCAATTTAAGGGTCTCTAAATTAAGTCCGCTGTAGGAAGATATCTCCAGGGACTCATAGCCGATTTCAGCATAAATGGCTTTAATCTCTTCAATGATATCTATCTCCTCAGTGCTAAGCACATCCATCTTACTGAAAAGAATCACAGGAGTAATCCCATAGGCCTCACAACACGCTAAAAACCTATCCAAAAAACCCAGGGAAGTTTCCGGATGCTTCAGCGTAAAGATAAAACAGGCCAAATCAATATTGGAAGCTATGATATGGGCCTCCTTCGAGAGGTTTACTGATTTTCGGATCAGATAGTTTCGCCTGGGCTCAATCTTGGTAATCCAGGCGATATCGTCCTGCTCCAATTGAAACTCCACTCGGTCTCCCACGGCCAGAGGATTGGTGAGTCGGGTCTTTATAAGCTTAAATTTCCCTCGAATCCGCGCCTCGTACACCGTAAGAGACTCCTGCTCCTGCACCTGGTACCAGCTTCCCGTAGATTTTATTATAAGACCTTTGTTACTCAAGTTAAGATAGTAGTATTTACTTATTGATCATTACTCCGTTTTGAATCTCAATAGACTCTTCGTGTATAGCTTTGAACAGCTTCTCTACGAAATCACGATTCATTCCGGTTTCTGAGGCCTTCTGCGTAGCGTATTCCGTGATGGTCTTCCAGCGCTCAGGCTGAAAAATAGCCAGGTTGTTCTCCTTTTTCACCGCACCGATCTTCTCTGAGAGCTTCATGCGCTGGGAAAGCAGTTCAATAAGCTGCATATCGATATCGGAGATGACCCTCCGGTGGCTCTCCATAACTCCTTCATAGCCTTCGATTCCCGTAGTTCGGGTCTCGAGCTTGGCAATCATCTCGGCCAGGGTCTCCGGTGTGATCTGTTGGGCCGCATCGCTCCAAGCTTCGTCCGGATTCTCGTGCGTTTCAATCATTGCCCCGTGGTACCCCACATTTAGTGCTTCCTGCGCTACGGAAAAAAGACCCGTGCGGTTCCCACAGATATGGGAAGGATCCACAATCATCGGGATACTCGGATACTCATTCTTAAAGTCCAGGGCTATCTGCCAGTTAGGCGTGTTTCGGTATTTAGTTTTTTGGTAAGTTGAGAAACCACGGTGAATAACCCCGAGGTTTTCTATTCCCTGTCCTAAGAGCCTCTCGAGCGCTCCAATCCAAAGGGCAAGATCTGGATTCACCGGATTCTTCACCAGAACTATTTTCTTTGTGCCTTTTAGGGCCTCGGCAATCTCCTGTACGGTAAAAGGATTTACTGTGGAGCGCGCTCCAATCCATAGGATATCCACATCCGCCTCTAGGGCCGCCTGTACATGCAGCGCGTTAGCCACTTCAGTGGCCGTAAGAAACCCGTAGTTTTCCTTTACTTTCTTAAGCCATCCAAGGCCAATCACTCCTACCCCTTCAAAGCCGTTGGGTTTTGTCCTAGGCTTCCATATTCCGGCTCTAAATACCGGCACCGTGGCACCGGAATTCTTAATGCGCTCTGCGGTCTGGAGCATTTGGGTCTCACTTTCCGCAGAACAGGGTCCTGCGATAATCAGTGGACTCTCAAACTGCTGGATCCACTCGTTTTTTAATTCTTTCAGATTCATTGTCGTTGGGCCCTTAAAAAAGGGTCGTTATTGGCGTAAAGGTAAAATTTAGCTACAAATAAAGTTAATAATCACGAGAAATCAAACTTGAATGCCTCATGAAGCTTCAGAAGGGAAGGATTTATCTCAGCCATTTGCTCAAAGATTTTCCTGGAAGTAAGGATTTC
The DNA here is from genome assembly GCF_015354315.1 of Planobacterium oryzisoli. Lineage (GTDB taxonomy): Bacteria > Bacteroidota > Bacteroidia > Flavobacteriales > Weeksellaceae > Planobacterium_A > Planobacterium_A oryzisoli. The sequence continues at coordinate 5,842 of NZ_JADKYY010000006.1, forward strand.
CTGTTTAAGGGCAATATCCATACGGTACTCAATCTCTAGTTTAAAATGGTTCACTTTATGTCTAAAATGATTAAAGAACGTACCCTGCACCTTTTCAAACTCACTGCGCGCCGTCTCGGAAGGATAATGGATAAGAATCTCGTTCTCACCTTGTTTGACAAGTTTAAATCCGTTGATCGCATTATAGAGAAGTACGTTCTCCCCACGCTGCTGCTTTAAAAACAGTTCCCACTCGCGGTCCAGATCCGTCTGGGTAAAATGGCTCTGAGGAAGGGCCGAAGTATCTTCTTCTATCACTACTTCTTCCTCCTTCTCCTTCTGCTGCAAGGCCTCTGTGATACTGAACCTGCTTTTTCTTATGGGGGTACCAAGCGGCTTACTGGTGATGGGAAGTGGCGCTGGCTTTGGCTGATCAGGCTTTGCCGCGGTTTCCTTAGGTGCAGCAGGCGTAGCTTCAGTAATTGTAACGGAAGCAGCATTCTCATTAGTTGGCATGGAGGCCGGATCAGCCACTTCGCCCGAGCCTTTTTTAAGTGCTGAGGGTGGGAGTATTAAGAACTTTTTTTTTTAAGGGATGCTGCAGCACCCAGCGAGCATAACTGCATCAGAGCTATTTCCACCGTAAGACGTGGATTCTTGGAATTCTTATAGTTGATATCCGCCTGGTTGCAGATTTCAATGGCATCAATAAGTTGTTGCGGGCTCCACTGCGTACTCTGGTTCTCAAATTTCCCGCGGGTATTTTCCCCTACTTCAATTAAAGAAAGCGTGGAAGGGCTTTGCGCCATCATAAGATCGCGGAAATGATTGCCAAGACCTGCAATGAACAGGTGCGCATCGAACCCACGCTTGATGATTTCATTAAAGCCACTTAAAACTTCGCTCATCTTTCCTTTCTTAGCCTGATCGGCTATCTGAAGGTAGTATTCGTAGTCCAGAACATTAAGCACCTCGGCTGCTTTGGAAAGGGTAATGTTTTTTTGGGTAAAGGTACTTAAGCGGTCAAATATTGAAAGGGCATCCCTCAGGGCACCGTCCGCTTTCTGAGCAATAAGATACAGGGCATCGTCTTCGTAGGTGATTCCCTCCTTCTTAGCAATGCCGCGAAGATGGCTCTGGATGTCCTCAATGGAGATTCTCTTGAAATCGTAAATCTGGCACCGGGAGAGAATCGTAGGAATGATCTTGTGTTTCTCGGTGGTAGCCAAGATGAAGATGGCATGGGCCGGGGGCTCCTCCAGAGTCTTTAAAAACGCGTTGAAGGCGCTCGAAGAGAGCATATGCACCTCATCGATAATATATACCTTATAGGTTCCGGTTTGGGGGGCAAAACGTACCTGATCTATAAGAGCGCGGATATCGTCCACCGAATTGTTGGAAGCCGCATCGAGTTCATAGATATTATAGGAAAATCCGTCCTCTGAGGTAGATCCGTCCCGTTCGTTTATCTTTCGCGCCAGAATCCGTGCGCAGGTGGTTTTCCCTACGCCTCTGGGCCCGCAGAAAAGCAGCGCCTGGGCCAGTTGGTTATTGGAAATGGCATGTTCCAGCGTATCGGTTACATGGGCCTGTCCTACCACAGAGTCGAACTCCTGGGGGCGGTATTTCCTGGCCGATACAATGAAATTTTCCATAGCCCAAAAATAGACTTTTTACGCCAAAAAAAAAACTTTGCCTAGGAAATCTCTTCCCGGGCAAAGTCTTAATTATTTGAAAGAAGGTACGTCCTCTTTTAGAGCCTTAGCACGCGCACCTCAATCCTGCGGTTCATCGCCTTACACTCCTCGGTATCGTTTGCCTCACAAAGCGGATACTGCGATCCGTAGCCTTCCACTTCAATGCGGTCGGCAGCGATTCCCATTTCCAGAAGCTTAAGTTTTGCCATCTCGGCGCGAAGCTTGGAAAGATTCACGTTGTTCAGTTCGTTTCCGGTATTGTCCGTGTAGCCCCCTAGTTTAACCCTAAGGTTTGGATACGCATTCATAATCTCAGCCAGATTCACTAGACTCTGCTCGGAGCCCGGCTGTATGTCCGCGCTGGAGCTTCCGTAAAATACGTTTTCAAGAGTATACCATCTGCTCTCATCAAGCAAGGACTTGTCCTGAATGCGAATCTTATCGTAGAATTCTCTAAGCTGTGAATTTGCTCCCAGTGCAATTACTTTCTGGTTGGAAAGCTGAATTTCCTGTAGTTCTCCAGTCTCATAGACAAATTCTCCGTCTTCGTTAAGCGCTCCCACAACCTCTGTGGTATTGACCGGCATAGCGGCGTCATAAGATGGATTCAGTGGATCTACTACGATCGGAGTTCCCTGCATCTTTTCCGTTAAGGTTTGATAGTCCGCAGCGCGGTCCGCTGCAATCTTCTCGGCATGCATGGAAGCAAGGGTTGGTGCAATAACCAGTGATACGATACTCATAAGCTTAATGAGAATGTTCATGGATGGCCCCGAGGTATCCTTGAAAGGATCTCCCACAGTATCTCCCGTAACGGAGGCTTTGTGTGGCTCGGATCCTTTATAGAAAGTCTGCCCATTAATGTCCACTCCCTTTTCAAAGGATTTCTTGGCGTTGTCCCAAGCTCCTCCGGCATTGTTCTGGAACATTCCCATAAGTACCCCCGATACGGTAGCTCCAGCAAGGAATCCACCCAATACTTCCGGTCCCCAGATAAATCCAACCAGTAGCGGAGAAATTAGGGCTACGGCGCCAGGAAGAAGCATCTTTCTAATGGAGGCGTCGGTAGAGATCTCTACGCATTTTTCGTACTCCGGCTCAGCTTTTCCTTCCAGAATCCCTGGAATTTCACGGAACTGGCGGCGCACTTCCTCTACCATGGCCATCGCGGCCTCTCCTACCGCGCGAATGGCAAGAGAAGAAAAGATAAAAGGAATCATGGCTCCTACCAATAGACCTGCCAGTACATCGGCTTTATAGATATCAATACCGTCGATTCCTGCAATTCCTACAAAGGCCGCAAAAAGAGCTAGGGCTGTAAGGGCCGCCGAAGCGATGGCAAAACCTTTACCGGTTGCTGCCGTTGTGTTTCCAACCGCATCTAAAATGTCGGTACGTTCACGCACTTCCTTCGGAAGTTCACTCATCTCTGCGATCCCTCCCGCATTGTCTGCAATCGGACCAAAAGCGTCGATAGCGAGCTGCATGGCTGTGGTGGCCATCATACCGGCTGCTGCGATTGCTACACCATAGAGTCCTGCGCACAGGTACGATCCCCAGATACCTCCCGCCAAAACAAGGATAGGAAGAAGTGTGGATTCCATACCCATGGAAAGTCCCCCGATGATATTGGTGGCGTGTCCCGTGCTGGATTGCTTTACGATGCTTTTTACTGGACGCTTACCCATCGCGGTATAGTACTCGGTAATAATACTCATTAAAGTACCTACGACCAGTCCTACCATTACCGCCCCAAATACACCCATTTTGGTGAATTCAAATCCCCGGAGCACCATCGTGTCCGGTAGTAAGAAATTAGTTAAGAAATAAGTAACGATCGCGGTAAGTACTATACTTCCCCAATTACCGAAGTTCAGTGCATTCTGCACCTTATGGGTGGACTCTTCCCCGTCGTCGCTGATGCGCACAAAGAAGGTTCCTACAATGGAAAAAATGATTCCGATTCCGGCAATAAGCATTGGAAGAAGGATCGGTGCGTACCCACCGTACGCATCATTGGAAAGGGTTTCCCGTCCCAGGACCATCGTAGCAAGTACAGTAGCTACATAGGATCCGAAAAGGTCGGCGCCCATTCCGGCTACATCCCCCACGTTATCCCCCACGTTATCTGCAATGGTAGCAGGATTCCTTGGGTCGTCCTCAGGAATTCCGGCCTCGACCTTACCTACCAGGTCGGCCCCGACGTCAGCGGCCTTGGTATAGATACCTCCACCCACGCGCGCAAAAAGCGCAATGGACTCTGCTCCGAGGGAGAATCCAGTAAGGATTTCGAGCGTACGCTCCATCTCTACCGAGTCGGTAGCTGCGCCAGGGGCAAAGATTTGCTTTATTATAAGATAGATGGCGCCAAGACCCAGTACCGCAAGACCTGCTACGCCCATACCCATCACCGAGCCTCCTGCAAAGGATACATGCAGCGCTTTGGAAAGAGAAGTACGGGCCGCCTCTGCGGTCCGAACGTTGGCCTTGGTGGCGATCTTCATACCGATATACCCGGCCGCCGCACTAAAGATGGCTCCCGCAATGAAGGAAATCCCGATGCTCCAGTGGGATTTTTCATGACTGAAACCCATGATAGCCAAAAGGATGGCTACAATGACTACGAAGTACGCCAGAATACGGTATTCCGCCTTTAAGAAAGCCATAGCGCCGTCAGCGATGTGTCCGCTGATAGAGCGCATTTTTTCATTTCCTGCATCCTGCCTACTCACCCAGTTGCTCTGAACAAATGTGTAGACAAGTGCAATCACCCCAAAGAGGGGGACCAACATGAATAGATCCATAAAATCAAGTTTTTTTGTTAATTAAGTGTTAAATATAACAAAAAAGTCTTGGGATACAGGCTCTACTCTAAGAGTTTTTTTGACAAAAAAAAGACTTCCCTGAAAAGGAAGTCTAGTATACTATATAGCCGTGGGAGCGATTATCCGCCAAATTTACTAGCGTAATCCCTCTTGGAGGCTTCAATTACTTCGCGGGCATGCGCAGCTCCGTATACATCGTCGATGCGGCATTTTGCAGGCTCGTCCGGAAGGTTTTTATACGTTAGGAAATAATGCTTCAGACGCTTTACCTCTGCGTCCGGAAGCTCCGAAATATCCCGTACGTGTCCAAAGGCGTGGTCTCCTACCATTACCGCTACGATCTTATCGTCGGCCTCTCCCTTGTCGATCATCTTGAATCCCCCGATAGGAATAGCCTCCATCACAAGACCTCCTCCATGGATATTATGGGAAGAGAGCACCAGGATATCCAGGGGATCCAAATCTCCGGTCTCCACATCGGTGGAACCGTTGTCAATGGCCAGCTGCATCACCTCGTCGTGGCAGTAGGTACGTGGGATAAATCCGTAAAGTGCGGGGATGATATTGGAAAACTGCTGCGGACGGTCTACTTTCAGGTAGCCGCTCTTTTTGTCAATTTCGTATTTGATGGTATCGGAAGGTACTATTTCAATAAATACATTCACGACTTGTGGAGAGTTCTCTCCGGCAGAAATACCGTGCCAAGGATGCGCTTTAAAATTTGGAATCATTGCGTCTTTTATTTCGTTCTCTTGTTTAAGTTAGGTTCCTCTTTGTTAAAAACGAAACGAAAAAAGAAAATCCTTCCACCAGAGGAGAAAGACTTTTGAAGTGTCCCCTGCCAAAAAATAGCAAGGTGGTTGCTTTCGGTTTTAACCGTGCAAAATTACTAAATAATTGCAAGAAATCCCCTAAAAAGTTTTCTTTGAAATTTTGGGGGTTTTAGGACGGGTTCTGGGTTGGGATTTTTCGGGTATTCTCTTAATTCAATGGGCTCTTAAGCAAAAAGCTCCAAGCGCGGTATTAAAGAATAAGACCGTCTTTCATTACCAATTTGCGGTCGGTAATCTCTGCCAGCTTGGGGTTATGGGTCACGATCACAAAGGTCTGGTTGTACTTATCGCGCAAATCGAAAAACAGCTGGTGCAGATCGTCCGCATTCTTAGAATCTAGGTTTCCCGTAGGCTCATCGGCGTAGATGATTTTAGGCGAGTTGATAAGGGCTCTTGCTACGGCAGCCCTCTGGGCTTCTCCACCGGACATCTCGCTTGGTTTATGATGTATTCTTTCGGCAATATTAAGATCTTCAAACAGACGGTAGGCCTTCTCAAGGCTTTCCTTTTCGCTTTTGCCGGCAATCCGCGTAGGAAGAAGCACATTCTCCAGAGCCGTAAACTCGGGCAGTAGCTGGTGGTACTGGAACACAAATCCAATATTCTGGTTGCGGAACCTGGAAAGTTGCCTATCGTTCATGCTTAGAAACGACTGCCCGTCCAAAGCGATGGTGGTACCGTACTTACTGATTCCCGAAGGACGGTCCAGGGTACCTAAGATCTGAAGCAAAGTGGATTTACCGGCGCCGGATTCTCCGACAATCGATACTACTTCTCCTTCCTTAATATGTAGGTCTACCCCTTTGAGTACTTCCAAATCCCCATAGGACTTGTGGATATTGCTCGCTCTAATCATAGGTTCAAAAATATTAATATTTTTCTACATAGGAGATAAAAAAAAGACCCTTCCGCACTTTGGTAGCTGGGAAGGGTCCTAAAATATAATCTAAAGCACCTGCTTAGAGAAGTAGCGTTAGAGGCTGCTCTAGATAGGTTCTTAAAGTTTGTAGGAATTCTGCTCCGGTGGCTCCGTCAATCACCCTATGGTCACAGGCCATGGAGAGCTTCATGGTATTTCCAACCACGATCTGTCCGTCTTTTACAACCGGTTTCTCTACGATGGCCCCTACGGAGAGGATCGCGGAGTTTGGCTGGTTGATGATGGAAGTAAACGTCTCAATTCCAAACATCCCCAGGTTGGATATGGAGAATGTAGATCCTTCCATTTCGTTGGCTTTAAGACCTTTGGACTTGGCTCTAGAGGCCATATCCTTCACTGCTGCAGAAATCTGCGTGTATTTCATATAGTCCGTGTTCTTAAGTACCGGTACTACCAGACCGTCCGGAATGGCTACCGCCACGCCCACGTTGATGTCTCCGTGGTGGATGATCTTATCCCCTGCCCAGGAAGAATTCACCTGAGGGTGTTTTCTAAGGGCCATGGCAGTGGCTTTAATGATCATATCATTGAAAGACACCTTGGTATCAGGAAGGGAGTTTATCTCCTTGCGCGCTGCGATGGCTTTGTCCATATTTACCTCTACAATAAGATAGTAATGCGGCGCAGAGAATTTACTCTCAGAAAGGCGCTTGGCAATGATGTTACGCACCTGCGAGTTCGGAGTCTCGGTGGTTTCTCCACTTACTACGGCCTGAGCGAACTGCGCCGCCGATGGCGCTGCAGTAGTTTTGGCTTCTGCTCCAGAAGGGGATTTTGCCGCCGAAGGAGTAAATCCTTCAATATCTTTTCTTACGATGCGTCCGTTCTCTCCCGAGCCTTTCACCTGCGTAATATCGATTCCTTTCTCCTTGGCCATTTTGCGTGCCAATGGGGAAATTGCAATCCTTGCCTCGTTGGAGCTTTCGCCTTTTGATTCTTCAGCGGTTGCTGTAGGAGCCTGCTGCGAAGTGGATTCAGTAGGAGCTGCTGCTGGCGCTTTATTTTCCTGTTTTTTAGGTGCTCCAGAAGTAAGGCCCGAAACATCGGTTCCTTCCGGACCAATGATGGCAAGGACGGAATCCACTGCGGACCCTTCGCCTTCTTTCACGCCTTGGTAGAGAAGCGTCCCGTTTACCTCGGCTTCAAAATCCTGAACCGCCTTATCGGTCTCGATCTCTGCAAGAATGTCTCCTTCCTTTACGCTGTCGCCTACATTCTTATGCCATTTAGCTACCTTCCCCTCGGTCATTGTATCGGAAAGCCGCGGCATGGTAATTACCTCCACTCCTTTAGGAACTTCTACGCTGGAGGATTCTTTTTCTACGGGCTCTGTGGTTTCTACAGGGGTTACATTCCCTTCTGTTTTGGTTTCTTCAGGAAGACCTTCTGCAGCGCCTGTGGTTCCACCCGAAGTAAGGGAAGAAATATCTTCGCCTTCTTTTCCAATGATTGCTAGAATGGAATCTACCGGTGCGCCCTCACCTTCCGCTACGCCTACATACAGTAAGGTACCCTTCACTTCGGATTCAAAATCCTGAACGGCTTTATCGGTTTCAATTTCAGCGAGCACGTCTCCTTCGTTGACGGCATCCCCTACTTTCTTGTGCCATTTTGCCACTTTACCTTCCGTCATAGTATCGGACAGGCGGGGCATTGTAATTACTTCAGCCATATGTTTATTGTATTTGATTTAAAACAGGGTCCCTTATCCAAAGACCCCGAGATAAATGAAAGGTTTATCAATTAGTTATTTTCAAGCTTGTCCAGGAATGGATAGTCCTCCTGTGCGTACACATATTCATAGATTTTCTCTGGATCCGGGTACGGAGACTGCTCCATGAATTCCACGCACTCCTCCACAAAGTCTCTGGAAGCCTGGTCTTTTTGCTCCAGTTCTTCTTCACTTGCCCATCCGTTGGAAAGGATACGTTCTTTAAGGAGTTGGATCGGATCGTCCTGCTTGCGCATTTCCACCTCTTCCTTGGTTCTGTACGGTTCTGCATCCGACATAGAGTGTCCTCTATAACGGTAGGTACGCGCTTCGATGAAGGTTGGACCGTCGCCTCTTCGGGCGCGTTCTATGGCCTCGTAGGCAGCCTCGGCTACTTTCTCTGGATCCATGGCATCCACTGCAAGACAAGGCATCTCATATCCTAGTCCTAGTTTATAGATGTCTTCGTGGTTAGCGGTACGTTTCACGGAAGTACCCATTGCGTATTGGTTGTTTTCAACTACGAATACTACCGGAAGTTTCCAGTTCATGGCCATATTGAAGGTCTCGTGCAAAGAGCCCTGACGGGCAGCCCCGTCGCCAAAGAAACAGATGTTCACCGCTTTGCGGTCAAAATACTTATCTGCAAAGGCTATACCCGCACCTAGTGGAATCTGTCCACCGACAATACCGTGTCCACCGTAAAAACGGTGTTCCTTGGAGAATATGTGCATAGAGCCACCCATACCTCCGGAAGTTCCTGTGGCTTTACCGCAGAGTTCTGCCATGATACGTTTTGGGTCCACTCCCATAGCCATCGGATGGATATGGCAGCGGTACGCTGTAATCATGCTGTCCTTGGTCATGTCCATGGCATGCACAAAACCGGCGGGAATTGCTTCCTGCCCGTTGTATAAATGTAAAAAACCTCTGATCTTTTGTTTTAGGTAAAGGCTTCGGCACTTGTCCTCAAACCTTCTCCACATGGTCATGTCCGAATACCACTGCAGGTATACCTCTTTAGAAAATTCCTTCATTGTCGTTGAAATTATTAGGCAAAAATAGGAAAAATTCTTGGTGTAGGGAAAGATGAAGCGCCAATTTAAGGAACTAAAAGTCTAATAAAAATCATATTTTTGCTACCATACCTACTCCTATGGCCCAGAGCGTTCCAAGTGCCGATACTCTACTGATCCGGATATCGAAATTCATCTCGAATTTCTTTAATCCCTTTACCTCTCTGTTAGTTTATCTGCTTTATTACAACCTTACTACTTTTCCCTTTAAGGATGCCCTCTGGGAATTTGTACCCAAGATCCTGATTTTGGTGGTCCCCATTACGCTCTGGATCTACTGGAACGTACGCAAAGGGAATTACTCCAATATGGATGTCTCGAACCGGCAGGAGCGCAAGAGCCTTTATGTGTTCATCCTGGTATGCATGCTCGTGTACCTGCTCTTTAGCTACATGTTCCAGGAGTCCTTTGATCTGGTCATGCTCTTCCTTTTGGTGCTTATTATCCTTATGCAGGTGAGTAATTACTTTATAAAGAGCTCCATGCATACGGCCCTGAATGTGTATACGGCTGCCCTTTTCGCCGCTGTAAGTCCTCCTATAGGGATCCTGTGGATCCTTATTGCTGCCCTTGTGGGCGCCACGCGCGTTATACTAAAGCGCCACACCACCCGCGAGGTAGTAATGGGCGCACTCATTGCAGCAAGTATTTCTTTTATATACCTTTATATAGTAATCCAACACAACCAATAAATGAAGATAAGCCCCCTGACTTCCTCAGAGAAAGAGTTGATGCTGCTGCTCTGGAAACTGGAATCCGCATTCATGCGCGAGATCATGCAGGCGCACCAGGAGCCCCGGCCGCACCAAAACACCATATCCACGTATTTGAAGATTCTTGTCGACAAAGGCTTCTTACGGACCGAGAAACACGGACGCATCTTCCGCTATTCCCCAGCAATTGGAAAGCAGGACTATCTGCGCTATGAGCTGGAGCAGCTTCTAGGGGAATATTTCTCAGGCGATGGAAATGCCTTGGTTGCCTTTCTTCTGCAGCAGCGCATGATAGAGCCCATTGAAGAGACTTCTCCTACAGAGATTATTGAGATTGCAGAAAAACAAGTTCCCTCCCTGGAGGAAGAAAAAGGCGAAGCGCTTAAGGAAGAAATCGCGCAGTTTGTTCGCGAACTTGTAGAGAATACAAAACCTAATAAAAAGAAAAATTCCAAGAAAAAGAAGGCTGCCAAGTCTTCCAAAAAGCCTAAAGACTCTTCTAAAAATAAAAACAAAAAGAAAGGCTAGTCCTTTTACTCAGTTAGTTTAATCTTAACGCCCCTGCCATGAACGAAAAAGTACGCCCCGCCTTTGAAAAGACCATCGAGGTGGCTATGCGCTATCCAATGGTGCTCACCTCTGCCCTTATTGCTGCCCTTAGTCTGGTAACGGTTCTGGAACTGGAAAATTCCGACCGGTGGTTTACGGTCCTTAAACTTTTTTTTACCTCGGCCCTGGGCATCTCCCTATTCTTTGCGATTCATACCGCAACCGACCACCTTAGAACGCGCATGCTCTACCAACTGGTGGGCCTGGGCCTTTTAGGCACATTTTACCTCTCACTGCCCCGGGAGGAAAAATCCTTTACCGAGATGTACGCTTTTATTATCCTTCCCAGCTTTGTGCTCTCGCATCTTCTGGTCTCCTTTTTGGCGTTTGTTTCTGAGAAAAAAGAGCAGGGATTCTGGAATTTTAATAAGAATCTATTTATTAATGTGTTTCTTACGGGCGTTTTCACCGGTGTGCTGACCCTGGGAACCGTCCTTGCCATCTTGGCTGTAGATAAACTTTTTGACCTGGACCTAAGGGAAGAGATTTACCCGAAGACGGCCGCCTTCTTAGGAATCTTTGCCAGTACCTTTATATTTCTGTTCTTTTCTGGAAAGGGTCGAAAGGAGCTGGAAAAACCATCGGAATACCCCCAGATACTTAAATTTTTCACCCAGTTTGTGCTGATTCCACTGCTGCTTATCTACGTAGTGATTCTATACCTCTACGGACTTAAGATACTTATTAATTTTGAGCTTCCAAGAGGCTGGGTAAGTTACCTGGTTTTAGGATACGGACTGGTGGGCACCTTAGCGCTGCTACTGGTGCATCCCTTGCGCCACGAAAGCAAAGGATGGGTACGACTTTTCCGCCGTATTTTCTATCTGCTACTAATGCCGCTGCTGGTCCTTTTGTTTGTAGCCATCTTCTTTAGGATTCTTCAATATGGATTTACCGAAGCAAGGTATATAGTGCTTCTTCTCTCCGTATGGCTTACTACTATGGCACTTTATTTTTCCTTTTTCCGCGCGCCTACCATACGGATGGTTCCCATATCGCTGTTCCTTTTGGGCCTTGCAGGCCTTTGCCTTCCTTTTGTTAATATGTTTGATGTCTCTGCCTCGAGCCAGAAAAAGGAGCTTTTAAAGACGCTAAATAAAAACAGCATGCTTTCCGGAAGCACGGTGGATTTCAGCCGGAAGGTTTCGGATTCCACGGCAAGGGAAATAGCCGACAAGATGAACTACCTCTACGAGCGTAAACAGGCCGATTTTGTCCTCTCGCTGCTGGAGGAAAAAAAGCAGATCAGTCTTTCTAAGGTTCTCTCAAAGGAAACTTCGCCAAGTAATATATACCCTACCGTCATGAGCTGGTTCTCTACCCTTCCCACCCCTGCCAAAGCACCGGTGGTACTTCAGGACGCTAGTAAACTCATTGCCCTTTCAGGATACGACTACCTGGTGCATATCCCACTGCATGGAAGCAGCAGTTTCTCCATCGGAGAAGATACTTTTACTGTGCACAGCGCAGTGCAAGAGCAAACCCAAAGTCTTAGCCTAACGCTAAACGGTAAAGAAAAAGTGGAACTTCTACCGCTTCTTAAAACTATGTGGGACAAAGAAACAGGACAGGAACTTTCCGGGTCTTCCCGGATCGGTCCATACAGCATAAAGATCCAATTTCAAAGCATGGAGCGTTATGGAGAGGCTGGAAGAATAGGTTTTACCTCTGGAATTCTTTTATTAAAAAGAGACTGAAGTTGTACTTTATAGTAAAAGTACTGGAATTCGCCAAAGGGTTTGACTCCACAAGTTCTCGTGCTATAATAATGGTGAAAGTATTGAGAGAAAATACGTAATTTTGCCACTGCATAAAAAACACTATTTCTTATGATCCAAATTACTCTTCCAGACGGAAGCATTAAAGAATTCGAATCGGCTGTAACGCCTCTGGATGTTGCTAAAAGCATCTCCGAAGGCCTGGCACGTAATACCATCTCCGCGGTGGTGAACGGCTTGCAAGTGGAAACCACCACGCCTATAACAGAGAATTCCACGGTGCAACTTCTTACCTGGAACGACGATTTGGGAAAGAAAGCGTTCTGGCACTCCTCTGCCCACCTTTTAGCCCAGGCCATCATGGAATTTTATCCCGAGGCTAAACTCACCATTGGTCCAGCCATTGAGCAGGGCTTCTACTACGACGTGGATTTCGGAGAGGAGTCCTTAAGTGAAAAAGATTTTGAACGCATCGAAAAGAAGATGCTGGAGAACGCCAAGAAAAACTCCACCTTCTCGCTCTATGCCGTATCCAAGGAAAAAGCCCTGGAAACCTATAAAGACAACCCGTACAAGACCGAACTTATCTCGAATTTAAACGACGGGGAAATCACGTTTTGTACCCACGAGGATTTTACGGATCTGTGCCGTGGCGGACACATCCCTTCCACCGGGATTGTCAAAGCCGTAAAAGTGCTAAACGCCGCAGGGGCCTACTGGAGAGGAAACGAGAACAACCCACAGCTAACGCGCGTGTACGGTATTTCCTTCCCTAAACAAAAAGACCTTACCGAATATCTGGAAAGACTCGAAGAGGCCAAGCGCCGCGACCATCGTAAACTCGGTAAAGAACTCGGCATCTTTGCTTTTTCTGAGAAAGTAGGTGCGGGACTTCCCCTTTGGCTGCCTAAAGGTGCTGCACTAAGAAAGAAGCTCGAAAATTTCCTTTCGGATGCACAAAAAAAGGCAGGGTACGAGTTTGTAATGACCCCCCACATAGGTAATGTAGATCTTTATAAAACTTCCGGACACTTTCAAAAATACGGAGCCGACAGCTTCCAGACCATAAAGACACCGAACGAAGGCGAAGAGTTCATGCTTAAGCCTATGAACTGCCCGCACCACTGTGAGATCTACAAGGTAGGTCAGTGGTCGTACCGGGACCTTCCCAAGCGTTTTGCAGAATTTGGTACCGTATACCGCTACGAGCAATCGGGCGAGCTTCACGGCCTTACCCGAGTAAGAGGATTCACCCAGGACGATGCCCACCTGTTCTGTACGCCGGACCAGTTACTGAGCGAATTTGAAGGGGTGATCGATTTGGTATTATACGTATTTAGAAACCTGGGATTTGAAGACTTCATCACTCAGGTATCGCTTCGCGATCCTGAAAACAAGGAAAAATACATCGGTTCGGACGAGAACTGGAAAAAAGCCGAAGAGGCTATCATTACAGCTGCTGCCAACAAAAACCTAAAGACAGTGGTGGAATACGGAGAGGCGGCCTTCTACGGACCGAAGCTGGATTTCATGGTAAAAGACGCCCTGGGCCGGAGCTGGCAGCTGGGAACCATCCAGGTGGACTACAACCTTCCGGAGCGCTTCGACCTTACCTACATAGGTAACGACGGGGAGAAACACCGCCCGGTAATGATCCACCGCGCACCGTTTGGATCCATGGAACGCTTTATAGCCATCCTTTTGGAAAACACGGCGGGGGATTTTCCGCTTTGGCTTGCGCCAGAGCAGTTTATCGTGCTTCCTATTTCTGAAAAATACGTGGATTATGCAAAAAAAGTTTCACAATTCTTAGAAAATCACGATATTAGCGGCCTGATTGACGAAAGGAACGAAAAGACAGGTAAAAAAATCCGCGATGCGGAAATCAGTAAGTATCCTTTCATGCTCATCGTGGGTGAAAACGAAGCCCAAGAAGAGACAGTGTCGGTTAGAAAGCGTGGCGAGGGAGATCTGGGCACTATGAAACTCTCGGATTTTGCCCTTTATTTCAAGGATGCCGCAGCGCTGCACAGTGAATTTGGAGCGTAAGGCAACTAGAGAGCCATAAAATAAACAGTTAACTTAAAATTTAATACAATAGCACAGAAATTTCATTACAGAGGCAGAGGCCCACAGAGACGTCCCCAACAGGAGGACGCTCATCAGATTAACGAGAAGATCCGCGCAAGGGAAGTTCGTTTAGTGGGTGAAAACGTAGAACCGGGAGTCTATCCCCTACCCAAGGCACAACAGCTCGCCAAAGAGCTAGAGCTGGACTTGGTAGTTATTTCTGACAAGCAGGAGCCTTTTATTGCAAGGATACTGGACTATAAGAAATTCCTCTACGAGCAAAAGAAAAAACAGAAAGAACTCAAAGCCAAGCAGGTAAAAGTGGTGGTAAAAGAAGTTCGTTTCGGACCTCAAACCGACGACCACGACTACGAGTTCAAGAAAAAGCATGCGGAGAAATTCCTTGAAGAAGGATCCAAACTTAAGACGTATGTGTTTTTCAAAGGTCGTTCCATCATCTTCAAGGACCAAGGAGAAATCCTTCTTCTGCGTTTGGCGCAGGACCTGGAGCATGTAGGAAAAGTGGACCAACTTCCTAAGCTGGAAGGAAAAAGGATGATCATGATGATGAGTCCAAAGAAACCTGCCAAATAGATTGCATCTAAATCAAAATACAATGTGACCTGCCCTTAGGCAGGTCCTTTTTTTTATTCCAGAACGAAGAAGTCCTCCTCTAGAGTATAAACCAGATAGTACCCAGCGCCTTCTGGATAAAGTACCGCATCGCCATGCCAGGGTTCCAATAGGTCCTCGGTAGGAATCTGTCTCAAGTCTTTCCCTTGAAATTCCACCAGGACCGGATACCGGAAATAATAGAGATACATCCGATCTTCTAAGGAAGTTGCACTTTTCTTTACTTCTGATAAGAATTCTCCTATTGTAGAGGGTGGGTGTTGTAGCGGGGATCCGGCAGGAAGGTAGCGGAACGGAGTCTGGCTGGGATACTTTTCAAGTAAGCGGTTTATGGCTTCAATCTGCTGCGTACTAGTAAGAGCACTTAGACCATCGTCGTGGTATGGTGCGTTCTTTAAAGCAGCCTGGACTATTTCTATAGAAAACTCCCCTTGTAGCACCATTTCTTTAGGCGTAAAGGTAATTCCTTTTTTCTTCCACTCGGAAAAGAGCTCTATTTGCGGCTTAAAATCCGATTCAAGCAGCTCCTCAAGCTTTATTTTCTCTTGCAGTCGGGCCCTTTTTTCCTGCAGCAGTTCTTTTTTTTCCCTATCCATACCCTTGGAGTTTGGCTTAAAATTAATGCATTTAAATGATTCATACTAAAGCGTAAATGAATTCTTTTGGCGCACTCCATATAAAGTTAATGCCTGCCCAGTACTTTGAACCAAGTTTTAAGGCTACGCCTATACTCTTTTAAAAGAATTTTTTGTACTTTTGCAGACTTAATATTGATAACAACAAAAAAGCAAAACAATGCCAAAATTAAAAACGAAATCAGGTGCTAAGAAACGTTTTGCTCTGACCGGAACAGGAAAGATCAAAAGAAAAAACGCTTACAAAAGCCACATCTTGACTAAGAAAGAAACCAAGCAGAAGAGAAATCTAACGCAGACTTCTTACGTAGCTACTGTGGATGAGAAAAGCGTGAAACGTCAATTAGCCATCAAGTAGTTTTTATAAATCCCTACACCGGTTTATAAGAATTATCAAAATTCAGAATTTTTAACCCTGAATTCGAGCCCATAAGAATGCTGAAACAATGCATCGCTCAATTCAAAAAAACAACTTTTAAATTATGCCAAGATCAGTAAACGCGGTTGCTTCCAGAGCACGCAGAAAAAAAGTAATGAAGCTGGCTAAAGGTTTTTTCGGTAGAAGAAAGAACGTTTGGACAGTGGCTAAAAATGCCGTAGAGAAAGCAATGCAATATGCTTACCGCGGTAGAAAAGAGAAGAAAAGAAACTTCAGAGCACTTTGGATTACCAGAATTAACGCTGGAGCCAGAGAGCACGGAATGTCTTACTCTCAGTTTATGGGAGCTCTTAAGAAAAACAACATCGAACTAAACAGAAAGGTACTTGCAGATCTTGCAATGAACCATCCTGAAGCGTTCAAAGCTGTTGTGGACCAAGTAAAATAATGTAGAATTTTTGTTATCAATAGAAAAACCAGACCCTAGGGTCTGGTTTTTTGTTTTTTACTCCGATAGGGTTTCTAGGTACAATGCGTTCATCTCCCTAGCAATCACCTCGTCCTGGAAGCGCTCCACATATTCTCGCCCCATACGCTCGAGCCGAGCTCTCTGTTCAGGATGATCAAAAAGGAAACGTATCTTAGAGCGTACATCACTGAGGTTCTCAGGATCCACATACAAAGCGCCCGGACCAGCTGCCTCGGGAAGAGAGCTGCGGTTGGAAGTAATTACTGCAGTACCAGAAAAAAGCGCCTCGATCAGCGGAATCCCAAAGCCTTCGTAGCGGCTTATATAGATAAATACTGTACTTAAGGTATAAAGTACAGCAAGCTCCTCCATTCCTACGTCCTGAAGAAAGTGTACCTGCTCCTGCATCTTGTGCTTGGAAATAAACTGCTCTATTTTTCTTTTGTACTTGGTCTCTTTACCCACCACCACGAGGGGGATTCCGGTTCCCTCAAGCGCTTTTACTACAGTAAGGAGGTTCTTGCGCTCTTCAATGGTACCTACAGAGAGAATGAACTGCTTGGGGAGATTGTATTTTTCTCGTACGGCCTGTAGCTGCGCACTACTCCACTCCTTTTTAAAAACTTCATGACACCCTTGGTAGATAACCTTTATCTTCTGCTCCTCCACACCCAAGTATTTTATAATGTCGTCTTTAGTAGCCTTTGATATCGCTACAATCCTGTCGGCAGAATGAGCCGCAGCCTTAAACTTATAATAGTGTATCCACCGGTCAAAAAAGGAATAGTACTTGGGATAGCGCATGAAGATAAGGTCGTGTATAGTCACTAACTTCTTTATAGCGGTCTTATCCCATCGAAGCGGCAGCTCTCCGGAAAGTCCATGAAAGAGATCCGCTCCAAGCCTTTGGGCCTGCTTTCCCATTTGCAGCTGTCGGGCCAATGTACCCTTAAGAGGATGGTACGACACTCCTGGCAGTTTTAATAGAGATTTGCCCCGCTCGGAGGGCCGCTCTGCCAGAAGCAAAAAAGCGCTACCTTCCGTATATTGAGAAAGAATTCGTACCAAGTCACGGGAATAGTTTCCCAAACCCGACGCATTGTGAAAAAATCGTTTAGAATCAAAAGCTATTTTCATAGGCAAAGGCATGGTTTACTCTACAAAGAACGTAAAATCTTTCGCGTTTCTAAAGAGTTATTTACCTTCTGGAACTTAAGCCACGCACAACCCCTGAAATAAGCACGTAGAGAATTGTAGAGTAAAATACAAGTAAAACAATGGAAAGGGGACTAAATAACTGCTGCACCAAACTGAGCTCTTTGTAGTCGGAAGTAGGAAAACATACTGTTGGAGCGCTTACGATACCGTATAGGAGCATTCCCGCAGCAAGCGAAAGCGAAATTATAAGGGACAAATATCTGGATTTATTATTCATAGCACAAAGAAAAACCCGGCACTGGGCCGGGCTATATAGTGTCAAATTACAGACCGAAACTAGACTGCCACATTATTTTCCCTTAACGCATCGTTCAGGGATGTTTTCTTATCGGTCGATTCCTTTCTCTGTCCAATGATAAGGGCGCAAGGCACTTGGTACTCTCCTGCCGGATAGTGCTTGGTGTAGCTTCCTGGAATAACCACCGAGCGGGCCGGTACCCTACCTTTTATTTCAATAGGCTCATCGCCTGTCACGTCAATGATCTTGGTAGATCCGGTTAGCACTACATTGGCACCCAGTACGGCCTCCTTCTCCACATGTACCCCCTCTACCACAATACAGCGGGAACCTATGAAACAGTCGTCTTCAATAATTACAGGTGCAGCCTGCAGTGGCTCCAGTACGCCTCCAATGCCTACACCACCACTAAGGTGCACATTCTTTCCTATCTGCGCGCAGGAACCTACCGTAGCCCATGTATCGACCATAGTTCCTGAGTCCACATAGGCTCCGATATTTACATACGAAGGCATCATAATAACACCTGGCGCCACATAGGACCCCTCACGCGCTATGGCATGAGGTACCACGCGTACCCCTTTCTCGGCATATCCTCTCTTTAATGGAATCTTGTCATGGAATTCAAACGGTCCGACCTCAATGGTTTCCATGGTCTGTATCGGAAAATACATCACCACTGCTTTTTTCACCCATTCATTTACTTGCCATCCATTCCCAGTAGGTTCCGCTACGCGGAGCTCCCCTTTATCCAAAAGCGATATAACCTCGCGGATTGCACTTTTACTTTCCTCATTCTGCAGCAGGTCTTTGTTGTCCCAAAGATGCTCAATGGTCTGTTGTAGATTCATTACGACTTGTTTCTTTAAGAATTAATACCGCAAAAATACGTAAAGATGCCCAAATAAGCACCCCCTGCGCTCTCGATTGCGCTAATAGAGACAAACTTGTAGAGAAAGTTTATCCTTTTGCTAGAGAACACGCTGGGCGTGAAGAAATGCGCGGTTCCAATAGCGTTCATTAAGGGAGGAAATTATAACGCCTTTAGAGGTGGAGGCATGAATAAATTTGATTTCCCCGTCCCTTCCAATATCGTGTACGATGCCTACATGGGACACTCTGGAACCCCCGGCGGTAGCAAAGAAAAGAAGATCTCCAGGCTTTACCTCCTTAACATCAACAGGGTCTCCGGTCTGGGCCTGCTCCTCCGAGCGCCGAGGAAGTCGGTAGGTATTTTGTTCAAACACCGTAAGGGTAAATCCCGAGCAATCAAACCCTTCGGAACTGGCCCCTCCGTAGCGGTAGGGAGCACCTAGATACTTCTGGGCGTCTTTTAAGAGTTCTTCCGTATCCGAATCAATTGTACCGGAAAAGCGCGACTCCAGAGCTCTAAGACCACTTTCCCTCTCTACACTCTTTGTAGGCACCTCCCTCTCTATAGGCTTTAATGTGGAATTCTTAGTTCCCCGCGCAGCGCCGCAGGAAACGACTAGTGATAAAATAAGAACACCGAACAAAGAACCTCTTAATAGAGCGGTAAGGGAATATAGGGAGACTTTCATAGGCTTTGTTTTTGGAATGCAGTTCAAAAATAGAAAAAATTCTAGCTCTATACTAGAACTTTACTTTCATTATACTACAACATTTTTTCCTACCTTTACCTTCTTTAGCAAAAACAATGGCGAAAGTATCCTCCTTAGAAACCCTTCACGGAACCGTGGGCGATCTGGTCTACTACACTCTTAATGGCGTACAGGTAGTTCGGCGCAAAAGTGGATTCAATAAGAAAAGCTACGAAAACTCCGAATCGTATAAAGCCGTACGGGACAACTCCAGTGAATTTGGTCATTGCAGCAAACTGGGAAAAAACATCCGCTTGGCATTAGCGCCTTATACGCAAGTAGCACAGGACAAATACCTATACCAAAAGTTTGCGAAGATAATGACGCAGATAAAAGATCTAGATACTGAAAATACCAAGGGAAAAAGAACCGTACTAGAGGGATTGCAGACAGAGAAAGGAAAACAAGTGCTGCGCAGTTTTATTTTTGGTGAGATTCCACCCCTAAACGGATCTGTGGAGCTTCAAAACGATCTTTTTGGAATGCAGATAGCGACTCATAAGACGCCTGCCAAAACTCTCGAGTTATATGCCTTAACTCTTACAAAAGACTCTATGGAGATAAAGTGCCAAACTAGTTCCCATACGCTACCTACCTCTGCTATTCCGGTCGAGCAAGGAAATTCGCAGAATTTGACGATCTATTTTGCAGGACTTAAGAAGGGCGAAAAAATTCTAGCCGCAGGTTTTCTCTGATTCCTTATAAAAAACCACAACACCCCTACAGGGCATTGTGGCCAAAAAAAATGATTGAAAAAACGGTTAATTCATCTCACTTAGGGCTTTATTCCATAGTTCCTGCGGAATGGCGTCGCTGCAAGGATTGTTCCTGGCACTAACCATAATAGGAAGCAGCGCACGGGCAGACTGATAGGCATATTCGCGGTACTCCTCCTCGGTTTTCATGGCTCCGGCGTGGGCTGCCGCAGCGCAGAACGTCCAGGCCTGAACCTCGGGACTATCGTCCTGTGCAAGAGCCTTATACTTTTCTGCAATCTTGCTAAACTGCGCGTGGCGCTCTCCGGCTGCCGCTATGGCTTGGGCATTGGCACGCTTCATCACCGTGGTAGTGGAAGTATTCGAAGAAGTGAAATGCAATGTATTGGGATCAACAATATCTACATAATAGGTTTTATTAAATCCTTCGTGGTAGTACTTATAGCGGTTGGGTTTCTCCATTGTATAGGGCGTGGTTCGGTTGGGCTCAACCACCACAAGATTTCCTCCCTCCATCTTTACCTCAATGGTGTAGTTTCCACCTTCCATTTCAAACTGTCCCTTCGCTAAAGCTCCTTGCGAGAAACTCCAGCAAAAGCAGCTAAGAAATAGAAGTGTCATCAGCGGCCTCATGGGCACTGACTTTTAAGCTGGTTGGCCCGTGCAAAGTTATCTGCATCGTTACAGCCGTACGTTCGTGCGTAGTATTCCCAGTTTGCCTTACAACTTGCAGAGAGTCGGTTGGGAATAGGAACTGTGTAGGTTCTTCCCACGGCGCAAGTGAAGGAATAGTTGTAGGTGGAAGTATCTACTTCCTCTTCTTCCTCGTATCCGTTACCGGTAGTTCCGAAGATATCTTCCCAGCTGCAGCGCTCGGCAGTAGTTAGTAGCGCTGCGGCAAAAATCACGTTAAAAAGTAGCTTAATCATAGGGCAAAGAGTTTAGGTTGTTATGCGGTAAATAAGGCTTGTAGACGCATTTGTACGTATTTGAATGCGTCTTTCACAAAGCTACCTAAATTCACTAATGATATAAAATACCCATTTTTGGGTATTTTTTAATACAATTTTTGCTATTTTTATGAAAAATTAATACTATGGACTTTCAAAACCCAGAAAAGCCGCAAGGTCATGCCTTGAGTGAAGTTTGGGTGAATATGCCCGATTTCTTTGACCCGCGACCTGCAGAGCTCTCCGCTCCCTCCGTAGAAAAGCTCTTTGGCGATTTTTTCTCTATGGGCGAATACTACTACTACGTGCTGGAAGTCGCCACTGGAAAATTAAGCTCTATCCATCCCTCCATCCTACCCATGCACGGTCTCTCTAACTATCCCACCCATTTAGCAGAAATCATAGAACTGGTGCATCCTGAAGATCTGCCTTTCGTAATAGCCGCCGAGAAAATGTGCTATGATAAGATATCTGCTATTGGACGCGAGCACGTTATGAGTCTAAAATCCTCCTATTGCTTCCGGATGAAGACGGCACCGGGCAACTACGAGCTCTTCCATCATCAGGCCATCCACACGGCCTCCTCCCCAGAGGGCAAAATCCTGCAGGCGGTAAATATCCATACCAATATCCATCATATTACTACGCACAATAAGTACGTAGCTACGGTTTCGGGCTTTGGAGAGCGGAGCGATTTCTGTCAGATGAAATTCCAGCACGAACGGGTACTGCCTATCGAGAGATGCCTTACCAAGAGAGAGATTGAGCTTATCCATCTTTTGGCCAAAGGCCACAGCACGCAGGAGATTGCCTCCGCGCTAAATATCTCACGATTCACGGTAGATACGCACCGCAAGAACATACTCTCCAAAGCAGGCTGCAAGAATGCAACTGAGCTTATTAAGCGTGCATTTGAGGAAGGACTGCTATAGATTAGCGCCGGTAGACCTCTACGGAATCTACCTTTAATTTGGCTTTAAGCCACTTGCGAAGAAGCTCCTGCTGTGGGTTTTGTAAGGGCTCT
Source organism: Planobacterium oryzisoli (assembly GCF_015354315.1). GTDB lineage: Bacteria > Bacteroidota > Bacteroidia > Flavobacteriales > Weeksellaceae > Planobacterium_A > Planobacterium_A oryzisoli. The sequence goes on from NZ_JADKYY010000006.1 coordinate 27,897, forward strand.
GGGGATTCGTAAAGCGCTACTGGCACCACGTACGTACTGTCGCTGCCTGCCTGCAGAATGGGCCGGGAAAGTGCAAGGGACGAAATGCTCGGAACAATTGCCTTGGCCTCAGTATACACATTGGAAACATCAAACGTATGCGACTTTAATTGGGTGGAAAGTTCCGTAATTAAAGGCGAGGTGATGTCTTTCTCGTTCATAGGAAGTTTTTGGGAAGAAGCCTCGGCCAGAAATGCACTGTCCTGACGTATGACAAGCTCGGTGTTAGTTATGCCAAGCTGCGCCATTTTCTTATTCTCTGCTTCAATCTCTTTTTGCGTATAGCGCCGGTTTAGAAATGCCAGCTCCAGAGTCCGTTTACCGGTCGAGGAATACGATGTCTTTTGGTATACTATGGTAGCACCCTTTTTCTCAAAGTGTTCCGTCACATAGCGCGAAATTTTTTCCTGGAATCGCTGCTGCTGAATAAAACGGTAGGCAAAGAAGATACTGGGAAGGATCATCAGTAGTGTAATGACTGAAATCCAGTTACGTACCCTACGCTCTTTCCTAGCATCCACAAACCCTACCGGCGGATACTTCAAGACTTTGACAATGATGTAGGTGGCAATACAGATAAAAACGCAGTTGATGGTGTAAAGAAACAGAGCACCACCAAAAAAAGAAAGGTTTCCTGTGGCCAGTCCGTACCCTGCGGTACATAGTGGTGGCATTAGCGCTGTGGCAATAGCCACGCCGGGAATCGGATTGCCTTTCTCTACCCTGGTAATGGCAATAACACCCACCAACCCACCGGCAAAGGCAATGAGCACATCGTAGATATTTGGAGCGGTACGGGCTAGAATCTCTGATTGCGCTTCCTTATAGGGACTGAGCAGAAAATACAGAAACGAAAAACCAAGCCCAATGAGCGTGGAGATAAGCAGGTTTTTTAGGGATTTGCGCAGGAGCGCAAAATCGAACATGGCCAGGGCAAAACCCGCTCCCACTATAGGTGCCATGAGCGGAGAGATAAGCATGGCGCCAATGACCACAGCCGTGGAATTCACGTTCAGCCCTACCGAGGCAATAATGATAGCGCAGGCCAGAATCCAGATATTGGGCCCGGAGAACACAATGCTGGTGCGTACATTTTCAAGAACTTTGTCTTTTTGTTCCTCACCGGTATGTAAATTGAAATAGCTGTTCATGGTATCCTTGTACTTTCAATAGACAAAAATAAACTTTTCAGCCAACCGGCCAAGACAATGAGGGGATTGCTATAGTATATCTTATAGTTTAGCGCATCTTAAAGGTAGAAAATTTTGCTTTTTCGGAAATCATCTGATGGATGCTCAGGATTCCGAACCCCGGAATGCTACGGTCAACTAACGCCGTAATACCGGTATGAAATTTTCTGGTTTTCTTGTTTTTTAGTTGTTTGGTTTCTTTGTTCATATTCTTCTTTTTATTGTGTTCTGAGACGTTTTTAGTGTCCCCGTAATCTAAATTGGTTGGGGGTAGTACCCCGCACTTTCTTGAAATATTTTCCGAAATGGGATTTATCAGTGAATCCCAACTCGTAGGCTATCTCACTCACCGAAAGATCTGTATTTAGCAGAAGTCTTTCTGCTTCCAGTACCACCCTTCTCTGGATGTAACTCTCGGCGCTCGAACCTAAACGTTCTTTTATTACTGCATTAAGGTAGTTGGGTGAGAGTCCCATAAATTGCGCGTAGTCGGAGGTTCGCTTCCATTCCTTAAAACCCCTTCCCACACGGGTCTTAAATTCTTCCACATAACCCGCCTTTCTGCTGGTCTTAAGTGCCACGGCGCTCAAATCGCCGGATTTTCGCACCAGATTTAAAACCAGTGTCTTTAAATGCAGACAAAGAATTTCGCGCGAGAGCGTGGCCTCTCTATAGGCTTCTTTTTTTAAAAGCTCCAGATAACTGAAAAGCTCTGCACTCTCATTCTTTTTAAAATCCACCCTGGAGGGTATCATACCAAAGGCAGTGTCGCTCTGTATGCGGCTATTGGCTGTATATACCAAATTGTAGAACGCACGGGTAAAAAGTACCACCTCGCCTTCAATGGCCTGCTGCTCGGTGGAGAGTACCTGATGGTATTTAATAAACACTCCGGTGCCAGGTCTGAGTTCCAGCGGATGTCCGTCAATGCTTAGTGTGCTTTTACCCTTTCTAATTAAGATAATTCCAAAGAATAGACAGCGGACGGCTCCCTTCTGATGGATCATTTCAAGGAATGTGGAGAGTTCCTGCGTACTGAACTCACCTTGGTAAAAATCCCCCTGTTGTAGTTCTGCTATAGAAAGCGATCCAATGCTATGCATGTGGTCTGATTTACCACAATATACAAAAAATAAATTAAACCACTAACTTCTCTGCTTATCTCTGTATTTTCTTGTCGATATACTCGGAGTTCATTGCCCGAAGTGTGGAGAGATAATTAAGGGAAAATTCCATGGTATCCCCCACCTTCCATTCTTTTCCGTTGTCTCCTAAATCCAGAATGAGCATATCGGAGCTTCCTCCTAGAATCTCAATGCCCTTTTCTCGAGGCCTAATGGCTGCAAAATCTATATCCAAAAGTCCTATGTCCAGGATCGCGCGTGTGGAGGTACGGCCCTTAAGACTCTGATCGTATTCTACGGTATCCCCCACTAGATTTACACCGGCGGTTCCCGTCGGCACCATGGGTTTTTCATTAAGTTCAATGATCTCACCGGTGAGGACAAAAACATCGCTTACCATACCCTCGAGCATGGTCTGATGGTAGACATCGGTTCCAAAGAAAAGAGTCTCCCCCACCCTAAAATGGTTGATGGCTGGAGGCATAGCACCGGTAAAAAGCAGGGGTATGGTCACGGATGATCCTCCGGAAATGTAGGGAAGATCCACTGCAAACTGTTTCCTTATCGCTTCGCGGTAGGCCATAAGCTGGCGCATCTTATCCTGATCGGGAAGAATCCCGTTGAAACAGTTTAAATTCGCTCCAATACCTATGATGGAAATATGCTTTAAGTTGCGTACATTTTGAAAGAAGTCCATGAATTCCGCGCCCATAATTCCTTCCCGAAGTTCTCCTAGTTCGAGCATAAGGATAACTTTGTGTACTTTGTTTTGTCTGCCGGCTTCCAGGGAAAGAAGCTTAAGGGTTTCAATCTCTGTATTAAAGCTCACATCGGCGAAGGACACAATGCTCTTTGCAAGTCGCTTGGCAGGAGGCTTAATGTAGACCGTCTGGCGAGAAGGATCAATTTTCTTGATTTTCTTTAAGTTGCTGAGCCTGGAATCGCACACATCATTGGGTCCAAGTGAAAGCACTTCCTTTAAGAACTCGGTATGGCCACAAAGCATTTTCACCACCATGGCCCATTCTATTGCATGCCTGGAGAAAAGCCCGGAAAGAAACCGGTAGTTGTGCTCCAGTCTTGAGGTATGAAGGGTTATATGGGCCATGGTTATTTGCTTAGACGCATTTCCAGATACTTAGAAGTAAATCCTAGTTTCTCATAGAGTTTTCGGGCCGGATTATCCGGCTCACAGTGCAGCGCCATGGAACCTTTACTGGAAGCTATGGCCTCCTGCATGAGTTTTTTGCCAAGTCCCTGCCCCCGGTAATTATTGTGTGTTGCAATATAAACAAGAATATTTTCCGGTATGTACCCCTCCATTCCCGTCGCATTTACCACTACGGCGCCAATGATCTCACCTGTTTCTGAGTCTTTCCCTACAATAAGCCCCCCTCCGGGTTTGTTATTTTCCCCTAGGGCGTAGCTGATCGCAAGGGAAATCTGCTGTAGCGGATCTCCATACTGTTCCAAGTGCTTCTCGAGGAACTTGCCTACCTTCTCTCGGGTTAAGTCGTCGATTGGGTTCTGTTTTGTATAGGTATTTAGTTGCATTAATTTGTGTTTATTAAAGGTACGTATTAGGGTCCTGGCTGGGACGTGCAAAGAGCAGAGGTACCAGGGTGGCGTTTATCACTTTTTTAAAGAAATTCTCAGCCATGAAGGATTTCCAGGTGTCCTGGTCACTGGCGCTTAAAAGCACAAGATCGCTTTGATTCTCTTGGGCACTGCGGGCAATCACCTCAGCGGAATCCTGTGTGATGGAAATCTCCACTTCAAGCCGCTCACTATACTCCAGAAGAGGTTTAAGGGCCTGCTTGGCCGCTACGCGCAGCTCCGAGGCCGACCCCAAGTCGGATATTCCCAGTACATTGATAAAACTCCCATTCTTTTCCACTAGGCTTTTGGCAAGCAGCATCTTGTGCGTAAGGTGCTCTACATTACGGATAGGTAGTAAGATGCGCCCAAAACTGTACTTAGCGTGGAGTTCTGGTACCAGCAGCACCGAACAAAGTGCTGAAGAGATGGCATCGTAGGAGAAGGACCCGAGCAGAAATTTTTGGAAATTTTGCCGTCCATTACTGCCTACAACTATAAGATCTACGGCGTGGTCCTGAACGTACTGGTTGATTTCTTCCATAAAACCACCGGAGCGCAGCTCCGTTTTTACCTCTACCCCCGAGTGCCGCTCCTGCGCACTACTTTTGGCACTTTCTAAAAGCCGCTGGTAGTTGGCTTCATGCTCCGATACATCAACAGGTACTATAGCTTGTCCTCCACCTCCTGTAATGATGGCAGGTTGGTGGTATATATGCATTAGGGTGACTTTAGCCTCATGGCGTTGTGCCATTGCCATAGCCATCGCTGCCGCATTCTCACTTAATGGTGTGAAATCTACAGGTACTAGTATGTGTTTAAAGCTTAGGGACATAATTAACGTTTAATCGGTTGCAAAATTACGAATAAGAGCTGCAAACTTGTGGCAATCATTCACTGCATTGTGGTATCAATTACTACAATTAGACCTATTAAATAACACTTCAATAGCTGAATTAAAAATCCACTTTACAAATCGTAACTTTGCAGACCGCAATTTTATCCTATGCAGAGTGTACTTAATTATTTTGACCTCCACAGAAACACTAATTTCAAGACGGAAGTTCTGGCGGGACTCACCGTGGCCATGACCATGATTCCCGAATCCCTATCGTTTGCAATACTCGCGGGTCTTTCGCCTTTAGCGGGATTATACGCAGCTTTTCTGATGGGAATAGTTACCTCTCTCTTAGGGGGAAGGCCAGGAATGGTTTCGGGCGGTGCAGGAGCAACGGTAGTAGTGCTCATTGCTTTAGCGGCAGGCCATGGCACAGAGTACCTCTTTGCCGCTGTGGTGCTTGCAGGCCTTTTGCAGGTGCTTGTGGGGGTCTTTAAGCTGGGCAAGTTAGTGCGTCTCATTCCCCAGCCGGTCATGTACGGATTCTTAAATGGGTTGGCCATTATTATATTTATGTCCCAAGTCACGCAGTTCAGAATCTCTGCAGTAACAGACGCTCCATGGCTTTCCGGTACGCCACTTTATATTATGGCCGCTCTTACAGCCCTTACAATTGCCATTGTGGTAGGCCTTCCTAAACTAACGAAAGCCGTACCTTCTTCCCTGGTTGCCATTGCGGTGGTGTTCCTGTTGGTACAACTCCTTGGAATTCCTACCAAGCAGGTACAGGATATAGCATCGGTAAGCGGCTCTTTACCTTCTTTTCATATACCCTCCGTGCCTTTATCCTGGCAGACCCTTGAAATCATCTTTCCCTACGCTCTTGTAATGGCAGGTGTAGGACTTATAGAATCTCTTTTGACCCTCAATATGGTAGATGAGATCACCCAGTCCAAGGGGAGTTCCAACCGCGAAGCAGCCGCACAGGGCCTTGCAAATATCACCAATGGCTTCTTTGGGGGCATGGGAGGATGCGCCATGGTAGCGCAGACTTTAGTGAATATTGGTGCCGGTGCCCGCACCCGAATATCGTCTTTCGTGGGGGCACTTGCTGTATTAGCTGTCATTCTTTTTGCGGGACCCCTCATTGAAAAAATCCCAATGGCCGCGCTCGTGGGTGTCATGATGATGGTTGCCATCGGAACCTTCGAATGGGCATCCTTTAAGATGGCTCGTAGGATGCCTAAGAGCGACATCTTGGTGCTGGTTCTTGTCGCAGTCATCACTGTGGTTCTCCACAACTTAGCGCTTGCCGTGCTAATCGGCGTGGTTATTTCTGCGCTGGTTTTTGCCTGGGAAAGCGCCAAGCGCATCCGTGCCCGCAAATACACCGATGAGCAAGGCATAAAGCACTACGAAATCTACGGGCCGCTGTTCTTTGGTTCGGTGAGTAACTTTACTGAAAAATTTGATGTGCTCGGCGACCCTGAAGAGATTATAATAGATTTCAGGGAAAGCCGTGTGGCCGATATGTCTGCCATCGAAGCGCTTCACAAACTTACCCAGCGCTATAGCGCAGAAGGTAAGACAGTGCATCTTCGTCATTTAAGCCCGGACTGTAGGAGACTTCTTTCCAATGCCGCTTCCGTAATTGATGTCAATATCCTGGAAGATCCTTTCTACCTGGTGATGCCCGAAGACTAAATACCTACTTTTCTTTAATCGGGTACATACTCCAAAAGTTCTCCAGGCTGACAGTCCAGCGCCTTACAAAGTGACTCTAAAGTCGAGAAGCGCACGGCCTTAGCTTTTCCGGTTTTTAGGATGGAGAGATTGGCTAGTGTTAGGTCTACTTTCTGAGAGAGTTCTGTGAGAGATATTTTTCGCTTTGCCATCACCACATCTAAATTTACAACTATTGCCATACCTTACACCGTTAAATCGTTTTCATTCTGAAGCTCTACCCCTCTTCGGAAAATGATGCTAATGATGGTAAGCATTGCGCCCATCACAAGAAAGGCTGCCGGATCAATAAGATAGGTACCGACTTGGGGTGGTAGTACTGTCCACTTTTCAATTTGCCTAAGGTAATCTTTGGCTACATAACCTACGAGCGCAAGGCTCACTACGGAGGAGGTGATTTGTTGGAGCGTGCGTACTACCTTTTCAGAAAAAGGATGGGTTAGGTTGATGTGGTGCGTTAGCTGGGTTAACCGATAGAAAAGATAACTTTTACCTACTGCGAGGAAAAGCAGCAGGGAATACACTGCATAATAGTGAAAAGCACTGCCCTGCTTTAAATGCTGAAGGTCCATTTTCTCGTAAAGTAATCGAACATTTTCCGGCCCAAATACACTGAATACGAAATTAACTAATAGTCCCCCTGCTTCAATCGTAAGGCCAACAAAGAGAATCCAGGCAAGAATACGAAGTGCAATAAAGATGAATTGCTCCATTGAATTTTTCATGACGTTAATTATTTATCCAAATATAATAAATATTTATTGATATTCAATAAATAAAATTTTTTTTGCTACCGGCCATAAAAATATTGTGGTAAATCATGTAAGAGCACTTTTTCTGGCCTGTCTTACTTTTATACCAACCAAAAAACAAAACAGTATGGCAGATATGGATAACCAACCAAAAGAAAATTTAATGGCAGCGGATGCCGTAAAGAAAATCAAGGAAATGGCAGAAGGGGTGAACGCGTGTCTTTTACAGACTGGACTTAAAGAAATTTCAGTTAACATCATACCAATGTCTATTCAAGAGGTGGATCAGGACGGAGTGCTCTGGTTTATCTCTTCCTCGGAGAGTGAGCACAACCACAACATCGAAAAGGACCAGCACGTGATTGTAACAATCCAAAACGACAGTAAATTCCAATACCTCTCCCTAAACGGATACGCGCAGATTCATTCCGACAAGTCACTTATAGAGAAGTACTGGACCGACCTGGCTAATGCGTGGTTTGAAGGCAAGGACGACCCCCGCGTACGAGTGATCTCGGTACGTCCCAACTCTGGGCACTATTGGGATACAAAAAACGGAAAAATAGTCTCCGGCATCAAGATGCTCTTTTCAGCCATTACAGGCGCCGATGTAGACGACGGCGGCGTAGACGGGCAAATTATTCTTTAGAAAGAACCAAATCAATCATTATAGTTATGGCCATCTCTCCCTCATGGAGAGGTGGCTTTTGCATTTGGAAGCACCTGACGTTTTGTTAGAATCTCTAACAGAAACCCTTGTGCGATATTCGCCCATCCACAGTACATTTACCCCAATAAATAGAATCCCCAAAAACATAGAGCACAACCTCATACGAAGTTATAAACTCTAACATCCTACAGAATGAATTTTGAGAGAATCTCTGAAAAGCTGAATATCCTTGCCGACGCGGCCAAATACGATGTATCCTGTTCTTCTAGTGGAGGCAACCGAAAAAACACGCCCGGTGGACTGGGCAACTCCTCAGCCTCCGGCATCTGCCATACCTATACCGAGGACGGCAGGTGCGTCTCTCTTCTGAAGATCCTTCTAACCAACTACTGCATCTACGACTGCATCTACTGCGTATCGAGAAAAAGCAACGACATTAAACGCGCTGCCTTCACGGTAGAGGAAGTTGTAGACTTAACTATGAATTTCTACAAAAGAAACTATATTGAAGGACTGTTCTTAAGTTCCGGAATTTTCAAGGATGCGGATTTCACTATGGAGCGATTGGTCCGTATTGCCAAAGAGCTGCGTACCGTCCACCGGTTTAATGGCTACATCCATCTAAAAACCATTCCTGGAGCTTCCAGTGAACTGTTGCGTGAGGCAGGCCTCTACGCAGACCGTCTCAGTATCAACCTGGAAATCCCTACCGCCTCGGGACTAAAGCTTCTTGCTCCGGACAAAGACCACGAAGACATGAAAAAGCCAATGGACTACCTAAAAAAGGAAATCCAGCTCTATAAGGACGAGCGCAAAGTACTTAGGTCCACGCCCAAATTTGCGCCCGCCGGACAAAGTAGCCAGTTCATCGTAGGTGCAGCTGGAGAAAACGACATCCAGATCATCCGTTCGGCTGATTTTTTCTACAAGAACTATAACCTCAAACGAGTGTACTACTCAGGCTACGTACCCGTGACACAGGATGCGCGGCTGCCCTCACTGCAAACACCGGTGCCTCTGGTGCGCGAAAACCGTCTCTACCAGGCAGACTGGCTCATGCGTTTTTACGGTTTCGACGCCAGGGAAATACTTGATCCCCGGGCGCCGTACCTGGATCTGGAAATTGATCCCAAGCTGGCCTGGGCCCTTCGGAATCCTCAGGTATTTCCGGTGCCTGTCCAATCGGCCAGTCTGGAGATGCTTCTGCGTATTCCAGGGATTGGCAGAAAGACAGCTCGGAAAATCCTCTCCACAAGAAGGTTTGAAAAACTCACAATGGAGCATTTAAGGAAAATGGGAGCGGCTGTGAACCGGGCCAAATTCTTCGTAGATTTTTCCACGACCAATCCGTTTCTAAAGCATCTGGATTCACTCCAGCTGCGGCAGGTGGTTCTAAGCGGTACCACCTCTAAATACCAAGACCACTTCTCCCAGCAGCTTACCCTTTTCTGATGGTCTCTACCCTTCAATACGACGGAAGTTTTGATGGACTGCTTAGCGCCGTCTTTCACGCATACGAATACAAACTACCAGAGGTAGTTTTTTTAAGCAACGCTCAAGAGGTTCCCAGCCTGTTTGGCGCAGTCGAACAGGTACATACCTCACCAAAGAATGCCCTACGGATACTCTCTGCCGTAGAGAGACTGTGCGGAAAGAAAGGCGTATCGGTGCTACTTCGCACCTTCCTCTCCGAAGACTCCCGGCGTGAAGACCTTATTTACCGTTTCTTGAAATACTTGTTTCAGGAAAAGCGAAATATCCTTGGCAACTATGCGCATCCCGTGGTTTTGGACCTATCCAAACTCGTTAAATCCGTAGGGCGGGAAAAACACCGGATGGAAGCCTTCGTTCGTTTCCGAAAGTTAAAGGACGAGAGTTTTTATGCCCATATTGCTCCGGATTATGACGTTCTCCCTTTGATTGCTCCTCATTTTAAGAAACGCTATAGCGCGCAAAAATGGATTCTTTATGATCTAAAAAGGAGCTATGGATTATTTTATGATTTAAAAAAAGTCGAGCACTTCAATCCACCGGAGGAGATGCTGCCCGAACTTCGCCGTCCCACAGTACTATTGCACAGCGAAGAAAGTGCGTACGAATCTTTGTGGAGAGACTATTTTGCCAGTACCACTATATTGGAACGAAAGAACACCAAATTGCATGTGCAGCACGTGCCCAAAAGATATTGGAAGTACCTAACGGAAAAACAAAACTTATAGGCTGGGTTACTTTCGAACAAAGGTCCGGTTTCCTTCGGTGAAGGACTTTTTATCACTGCTCATGGTTAGAGTGGTTTCCCCTTCATTCACCCATCGTCCATTGTTAGGGTTTCCATCAGTGAATTTCCACTGAAAGCGATTTGCAGTCCATTTGTTGCCGCCTAGGTGGTTAATGGTGTTGTAAAACACATTGTGGCGAAGCTTTTGAGGATAGTTCTTGCTGATAAGTTCGTTGAGCGTGGCAGTATGTTCTTCTATCTTTAGAACATACAAACCTTTGTTCTCCCAGAATCCGTGAATATCCCCTTGAGAGAAGGAAGTTTGGGACTGTGCAGAGGCAAAGAGGGTTCCTAATAAAAAAGTAAAGGAAAAGAGAAATGCTTTCATGGGAATAAGTTTTCGTAAATATATCCAAAATTCAATGTACTTTGAAAACTAAATTTCGCATTTCGACATCGCAACGCATTGAGTAGTGTAGGGTTAGTATAGCCACTCGAAATCTATAGATATTAAATTCATTCCCTGATTATATTTTTCAATTGTCTTCCCATTCATCACTCTGCTCTAGAAGCAAATTTTCTTCATTAAGCTCAATTAATATTCGGTTTTGCTTGAATTTTATCATCAGTTTATACGCTACATCCTTAACGGCTTCATTGAAACTAAAGCCATCATCTACATTAACCGGCAAATTGACTATTCGGATTGCGATATGTTCCTCAGTATGTTCAAATAAGGTTAAGTCGTAATTGCTAACAGCTGCGAACAAACGTTTTCCGGTGTCGTTATATAGTTTTATTTGCCATTTCTGAAGAAAGTCAATTACAGTTTCTTTAGTATAATATTGACCACTGTAATATATTTGCAATCCCAGATGGATAGTGCAAAAATCTTTTTTAAATGTTATCTCTCTCGTATTTTAATTCATTTGCTACACTCCCTTATTAATAAGCTCCTTCAGATAGGCCACCTTTTCTCATTCAGGCTTTTCCTTAAGGTGGTCAAAGACTCTATTCCCCTTACCTTTACCTACATAAAAAACTTCATTTGTGCGTGGATCCGAATAGATATAAACGTAATTTTTTAATTTTTCGGTAATGTGCTGAGGAAATTTTTTCATTCTTTCTATGGTGTAAAATTAATTAAGGTCTAGTGCAGTATTTAGTTAGTTAGGAATCTCCACATAAAAATTTCTATTTCACTGCGTTTAACACCTGAATTTCTTTGCCTTTTTCAGGCGCTCCGTCTAGCAGTGGCATTGCACGCATAATAAGTTCTTTTACACCTGGGTATTGTAATGAATTGTCATGATCTTCTTTCGAGTGCCACAGTTCTGTCACGTATACCCCGTTGGCATCTTCTAGGGCCTTCCCTACCAGATAAAATTCGTTGCCCTCTACGTTTTCCATTAGTTTTGAGGCTTCTATTAGTATAGAGGCAAGCTCCTCCTGAGCCCCATCAACAGCAGTAAGTTTTCCTTGTAGTAAATACATATTTTATAATATTAGATTTGAATTTTAAGAAGATTTCAATAACGAAAGTATAACTTCTACACTCATCGTTGTGCTTAGACTGTACCTTACCGATCCCCACGGCCAATCTGCGAGCGTCGCCCTGCTATTTTTAACTTTATGTTTTGTCGTGATTTTAAAGATTTGATTTGGGGACCATCTTCCTTCAACGCCTTAACCCGGAATTCACCTTCCCTGGACATATCCAAGTTTTCATAGACAATGGAACCAAGTATCAGATTCACATCGCGCGAGTCTATAGGGTGCCCAAACGTGTCCAGTGATTTTGGATGATTTTCTCCTTTATAGCTCCAGCCCTTTAATTCAATTAGCATCCTTGGGCTATCAGAATTGTATCCGGCCTGGAAAAGTATGTACGCTAACTGTTTTGGCTTATTAAATTGGTACTGATTAAAATCCTTATATAGTTTGGTAAAAATAGAATCTGAAGGAGCACGGTACTCCACATTTTTCTCTCCCGATTTCATCTGATACAGATATACTGTCTTAATGGTAAGAAACAAATAATCCTCTTTCGAAATACCTAACTCGCTGAGAACAGATTGAAGTTCTGTGGGATTTGCCATTCTAATGCATTTTTATAATAATCTTTTAAATATACAGACTTTCGGATTAAACTAATGAGGGATCATTAATAAGAAGGAAAGAAAGAACCCTCCTTTCTATAAAAAGCATCTTTAATAGCTAATAAAAAAGCTCCGAACACGATAGTTCAGAGCTTCTAGGTGGAGAATACGGGATTCGAACCCGTGACCTTTTGACTGCCAGTCAAACGCGCTAGCCAACTGCGCCAATCCCCCGTATCTGTTATAATAACAGAGTGCAATGATAAGAAATTTCTTAAATAAAGCAAAGCAGAAATCCAATTTATTTCTGCTTTGCTTTTTCTTTATTTCCAACCCCCACCCAGAGCCCTGTAGAGCTCTACGCCGGACTGCATCTTTGCGTACTGTGCATTGGATATGGCAAGCTCGGTATTTAGCTGGTTTACCGAAGCGTTGAGCACTTCCAGATAATTGGCCATCCCGTAGTTGACCAGTTCCTGAGAAAAACCAACACTTTTTTCATACGATTCGAGTTCCTTGCGCTTTACCTGAATGAACGCATCCTGAGAGGTATACATCTTTACTGCATCGGAGACTTCCTTGCCGGCTGTAAGAACGGCCTTCTTAAAATTCAGAAGGGCGCGCTCCTGGTTGTAGAGACTCACCTCATACTGCGTACGGATCTGACGCTTATTCAGTACCGGTTGAAGAAGTCCTGCTGCTACGTTAGCAAAGATGGAATTAGCCGAGAACAGCTCATCGATATCCACCGACTGCAATCCGGAGCTTCCCGTGATTCGGAGCTGAGGATAGAACTGCGCTTTGGCAGCACGGGAAAGCTCAAAGGCATTTCTTAGATCGTACTCGGCCATCCGAACATCTGGCCTATTGGCAAGAAGCGCAGAAGGATAACCAAGGTCTACCTCAATTGGTAGATTCTGATTAAAAAGCGAGCCCCTTGCAATCGCACCCGAAGGCTCACCCTTCAAAAGGCTGATTGTATTTTCTAAAAGCTCAATCTGCACGTCCATACTTACTAGTAGGGCCTGGGCATTATATACCAACGCCTGACTTTGCTGTACAGCAACCTCGGTAAGTGTTCCGGCTTCTTTAAGCGCTTTAGTGGTCTCTAGGTTTTTGTTTCGAAGCTCTATGGTCTGTGTTATGATGCGTTTCTGCTCATCAAAGGTCAGTAGCTGATAGTAGGCACTGGCAATGGCTGCCACAAGATCGCTCTTGATGGCCTGGTGTCCTGAGACGGTTGAGAGGTAGGAGGCCAGCTGCGCGCGCTCCTGCGCAGCCATCTTGCCCCAAATATCCAGCTCCCAGTTGATGCTGCCCGTAGCGTCGTACTGGTTGATCTTTCGGCGCTCGCCAATGATTGCCCCAAACTGCGTGTTAAGACTCTGTGTACTAAAGGTATATCCCGGCCCTACATTAATTGTAGGCAGGTACGCATTTTTACTCTGCTTTAGGTAGGACTCTGCAGAGCCAATATTCTGCAGGGCCATGCGCACATCCAGGTTATTCTCAAGAGCCGTACTTATATGCTGTTGCAAAAGAGGGTCCGTAAAGAGCGATTTCCAAGGCATCATTCCTATCGAGACGCTGTCCTTAGGAAGCAGATCGGTGCGAAAAAGCGACTGGTCCACCACATCTTCCGGTGTCTCGTATTTACTCTGTGCTACGCACGATCCTAGAACCAAAAGAAGCAGGCCTGCAAGTACGAAGGATTTAATTGTATGTAATTGTGTCATTGCTGTGTGTTTAATACTATGGGAATCCGTCTTACTCATTGAGATGGATTTCCTTGGTTTTTAAAGGACTGATCTTTTCCTGCAGCCACTGGAAGATGGCAAAAAGCACTGGGATGGCCAAAAGACCAAAGAGTGTTCCTATAAGTAGTCCTGCTGCTGCGCCCGTACCAATGGAGCGGTTCCCAACCATTCCAATCCCACTGGCAAACACCAAAGGAAGCATTCCGAAAATAAAGGCAAAGGAGGTCATAAGAATAGGTCGTAGACGTGCCTTTGCTGCATTGATTGCAGACATGGCAATACTCTCCCCTCTTCTTCTTCTCTGCAAGGCAAATTCCACGATAAGGATTGCATTCTTGGCCAAAAGTCCAATGAGCATGATAATGGCAATCTGAAAGTAGATATTGTTTTCCAGCCCCATGATTCTCTGTCCGAAGAAGGCTCCTACTACACCAAGAGGTAGGGAAACGATCACCGCAAGAGGAAGTACATAACTCTCGTACTGCGCCGCAAGAATAAAATACACAAAAAGGAAACTCAGTAAAAAGACGAGATACGTCTGGGATCCTGCGGTCATTTCCTCTTTGGTAAGCCCTGTGAACTCCACTTCGTAGTCTACCGGAAGGGAGGAGGATGCCACCTCCTGGATGGCCTGGATCGCATCCCCGGTGGAATATCCCGGGTTGTTGGATCCACTCACCCCTACCGAGGTAAAGAGGTTGTATCTAGAGATGGACTGCGGCCCAAAGGTGCGTTCCAGAGTAACAAACTGGGAGAGTGGCGTCATTACTCCACTCTCGGTACGTACATAGAGTTTTCCAAGGTCTGCGGCCGAGGCGCGGTCCTGAGGCAATGCCTGGATCATCACACGGAACTGCTTGCCGTACTTAGTAAAGTCGGTCGAATAAATTCCCCCGATATACCCCTGCATGGCACTTAAAATACTGTTTACCGAAACGCCCACATCCTTTGCGCGCGGTACATTAATCACCATTTCGTACTGCGGATAATTCGTATTGAAGGAGGTAGAGGCAAACTGTATCTCCGGACGCTTCATAAGCTCTGCAGTAAAGGCCTGTGCAGTAGTATTGAGCTGGTTTAAGTCGCCACCCGACTTATCCAAAAGTTCGAAGTTAAACCCTTCGCTCTGTCCAAATCCTGGAACACTAGGCGGAGAGAAAAAAATGATTTTGGCATCGGGATATTTTGAGGCTAGTCCAAAGAGCTTACCGGTGATCACCTCTACGGTTTGCTCATCCCCGCGCTCATCAAACGGTTTAAGCTTGATGAAGGCCTGCCCTACGTTGGATCCGGAGCCAGACATAAATCCACGGCTTGCCGTAAAGGTGACGTTTAGTACCCCGTCGATGCCACGCGCCTCTTTTTGAAGGTCCTTCAATATCGCGTAGGTACGCTCCATGGAAGCTCCCGGAGGAAGCTGCACATCGGTAAATATGATTCCTCGGTCTTCCTTAGGAATGAAACCGGTAGGCATCGTTGCACTTGCCCACCAGAAGGTAAGGGCCCCGGCGGCAAAAATCACTAAAGTCACCCACTTATGGCGAAGAAGATATACAAAAGAGCGTCCGTAACGGTTGGTTGCCGTATGAAAGCCCGCGTTGAATTTGTAAAAGAATTTATCCTTAAAGTTCATCTCGCTGTACTGCTTTTGTGCATGGTGCGTTGGCTTTAAAAGCAGTGCGCAAAGCACCGGCGAGAGCGTAAGGGCATTAACGGCCGAGATAAGGATGGCTATAATCAGGGTGATACCGAACTGCTGATAGAATACCCCAGTAGGACCCTGCAGGAACGTAACGGGAATAAACACCGCAGCCATTACAAGCGTAATAGAGATAATTGCTCCTGTGATCTCATCCATAGCCTGAACGGTGGCTCTCTTGGCATCGTCAATACCGTGCTCTAATTTGGCATGGACCGCTTCGACCACCACGATGGCATCGTCCACCACAATCCCGATGGCAAGCACCAAAGCAAAGAGCGTGAGAAGGTTTAGGGAGTAGCCTAGAAGATTTAAAAAGAAAAAGGTCCCAATGATCGATACCGGAACGGCAATGGCAGGGATAAGGGTAGAGCGAAGGTCTTGGAGGAAAATAAAAACCACCAGAAACACCAGTATGAAGGCCTCGATAAGTGTAGTGATTACCTTACCTATGGAGGCAGTTAAGAATTCGTTGGTATCAAAGTTAATCGTATAGCCAATGCCTTCCGGGAAAGTACCTTGCGCCTCCTGGAGGTAGGTATTAATCTCTCCGATGATTTCCTGGGCGTTGGATCCCGGAGTCTGGAAGATACCCATGGAAATGGAGCGCCTTCCGTTGTTCTCTCCTATACCGGTATAGGAAAGCGCATCGAGATCCACCTTAGCAACGTCCTTGAGTCGCAGGTACTGACCCCCTCCAAGGCTACGGACAATGATGTTCTCGTACTCCTCTACCTCCTGGAATTTTCCTTTATAGGTGATTACATACTGAAAGGAAGTTCCGTCGTTCTGGCCCAGCTGCCCTGCAGCGGCCTCGCGGCTCTGCTCATTGATGGCTGCCGAGACCTCTGAAGGTTCCACCCCGTAGGAGGCCATCTTCTGAGGATCAAGCCATATACGCATCGCATAGGTCTTTCCTCCAAATGCCATGGCATCACCAACCCCATTGACCCTCTTAAGGGCAGGGATGACGTTGATATTGATATAGTTCTGAAGCCATACCTCATCCAAAGCGGGATTGTCGGTATAGAACGAGAGAAACATCAGGGCACTGGTTTGTTGTTTTTGCGTAACTACCCCCGCTCTGGTCACATCGGAAGGAAGCAGCGGCAGTGCCCGCTGTACCTTATTCTGAACGTTCACTGCGGCAATATCGGGATCGATGCCCTGCTTGAAGAAGATCTGTATGGAGGCCGATCCGTCGTTGCCGGCGGAGGAGCTGATGTAGTCCATGCCTTCCACCCCATTGACCTGTTCTTCAATTGGGATTACCACGGAGTTCATCACAGTCTGCGCATTGGCTCCGGTGTAATTGGCGGAAATCCGTACCGTTGGAGGCGCAATGTCGGGATATTGGGTTACCGGCAGAGCGAGAAGTCCCAGGATCCCCAAAATGACAATCATAATGGAAATCACGGTAGAGAGCACCGGCCGGTCAATAAATTTTTTAATCATAGTACACGGTTATTATCTGTAGATCCAGGACTTATGCAGCAGTCCTTTAAGGAGAAAAAAGCTTAGTTGTCAAACATCGGGGTGATTCCTTTCAAAATATCGTCAAAGCGTTTAGGCTGCGGTTTGACTGGGGTATTGGGTCTTAGTGTACCTACACCTTCGGCTACCACCGTCTCTCCTTTTTTTACTCCGCTTTCAATCACTGCCATGTTGGATACCCGGTCAATTATTTTCACTGCGGTATTGCGCGCCGTATCTTTCTCCACTTTATATACATAGGTCAGGCCCTGCTGCTCGTACGTAGCGGTCTCAGGTACTACCAGTACGCCACTGTAGAGCTTGGGAACGCGAATGGTTCCGGTATTTCCGTTCGAAAGCAGTTTTTGCGGATTAGGAAGCGATACGCGGAACTGAATGGTTCCCGTCGTTGCATCGATCTGACCCGTTACGGCCTTGATGGTTCCTTTCTCCCGGTAGACCTCCCCATTGGCAAGTACCAGTTCTACTGCAGGCATGTTCTTTAGCTTCTCGGCCAAAGTGGCTCCGTAGGAATTCTTAAGAAAGTCCAGGTACTCACTCTCGTTCATGGAAAAATAGGCATAGAGTTCCGAGGTGTCCGATACGGTGGTAATAGCCGTAGGATCGGAAGGTCCTACAAGGCTTCCCGTGCGCATGTTGATTTTTCCGACCACTCCGGAAATAGGAGCCCGAATGATTGAATAGTTGATATTTTCCTGTGCCCCCTGGTAATTTGCCTGGGCCTGGGAAACCCCTGCCTGGGCTTGGGCACGTGCGGCAACGGCCTGAGAAAGTTGCGCCTGAGCGCGCGATAGGTTGGCCTGAGCAGTTTGTAGCTGTACGGAGGAAATGATATTCTTCTCAACGAGCGGACGGAGTTTATCTACTTCTACCTGCGCAGCTGCAACGGCCGCTTGAGCGGCTTTCACATTGGCTTCTGCAGCGGAAACATTGGAACGGGCCGCTCCCACTCCTGCCCTTGCGGCAGAGGCCGACTGGCTCAGTGTATTGGTTTCCAGACGAAAAAGCGGTTGGCCGCGCTGTACATACTGTCCTTCATCTACAAGGACTTGGGTAATGTATCCCTGGATCTTGGCGCGGATATCGTTGTTTATTCTCCCCTCGATGGAGGCAGGAAATGAGGTATAACCTGTCACATTGCGGGTCTCTACCTTTACGGTCGACACGGTTTTGGGACCTTGAGGTGCTTCCTGCTGCTTTTTGCCACAGGAAAGTACCGTAAGGGAGGTCAGTGCTAAAATAAAAATCGGTTTACTCATCGTATAGCTGTCTTAGTGAATTTTCTATATTATTTAGGTTATTAGTCAATAGTTCTCGGTAGATCAGAAATTTTTGCTGACTGGCCCCGTCCTGCTCTCCGCGGAAGTCCGATAGGCGGTCTATCAGCGTTAGTTCTATCTGCAGGCGCCGGACAATCTCCTCAAAACGGATACGTATAAAACGGTCATTCGTGACAAAGTAGCGTTTACGCGAGGCACTGTCTTTTTCTGCTATGAGCCGGTGCTCGAGTAACAGTTGGAGGCTCGTGGATACGCTAGACTTGGAAGCCTTATAATAGTCCACCAGCTCCTCAAAGCTGATTCCCTTCCTTTCAAAATCAAAAATAAGCAGTGAATTAATCTTGGCGGCTAGTGGCGGAAGATGAAACACCTCTCCGTAGAAAGAGACCAGGTCCTGGTAGATGGAGGGCTCCACGGAAAAGGTAAGGTTATTCATTGCATACTATTTTTTTGAGAGTGTCAAAGATACAAAAATTGGTTCGGTAAATTCCGAACCAATCAATACGATAGATAAAAAAAATGACCTATTCTGGCAATCTATCCGTGTATAGTTCCTATGGTTAACCATGTCGTGGCTCATTTGAAGGTACACTACCTATGACCCGGCAAGGGTTTCCAACCGCGATGCTGTACGGAGCAATATCTTTAGTAACGACACTTCCAGCCCCGATAACGCTTCCCTTTCCAATCCGTACTCCGGGCACCACGTGCACCCCCCCACCTATCCATACATTATCTTCCACCACTATGGGAAGGGCATATTCCAAGCCCCTGGCTCGCTGCTCGTACTCCAGAGGATGGCCCGAGGTATAGAAGCCACACGAAGGGCCCACAAAGACGTTGTCTCCAAAATAGACCGGCGCGGCATCAAGAATAACCAAGTGGTGGTTGGAATAGAAATTTTTACCCAGATGGATGTTGTAGCCGTAATCGCAGTAAAAAGGCTGCTCGATGGTGGCTTCGCCCTTGCACGTTCCCACAATAAGTTCAAGTAGCCTGGAGCGCTCCCAAAGCCGGGAAGGAGAAAGCTGGTTGTATGCATGGCAATGCTCCTTGCACTGCTGTCTTTGCTCAAGAAGCATTCTATCCATGGGATCGTAAAGCAAGCCCTCAGTCAATTTTTCTTTCTCGGTCACAGCAGTGGTGTTTTAGTGAATACCTTTTCAAAGGCTCGGCGGGGCGAGCCCCGAAATTCTACCTCCCCGCAGTACCGGTAGCCTAAACTATCGAAGAGATGGAGCATAGGCAGGTTATCAAAATTAGTGTCTACCCGAATCGATACCGCGTCGTGCTGCTGAGAAATGCGCTCAGCTTCCTGAAGCATTCTTCGCGCATACCCTCTACCCAGATGCGCAGTTGCTACCGCCACGCGGTGTACCACGTAGAAGGGACCCGAGGTAAGCCATTTGCCTTCAATTAATTCGTAGGCGGGTTCGTAGTTGTAAATCAGAGCAAAGTACCCCACCGTTTCCTCCTCGGTGCAAAGTACAATGCCTTCCCTTTTGGCGATGTCCTCTTCTATGGATTCCTTTTTGGGGTATCCGTCTTGCCACTGCAAGGATCCCTCCGCCTTTCGGCGCTCCTTGGCCGCGCGAATAAGTTCCCAGATTGTTGGGGAATCGGAAGGTTCTGCCAAGCGGAAATAAAGAGAGGAGGAAGTATTCATGGTAGTAAAGTTACTAAGCCTTAGCACAATAATAAGCACTAGGCCCTAAATTTTAACACAAAAAAAAACGGAGCGCCCAAACGCTCCGGAGAAAAAAGTAGTAAAATTTAAAATTATGAAATATTTGGGTTAATGCTGTGTAGACCGGACCTCGGCGATCCAGGGGTCTATGATATCAAAGGCCTTCTGTTCCTCGCTAAGGGGTACCATAATCTTAAGCGTGGTAGCCGTAGGCGTAGTGGTAAAGGTCATGTACTTGTTCTCCACCGTATTATGTATACCTACCTCATCAAGTTTGGATTTCACTAGTTGAATTTCTTGGGGTATCTCACTTTCAAAAACGGATACTCTGGTTTTTCTGTCCATACTATTCCTGTTTTATTAGATACCAATATACAAAAAATATGTTAAATTTTGCCAATAACCCCAACCAAATGTTTGCTTTTTTTTCTAGTTTTCAGCTGCTTGCCTTTCGTATTTTTCCTTATACCGCTCGTAGAGCTCCTTCTGCTGGTTGTGCAGAATAATTTCTCTACCGTCAATGAAGGCATGGGTAAGCTGGTTGGTAAGCTGGTCGAGTGCATCCCCTTCCGAGAGAAATAACGTCGCGCTTTTACCCACTTCTATTGAGCCGTATTTTTTTTCTATGCCCAGCATTCGGGCCAGGTTGATAGTGATACTCTCCAAAGCCTTTTCCTTGTCGAGTCCGTAGGCCGCAGTAGTTCCTGCAAGGAAAGGAAGGTTCCTGGAATCCGAGAAGTCCTTCCGTGCGCTGTAGTCCAGTCCATGAAGAATCCCCTTGGAGGCTACCAGGGCAGCAAACTCGTAAGGAAGTCTTGGGGAATCGCTCTCTGAGGAAGGAAGTGAATGGGGATTAGTCACAATAAGGGGCAGTCCGCTCTTTTTGATCTCGTCCAGTACGGGCACTAGCCTTGAACCTCCAAGCAGAACCGTGTGCCTAATACCGTTTTGTTTGGCAAACTGGATGGCTTCCAGGGCTTCGTTCGGACCGGCTACATCAATAAAAAGCCGCTTTTCTCCAGAGAATACTGGTAGGATGGCTTCCAGCTTATAGTCCTTGATACCACTGCCCGGGCGGTACACCTTAGCGCGGGTAAAAAGGCTCTGGAGCTCTAAGAGATTGTCCCGACGCCTGTCGGAGAGTTCCTTACTTCGCTTTTCGTCGGCAAGGGTTCTTTGCTCCGGCCAGTTTAGATGCAAAACATTGTCCTTCGCCACGGCCGCATCCTCCCAATTCCAGCCGTCCAGATGCAGTACGGAGGAGGTGCCCTTCAAAAGACCACGCTCCATTACCGGTTGGGCCAGAAGCACGCCGTTGGTACGCACGGTAGGAATCACGTGGGAATCGGTATTAAAAGCAATGAGTGTCCGTACTTCGGGCATGAATTCATTGGTTTCCACAAAGTCCACGGTGGCTTTGGTGGAACTCACCTCCACCAGTCCCAGAGAATTATTAACCAGGATCAGTCCTGGATAGAGGTGCTTTCCTTTGGCCTCGATCACCCGAGCTCCTTTAGGAATACCCTGGTTGATGCCGGTAATAATGCCCTTGTCAAACACCAGAGTGGCGTTGGGAAGCACGCTTCCTGCAGCCGTATGGATGGTAGCACCCGTAATAGCGATCGCACCACTTTGCACAGGTGCGGGTTTGGGCCGCTGGGCCTGCAGAAAAGCCGCACTGAGCGATGTCAGTAGTAAAGTTAAAATAGTGTTATAGTGTTTCATCTTGCTTTTTTAGATTAATGGATTAATGGGAATGGCCCGCATGCGATTCACCTTCCAGGGTATCGCAGTGGTAGAGCACAGCAGTCTTTGGAGTAATGGCCTGGGTTTCTCCTTTCTTCTGGTCACTGGAAAAGAGCATCTTTTGAATAAGCCGGTTTTTCTCATCGCGCACTTTTTTGTCCTTTGCCTCTTGCTCCTTAGCATCAAAATACAGTGTGCCCTCTACCCAGGTTTTCTCTACCTTGGCATAGACGCTTAAAGGATTGTCGGTCCATAAAACCAGGTCCGCATCTTTGCCCGGTGCAATGGATCCTACCTTATGGTCTATCTGAAGCATTTTTGCGGGATTAAGCGTTACCATCTTCCATGCCTCTTCCATTGGCACCCCACCGTACTTGACCGTCTTTCCCGCTTCCTGATTGAGCCTTCGTGCCATTTCTGCATCGTCGGAGTTGATGGCGGTATTGACTCCCGCCTGCAGAAGAAGGGCTGCATTGTACGGTATGGCTTCGCGCACTTCTTCCTTATAGGCCCACCAGTCCGAAAAAGTGGAGGCATTGGCGCCATGGGCTTTCATCTTGTCGGCCACCTTATAGCCTTCGAGTATATGGGTGAACGTGTGCACGGTAAAGTCGAAGCGGTCGGCAACGTCCATCAGCATATTGATCTCACTCTGCACGTAGGAATGGCACGTGATGAAGCGCTGCGCATCAAGGATCTCCTGCATGGCCTCCAGCCGCAAATCTTTGCGGAAATTCTTATTGGTTTTTTTCTCCAGCTCGTACTCCTTGGCGCGGGTGAACCAAAAATCAAACGCCTGCTCCACGCCCGGCCTACTCTGTGGGAACCGGTTGGGATTGCCTCCCCAGTTGCTTTGTTTCACATTCTCTCCCAGCGCAAATTTGATATACCCCTTTGCACCTGGGAATTTCATTCCCTCTGCCGTCTCACCCCATTTGAATTTCACCATGGAACTCTGTCCTCCCACCGGGTTGGCCGAGCCGTGCAGTTGCTGCGCAGCGGTTACCCCACCGGCAAGTTGGCGGTAGAAATTCACATCGTCCGGATTGATGGCATCGGCCATTCGTACTTCAGCGGAATTGTTGGATCCGGCCTCATTCACTCCCCTGCTCAGTCCAATATGGGTATGTTCGTCAATGATCCCAGAGGTCAGGTGCATTCCTGTACCATCCACCAATTCGGCGCCCTGCGCAGAAAGATTCTCTCCTACTGCCACAATCTTACTACCTGCTACACGCACGTCCAGAGTACTGGAAATACCTTTCGAGGTATTGGTCCATACCGTAGCGCCGCGGATCAAATAGTCCTTCAGCTCCGGCCGGCTCTCACTTCCAAAGGCCGAAAATGGATACCAGATCGCACCCACCTGCTCCTTTTTACTCTCTTTTGATTCCATAGCAGCAGCGGTAAATTCCGCTGTACGTACCAGGGAAAAAGGTACGCTTACGCCCTGTTTGTTAAGGGCCTGTCCCTGATGGTTCCTGTGCTCTGATAAAGGAAGCATCAGACGGTAGTTCTGAAGAGAATCAGAGGGAAGGGTAAGTTCCATGGCCATCTTATAGTCTGAGGAAAGGAGCTTTACCTTGCCTTTCTTGTCTTGTTTTTTTATCTCTGCCTCGGGCTTGGAAGCCTTGCCTTTTACCTGGAGCTCGTAGGAATTCCCCGCGATATTCAGCGTATAGGTTCCCCGCACGTCGGTCTCCACCCTAGGCTCTATGATGTTGCGCTCTCCAAGGACCCAGTTCTCGTGCAGCACCGATTCCTTTTCAAACATATCGCCTGAGACTACCAGAAAATTCGCCAGCGCCCCAGAACGAAGATGTCCTAGTTGATCCACACCCAGCATTTGGGAAGGGACTGCCGTAAGGGACTCCAGGACCAGTTCCTTGGAAATGCCCTTGCGGTGCAGATCGCGCACCTTCTCTAGGAAAGTGTTTTTGTCCTTAAGCTTACTCATGGTAAGAGCAAAAGGCACCTTGGCATCGGAAAGGTACTTGGCATTATAAGGAGCCAATTCCCAATGCTTTAAATCTGCTACATCAAGAGCCTCTCCGTCTAAAGCGTCTTCCATCTTGTAGGCTTTGGGGTATTCCAAAGGGAGAATCACGGTTCCTCCCGTACTTTTTATCTCCTGTGCACGCTGGTATTCATTCCCCGAGCCCAAGAATACAAATTGAGTACCTGCCTCATCGCCAATGGCGTCGGCGCGAAGGATATCCCATTTTTCCGAAGTCTCTATGATGGTAGGTAGTTTCTTGAAACGGTTGAATGCCTCCAGGTTGGTGCTTTTAATCTCTTTTTGGCCTGGGGACTCGTACCATTTGGCGTCCAGATAGAGCTGGCGCAGAAGAGCGATGGATCCTACCAGGGACGAGGGATATGCCTGGCGGGAAGAACCCTTGTTAAACGAAAGCATTAGTGCTGCATCTTCCTTTAAGACACGCTCTCGGGCCGGTCCTTCACCCAGGGCAATAAGTACGGCAGAGCCCCGCACGATCCCGTCTTCATTGAAACTAACGGCCGCACCAAAACCTTGTTTGAGGTATGCCTCATAGTCCTTACTTTGATTTGTAAAATGACTTACGGCTCTAACGTCGGCTTTTACTGCATCGTTGTACGCCGCCGATGTGGCCTCTGAGGGAACATACATATTTCCGGGACTGTATTGCAGTCGCGGGGATTTTTCCACTCCCACCGAAGCGTACGGGTCTATGAAGGACGGATAGACAAATGCGCCTTTCCCATCGAGGACTACCGCATTTTTTGGTACGGATACTTTTCCAGAGGAAAGGATCTTGCCCTTAGAGAATACCACCACGGCGTTCTCCACTTTGGTTTTGTGGTCCTGGTAGAGCGTCACATTGGTTAAGGCGTAGACGCTTTGGTTCTTACCTTTGGTGTCGTTGGGCCAGTACCCTACCTGGGCACTAAGCAAAACGCCCGCCCCTAAGGACAGGACCGAGAAGATTCTCTTAATCATATTGGAATTAGTTTTTGATTATTTCTGATAGAAACTCCTCAAATTTATAAATAATTCCTAAAGTTCTGCCCCCAGAACATTAAAAAACCGCCCCGATGGGCGGTTTTGTGCAAAATACGGCAAAATGGCTTTTAAATCTGGCCAGCGCTTAAGACCTCGTCCATGAGATGAAGTACTCTTTCCAGCTCCTCACGCCGTACGTTCAGGTGCGGTCGGAAACGTATAGCCTGCTCCCCACAGCCCAAAATAATAACCTTCTTTTCAAAGAGCGCATCGCGCAGGGCATCCCTTTGCGCAGGGGAAGGCAAATTCACCGCGCACATCAGACCTTTACCCCGCGCCTGAGAGAGCAGTGTAGGGTATTTTTCCTGCAGGGACTGCAGTCCTTCCAAAAGCACTTTTCCCATCACGCGCGCATGCTGCACCAAGTTTTCCTCTTCAATGACTTCCAGAATCAGCTTCAGGCGCATCATGTCGATGAAATTTCCTCCGAAGGTGGAGTTAATTCGGGAGCTTTCTTTAAAGACATTATCGGGTACTAAATCGAACTTCTCTTTACTTGCCAGCACACCACAAACCTGGGTTTTCTTTCCGAACGAAATAATGTCGGGGGCTACCGAGAAATGCTCGTAGGCCCACATCTTACCGGTGAGACCAATACCGGTCTGTACCTCATCGAAGATAAGCAGTACCTCATTCTGGTCGCAAAGAGCCCGAAGTCCCTGGAAGAATTCGTCGCGGAAATGATGGTCGCCGCCTTCGGCCTGGATTGGTTCAATGATGATGGCCGCCACACGGTTAGGATTGGAAAGTATGGCTTCCTCGATGTTTAAAAGTGCAAGGTTTTCTTCCCGCTGTGTTTTCTCCAGCGACTCAGGCGTTAGAGGAAAGACCAGGTGGGGATTTAGGATCCGTGGCCAGTCGAATTTCGGGAAATACTGGTGCTTTCGTGGATCGGCAGTATTGGTAAGACTTAGCGTGTAGCCACTCCTTCCGTGGAAGGCCTGCTTGAAATGGATACAGATGTCTGCCTCGGTGTCGATACCCGCCTGGAAATTCCGTTTGGTCTTCCAGTCAAAACAAGCCTTCATGGCATTTTCAACCGCCAGGGTTCCCCCGGAAATAAAGAAAGCATACTGTAGTTCCTTGGGAATGGCTACGCGCTCGAAAACTTCCATGAACTCAGCGTATTCTTTAGGGTAGACGTCGGCCAAGGTGGGTTTATTGATCGCCATTTTACCCAGCCACTCAGTGTTCTTTACCAAATGAGGATGGTTGTATCCAATAGATGCGGAGGCAAACATAGAAAACATATCCAGGTACTCTGCACCGGTGAGCCGGTCGTAGATCCACGAGCCGTGGGATTTTTCAATATCCATCACAAAATCGAAGCCGTCGGCTAGGATATGACGCGAAAGGGTCTCTTTTACGGGATTTGTAGAAGTGCTGGAAGGTGCTATTGAATCGTTCATACTAACTTGTGTTAAAAATTATGGTGTTTAGGTTTTATAGATCGAACTTAATGCCCTGGGCCAGTGGGAGCTCAGGCGAATAATTAATAGTATTGGTCTGACGGCGCATATAGTATTTCCAAACATCGGAGCCGCTCTCGCGTCCTCCGCCCGTTTCCTTCTCGCCGCCAAAAGCACCGCCTATCTCTGCACCTGAGGTGCCTATATTCACGTTGGCAATACCGCAGTCTGAACCTTTATGCGAAAGAAACAGTTCGGCCTCCCTTAAGTTCTGCGTCATGATAGCAGAGGAAAGTCCCTGAGGAACATCGTTATGCATGGCGATCGCCTCAGAGAGTTCGCTGTATTTCATTACATAGAGAATCGGAGCAAACGTCTCGTGCTGGACGATCTCCATGTGGTTCTCCACCTTGGCAATGCAGGGCTTAACGTAGCATCCTGAACTGTATTTCTCCCCGGAAAGCACACCTCCTTCTACAATAAATTCTCCTCCCTGTGCTTTGCAGGCCTCAATGGCCTTGGTGTACTGCGCTACGGCATCAGTATCGATAAGTGGCCCTACATGGTTGCTTTCGTCCAGTGGATCTCCGATCTTAAGCTGTCCGTACGCCTTTACAAGCCGCTCTATCACCTGATCGTACACGTCCTGATGAATAATAAGCCTACGGGTCGAGGTGCAGCGCTGACCGCAGGTACCTACCGCTCCAAAGACCGCTCCAATAATGGCCATATCGATATCGGCCTGATTAGAAATAATGATGGCATTGTTTCCGCCTAATTCCAGAATGGATTTGCCAAAGCGACCTGCTACTTTCATGCCCACTTCCCTTCCCACGCGCGTAGACCCTGTAAAGGAAAGTAGTGCGCAGCGGGGATCTTCCACTAGTGCGGCCCCTACCTCATGACCCGCCACCAGTACGCTGGAAATCCCTTCGGGCATATTATTTTCTGAAAGGACCTCCTGGATTATTCTCTGGCACGCCAAGGCGCAAAGACCCACCTTTTCCGATGGTTTCCAGACGGTGACGTTTCCACAGATCCAGGCCAGGGCGGTATTCCAACTCCATACGGCCACCGGGAAATTGAATGCCGATATAATCCCCACCACTCCTAAAGGATGGTACTGCTCGTACATGCGGTGCAAAGGCCTTTCGGAATGCATGGTAAAACCGTGAAGCTGCCTGGAGAGCCCCACAGCAAAATCACAGATATCGATCATCTCCTGCACTTCTCCCAGCCCCTCCTGAAGACTCTTTCCCATCTCGTAGGAAACCAGCGTGCCCAGGTCCTGCTTTTTCTGGCGAAGTTTCAAACCAAACTGACGTACCAGCTCCCCACGCTTTGGGGCGGGCATCATCCGGAATTCCAGGAATGCCTCACGGGCCTTTTCCATGACCTCTTGGTAGTTTTCCATACTTGCGGTGCGTATACGCGCAATTGCAACGCCATCGACCGGGGAGTAGCTGGTTATTTCCTCTCCTGAGGCAAAGAAATCACCTCCGGTGCTCACACCCAAATTTTCAGGCTCAATCCCTAAGTTTTTAAGTACGTTTTTAATCGTTTCGCTTGGTTGTTTTTCACTCATCTTTAAGACTTTTCAATTGTTCTTAAATATAGAAAGTATCCTCTGATCTGCCAAAAAAAACGGTCCTATAAAGTATTTATCCTCTTTGCATCCACTTTTTGGAGAACCCGAAAGAGTATTTTCTCGCCCTTTGTATTATTCTAATTTTAAAATACTTACCCTTGTTTTCCTGTATACCTCTTAAAAATATTTACTATAGTAACAGACATTTTTTCTTTAGTATTTGCATAGTATTATAAAACTTTTTATACATTTGTGTTCTGAAACAAAACAGAACATGAATAATCTTACTGCATTACATCATCACCATCATCTCACCCCTAAGGCGAGTTGATAGGACTGTGCAGTTAAGTACAAACACTATAATAAACCGTCTTAGAGTCTAAGGCGGTTTTTTTGTGCCCATTCCAACATCAGTCCCCTATACTCTTAAGACGGTAGCAATTAAAAAAAATTAAAACACTACCCATGAGTAATTTAAAACTGGCCATTCAGAAAAAAGGCCGCCTGAACGAAAAATCCATAAGCCTCTTAAAGGAATGCGGCATTTCCTTTACAGACCTTTCCACGAGTCTAAAGACCACGGCACGCAATTTCCCATTAGAAGTGCTTTTACTTCGAGACGACGACATCCCACAGTATATCGAACAGGGTATAGCCGATATCGGTATCCTGGGCCTGAATGAAGTACTGGAAAAAAACCGCAACGTCACCATTGCAAAGAAACTCGGATTCGGACAGTGCCGACTTTCCCTGGCCCTTCCCAAAGAGGCCAGCTATGATGGACCCCAGGACCTTGCCGGAAAGCGTATTGCTACCAGCTATCCCCTCATCTTAGAAAAATTCCTTGAAGAAAAAGGAATCCAAGCACAGATCGAACAGATTGGAGGAAGCGTGGAAATTGCACCGAGCATAGGCCTCTCCGAAGCTGTATTCGATATCGTCTCGACGGGTTCCACACTTCTTACCAACGGTCTTAAGGAAGTAGAAAAGGTATTGGAAAGCGAGGCGGTACTCATCTCCTCGCCGGCCCTTAGCAGCGAAAAAGAGGCACTACTTAACAAACTGCTCTTTAGAATTGATGCGGTCCTTGGAGCGCGCGAGCACAAGTACATCCTATTGAATGCACCTAATGCGGCCCTGGACCAGATCATCGAGCTGCTTCCAGGAATGAAAAGCCCTACGGTACTTCCCCTGGCCACCAGTGGATGGTCTTCGCTACACACCGTCATCCGTGAAGACAGCTTCTGGGAAATTATCGACGAGCTCCAACTTCTGGGTGCCGAGGGAATACTTGTCGTACCGATCGAAAAAATGATACGCTAATACCCTCTACTATGAACATTATAGAATATCCGGAAAAAAAATCCTGGAACAGTCTTACCGAAAGACCCTCCCTCCCACAGCAGGATCTCTCCCTACTTATCGAGAACATCTTTTCTAGAGTGGAGAAAGAAAAAGACCAGGCAGTCCTTGACCTGACCAAAGAATTCGATGGTACTACCCTGGCCTCCCTGCGCTATCCATTAGAAGAGGTTTCTTTGCAGGACCTTGCTCTAAGCGTCTCGCTAAAAAAGGCCATACAAGTAGCCAAATCCAATATTGAGTCTTTTCACAAAGAACAAAAACTTCCCCTGGAGAAAATAGAGACCGCTCCGGGAGTGTTCTGCTGGAGGGAAGAGCGCCCTATCGAGCGCGTTGGACTGTATATTCCTGGAGGCTCTGCCCCTTTATTTTCTACGGTGCTGATGCTTGCCATCCCTGCAAAGGCGGCAGGATGCCAAAATATAGTGCTGTGCAGCCCACCGGACAAAAACGGAGAAATACACCCCGCCATCCTCTATGCGGCCAAGCTTTGTGGCATTGATGCGCTGTACTCAGTGGGTGGTGCCCAGGCCATAGCAGCCCTTACCCTGGGCACAGAGACCATCCCAAAAGTAGATAAGATATTTGGGCCGGGGAACCAGTACGTGACCCGCGCCAAACAGTACGCGCAGCAACTAGGTACAGCCATTGATATGCCGGCAGGTCCCAGTGAAGTGCTGGTGGTTGCCGCAAGCGATGCCGATCCCGCATTCTGCGCCATGGACCTTCTTTCCCAGGCAGAACACGGAGAGGACAGCCAGGTGGTCCTGCTCTCGGACTCTCGGCAGATACTGGAAAATACCATTGGCTATATCGAGAAATTCTTGCCTGAGCTGCCACGAAGTGCAACGGCTAAAAAAGCGCTCACCTGCAGTCGGTTTATCCTTTTAAATTCCTTGGAAGAGTGCGTGGAATTTTCCAACCGCTACGCTCCGGAACACCTTATCCTAAACACCTCTGAGGCAGAACGCCTCAGCTCCAGGATAACGAGCGCAGGCTCGGTTTTCCTTGGCGCCTACAGCCCGGAGAGTGCAGGAGATTATGCCAGCGGCACCAACCACACCCTTCCAACTTCCGGATTTGCACGCGCCTACAGCGGCATATCGGTAGAGAGCTTTACCAAGTATATCACTTTCCAGTCTCTTACCTTCGAGGGATTGAGCGGCCTGGGACCCTCGGTCATGCGCATGGCAGAGGCCGAAGGCCTGGAGGCCCACAAAAGAGCCGTGGAAATCCGTCTTACCCCAAATACTTCTTCCAATGGCATATAACCTATCGAATTTGGTCCTGGACCACCTCAAAGGACTCTCTCCCTACAGCAGTGCGCGCGACGAGTTCTCCGAGCGTGCGGAGATCTATCTAGACGCCAACGAAAATCCCTTTAGCCCCTACGGGCGCTATCCCGATCCGAGCCACCTGGAGCTCCGCAAAAGCCTCTCTGCCCTTAGGAAGGTATCTACTGAAAATATCCTGATAGGTAATGGGAGCGACGAGCTTATAGACCTGCTGCTGCGTCTGGTAGTTCGTCCCGGCAGGGACAAGGTACTGTACTTTACCCCTACCTATGGAATGTACCGCGTCAGCGCAGAGATTGCTGGGGCAAAGACCCTGGAGATGCCACTTAGCGTAGACTTTAATCTTCCCCTTGGCCCCACCCTGGAGCGCATCTTGAAAGACCCGGATCTAAAGGTGGTATTTCTGTGTTCTCCGAACAATCCTACGGGAAATACGCTGCCAAAGGAGGAGGTTCGCCAGATACTAAGCTCTACCTCTGCCCTGGTGGTAGTGGATGAGGCCTACGCGGATTTTGCCAAAGAGTCTTCTTTAGACCTGCTGGAAACGTATGAGAACCTGGTGGTGCTGCAGACCTTTTCCAAAGCGTTCGGACTGGCAGCCGCGCGGCTCGGTATGGCCTACGCGAGTAAGGAACTCATCGCCTACCTAAGACGCATCAAACCGCCCTATAACGTAAGTACCTTCAGTCAGTCTCTGGCCCTGGAGCGGCTGAAAAGCTATGAGACGGTAACTGAGCAGATCCAGAAAATTATTAAAGAGCGGCAGCGTCTTGAAAAAGCGCTAGCCAAACTACCCAGCGTACTGCATGTCTATCCTTCGGAGGCGAATTTCCTCCTAGTGGAATTTAGCGAGTCCAAGGAAGTTTTTCAGTATCTTCTCTCCCGCTCCATTGTAGTTCGCGACCGCTCCAAGGAAGTGCCCAGAGCCCTTCGCATTACGGTAGGCACCCCTAAAGAAAACAACCAATTACTCAGCGCATTAAAAAAGTATAACGCATGAAAAAAGTACTATTTATAGATCGTGACGGCACATTAATCAAAGAACCGCCCGTGGATTTTCAGGTGGACAGTCTCGAGAAACTCGAGTATCTACCGGGCGTGTTTCGCTATCTTTCCCGCATTGCAGAGGAACTCGAATACGAGCTGGTACTTGTTACCAACCAGGACGGACTGGGAACCGAGAGTTTTCCCATGGAGGATTTCTTGCCGGCCCAAAACAAGATGCTTCAGGCCCTGGAAGGCGAAGGAATCCGGTTTGCAGATATATTTATCGACAGGAGTTTTCCTCATGAAAAATTACCTACCCGCAAGCCCGGTACGGCGCTTCTATCCAAATACATCTACGGGGCGTATGACCTTAAGGAAAGTTACGTGATCGGGGACAGAAAGACCGATGTGGAGCTGGCCGAAAATCTAGGATCCAAAAGCATTTTTCTGGGAGAAGAAAATCCAGGAGCTACCTTCTGTGCCCAAAGTTGGAAAGAAATCTACCAGTACCTGAAAGGGGTTCCCCGAACGGCAGAAATCCGGCGCACCACCCTGGAGACCGACATCCACGTGGCACTCAACCTCGATGGAGAAGGAAAAAGCAGTATCTGCACAGGACTGGGGTTCTTCGACCATATGCTTGAGCAGATCTCCCGCCACTCGGGAATCGATCTTAAAATTGAGGTACGGGGCGATTTGCACATTGATGAACACCACACCGTAGAAGATACTGCACTGGCCCTGGGCCAAGCCTTTGAGCGCGCCCTTGGAGCGAAAAAAGGCATTGGTAGGTACGGCTTTTTACTTCCCATGGACGAGAGTCTGGCCCAGGTGGCCATTGATTTTTCCGGTAGACCTTGGCTTGTCTTTGACGCTACGTTTTCGCGTGAGAAAATTGGGGATGTACCGACCGAGATGTTCTTTCACTTCTTCAAGTCTTTCTGTGATGCTTCGAGGAGCAATCTGAACATCAAAGTAGAAGGTAGTAACGAACACCATATGATTGAGTCGGTGTTCAAGGCCTTCGCAAGGGCACTTCGCATGGCGGTGCAGCGCTCCTCGAGTGATTTTAACATACCAAGCACCAAAGGAAGCCTATGATAGCTATTGTCGATTACGGCGCAGGGAATGTATTTTCCGTACAATGCGCATTAGAGCGTCTAGGCGCAAATTCCGTGCTCACCAAAGACCCCGAAGTGCTCTTAAAAGCTGAAAAAGTACTTTTTCCCGGTGTAGGCCACGCTAAAGCGGCGATGGAAGCACTAAAAGAAAATGGCTTGGACCAGGTGCTAAAAGAGCTCTCGGTTCCCATACTTGGTATCTGTCTGGGGATGCAGCTGATGTGTCTACGCACCGAAGAAGGAGATACCCAAGGTCTAGGAATTTTTCCCGTTGAGGTCCGGAATTTTCCGTCAGGACTTCCCGTACCCCACATGGGTTGGAATAGCCTGGAAGCGCTCAGTGGCCCACTCTTTAAAGGTATTGCTAAAGAAACGGACTTTTATTTTGTGCACAGTTTCTACGCAGAGCCTAGCCCCTACACTACTGCCACCACAGAGTACAACGAACTATTTAGCGCTGCTCTGGAAAAAGACAATTACTTCGCCGTGCAGTTCCACCCAGAAAAATCAGGGGCCGAAGGGGAAAAACTACTTCAAAACTTTTTAAAACTTTAAGAATCTCATGAAAATAATACCTGCCATTGATATCCTTTCCGGGCGCTGTGTGCGCCTCTCCCAAGGAGACTATTCCAAGCAGAAAATATACAGTGACAACCCGCTCGATGTGGCACTTTCCTTCCAGGACCAGGGCTTTAATTATCTGCACTTAGTGGATCTGGACGGAGCCCGCTCCCAAGGCATCGTGAACTATTCCATACTGGAACAGCTCTCCACAAAGACGGACCTTGTCATCGACTTTGGAGGAGGAATCAAGTCCCGTAGGGACCTTGAAGTGGCCTTTAACGCTGGAGCCAGCAAAGTCACGGTAGGAAGTCTTGCAGTGAAGGACCCTCAGCTTTTTTCCCAGTGGATAGAAGAATTCGGTCCCGAGCGCCTGATTCTTGGGGCCGACTGTAAAGACGGGCTCATCAGGACTTCCGGGTGGCTCGAGGAAAGTACGCTCGAGGTAGTGGACTTTATTTCCGGGTTTGCATCGGGCGGGCTACTGGAAGTAGTGTGCACGGATATATCCAAAGACGGAATGCTTCAGGGCCCTTCGTTTGCACTCTACGAGGAGATCCTCTCTCGCCTTACAATTCCCTTAATCGCCAGTGGGGGGATTAGTTCTTTGATGGATTTGGACCGTTTAAAAGCACTGGGACTTTCCGGAGCGATACTGGGAAAAGCAATCTACGAAGGTAAAATCCCTTTAAATGAACTTAGTGCATGGAATCAAAAAAATAGTACCAATGCTTAAAAAAAGAATCATACCCTGCCTGGACCTTAAAGACGGTACCACCGTAAAGGGAGTCAATTTCCTGAACCTCACCAGTGCCGGGGATCCCATAGAACTTGCCAAAAGGTATGCCCGGCAGGGGGCGGACGAATTAGTCCTTCTCGATATAACGGCCACGGTGGAGAACCGCTCTACCCTGCTTTCTTTAATCGAGAACATTTCTAGGGAAGTCTATATTCCCATTACGGTGGGAGGTGGCATCAGCTCGCTCTCCCACGTACGGGCCCTACTAAAAGCCGGAGCCGACAAAATATCGGTGAATTCCTCTGCCGTTAAGCGGCCAGAGCTGGTCAGGGAACTCAGCGAAGAATTCGGATCGCAGTGCATCGTCGTGGCGGTGGATACTAAAAGCAGCGAAGGCACGCATTATGTGCACGTGAAAGGCGGCAGAGAGGCCACAACGATCCAGACCCTGGACTGGGTTAAGACCGTAGAGGCCCTGGGCGCAGGAGAGATTCTTCTTACCTCCATGGACGCGGACGGAACAAAGGCAGGATTTGACCTACATATTACGCGCGAGGTAGCCCTTCAGGTAAACCTTCCGGTAATAGCCTCCGGAGGCGCAGGGGAGATAGCACATTTTTCGGAGCTTTTCACCACTACGCGCGCTACAGGGGCACTGGCAGCCTCTGTATTTCATTTCGACCAAATTCCTTTGCCAACCCTCAAACAAAGTCTTAAACAACAAAATCTACCCATACGATGAATATAGCTTTTGATAAAACTACCGGTCTGGTACCGGCCATCATCCAGGATGCCACCACCCTACAGGTGCTGATGCTTGGATACATGAACCAAGAGGCCCTTGATAGCACCCTCAAGGAAAAAAAAGTGTACTTCTATTCCCGCAGCAGGCAAAAACTCTGGCTAAAGGGCGAGACTTCAGGGGCTTTCCTTCATCTAGAGTCGGTGGAGATGGATTGCGATCAGGATGCTCTACTGGTAAGGGTACGGCCCGAATCGGTGGTATGCCACACGGGAAGCTTTAGCTGCTTTGGAGAAAAAAGTCCTAAAGGGTTTCTTTACGGACTGGAAGCTACCATCCGGCAGCGGCTTGAAAACGGTAGCGACTCGAGTTATACCCGCTCCCTGGTGGAAAAAGGCATCAACAAGGTAGCCCAAAAGGTGGGTGAAGAAGCCGTTGAACTCGTCATTGAGGCCAAGGACAATAATAGGGAGCTGTTCTTAGGAGAAGCTGCAGACCTTCTCTACCACACCCTTATTCTTCTTGCAGCCAAAGGCGAAGAGCTACAAAGTGTAGAGAAAGTACTTCTTGAGCGTTCCAAAGGTTAAGAAGGTTTTTCAATTAAGTATTCCACATTTTCTCTTGGAGGCTCCCCGTGGTAGGCAACTAAGACCTCCCCTTGGTAGTGGGCACCTAGTTTTTCCATCGCACGGCGGCTGCGGTAGTTTTCTTTTCCGACATGGAAACGTACCTTCACGTATGGGGTGTGGGTAAAAAGATAGTCCAGCATCAGGCGCTTTATCTGGGCGTTGAGTCCCGTACCCCAGTATTTTCGGGCATAAAAGGTATATCCAATGAAAATTTCCTTTTTCTTAGGGTCCCAGTCGTAAAATCGTGTCGATCCGCATAGCATTCCCGTGCGCTCGTCGCGTACTACCATTGCTCCACCGCTCTTTATGGCGCCCTGGAAGAAATTCCGAAAATCCTCCAAGCGGTAGCGAAAAGGATTGGGATGCATCGCCCAGATAAGCGGATCGCTGGCGGCCGCATAGAGTGCGTCGAAATCGTGGGGCTCTACAGGAATAAGGCCAAAGTCCCCAATAAAGAGACTTGGTTGAAAGAGACTGGTATGTTCCACGGTCCAAGAATTTAATTTTATAAAAGTATGGCTTTTTCTAGTTCCAGGAGTTTTTGTTTTCTCCATATCCCCCCTCCGTAGCCTGTCAAATGGCCGTTTAGGCCAATAACCCGGTGGCAGGGGATGAGAATGGATATCTTGTTTTTACCGTTGGCAAGGGCCACGGCGCGCACCGCCTTGGGACTGCCCAGGATCTGCGCCTGCTTCTGATAGGAAACCACCGTACCGTAGGGGATACCCCGCAGCACCTCCCAAACCTGCTTTTGAAAGTCGGTACCAATCGGATCCAAGGGAACGGAAAACTCGGTACGGAATCCTTCAAAATACTCAGAAAGCTCCTTTTCGAGCGCTTGTAAAAGGGGACTCTCCCCTACTACTATCTGCGCACCAAGGCGCTTTTCAATATCCTTTAGTTCGGTCTCCAAAGCCCAACGGTCGGAAAACTCCAATAGGCAAATGCCGCGCGCACTGCTGCAGGCCACCATGGTTCCAAGAGGTGTTTCCAAACGTTTTAATTCCACCCGTGTTTTGGTAGCGCTTTGGGAAGGAGATACCTTATAAAGATTTTTGAATGCCTCGGTAAAACCGCTTAGACTCTCGTATCCACTCTCCAGGGCTACGGAAGGAATACTTTCCCCGTCTTGAAGTTTCTTAAAGGCACTGTTGATTCTAAGGGTGCGCTGAAAACTGTGGAAACTCATCCCGTACTGCTTTTGAAAATACCTGCGAATGGCCGTGGGGTCAATCTGTCGCGCGCGCAGATCCTGATCCCTAAGCTTTAGTGAGGGGTCTGCAAGTAGCTCACTTAGAAGCTGCTGGTATAGCTTAGGCGTTGCGTCGGGGTTCTCAAGTGGAGTGCAGACCTTGCAGGGCCGATATCCCTTCAGCATTGCCGATTTAGCAGAGAAGAAGAATTCCACGTTCTGCCGTTTGGGTTTTCTTGCGCGGCAGGTGGGCCGGCAAAAAATACCGGTGGTCTTTACTCCCATCCAAAAAACCCCTTCAAACGAGGGGTCTTTCTGTAAGGAGGCCTGGTACATTGTATCTTCTGAGAGTTCCATAAGCTGGTTTATTGGTACGGTCCAAAGGTAGCATGAGGCGGTTTTGGACTGCAACCGAAAAATGAGCAAGTATTTTTATTTCTCACGTTCAATGCCTCGGATTTCCATCAGCTTTTCTTGAATACGGCCTAGTTTTTCAGTACCTGCGGCCTCTACAGGAATGCGCACCGCTGTGCGGTCCCACTCCATCACTATATGGGCCTTATGCTCTGAGACGGGCTGGATGGAAATTTCAAAATATTCCTGCGATGTAGGCAATTTTTCTACCGGCACCTCTACCGAGAGCACGTCCTTTGACGCGTCGTACTGCGTACCCCAAGACTGGGAGTCCGAACTTAGGATCACCCGCCACTTGGAGGCAGAAGGTTCCACAAAGAGTCCGTAGGTTCCTGAAGAAACATTCTTGCCTTGCAGTAAAACGCCTTGGGAAAAAGTGATTTTGGTGGAAGAATTTGCCCCTGCCCTCCAGACTTTACCGTAGGGCACAAGAGCGCCGAAAATTTCGCGTCCCTTTACTGCCGGTCTACCGTAGTCTACCGTAATCTTGGAAAGGGAAAATTGCTGCTCTACTTTGGCCCGTGGAGAGGCCGCAGGAAGGGTATACTGCGCAAAGGTGTAGGCGGATGCACATAATAAGGCGGTAATAAGTATTTTTTTCATGGGTTAAAGGTTTATGGATAAAGATACAGATTTTTCCTTTTTGAAAAAGTCTCCCCGAGGACTTAAAAAACAAAGCGGCGCTCCTTCTAAAAAGCGCCGCCTGGTTAAAGCATTGTTATTTTCTTAAGACTATACCATGGGTTGCATACGGAAGCTCATGCTTTCGATAACCTTAAGGATAGCCTCGACCGTATCCATGGAGGTCAGACACGGTACTCCATTTTCCACCGACATGCGGCGGATCTGAAAACCGTCTCTTTCGGCCTGTTTGCCTTTGGTAGTTGTATTGACAACATACTGCACCTTCCCTTTTTGAATCAGATCGATAAGGTTTACATTCTCTTCTCCGATCTTGTATCCGATTTTTACAGGAATCCCTTTGCTTTGGAAATACTTGGCCGTGCCTTCCGTGGCCCAGATACGAAATCCTACCTGGTGGAACCGCTCGGCAAAGACCGCCGCTTCCTCCTTATGTTTGTCGGCTACAGTAAAGAGTATGGAACCGTGGGTAGGCACTTTGCGTCCTGCGGCGATAAACCCTTTATAGAGGGCTTTCTCCAGGGTGGAATCTTTACCCATCACCTCACCGGTGGACTTCATTTCCGGACCGAGAGAGGTGTCTACCTTAGCAAGCTTGGAGAAAGAGAAGACAGGCACCTTAACATACACCCCGTCTTTGGAAGGAACCAGTCCGCTGTGGTAGCCCATATCCTTTAGTTTCTCACCCAAAATTACCTTGGTGGCAAGATTGGCCATCGGAACTCCGGTTATTTTGGACAGAAACGGTACGGTACGTGAGGACCGAGGGTTGACCTCGATGACGTATACCTGGTTTTCAAAGAGCACGTACTGGATATTCATCAGACCCTTCACCCCAAGACCCAGGGCCAGTCGCTGGGTGTAATCCACCAGCTGGGCCGTGCAGTGCGCGTTGATATTCTGTGGAGGATACACCGCTATGGAGTCTCCACTGTGCACGCCGGCGCGTTCGATATGTTC
Source organism: Planobacterium oryzisoli (assembly GCF_015354315.1). Classification (GTDB taxonomy): domain Bacteria; phylum Bacteroidota; class Bacteroidia; order Flavobacteriales; family Weeksellaceae; genus Planobacterium_A; species Planobacterium_A oryzisoli. The sequence goes on from NZ_JADKYY010000006.1 coordinate 66,513, forward strand.
CATGATTCCCGGAATCACCACCGTTTCTCCGTCGCAGATGGCATCCACTTCCACTTCCTTTCCGGTCATATACTTATCTACAAGGATTGGATGCTCTGGAGAAGCCTCCACGGCATGGTCCATATAGTGGGAAAGTTCCTGCTCGTTGTAGACGATTTCCATGGCGCGTCCTCCAAGCACGTAGCTTGGGCGCACCAGTACAGGATATCCGATCTCGTTTGCTATCTCCACAGCGCCTTCCTTGGAAAAACAGGTCTTGCCAAGGGGTTGTGGTATACCTAGCTCCTGCAGTGCCTTTTCAAACTTATCGCGATTTTCAGCCCGGTCCAAATCCTCCAAGGAGGTACCCAGAATCTTGACTCCGTGTGCTGCTATTTTATCCGCTAAGTTGATGGCTGTCTGTCCACCGAACTGTACCACTACCCCTTCGGGTTTTTCCAGCTCGATAATGTTCATCACATCCTCTTCGGTAAGCGGCTCAAAGTACAACTTATCCGATATGGAGAAATCAGTGGACACCGTCTCTGGATTGTTGTTGATGATAATAGCCTCGTATCCTAGCTGCTTGATGGCCCAAACGCTGTGCACCGTTGCGTAGTCGAATTCCACGCCCTGCCCGATACGGATCGGTCCGGAGCCCAGGACCACCACTTTGCGGTTACTTGAAACCACACTTTCGTTTTCCTGTTCGTAGGTTCCGTAGAAGTACGGAGTGTCGCTTTCAAATTCTGCGGCGCAGGTATCGACCATCTTGTAGGTAGGCATGATACCCAATTTCTTTCTCAGTTCAAAGACTTCCCTTTGCGTAACGCCCCAGTGGTGAGCGATATTCTTGTCGGAGAAGCCCATTTTTTTGGCCGTTAAAAGAACCTCCCCGTCGTGTTTTGCCCCGGCAATCACCTTCTCATAATCGATTAGTTTCTTTAATTTCCATATGAAGAACGGGTCTATCTTGCTCCATTCTACGATCTGCTCCCAGTCGTATCCTTTTCGTAAGGCATCACCGATAATAAACAGTCGCTCGTCGTCACAGACGCGTATTCTGCGCTCTATTTCCTCTGCGGTAAGGGCCTCGGCCTGCGTGCTCTTCAGCCCCAAATGGCGGATTCCGGTTTCCAGGGAGCGAATGGCCTTCTGGATACTTTCCTCAAAGGTCCTTCCGATGGCCATAACCTCCCCAGTAGCTTTCATCTGCGTGGAGAGCCTGCGGTCGGCCGTCTCGAACTTATCAAAAGGGAACCTTGGGATCTTGGTCACTACATAATCCAGCGCCGGTTCAAAACATGCATAGGTCTTGCCTGTTACAGGATTGAGCATCTCATCCAGAGTAAGTCCTACCGCGATCTTGGCAGCCAGCTTGGCAATAGGATAGCCCGTGGCTTTACTGGCCAGGGCCGAGGAGCGCGATACCCGAGGATTTACCTCAATGATATAGTATTTGTAGGAATGGGGATCGAGCGCAAGCTGTACATTGCATCCCCCCTCTATTCCTAGGGCCCGTATGATCTTAAGCGATGCGTTTCGAAGCATCTGGTATTCGCGGTCGGAAAGTGTCTGTGAAGGAGCTACCACGATGCTGTCTCCCGTATGCACGCCCACGGGATCCACATTTTCCATGTTACACACCACGATGGCATTGTCGTTGGCATCACGCATCACTTCGTATTCAATTTCCTTGAATCCTGCAATGGAACGCTCTATTAGACACTGGGTGACGGGCGAATATTTAAGTCCAAGCTCGGTGATTTCCTTGAGCTGCGTCTCGTCGGTGGCAATTCCCCCACCGGTCCCTCCCATCGTAAAGGCGGGACGAACAATAACAGGATAGCCAATGGACTGCGCAAACTCTACAGCCCCCTCCACCGTGGTGACGATGTCGCTTTCGGGTACCGGTTCACCCAGTTCGCGCATAAGCTCCCTAAAGAGGTCTCTGTCTTCGGCCTGGTTGATGGCCGAAAGCTTCGTACCCAGCACCTCCACTTCGCATTCCTCCAATATTCCTGATTTCTCGAGCTCAATGGCCATATTAAGACCTATCTGTCCTCCCAAGGTCGGCAGCAGTGCATCGGGACGTTCCTTTCGGATAATATGGGATACGAATTCCAGGGAAATCGGTTCAATATATACTTTGTCGGCAATCTCGACATCGGTCATGATGGTGGCTGGATTGGAATTGATCAGAATTACGCGGTAGCCTTCCTCACGAAGTGCCAGACAGGCCTGGGTACCTGCATAATCGAACTCTGCTGCCTGGCCGATGATGATCGGACCGGATCCAATGACAAGGATGGTATTTATATCTGTTCGTTTCATTCTTTAGTTGCTTTTAACTGGGTGCTGCTGCATTAGGGTGATAAATTCATCGAAAAGGTAGTTGGCATCTTCCGGACCTGGACTCGCCTCAGGATGGTACTGCACAGAGAAACACGGATATTTGGTGTGTCGAAGACCCTCGTTGGTACGGTCATTAAGCGCAATGTGGGTCTGCTCCAGTCCGGTTCCTTCCAGACTCTCACTGTCCACTGCGTAGCCGTGGTTCTGAGAAGTAATCGACACGGTATTTCTCTTAAGGTCCAAAACCGGGTGGTTTCCACCACGGTGTCCGAACTTGAGCTTGAAGGTACGGGCGCCACACGCAAGGCCTATAAGCTGGTGGCCCAAACAGATTCCAAAAATAGGGACTTTCCCAAGTAGGCCCTGGATAAGCTCCTGAGCACCTTTCACGTCCTGGGGATCTCCCGGGCCATTGGAAAGCATGACGCCATCCGGCGATAAAAGCAAGAGCTCCTCAGCAGTGATATCGTGCGATACCACTGTGATATCACAATCGCGGCGTGAGAGTTCACGTATGATTCCCAGCTTGCTTCCAAAATCCACAAGCACTACTTTCAGACCTCTACCGGGAGCCGCATACGGCGTCTTGGTTGATACTTGCTCCACCTGATTGGTAGGACTTGGATTTAAGCGCATGTTCTCCAAGGCCTGCTCCTTGCTCGCATCAGCGTCCAGGATCATTCCCCGCACTACCCCTTTACTTCTAATAAGCCGGGTTAGTGCCCTAGTATCCACGCCCTGAATGCCTGCAATCCCCTTTTTGCTTAGAAGGGCATCGAGATCCATCTGGGAGCGGAAATTGGAAGGATAATCGCAGAGTTCGCGCACGATAAGTCCCTTAATGGAAGGCTGAATACTCTCGAAATCGTCACGGTTTATTCCGTAGTTTCCTATGAGTGGATAAGTCATCGTTACGATCTGTCCACAATAGGAAGGATCGGAAAGAAGTTCCTGGTACCCTGTCATCGAAGTGTTGAACACCACTTCCCCATCGGTCGCATCCAGTGCTCCGAAGCCTTCGCCCCAAAATACCTCACCGGATTCTAAAAGTAATTTCTTTTTCATTATTTTTTTTTTTGCCTTCCTGGCAGTCTGCCGGAATGAAGCTATTACTGTATTCTAAAAAAAATGGGCACTGGGCCCACTATAATTAATTGATCTCTTTAAAGGAAAAACCTCTTTGCTCCAGCGCATTTTTTAAAATTGCCATTCTGGTAAACACACCGTTTTCAATCTGCTTGAAAATCCTCGAGCGCGGAGATTCTACTAGCTCCGGAGCTATTTCCACGCCCTGGTTGATGGGGCCGGGATGCATAATAATAGCGCCCGGTTTCATTTTCTTCTCCCGCTCCAGAGTGAGTCCATAGCGCTGATGGTACTCTCCAGGAGCTAGATGGAACTTCTGACGGTGGCGCTCGTGTTGGATACGCAGCATGATCAGTACGTCCACTTCAGGGATCAGATGATCAAAATTACGGTACGTACCGTTCATCATCGCTCCATGGTCAAACCAGTCCTCGGGTCCTGAGAAATGCACCTTGGCTCCCAGCCTTCGTAAGGCATCCGCATCGGAATTCGCTACCCGCGAATGCTTCACATCCCCAATAATACCCACGGTCAGTCCCTGAAAACTTCCAAATTCCTGCTTTATGGTCATAAGGTCCAAGAGTCCCTGGCTAGGATGGTGTCCGGTACCGTCTCCTGCATTAATTATAGAGATATCCAGGTCCTTGAGTTGGTTATAATAACGGTCGTCAGGATGACGAATTACCAAAAGATCCAGACCTAGTGCCTTTAAGGTCTTGACGGTATCGAGAAGTGTCTCCCCTTTATTCAGGGAGCTGGTCTGTATATTGAATGGAACAACCTGTAGTCCCAGACGTCTTTCGGCCATATCGAAGCTCACGATGGTACGCGTGCTGCTTTCGAAAAATAAATTGGACACGTAGATAGGCTGTGTGGCCTGTACTGCTTTTCCATTGGCAAAGTCAATACTGTCTGCGAGAATGCGTTCAATGAGTTCTTTGCTTAGACGGGAAAGTTTAATCATGTTTTTTTGAATTTTATATTCTAAAAGTACATAAAAAAAACGAAGCCAAAAAGACTTCGTTAATGATAAATATTATAGGAACGGTCGGTCTTAGAGCCGAACCAGTATACTTCAAAATGCACCATTTCCTTCATTGGGTGCAAAGATAAAAATTATTTGCGAACTAGAAAAAATTTCTTTTCACAACTGAGCTGTAATTTCAATAATTGCTAAATTGCTATACATTTGCTAAAATACTATACAAATGAGTCCCAAATGTCCGCGATGCAGCGCCACGGAGGTGGTAAAGAACGGAAAGGTTCATCTGCGCCAGCGCTATCTGTGCAAAGATTGCCGCTACCACTTCACCGTAAGCAAACTCGGCAAACAAATCGACCCCTACTATATGACTAAAGCCTTACAATTGTACCTTGAGGGACTCTCCTTACGGGATATCGAAAAAATAGTGGGCATTTCCCATGTCACCATTAGTAGTTGGGTAAAAAAACACAATATTCCACGACTCTTTAAAGAGAAAGTCCACACTTCCTACAGGGTTCTCAGGCACCAGGAGCTCCTTGAGTATCTAGGCGAGAAGCAAAACCTTAAAAACCGAGGTATTATTGTCTCCGAGCTGGGCGAGCGGTATATACTAATTACGTGGGAGCACCCTATATAAGTACCGTCTGCAAAGCGCAAATGTATTGCAACCGACCGGATATGTATACCTTTTTTTGCGCTGTTCTTTTTATAAGGGAACTTTACGGGACTAATTCAATTCCCAAATTCTATGCGTAAAGCACACCTGTTGTTTGTATCTCTTCCCCTACTGTTTTTTTCCCAGCAAAACTCCCTTCCTCAGGATTCCCTCGCAGCCTCCACTGTACTAGCTCCCTCTGCTTCCCCACCGCTAATAAACGCTAGACCCCAGGTTCAGACCTATTGGTACGGATGGGCTCGCACTGAATACAGCTACGACTCCAGGGAACTTGCGTACGCCCGGGAATACCAGCTCAACCTCTTCCCTTTGGATTTCAAAGCAGATTTAAACGGGGAGGATATCCACGCTGCCGGATCCAGCAATTACCTTTCCATCACTTCACGCGTGGGGGTAAGGGCCGTAGGTCCCAAAATCTGGGGCGCAAAATCCTCGGCTAACCTGGAGGCAGACTTCTTTGGAAATACCGAACTTAACCGTAGTACTTCAGGGACAGGATCTACCGGACTGCTTCGTTTAAGACAGGCTAATCTCACCCTGGAATGGCCATCTACCAGGCTCCTAGTCGGTCAAAGCTGGTATCCGAGTTATGTACCTGATGTGAGTCCCGGAGTAGCTAGTTTTAATGGCGGGATACTCTTTAACCCCTTCGGCTGGGCCACGCAGCTACGCCTCTCCCAAAAGCTTTCCTCCCACCTTTCGGTGCATATTACGGCCTATAAAGACCGTGAGTTTCAGGCTCCGGTAGTCGAAGGTGCAAGCAGCAATTCGGCCACCTATAACTCTTTGCTCCCGACCTTTAGTACGCAGCTGCAGTATCAGGAACAGCAGCTTCTTGTTGGTGTGGGGGCCGAATTGCAGAACCTCCAGCCCGTAAAGGAATCCCGAGGATATAAATCCTCTGAGAAACTCCACAGCCCCATGTTCTACGGATACCTGCGCTACCAAGCCCCACACCTTACCCTAAAAACCTACGCGCTTAAGGGCGAGAACCTCCACCATCTGGTCATGCTGGGAGGTATCGCCTCCTACCGGCAGTTAGAGGGTCCAGACCGCTACCAAGGCACGAAAACCTCCGCCGTATGGATGGACGCCTCCATGCCGGTGAAAAAGACGGTGCCGGGTGTTTTCCTAGGCTACAGCCATCAAGGGGGCACCGATCCCGGGTACGCGGAACTCTACCTTAGGGGTGGATCTACCACCCGTATCCTCACGGATCTCTACCGCGCCTCTGCCAGGGTGGAGATTAAGGAGCATTCCTTTCTGCTGGTACCTGAGATTGAGTATACCGTGGGCTCCTGGGAAGATACCACTGAGAATGCCACCGGTGCCGGTGATGCGTTTCACGCAGGCTCGCTGCGCCTGATGGCGCGCGTGATGTATTCTTTCTAAAAGTTAATCTATGGGAAAAGGAATATTTTGTAAATTTCATTTCCAAATACATTTCCATGAAAAATCTATACATCGATGATCTTCCCGATTACTTCAAGCAGTACAAGAAATCCATAAAGAATCCCAAGAAATTCTGGGATAAAATTGCCGATGAAGGCTTTGTGTGGTACCAGCGCTGGACTAAGGTAGTGGACTTTGATATGGAGAAAGCGCAAATCAAATGGTTCAAGAACGCCAAACTCAATATTACCAAGAACTGTATTGACCGCCATCTCGCCCAGCGTGGAGACAAGACGGCCATCATCTTTGAACCGAACGACCCCCTTGAGAAGGCCCAGTACATCTCCTACCGCGAACTCCACGAACGGGTATGTAAAATGGCCAATGTACTTAAAGACCTTGGCGTAGAGAAAGGAGACCGGGTTTGTATCTACCTTCCAATGATTCCGGAACTGGCCGTAACCATGTTGGCATGCGCGCGTATGGGTGCGGTGCATTCGGTTATCTTTGCCGGTTTTTCCGACTCTGCGGTCTCCAGCAGGGTAAACGATTGCGGGGCAAAAGTCATTGTCTGCTCGGACGGTAGCTACCGCGGGACCAAATCCATAGACCTGAAAGAGATAATCGACAAGGCGGTGGAAAACTGCCCTACGGTAGAGAAAGTAGTGGTAGTGCGCCGCACGGGCACAGAGGTTACGATGAAAGAAGGACGCGACCTGTGGCTCGATACCCTGCTGGAAAAAGCCTCTTCCGACTTTGTCTCCAAGATAATGGATGCCGAAGACCCGCTATTTATCCTCTACACCTCTGGATCTACAGGAAAACCCAAAGGAATGCTGCACACCACTGCAGGATATATGGTCTATACCGCCTACACGTTCAAAAATGTATTTAACTACCGGGAAAACGACATCTATTGGTGCACCGCCGACATCGGCTGGATCACCGGGCATTCCTATATCCTCTATGGCCCGCTGGCCAATGGGGCCACGACCGTCATTTTCGAGGGCGTACCTACCTACCCAGAGCCCGACCGGTTCTGGCAAGTGATCGACAAACACAAAGTCACGCAGTTCTACACCGCTCCAACCGCGATACGTTCCCTTGCCAAGGAAAGCACCCAATGGGTAGAGAAATACGATTTAAGCTCTCTACGGGTAATTGGATCGGTCGGGGAGCCCATCAACGACGAGGCATGGCACTGGTACAACGACCACGTAGGAAAGAAAAAATGCCCTATCGTGGATACCTGGTGGCAAACCGAAACGGGAGGCATTATGATTTCCCCTATTCCTTTTGTCACCCCTACCAAGCCCACGTACGCCACCCTACCTCTCCCGGGAATTCAACCGGTACTTATGGACGAGAAACGTAACGAGATCACCGGAAACCAGGTCGATGGAAATCTATGCATCCGTTTTCCCTGGCCAGGCATTGCGCGCACCATTTGGGGCGACCACCAGCGGTACGTGGAAACGTATTTTACGGCCTTTCCGGGCAAGTACTTTACAGGCGATGGCGCGCTGCGCGACGAGACAGGATACTACCGGATCACCGGACGCGTGGACGATGTAATCATCGTATCGGGCCACAATCTGGGAACGGCACCGATAGAGGATGCCATCAACCAGCATCCGGCCGTAGCGGAAAGCGCCATTGTAGGCTATCCACACGAGATTAAAGGAAGCGCACTTTACGGATACGTTACCTTGAAAGAAAGCGGCCAGGTGCGCGACCGGGAAAACCTCAGAAAGGAAATCAATCTGCTTATCTCCGACATGATCGGACCGATAGCCAAACTGGATAAAATTCAGTTCGTCTCGGGGCTTCCTAAAACCCGCTCCGGGAAAATCATGCGCCGGATCCTAAGAAAAATCGCTGAAGGGGACTTTTCAAGCTTTGGAGACACCTCCACCTTGTTGAATCCGGAAATAGTAGAAGAAATTAAAAACGATAGGATTGGCTAAGCCTTTATGCGGCTGTCTACAAATATCTTTGGACATAGGGCTTAGATGCCCCTTTTAAGGGTCCAAATCCTTTGTGTAAAATTACTAAAATTAAGATATGATTTTTGTCAACTTTACGTTAATTTAATACACATCATTTTAAAGTTAGTATTTTAAATGCGTATTTTTGCAGAGTAAATAACAGATAAAGACAGACTCGTCTGTCCCAACTCTGCCAAAACCGTTTCGAAATTCCCGACCCAGGAGCTAGAAACAATAAAGACAATTTCATATCATATTTTTTCATTTAGAAAGTCCGGCTCCTTTTCAGGGTCCGGGCTTTTTGTATGGCTTTACTTTTGGTGTTTTTTTTGCTATTTTCGCTTTTACTAAACCCTTCCTTGGATGACGTATGATTTAGAACAGGAAAAACAGGAAATTCTGGCGCGCTACCGCGACCTGATATCCAACACCTACCGCACGCTTGATGAAGAAAACAACAAGCTGATCCGGCGGGCGTTCGATATTGCCCTTGATGCCCACAAAGACCAGAGAAGAAAAAGCGGGGAACCCTATATCTACCATCCCATTGAAGTAGCCAAGATTGTCGCGAACGAGATTGGACTGGGAGCCACCTCGATTGCCTGCGCCCTTTTGCACGATGTAATCGAAGACAGTGAATACACCTACGAGGACCTAAAGAAGCTCTTCGGCGCAAAGATCGCAGACATTGTAGCTGGACTTACGAAGATCTCGGTGATGAACCACCAGAACATCTCGGTGCAAAGTGAGAACTACCGAAAATTACTTCTTACATTAAGTGAAGATTTCAGGGTAATTCTCATCAAGATAGCCGACCGCCTCCATAATATGCGCACTCTGGAGAGCATGGCACCGGACAAGCAGAAGAAGATTGCCTCCGAGACCGTGTACATCTATGCGCCCCTAGCCCACCGACTGGGTTTTTACAATATTAAATCCGAACTTGAAGATCTCTCACTACGCTACAACAACGCCGATATTTTCAACGAAATAACCGAGAAACTCGAACTGGCCAAGGAGAGCCGTGAAAAGTACATCGAGGAATTTAAAACCGAGGTCTCCCAGCGCCTGGAGGAAGAGGGACTTAATTTCACCATCAAAGGCCGGGCAAAGGCCATCTCTTCCATTTACCGTAAAATGCTCAAGCAGGGAGTCACCTTTGAAGAGGTCTTCGACAACTACGCCATTCGGATCATTTATAAGAGCGATGCCAAGAACGAGAAATTTCTGGCCTGGAAGATCTACTCCATCGTCACGGACCTATACCACAGCAACCCTTTACGAATGCGGGACTGGATTACCCGCCCCCGTTCCACCGGATACGAAAGTTTACACCTTACCGTGCTTGGTCCCGACAAAAAGTGGATCGAGGTGCAGATACGTTCCGAGCGCATGGATGAGATCGCCGAGAAAGGTGTGGCGGCGCATTACAAATACAAGGAGGGCTACCGAGGCTCTTCGGACGATCAGAACTTCGAGCGTTGGGTTAGGGAAATACGCGAAGTTTTGGAACAGCAGCAGAACCTCACCACCTCGGAACTTTTGGACAATATCAAATTAAATCTTTATTCCAAGGAAGTATTCGTATTCACCCCCAAAGGGGAGATCAAGATCCTTCCTATCGGTTCCACCGCACTGGACTTTGCCTTTGCCGTCCACACGGATTTGGGCACCAAATGCTTAGGGGCCAAGATTAATGGAAAGCTGGTTCCCATTTCCCACGTACTGCAAAATGGCGATCAGGTAGATATCATCTCCTCCCAGAACCAAAAACCCAAACAAGACTGGCTTGAATTTGTCAAGACCTCGAAAGCCAAATCCAAGATCAAAGCCTTTTTAAACTCCCAGAAGTCGAGCGCCGTGGAGGAAGGAAAGGAAACATTGCAGCGCAAACTGCGCCACGCAAAAATCAATTTCAACGACGAGGAAGTCAACCGTATGCAAAAGTTCTTCAACCTGAAGACTTCGCAGGAACTCTTTGTCTCTTTCCAGAACGGAGCACTAGACACCTCGGATCTGCGGCGGTATATAGAGAGCAAGAACGTGCTCTCCAATCTTATTCATCGTTTCCGTAAGTCTCCAACCAAGAGCGAGCACCAAGAGGAAACCGTGGAGACCAATTTGGATATGGTGGTATTTGGCAAGGACGAGGAAAAGCTCGATTACACCTACGCCAAATGCTGCACCGTCATACCGGGCGATAAAATATTTGGCTTCATCACTATCAACGAAGGGATCAAAGTCCACTCCGACAACTGTCCCAATGCCATTAACCTGCGCGCTCAATACGACTACAGGGTCCTTCCCGCCAAGTGGGTGAATGAGGAAAGCTTCAAGAACCGAGTGAAAATTGAGATCGAGGGTCTGGACCGCCTGGGTATGATCAACGACATCACGCAGGTCATCTCCAACAGTATGAGCATGGATATGAAAAGTATGAGTATCTCTTCCAACAACGGCGTGTTTAACGGACAGATTAACCTCGAGGTACGCAACAAGAGCCAACTCGAGCAAACCTTCAAGAAACTGAAAGACATCAACGGAATCACCAAAGTAAAACGTGTATAGGCACAAGAAAAAACAAAAAAACCATGACCTTAACTCAGTATTTCAGAAATTTTCTTCACTCCACGCAGTCCTCGGGAATTATTCTTTTGATCTGCGTATTTATCTCACTGCTCATTGCCAACTCCTCCCTGGGGCCTGGATTCCAGTCGGTTCTTGACACTATGGTAGGACCCTACACCGTAGGGGTGTGGATCAACGACGGTCTTATGGCTATTTTCTTTTTACTCGTAGGTCTGGAAATTAAAAGGGAAATTGCCGAAGGAGAACTCTCAAGCTTTAAAAACGCATCGCTTCCCATTTTTGCCGCGGTGGGCGGGATGGTAGTCCCTGCCCTGATTTATTTTCTTTTTACCCAGGGCACTTCCTACAGTAGTGGATGGGGTATTCCCATGGCTACGGACATTGCCTTTTCTCTGGCAGTGATCTCCATGCTGGGAAAAAGCGTTCCTGCCTCTATTAAGATCTTTTTGGCCGCCCTGGCAATTGTAGACGATTTGGGCGCCATCCTAGTGATTGCCATATTCTATACCGACCAGATCCACTGGAACTATCTTCTTTTAAGTGGAGCAGTACTTCTGCTGCTTGTGGCGCTGAACTTCCTTAAGGTGCATAAGCATATTTTTTACCTTATACCAGGAGCTGTGCTGTGGTATCTGATGCACCATAGCGGCATCCATGCCACGATAGCGGGAGTCCTTCTGGCCTTTACCATTCCCACCAATGTGTCCACTACAGAGATCTCCCCACTGGAAAAACTGGAGATGAAACTCCACATACCCGTGAGCTTTCTAATCATGCCAATTTTCGCTCTTGCAAACACCAATATACTCTTTAAGCCCGGGATGGTCGATGGACTCTTTACAAGCTTTGGCTACGGTATAATTCTGGGATTATTTTTAGGAAAGGTCCTAGGGATAAGTCTATTTTCACTTTTAGCCATCAAGCTTAAAATCAGTGGGCTGCCGGACCGAAGTTCTTGGCAGCATATGATAGGAACAGGATTTTTGGCGGGTATTGGCTTTACCATGTCCATTTTCATTGCGCTGCTCTCCTTCAAAGGACTTCCGGATATTCAGGAAGAAGCCAAGTTTGCAATCCTAATTGCTTCTGCCCTCTCGGGATTCACCGGATATTTCATTCTCAAGGCTGCTAGAAAAAAGGTGCAGGCCACTGTAGAAGAAGTGTAATGCATAAATACGCACCTACATGTATATAGGCTAGAGATTTATATCTCATATCCAAACATTTATATAAAGACGTGCCTACAATCTTGAGTGCACACTGTAAAGACATGCACTCTCAGCCTTTACACAAATAGTTAATTCAAATCCTATCAGAATATGTAGCGAAAGGGAGGCCTTATGATGCAATATATATATATATATATATATATTATAATATACAATTCGATAATATTTCCTATTTTTGTATATTATAATATATAATATGTTACAATTCACCACCGTAAAGGATGTTAAAATCAACATTGGCCAATGGTGCAAACTTTTGCGAAAGGAACATAACCTTTCCCGGAAACAACTTGCCGAGCAGCTTGCTTTATCTGCTCTTACTATATCCAAACTAGAAAACGGGCATAATCCTACCTTGGAAACACTTCTGAAAATACTGCAGCATTTTGAGCAACTAGATAGCTTTAATGTATGGATTCAAACAAAGACTACTGAAATCAATACGAACTCTTCCTTATATTAAGATCTACATTTAGGCTGCAAAATCAGAAATACAATTAACCGATGGCTAAAAATCAAATCATTTCCCTTTGGTTCCAAAATATGGAAATTGGCCGCATAGGTTTCGATGAAAATCTAAAAAAAGCATCATTCCAATACAGTCCACAATACCTCGAAAGTGGTAAATACAAAAAGCTTTTTCCCTACCTGTTTAAAAGAACACCTTCGGTTCAGATTTTTTCAATTTTTAATAACGAGACCTTCCGAGGCCTTCCGCCAATGATTTCCGATTCTTTACCCGATTCTTTTGGTAATTTAGTATTTAAAGAATGGCTTGTAGAATCTAATAAAGATATCGTAAGACTTTCTCCATTGGAACTCCTCACCTACGTGGGAAAACGTGGTATGGGTGCAATCGAGTATAAACCGGCAAAGGAATTTTCCAATAGCACCACAATAGATCTTAATGATATCACTGAAATAGTAAGAAAAGTGGTGGACGGAAAACTGGATACGCAAGAACAAGGTCTCTCAGATGCTTCGTTGCTTAACATTTTTAAGATAGGAACCTCCGCTGGAGGCGCCCGTCCAAAAATCATAGTCTCCGAGCATAAGAATACCGGAGTATTAGTTCCTGGAGACCTGGTCGTCTCTGAGGACTATAACCATTGGTTAATTAAACTTTCACTTGATAAGAATAGGCCTTATTCCCAAGAACAACTCGAATTTATCTATTATAAAATCGCAACGTCGCTTGGAATAGATATGATGCAATCAAAATTAATCGATCACCGGCATTTTGCAACTTTGCGATTTGATCGGCAGCATGGTGAAAAGCAACACATCCTTACTGCTACCGGTATGACAGGTTGGGATTATAGGAATCCCGACCCTTCCAACTATGAAAACCTATTTAAGCTCAGCACTGCGCTACAAGTTCCCCATCGCGATATAGTACAACTTTTCAGACGCATGGCGTTCAATCTTGTTTTTGGGAATACCGACGACCATCTGAAAAATTTTTCATTCATTTACAACCACCAAAGCGACAAATGGAACCTGTCTCCAGCATACGACCTCACTTATCCTTTTGATGCACTTCTTAACATTACGAAAATTAATAGGGCACTTTCACTCAACGGTAAGAGACATAATATTGTAAAGCAAGACCTGTTAGAAATTGCAGAGAAATTCAGTATCAAGGGTGCGCGGGGAATTATAGACGCTACAGTTCACACTACCCACGATTTCAAAAGTTGGGCAGAAAAATTTCATTTCCCAAAAGAGGTAGTGGAGAAAATAATGTCCCAATTTCAACTTTTTGAATAAGTAGAACGAAAACACAGAAAACTGCGCCGGTAAGCATGCAATTTTGAAAATAAGGATTTTTTATTTGTGAAATGTATCATCTGAAATGGTCTATGGGATTCCCAAAGTCCATGTACCGTTTTTTGTGCAAATCCAGGCGAGAACCGACGTAGAATAGTTATTGTCCTTTTTCGTCCACCACTATGGTGTGCCCACTTGCATCGATGTCGGGCTGCTGAAGAATCTCCATCTCTTCACTTTGCTTTTGAAGTTCGTCAGATATTAGTTTCTCCAGGCGGACCCTACGAATAGCAAGATTAAGTTCACTGCCAAATAAAAGCAGGTACACATTCACGTTTACCCAAACCATCAGTAGAATCATCGTCCCTATCGATCCATAGAGTACATTGTAGCGTGCAAAATTCCGGACATAGATCGCAAAAAAGTATGTAGTGAGTACAAACAGTATGGTTGTGAGAATAGCACCGGGAATGGCCTGGCGAAACCGAGTGATCTTCACCGTACCTACCCAATAAAAGAGAGCAAGAAGTACAAAGTAAAATAAAGGGAACGAAATAAACCCAATAATCTTGGAAAGGTTTGATACAAACCAAGAAAGGTCGTAGCTGGGCGTAAAAAGCTTGAGTACTACCTCGGAATAGTAGATACCAAATATGGAGAGCAGCACCACCGAGATAAAACCCAGAGTGATAAAAAAGGCCGTTATGAATTCCTTCACGTCGTTATGCTTCTCCTCGGTATGTTCATTAAACCCATCAATAAGGGCAAAGGTTCCGTTGGTTGCAAACAATAGGGCAAGGATAAGGGTAAGGTTACTCAGGCCCGAAGTGTTGGGAATGATATGCTCCTGGATATAAGTTACCACATCACCTTCAATTTTTCCCGGGAAAATATTGTGCATAAGCACGTCAAAAATGTAGAACTGCAGCTTATCGTAATGAGGAAGTAGTGGCAGGATAGAGAGAAGGAAAAGGATGAAGGGAAAAAGAGAAAAAACGAAGTTCCAGGAGATGGCCGCAGCCTTGCGCCCAATCTGGTTCTTAAATATCCCCTGGACATAAATCTCAAACATTTTGTAGAGCGAAATTCCCAAAAACGGAATATGGATTCCGTCAAAAAACAAATGGATTTTTCGGATGAACCTGGGAACTTTCACTGCCATACAAGTATATTTGCAGAAGCAAATATAGCAAATGCGAATCAATCTACTCTGCATAGGCAGAACACAGGACAAGGAGATAGAATCCCTTCTGGAGTACTACACCAAACGGCTCCCCCGCCATTGGAACTTCTCACTTATTGAAATCCCAGACGTGCGTGGAGGCGGAAGCCTGTCCCCACAGGAACTTAAAGTGCAAGAGGGTAAACTTTTCATGCAGCATCTCTTGCCCTCGGACTATGTGGTGCTACTCGATGAAAAAGGAAAACTATATACCAGCCGTGAATTCTCCGCCCGAATAGAGCATATTCAGAACAGTTCTGTAAAACGCCTCTGTTTTGTTGTGGGAGGAGCCTACGGATTCTCCGAGGAGCTCTACGGCCGGGCACAGGAACAAGTATCCCTTTCTAAAATGACCTTCACCCATCAGATGGTACGCCTCTTTATGGTGGAACAAATCTACCGTGCCTCGCAAATCCTACAGGGCAAACCCTACCACAACGATTAATTTTTCCCCAAATAAAACGTTAAAATAGTCTCAAGCCTGCTAACGCAAAGTTAAATATGTTAAAATTCGCTTTAGCATTAGACCCTATGTCACGATTTTTGAAATTAGAAAACCCGTAAGGCAATTGTAGCAAGGAACCTTACTATCTCAAGCAAAGAAGCATAGTTTATGCAATTTTTTAAGTTCAGCCCCGCAAGTACGCGGGGCTTTTCCTTTAAGGCACTGGATCTCCTCGTGATGCCTCCAAGAGACTAAACCAATCACGACGCTCCAGTACCAAATTTCTATGGGAGAAGAGCGTTTTTAGATGTCTAAGAGAGGTAGTGCCCACCACGGGCCGTATACCAGCTGGATGGGTTAATAGGAAAGCCAGTACTATACTACTCCAATCTGCTTGGTATTTCTTTTCCAGTTCTTTTAGTAACTGGTCCAGGTCCACCCTCTGGGAACGCATCTGTAAAACACCATTTAAAGGGCTATAAGCCTGGATCGGAGTTCCACTGCACATAAACTGCTCCACGCGACCGTCAAGAAGAAATTCGGGTTTACAGAGCGATATCTCTACTTGGTTGGGACCAAGATCCTTAAATTCGTCTTTAAGAAGTGTGTACTGTGAAAAAGAAAAGTTACTCACCCCAAATGCACGGACCGTTCCCTTTTGGCGCAACTGCTGAAAACTATCTCCTACTTCCCTGCAATCCATCAGTGGAGAGGGTCGGTGCAGCAGAAGTAAATCAAGATATTCTGTTTTAAGCTCCCTTAAGGAATTATCGACCGTCCGGAAGATGTGCTCTCGGGTATAATTGTAGGATTTAATAGGGTAAGGACTCTTTTTTCCAGGAAGTTCGATTCCTACCTTCGAGATGAGCCTGTAGTTTTCTCGCTCCACATTTAGAGAGCTAAGAGCCTTACCCACCTGCCCCTGCGTAGTATTGTCCCCGTATATGTCGGCTAGATCAAACCAATTAAGCCCGCTCTCCAAGCTCCCTAGGATGAGCTCCTGCATCTGCTTAGTGGAAAGACCACTCCCCCAACTCCCCCAACGCATGGTCCCTACAATTAGCTCCGGAACGTGTTCTGTATTCATGAGGTAAAGGTACGCAAGAGATCTGCAAGTGGTAGGGAATGCACAAAACAAATTCCATAGAATTTTCCAATAGCTTAACCCCATTGTTTTCTTCAGTGAGGCGACTTACCTTTGCAGGAAAATCAAGGCGATGAACTACCACACAAGAAAATGGATTAAACCGGAAGATCTCAACCCGAACCACACCCTATTTGGGGGAAGGTTACTGCAGTGGATCGATGAAGAAGCAGCGCTCTATGCCATAGTGCAGCTGGAAACTCCGCGCTGCGTGACCAAGTACATTTCGGAAATTAATTTTGTCAGTTCGGCCAAGCAGGGAGATATCATAGAGATAGGAATTGTCGCAACCGAATTTGGAAACACTTCCATCACGCTCCAGTGCGAAGTACGAAATATGATGACCCGCCAAACCATAATCACTATCGATAAGATCATTTTTGTCGGTGTGGACGAACAAGGTAAACCAACCAAACACGGAAAGACCAAAATCGAGTACATACAGGACCGTCTGAAGGGTAAGTTTTGAATTATTATGCCCGTCCTTTGTGGGATTCTCAAAAGCCTTGTTACTGCAATAACAAGGCTTTTTTTTGTGCTCAAAGTTGCGCGCATTGGGTCTTTTTATAGCATTTGAACCTTTTCTTATATAATTAAAACAGCAGCGTAGAATTGCCTTAAAAAATCAATAGTTTTGAGTAGAAATCAAATCAAAAAAATAATTAATTATGGCAAAAAAAACGACCGCTAACGGTAAGATTAAACCCAAAGCAGATGCTGCAGACCAGCTGAAAGATTTTATGGTAGATGGAATGAAAGATCTTTACTGGGCAGAAAAAGCACTAGTTAAAGCACTCCCAAAAATGTCCAAGAATGCCACTTCCAAAACACTGAAGGCTTCCATCGATGCGCATTTGAAAGAAACCAAAACACAGGTTACAAGACTTGAGGATGCATTCAAGTCCTTAAAACTAAAGCCTGAGGCTGTAAAGTGCGATGCTATGGACGGGCTTATCAAAGAAGCAGAAGGGATCATGGAGGAAACTGAACCGGGTGCAGTACGTGATGCCGCGATTATTGCTGCATCGCAGAAAGTAGAACACTACGAGATTGCATCGTATGGTACTCTGGCTACCTATGCCAAGCTGCTTAAAAACAAAGAAGCACTTAACCTGTTTTTGGAAACGCTCAAAGAGGAGAAAACCTGCGATAAGGACCTTACCAAATTAGCCAAAAGCGAAATAAACCTCAAAGCCAAATAGGATGTACGTTTAACGCGGTCTTCGGACCGCATTTTTTTTCCCTTTATATGAAACCACAAAAAAAAAATAAGAATCAGGACAACCTTAAAACAAAGGATTTGTCTAAAAACACGCAGAGTCCAGACAAGGAGTTCCTTACTACCAACCAAGGTGTACGCATCAACGACAACAACAATTCCCTAAAATCTGGCGAGCGCGGTCCTTCGCTGCTTGAAGATTTTATCCTCCGGGAAAAAATCACGCATTTCGACCACGAGCGCATACCGGAACGTATCGTACATGCACGCGGAAGCGCCGCCCACGGCATTTTTCAGCTTTATGAAAGTCAGGAACAGTTCACCAAGGCGGGAATCTTTACAGATACCTCCAGAACCACTCCCGTATTTGTTCGTTTCTCTACCGTGGCGGGATCCCGAGGATCTACCGACCTTGCAAGAGATGTTAGGGGATTTGCAGTGAAATTCTACACCGATGAAGGAGTTTTCGATTTGGTTGGAAACAATATTCCGGTATTCTCCATCCAAGACGCAATGAAATTTCCAGACTTCATTCATGCAGTAAAACCCGAACAAGACCACGAAATGCCGCAGGCAGCCTCTGCCCACGACACCTTTTGGGATTTCGTATCCTTGGTTCCCGAGACCATGCATATGGTCAGCTGGGTCATGAGCGACCGGGGCATACCTAAATCCTACCGAATGATGGAAGGATTTGGTATACATACCTTTAGGCTAATCAACCAAAAGGGCGATTCCCATTTTGTGAAATTCCATTGGAAGCCAGTTCTCGGCGTACACGCCGTGGCCTGGGACGAAGCGCAGAAGATTTCGGGTAAAGATCCGGATTTTCATCGCCGTGACCTGTGGGAAAACATTGACCAGGGCAACTTTCCAGAGTGGGAGTTGGGACTGCAGATCGTACCAGAGGCCGACGAGTTCAAATTTGACTTCGACCTTTTGGACCCTACTAAGATCATCCCAGAGGAACTGGTACCAGTGCGCATCATAGGAAAGATGACCCTAAACCGTAACCCAGACAACTTTTTTGCAGAAACCGAGCAAGTCGCCTTCCACCCCGGCCACATAGTGCCAGGAATTGATTTTTCGAACGATCCTCTTCTCCAAGGCCGACTGTTCTCCTATACCGATACCCAACTCTCCCGACTGGGCTCCCCCAATTTTCATGAAATCCCTATCAACCGCTCAGTGGCGCCCGTGCACAACAACCAGCGGGACGCCCATATGCGCATGACCATCAATAAAGGTAAGACCAACTACCACCCCAATTCACTGGGTGGAGGATGTCCCTACCAAGCCATGATCAAGGACGGTGGATTCAGTAGCTTTCCCGAGCGTGTCGATGCAGAGAAAATCAGGGGACGAAGCAAAAGTTTCTCCGACCACTTTTCCCAGCCGCGTCTCTTTATGAATTCGCTCTCCAAGCATGAAAAGCGCCATATGGTAGATGCCTATGCCTTTGAACTCAGCAAAGTAAACCACGACCATATCAAGGAAAGGGTATGCTACAACCTGAGCATGATTGATAAAGACGTGGCAAAGCAGGTTGCCGACAAGCTAGGAATTACCATTCCTAAAAAAGTGGAGTTACCGTTAAATCAAAACATAGGTGCCGATGAAGATCCTGTACGGAACGAACCGAAGGATGCCAATCACGTGACGGAGTCCTCAAAAGTGCTTTCGATGGAAGCCCACAATAAAGGGGATATTAAAACGCGTGTCGTAGGGATGATCTGCTCCAATGGAGTCAGAGAAGACTCTCTTATGGCCTATAAAAACACTTTGGAGAGCCAGGGTGCTACAGTGAAAATCATTGCACCAAAGGGAGGTAAAATAAAAACCGACCAAGGGACCGCTTTGAAAGTAGATGAGAATTTTCTAACCGTGACCTCGGTTATTTTCGAAGCCATGGTAGCCTGTGACGGACTCGATAAGGAGGTTCTGGAACATCAGGTAGCTAAGCATCTACTTCAAGAGACTTATAAACACTGTAAGGCTATTGCCATTTTAGGTAACGGTGTAGAACTCCTAAATAACACCCAGATCCCTACAAATAAGAAAGACCCCGCGCTACTTGTGAACGATGAGGCTAAGGCCTTTGTTAAAGCCATCGCAGCGGGCAGGAATTGGCAGCGTGAACTCGAACCAGTGGTTCCGGCATAAATCCTTCTTAAAAGCGCTAAAAAGCGTTAAAACCCATAGGGGCGGCGAAGTTTTTGCTGCTCCTTTATAAATCAAAAACAGTTAATATGGAAAATTTAAAAAGTAAGAAAATAGCGGTACTTGCCGCAGACGGATACGAAAAATCAGAACTTGACCAACCGGTCAAAGCCCTTAAAGAAGCCGGCGCGCAGGTTCATATCATTTCCCTTAAACCAGGTGAAATCAAAGCCATGGTAGACCACCAGTGGGAAGGATCGGTACCTGTGGACTATACCTTGGAACAGGCAAAAGCAGACAACTACGACGGACTTGTTTTACCTGGTGGTGTTTTAAATCCTGATACTCTTCGCCAGGAAGATAAAGCGGTATCGTTTGTCAAAGATTTTTTCGAACAAAACAAACCGGTGGCAGCCATATGCCACGGACCACAAACCTTAATAGAAGCCGGCGTGGTTAGCGGCCGTAAAATGACTTCGTTTGCCGCTATTTCCACCGATTTAAAGAATGCCGGTGCTGAGTGGGTAAATCAAGAGGTAGTGACCGACGGAAATCTGACCACAAGTAGAAAACCCGAAGATTTACCAAAATTCAACCAGCGTATTGTAGAAGAGTTTGCAAAAAGCTAATGATCATGGAAAACCTACCCATCCCCGCACAGACCACAGGTGCAAGCTGCGATGTAACTTCCTCTGTCCAGATGGACTCCTTGGAAGAGGCTCAGGCTTTTTTTCAAACCGTTCGCCAGCGCTTTGTAGATATCAACTCCTGGAAACTGCATGCGGGTGAAGAAAAAGCATCTTTTTCCTTAAGGGAACCTAGTGGGGACCTTCTCTTACGGGAACCAAAGGTGGGAGATTATATCCGCATACAGATTCCAGGACTTAATAACCCGGGAACAGATGGGTACGACTGGGTGCAAATAGAAGAAGTGAAAGAAGAGGATAACCTGCAGGAGCAATGCCTATATATCCGAGTACGGCCCTGCCCGGATCCTACAGCGCCCGATACGTCGGTAAAACATTTTTACTGCCCGGAGGCTACCTCCAATTTTCTTATCGTACGGCAGGGAAAGGAAATACGCGCAGAAGTACACGGCAGGAATGAACTTCCAAACACCCAGGAGGTGGGTGGACTGGAAAAGATCCGTAATTTCCTAGTAGCTATAGGCGGTATCCTAGCAGGCAGCAAGTTTCAATGGAAATCTCTTACCGAAGGACTTATTGAACTGCCTAAAGAAACCCTAAAGGATAAAAATAAAAGGTAGTACTTGACCTCAATACTTAGGACCTGAAGCGATACGGTTTGCAAGGAATTTATTATCTTTAAATTTCAATTGCTTAAAAACGTGTTCACTTCAGGTCTTTTATATGAAAAAATTGCTTAGCGCTCTGCTTTTCTGTATCTCCTATCTTGCTTGGTCCCAGCAGCCGGTCAAGGAGTTTGAATATATGGAAATATCCGCAGCTGAGCTGCAGGCCTTATATAAAAATAAGCAAGCAACCGTACGACAGGTGGTTTCCCAATACCTAAAGCGAATCGAATCAATAGATAAATCGGGTCCCAGCCTTCACTCAGTTATTGCAATAAATCCCGTTGCTCTTAAAACGGCAGATTCACTAGACGCTGTGCCTAGGGAAAAGCGCAAAGGACTACTCTTTGGCATTCCCGTGCTACTGAAAGACAATATTGACAGTAAGGAAATGCCTACCACAGCGGGTTCTCTAGTTTTAAAAAACTCCTATCCTCTTAAGGACAGTGAACTGGTGCGGCGTTTAAAAGCAGAAGGAGCGGTAATCTTAGGTAAAAACAATCTATCGGAATGGGCAAATTTCAGAGGTCAAAATTCCACTAGTGGCTGGAGTGCCGTTGGAGGGCTTACTAAAAACCCCTACGATTTATCCCGCAACACCTGTGGCTCGAGCAGTGGCGCAGGGGCGTCAGTTGCCGCTAACCTTGCCGTCTTTGCCGTGGGTACCGAGACCAACGGTTCCATTGTATGTCCCTCATCCCTTAATGGCATCGTTGGATTAAAACCTACCGTTGGACTGATTTCCCGCAATGGCGTAGTTCCCATCTCCCATTCCCAGGATTCCCCCGGCCCCATGGGTAGAACAGTAACCGACGTAGCATTGGGTCTTGAGGCCATGCAATCACCACTTGACCAAAATCCCGCAGGATTACATTCCCATTCTGCACACAGCCGCTCTTATATTCTACCCCTTCAAAAAGATGCGTTAAAAGGCAAAAGACTCGCGTATGTGAAAAATCCTAGCAATGGAAGTCATCCCAAAGTAGATGCATTATTCCTTTCTACCGTAGAGCGGATGCGTGCATTAGGAGCGGAAGTCATCGAAATAGAGTCCTTCCTATCGGAAAAAGCTCAGGAGGCTTCCTTCCAGGTGATGCTCATGGAATATAAAGAAGGACTGAATGGGTACTTCCAAAGCCTTGGAAGCAGCAGCCCGGTGAAGGACCTGCAGGAGCTTATAGCAAAAAACAAGGATATACCTGAAGAGCTGTATTATTTTGGCCAGCAGTACCTGGAACTAGCCCAGGCTACCGGAGGAACTAGCGATCCTAAGTATAAGGGCTTACTTCAAGAGATGCACCGGCTCAGTAGAGAAGAGGGTATTGATAAGGTACTTGCTACCCACCGTCTGGACGGGATTATCGCTCCCACGGCCTCCCCTGCGTGGAAAAGCGACCTTATCAATGGAGACCATTACCTTTTTGGCACATCTTCACCTGCAGCCATTGCCGGGTATCCTATTATCTCCTTGCCCATGGGGGACATAGATGGACTGCCTGTAGGCCTGTCAATCTACGGCGCCGCATTCTCCGAGCCAACCCTTCTGGCAATGGCCTACGCCCTGGAGCAGAGTCTACCAAAACGAATACTACCCACCTTTAAAAATACACCATGAAAAAGCTTGTTGTTCTTTCGGGTGCCGGAATTTCGGCGCCAAGTGGTATCAAAACCTTTCGCGACCAAAATGGTCTTTGGGAAAACCACCGAATTGAGGAGGTTGCCTGTCCCGAAGCATTCATGAGAAACCCTCAGAAAGTGCTGGACTTCTATAACCAGAGAAGGCGTCAGTTACTGGAAATTCAGCCCAATAGAGCGCACTATATTCTGGCCGAACTGGAAGACCATTACGAGGTGAAAATAATCACCCAAAACGTGGACGATCTGCACGAAAGGGCCGGATCCACCAATGTAATCCACCTCCACGGGGAGCTCCTCAAAGCACGTCCCGTTGGGAAATCCGAACCGGTGGTATCGTGGAAAAAAGATTTAAACGTCGGAGATACCGATAGCGAGGGTAGACAATTAAGACCCCACGTCGTATGGTTTGGAGAAAATGTTCCAGCCATTCGAAAATGCATGGACTGTGTCCAGCAAGCCGATATCTTTCTAGTAATAGGTACTTCCCTACAGGTTTATCCAGCTGCAGGTCTGATTCACTACGTCTCGGACCAGTGCCAGGTCTATGTGGTGGATCCTAACCTGGATGTGAGCTTTACTGCACGGAGAAACTACTTTGCACTGGATGCAGTGGAGGGAATGGAACGTTTAAAAAGGATTCTGGTTCGAAGTACAGAGCCCTCCAGAGGATACGATTTCCGACGGTTCTTTGAATAAGCATTCTGCTTCCTGTATTTTAAAGATACTTTTGTAAATTTGCGTAAAAACCTTCATGTCTCTAAAGGAAAACTACGAGAGAATCCTACAAAGCCTTCCCAGCCACGTACAGCTGGTGGCTGTCTCCAAGACACACCCAGCCCAAAGCATCCAAAGTCTTTACGATTTAGGCCACCGAGTGTTTGCGGAAAACAAGGTACAGGAGCTACTTCTAAAGAAAGAGCAACTGCCCTCCGATATAAAGTGGCATTTGATTGGTCATTTGCAGACCAACAAAGTAAAGCAAATCATAGGATTTATCTCACTGATAGAGAGTGTGGACAGTGAAAAGCTTCTTGACGAAATCAACCGTCAGGCTGAAAAAATTGGCCGGCAGGTTCCCCTACTTCTCCAGGTTCGTATCGCGCAGGAGGAGACTAAATTTGGACTGGAGATTTCCGAAACGAAAGAACTTTTCCAGCGCATAGTACAAGGGGAATTTCCTCATATTGTACTGAAAGGACTTATGGGTATGGCCAGTTTTACCACAGACCTTGAGCAGGTTAGTTCCGAATTTGCACTGCTTAAAAACCTCTACGACCAACTTAGTCGCATTCAACCCTTGGAGCTACTCTCCATGGGGATGAGTAGTGACTACGCGCTGGCCATTGAACGGGGCAGCACCTCCGTTAGAATTGGCTCCGCGCTTTTTGGTGAAAGGCATTACACTAATTGATTAAAGAATTGTATAATTTTTCCTAAAAACAAGTGGCTCCTTAGGAGGAACAATTTTTGCTGCATCTCCCAGAAAGAAAATTCCCCGCAACCTTTAAAATTGTAAATTTGCAACTATGCAGAAAATCCTTATAGTAGAAGACGAGAAAGCAATTTCATCCGTACTGAGCGATATTTTATCCGACGAATTAAAGGACTACGAGATCCAAGTGGCCGAAGACGGTCTAGAGGGATATAAGTCTATTGAAAAGGACGATTTCGCTTTGGTAATCTCGGACATCAAAATGCCTAAAGTATCCGGCACCGAACTCTTAAAACAGGCTCTGGCGCTCAAGCCCGAAACAACCTTTGTCATGATTTCAGGACATGCCGATATCGATACTGCCGTTGATTGCCTCAAAGACGGTGCGTACGATTTCATCTCCAAGCCAATTGATATTAACAGACTGATTACCAGTGTGAAAAATGCCCTAGACAAGGAAAAATTAGCTAAGGAAAACAAAACGTTGCAAAAAGAAAACGTGACCTTAAAGAAGAAGGTCAACAAAAAATACCAAATGATTGGGCAGAGTCCTGCTCTGAAGAAGATTCAGGACATGATCGAGAAAGTGGCTACCTCCGATGCCCGGGTTCTAATTACTGGTCCTAACGGTGCTGGGAAGGAACTAGTAGCCCATGCCATCCA
Source organism: Planobacterium oryzisoli (assembly GCF_015354315.1). GTDB lineage: Bacteria > Bacteroidota > Bacteroidia > Flavobacteriales > Weeksellaceae > Planobacterium_A > Planobacterium_A oryzisoli. The sequence continues at coordinate 91,797 of NZ_JADKYY010000006.1, forward strand.
TGCGCAAAGCGACCGCTCTAAAGGGCCAATGATTGAAGTAAATTGTGCTGCCATTCCCTCAGAGCTTATCGAGAGTGAGCTCTTTGGCCATGTCAAGGGATCGTTTACAGGAGCTATCAAGGACAAACAGGGTAAGTTTGAACTGGCCAACAACGGAACCATTTTCCTCGATGAAATTGGAGACATGAGCCTTATTGCTCAGGCTAAAGTACTTCGTGCATTGCAGGAGAGCAAAGTCTCTCCCGTAGGAAGTGACAAAGAGATTAAAGTGGACGTACGGGTGCTTGCCGCTACCAATAAAAATATGCAGAAAGAAATTGAGGCTGGACGATTTCGTGAGGATTTGTACCACCGCCTTTCGGTCATTGAGATCTATGTGCCTGCACTCGACGAGCGCAAGGAAGACATTGAACTATTGGTGAGGCATTTCGCAAAATTAGTAGCAGATGAACAGGGCAATGCAGCGCGGGAATTTGCACCCGAAGCAATAAAGGCTCTGGAGGCTTTCTCCTGGACCGGAAACATACGAGAGCTACGTAACGTGGTGGAACGTCTAATTATACTAGGGGGTAGCCCAGTTAGCGAAAAAGACGTAGAAGCGTTCGTGCGTAAATAGGTACTTCTTTTGCACTACCAAGTACAAAATCCCGGCTATAGGCTGGGATTTTCTCTTGCTGGCTGGTGCGGGATCCAGAGGAATTTTTTTCTACCCCAAAGGATTGCGTACTTTTGCATTCAAAACAGCTACGATGGCCTTTCTTCATAAATCCTACACAAAAGAATCCTTGAAACTTGCACTTCCCGTGATGCTGACGCAGCTCGGGCAGGTTTCGGTGCAGCTGTTTGACAACATCATAGTGGGTAACCTACTGGGCGCTAAGGCACTGGCTGCCGTATCGCTGGGAAATTCCCTTTTCATTTCTGTGTTTATATTTGGTCTGGGAATTTCCTTTGCCATTCCTCCACTAGTATCCCAGGCACATTCCAGGCTCCGACACGAACGTATTAATTCAGTATTTCGCCATGGATTTGTACTCAATATGGTGGTGGGTCTTTTGCTGATGGCCCTGCTGCTTTTATTCCGCCCCGTACTCTACCATCTTAACCAACCGGAGGAAATTTTACCCGATACGATTGCGTTCCTTACCGTGATGTCCTTTAGCATTCTCCCCTTTATGGTATTCCAAACCCTTAGGGAGGTCTCCGAAGGATTGGGTTATACCATTGGAGTTACCAAAGCCACCATTCTTGCTAATATCATTAACATTGCCCTGAACTATGTCTTTATTAAAGGACTTTTGGGCTTCCCTGAGATGGGAGTACAGGGCTCGGCTCTGGCCACCCTGGTGGCAAGGATTTTTATGATGGTGTTTCTGTACTATATCCTTGTACGCCACCATTCTACCCGAAGGTATATAAAGGATTTCAGTTTAAAAGTGAGCCAGTTCTCCCAAAAGATGTTTTCCAAGATGCTTCGTCTTGGTCTTCCAACAGCACTACAGATGTTTTTCGAAGTCACGGCCTTTGCTGCCGCTGCATTTGTATGCGGACTGGTATCGGCCAAAGACATTGCTTCCCATCAGATAGCCTTGAGCATGGCCTCCTTCACCTTTAATCTCTGCATCGGATTTAGTGTGGCCTCCACCGTGATGATTGGTAGAAAACTCGGAGAGAGGAATTTCACCGAACTTCGCGCGGTAGGAATTAATAATATCAAGATTTCTTTCCTTTTCATGAGCTTATGTGGTCTCTTCTTTATCTTTGGGAAAGACATATTGCCTACCTTCTTTACGAAAAAAGAAGATGTGGAAGTAATCCAACTGGCCTCCAAACTAATGATCATCGCGGCATTATTCCAACTCTCGGACGGCATCCAGGTGACAGCCCTAGGGGTACTTCGTGGCATTCAAGACGTAAAAATTCCCAGCTACCTTACTTTTATCGCGTACTGGGTCATTACTTTACCTCTTGGTTATCTTCTCTGCGTCCCACTGAAAATGGGTGCCTTTGGAATGTGGATCGCCCTGGGACTGGGACTTACCCTATCAGCCGTAATGCTTGTGGTGCGGTTCTTGAGGCTCTCCAAACGACGTATACTGGCCTCGTCCCTCACTTAATTATGATCTGGGCCTTAAGGGTTAACAAAAAGTAAAACGCTGTACAATTAAAAAAAATATTATGCAAATTGATATCCGACGTCTTCAAGTGGCCGATTACGAAAGCCTTGTGGAGGTAATGCGTAAATCCTACCCCGAGATGCGCGACGATGTCTGGGACAAACGAAATATTCAAAAGCTCACTTCCATCTTCCCCGAAGGGCAGCTCTGCGTGACTGTCGACGGAGAAGTGGCCGCTGCTAGTTTATCCATTATAGTGCAATACGAACTCTATGGAGACGACCATACCTATGCAGAAATTACTGGAAATTCAACGTTTAACACGCATTATAACTCCGGCAATGTGCTCTACGGTATTGAAATGTTTGTAGACCCCAAATACCGCTCCCTACGTCTGGGACGCAGGCTCTACGATGCCCGAAAGGAACTTTGCGAAAATCTGAATTTAAAGTCCATCGTGATCGGTGGACGGATCCCGAATTATATCCAATACAAAGATACCCTGACACCACGACAGTATATTCAAAAGGTCCGAAAAAAGGAAATATACGATCCGGTGCTAACCTTTCAGATATCCAACAGTTTTCAGCCCATAAGAATCCTAAAAAACTACCTGCCGGGAGACACTTCCTCACAGGAAAATGCCGTCCTTATGGAGTGGAGCAACATATACTACAGCAGAAAACCCAATACCATGCAGGACAGTGTGGTGCGTCTTGGATTAGTGCAGTGGCAGATGCGTCATTTCCAGAACCTGGATGCTTTTTACGAACAGGTGGAATTCTTCGTCGATGTAATGGGAGACTACAAGTCGGACTTCGTTCTTTTTCCAGAGTTTTTCAACAGCCCTTTGCTTGCCCCCTATAATCATCTCTCCGAGCGTGAAAGTATGCTGGAACTGGCAAAATTGACCCCAGAAATAAAGGAAAGAATATCCCAGCTTGCCATCAGTTACAATGTGAATATCATCTCAGGAAGCATGCCCTTAGAAGACCAAGGGGAAATTTACAATGTCAGCTATTTGCTTCACCGAGACGGCAAGATTGACGAATACCGTAAGATCCACATTACTCCCAATGAACAGAGGTTCTATGGAATGAAGGGCGGCGATAAAGTCCGGGTATTTGATACCGACTGTGGAAAAGTAGGTATCGTAGTGTGCTACGATGTCGAATTTCCTGAACTGCCACGTATTCTAGCTGATATGGGAATGAAGATTCTTTTCGTTCCCTACCTTACCGATACGCAGAATGCTTATACTCGGGTGCACCACTGCGCCGCCGCACGGGCTATTGAGAATGAATGCTATGTGGCCATCGCAGGTTGCGTAGGAAACCTGCCCGGTGTGAACAATATGGATATCCAGTACGGAAAGGCTGCCGTTTTCACTCCGTCCGATTTTGCCTTTCCTTCCAATGCCATCAAAGGTGAGGCAACCGCCAATACGGAAATGACCCTCATTGTGGATGTGGACCTTAACCTCTTAAAGGAACTACACCACCACGGTGCGGTACGCACCATGAGCGACCGAAGGAAAGACCTTTATAAAATAGAACTGCTCGACCAACAGGACGAGCAGTAGATTTTAAAGAATGGCCTGGCGGACCCGGGTTAATTTTTCCAAAAGTCCCTCTAGAAGGTCTAAACGGAGCATATTGGCACCGTCGCTCTTTGCACACGAAGGATCCGGATGGGTTTCAATGAAAAGACCGTCCGCACCTACTGCAATACCGGCCTTAGCAATTGTTTCAATCAGCTCAGGTCGTCCTCCCGTAACACCAGTGGACTGGTTAGGCTGCTGCAGGGAATGTGTCACATCCAAAATGACAGGTGCATACTGCTGCATTACTGGAATACCTCGGAAATCCACTACTAAATCCGTATAGCCAAAAGAGTTTCCTCGCTCAATAATGGCTGTTTTTTCGTTGCCGGAATCTCTTACTTTTTCTACGGCAAACTTCATTGCCTCAGGAGAAAGAAACTGCCCCTTCTTTAAAGTCACGCATTTTTGGGTTTTGGCTGCAGCCACCAACAGATCGGTCTGACGCACCAAAAAGGCAGGAATCTGTAGTACATCTACATACTGCGCAGCAAGGGTTGCATGGTGGTTTTCATGAATATCGGTGGTAGTTGGCACTTTGAAGCGCTCCCCTACCTTTGCCAGGATTTCGAGTGCTTTCTCATCACCTATACCAGTGAAGGAGTCCACCCGGCTTCTGTTTGCTTTCTTGAAACTCCCTTTAAATATGTAGGGAATCTGGTATTTATCGGTAATTGCAAGAATTCTCTCGGCAATTTCCATTGCCATTTCTTCACTCTCAATAGCGCAAGGACCTGCGATTAAAAAGAAATTCTTGGAATCTTTATGGGCGATTTGGTCTAAGAACTGTATCATAATTTCTGTGTATTAGAAGAAGTACATCCGCTATTGGGTCACCTGAATTAATTCGGTCTCAATTTGTTTCAATTTCTCCGGACCAAACGTGGAATCGTAGGGATTCACCACCTCGATCAAATAGTGGTAAAACGGCACAATATTCTCAACCTGTCCGGTCTGTCCGTAGGCTTTTTGTTTGCCCATAGCTTGGAGATCAGAAATTAGTTTACGGTACCTCTTATCTAAAGGTTCCATCGAGCGAATCGTATAGTCGTACCCTTTATCTAGCCTTCCCATCTTTCGGTAGGCATCCGATACTGCGGCCACTACCATAGAGTACTCAAAAGGCTTGCTTCTAAGCTGTCGGGATGCAAAACGCTGCTGGTCTTTATCCATTGACATATAATAGTCGTATTCCTCAAATATACCTTCCTTGATTTGCTCTGCGAGTGCCAGACCTTTCTTTTCCTGCCCGGCAATCATGTACCCGTACACCATACTGGAGAGCGACCTTGGATCGTTGTACTTAGTGGAAGGTATTTCTCGTGACGCAAGATCCATAACCTCCAGGGCTTTGGATTTCTGACCCGAAAGTGCAAGTGCTTCTGCAGCTCTGCTGGCTGCACCGCGGTATACCGGAATGTTTTGCGTACAGGTTTCGTCAAAATGCACATCCAGATCCTTAAAGTTACCCCATCGGAAGTTTTTCACGTTTCGGTAGAGGATATCTGGATTCACCCTTCCCATTTCGGCATTCTCTGAGGCATTGGTGGCTATAGGAACCAATCGGTAGCTGAAACCGTCGTATTGTAAATAATCAGTTAGGTAAAAGATATTCTCCGGATCGTATACCCCTCCGGTGGAAAAACTGATAGGTCGGTTCCAATCAAAATTGGCCAGGATGTCCAAAAGCATAATGTTATTTTTAAACATACTCTGCCTTTGGTATTCAATAACAATTTGATCTTTTGCCAGAGCTGCTTCCTTTTGCGTGATTATTCCGGACTTAACTGCATTATTTTTATTTACCGGAAGTATGAACTTGGAGACAGGCAGTAAGTTAAAGCGTTCGTATTTACTCTCTCCAAAAAGAAGTTTAAGTACCATATCCTTGGCCTCTGATTTGGTCTTTAGGAATTGGACCGCCTCCTTCATACTCATCGAATCTATCTGCTGGTACTTCTGGAAATCTGCCAACGCACTTTGCGAAAGCCCGCGTTCGTTTAGGCTGGAAAAAAGGTCCTGCCATTGGTCCGGGGACATCAAATATACCTGGTCGTTGGTACCTTCACGGTAATGCTCGTGTGAGAGCTCCGAAGGGACTCCAAGGGCGTTGTAGGTTCTTCGCTTCACTTGATCAATGTTCCACGGAGTGGAAAGGAGCGTGAAATTCACCACCTTCACATCATCGCGCATGCGCTCGGTCTCTTGAATGGCCCAAATTGGATAGGTATCGTTGTCCCCATACACAAATAGAATTCCGTTTTTTGGAAGGTCTTTCAGGGATGAATACGCAAAGTCGTAGGCTGCACTTCTTCCACTGCGGTCGTGCGGAGTATAATTCTCAAAAGCCATCAATAGTGGGATTCCTAGCAGTAGGACACCTAATGCCCAGTTGGCCGGCTTGGACTGAAATTTCTGCTGCATATAGTAGTAGGCTGCCAATACTCCTAGTCCTATCCAAAGGGCAAAAGCATAGAATGACCCCACCATGGCGTAATCCCGCTCCCGCGGCTCAAAAGGTTTCACTCCCGTGTAAAAGATAATACCCACACTGGTGAGAATAAACAGGGATAATACTGCATAGAACCTTTTAAAATCCCGGTTTAATTGGAAGAAAATTCCCAAAAGTCCTAAAAGAAGCGGAAGAAAGAAAAATGCAGTTGTACTTTCGTTCCGGTATTTGGCAGGCATCTTTTCTTGATTGCCCCACAATGCATTGTCCACAAAGGGAATACCCGATATCCAGTTTCCGCGGTTGTTTTCCATATGACCTTCTAAATCGTTCTGTCTACCAACAAAGTTCCACATAAGGTAGCGTACAAAGTAGTATCCATTCTGGAAGGTGATGAAATAATCTAAATTCTGAAAAAACGACGGCCTTTGTACGTTGATTAGATCGTAGGGTTTAACGTCCAGATAGTCGTCTACTTTAATGGTACCATTATCGAACTTCTTGCGAAGATCGTCGTATATCTTATGTGCTTCGGGATTATCCGCCACCTGTGGATTGGAATAATTAAAGGTGAAATCCGGAGCACCATACATCGAGATATAATTGGCCATTACTTCTTTATCATCATTGAACATACGCGGCATGATGCTGATATGCTCTTTGCTGTACACATAATTGAACCGCTCTCCTACCTTGCGGTACATTCCGCTTTTTTCATCTTTCTCGAAAATGTCCCCTGTGGTGTTCTGCTTCCAGGATCCGTCTTCGTTCTTCTCCATACCGTCGTAATCCAGCGCGTGGGTATAGTTTTGACCCTTAAAAATAGGCCAATCACCGTACTGTACACGGTTGTAGTAGTCCAGCATACCAATTGCGTTATCCGGATTATTTAAGTTCATCGGCGGATTGGCGTTGGCACGGATCGGTATTACCAGCCAGCAAGAGAACCCAATGACCATAAATACAATAGAAAGGGCTGCGGTCTGATAAACGGCTCCCAGCTTTTCTTTCGAATAGGTGAGCAGATAATAGCACAGAACAGTAAGCAGAATAAAAGCGATTAATGTCCCACTATGGAAAGGAAGTCCCAGACCATTCACGGCGAATATTTCCATTTTACCGAACATGCTCATCACCAAAGGAAAAATGATCTTGAAAACAAAAACCATGATTCCCAGAGTTATCAGATTGGCATAGATAAAACTCTTCCAACTAAAGGTATACTTCCTTGCATAGTAAAACAAACATACGGCAGGAACGGCAAGCATGGCCATCATATGCACTCCTACAGAGAGTCCCACCACAAAAGCCATAAGGATAATCCAGCGGTGGTTGTCCTTCGCGTTAGACTCGTTCTCCCAACGGGTCACTAAATAAATTAGAAGGGCAATAAAAAGACTTGCCATAGAATAAACCTCCCCCTCGACTGCACTGTACCAGAACGTGTCGGAGAAAGTAAAGCTAAGGGCACCAATAAGGCCTGAAAAAAGTACTGCAAGTTGCTGTGAGGAGCTAAGCTCATTCATTTCCTTATTAAGAAGTCGACGTGACATATGGGTCACAGTCCAAAAAAGAAGAAGTACGGTCAGTGCACTGAAAAGTGCCGACATTCCATTAATAATGAGCGAATAATTTTCTCCGTTACCCAGTGCAAGCATAGCCGCCACGGCACCCACCAACTGAAAAAGTGCTGCCCCAGGTGCGTGGGTTACTTCAAGCTTTACGGCAGAAGAAATATACTCGCCTGTATCCCAAAAACTGAATTTTCGCTCCATTGTAGAGAGATAGGTGAGGAATGCCACGCCAAATACAGTCCAACCTAGGACTGTGTTCCATGTCTTAAATGTCCAGTTTTTCATAGAATCCAGTAAGTTGATGCGAAAATAACACAATTATCTCAATTCCCCTTGAATCCAAGCTTCATTTTCCAACAGCAAACCTCATAATTTAATGCAGTTAGATAAATATTAGTAATGGATGTAAAAGATGATAAAATTCACAAAAAAGACCTCAAGGCAATCAAACCAAAAAAAAATTGTAATTTTGCCCATGATTTTTTAGTGTAAATTGAAAATGACAAACGTTTATAACAATATACTCGAACTCATCGGAAACACTCCGATGGTGCGATTAAATAAAATCACACAGGAACTCCCATCCGCCGTGTTTGCTAAGTTGGAATCAATGAATCCTGGCCATTCCACTAAAGACCGGATAGCATTGCACATCATTGAAAATGCAGAGCGCAAAGGACTTCTAAAGCCGGGTTCCATCATTGTGGAAACCACCTCCGGCAATACGGGTTTTTCGGTAGCAATGGTATCGATCATCAAAGGATACAAGTGCATCCTTTCCGTGAGTGACAAAACCAAACCGGAAAAAATCGCCTATTTGAAAGCTCTTGGTGCAGAGGTCTATGTCTGCCCTGCAAATGTGCCCGCAGAGGATCCTAGATCGTACTACGAAGTGGCAAAAAGCATTGCGGCACGGACTCCAGGTTCCATATACATTAATCAATATTTCAACGAACTCAACATCGATGCCCATTACCAGACTACCGGTCCGGAGATATGGGAGCAGACCGAGGGGAAAATTACCCATCTCTTTGCCTGTACCGGTACCGGTGGCACGCTTTCAGGTTCCGCAAAGTACTTGAAAGAAAAGAATCCAGACGTTAAGATCATTGGAGTAGATGCGGACGGATCCATTCTTAAAGGCTATTTTGATACCGGTAAGATTAATAAAGACGAAATCAAACCCTACCAGATTGAAGGTATGGGTAAAAACCTAATTCCTGGCGCATTACTTTTCGATAAAGTAGACAGCTTTGTACGCGTAAACGACGAGATGGCTGCCTACCGCACCCGCGAGATAGCCATCAAGGAAGCCATCATGGGAGGTTATACCACCGGAGCGGTCACCCAGGGTCTGTTACAGTACGCCAAGGAATATCCGTTTAAAAAGGAAGATGTGGTGGTTTTGATATTTCCAGACCACGGCTCTAGATACATCAGTAAAGTATACAGTGACGAGTGGATGGCCCAACAGGGATTTACACATAACTGCGTCCATAATTACGAGGAGGTCTTCAAGACCCAGTACGTTAAATAGCGTATATCGTACATTGAAACACCTAGCCTTTTGCCTTAGCAAAAGGCTTTTTAATTGTTAAAATTTATTAACTTTGTGCCTTATAAAAAACAACTAAAAATGGTAGACATTTTTGATAGAATAAAACAGAATCCAGGACCACTCGGACAGTTTGCAAACTATGCGGAGGGTTATTTTATTTTCCCGAGACTCGAGGGCCCGATAGGCCCCCGTATGCGTTTTCAGGGAAGAGAAGTGATTTTTTGGTCAGCAAACGATTACCTGGGTCTATGCAACCACCCGGAAGTACTGGAAGCAGACGCTAAGGCTGCTGCAGAGTACGGTATGTTCTACCCGATGGGTGCGCGGGCAATGTCGGGAGAAACCGACCAGCATTTACAATTGGAAAAGGAACTGGCAGAATTTGTACAAAAGGAGTCCGCATACCTACTTAATTTCGGTTACCAAGGGATGGTATCGACTATTGATGCCCTTTTATCCCGCCACGATGTGGTGGTCTATGATGCCGACTCGCATGCGTGTATCGTAGATGGGGTGCGCCTGCACATGGGTAAGAGTTTTACATTCAAACATAATGATATTGCCAGCCTGGAGAAGAATCTAGAGCGTGCCACTAAAGTAGCTGAGGAGCAAGGAGGTGGAGTGCTTGTTATCACCGAGGGTGTATTTGGAATGCGCGGGCAGCAAGGAAAACTTAAGGAAATTTGTGAGCTAAAAAGCAAATACAGCTTCCGTTTGCTAGTGGACGATGCGCATGGCTTTGGAACGCTGGGAAAAACCGGTGCCGGCGCGGGTGAAGAACAGGGTTGTCAGGACCAGATCGATGTATATTTCTCTACTTTCGCTAAATCCATGGCAGGGTTTGGGGCTTTCATCGCTGGAAATAAAGATGTGGTTCGATTCCTGAAATTCAACCTAAGGTCACAGATCTTTGCAAAATCACTTACTATGCCAATGGTAGTAGGCGGTTTAAAACGTCTGGAACTTTTAAGAACGCGGCCAGAAATTAAAGAGAAACTTTGGGAGAATGTGCGTAAACTACAAAGTGGTCTTTTGGAAAGAGGGTTTAATCTGGGTGAGACAAATACCTGCGTTACTCCTGTAATGATGCAAGGATCTCCTGTGGAGGCTACCCTACTGGTGAAAGACCTAAGAGAAAACTTCGGAATCTTTACCTCGGTTGTAGTATATCCGGTAATTCCTAAAGGCATGATACTGCTTCGTTTGATTCCAACAGCATCTCATACAGATGCGGAGATAAATGAAACCCTTGCAGCTTTTGAAGCCATTCATGGCAAACTAGTTGGAGGACACTACAAGGAGCAGGCAGAAAAATTCCTTGAAGAGAATAACCTCAGCTTTAAACCGCTTTAGAAGCCTTTAGAAATAGACAAAACACTCAATCTAACGATTGAGTGTTTTTTTATTAGGCACTAAAAATATCGGCCACCTATGGCGACCGATATTTACTTTCTTGTTTATAGAATTTATTATTCCGCTAGGATAATACCCTTTCCATTATTGAACTCCACCACTCCACTTTTGATCGTGTAGGAAAAAACCGATTCTCTTTCGTTTTCTCTAGTGAAAAAAGAATCGTACTGCTGGGGTATCTCGTTGGTGTAAAGTCGTACTTTACCGCTTCCAAGAGCAGATACAATGGCAGCGTGGTTCTTCATTATGTGGAACTCACCTGATTTGCCAGGAAGCAGCACAGAACTGACTTCGCCTTCAAAAACTACAAATTCCGGGGTTAGTATTTTTATATTCATACGTTATTCCTTGTGGCTTATGATGCCTGGGCACCGAAAGCATTATTATTTACTACGCGTTCTCTGCAAGCATTTTCTGACCTGCCTCAATCGCCTCTTCAATAGTCCCCTTAAGGTTGAATGCTGCCTCAGGATACTGATCCAATTCTCCATCAATGATCATGTTGAAACCTTTGATAGTATCCTTGATATCTACTAATGCTCCTTTTAAACCAGTAAACTGCTCAGCTACATGGAACGGTTGGGAAAGGAATCTCTGTACTTTTCTTGCACGGTAAACCACGAGTTTGTCTTCCTCAGAAAGTTCCTCCATACCTAAGATGGCGATGATATCTTGTAGTGCTTTGTAGCGCTGAAGAATCTCCTTTACTCTCTGCGCGCATTCGTAGTGTTCGTTTCCAAGAATCTCTGGAGTAAGAATCCGTGAAGTAGATGCCAATGGATCCACCGCAGGATAGATACCTAGAGCTGCAATCTTTCTGTCCAGTACGGTCGTTGCATCCAAGTGGGCAAAGGTTGTAGCTGGCGCAGGGTCTGTAAGGTCATCCGCAGGAACGTATACCGCCTGTACAGAAGTAATGGAACCGTTTTTAGTCGAAGTAATTCTTTCCTGCATTGCTCCCATCTCAGAAGCTAGTGTTGGCTGATACCCTACCGCAGAAGGCATCCTTCCTAAAAGTGCCGAAACCTCTGAACCGGCCTGGGTGAATCTAAATATATTGTCTACGAAGAACAGAACGTCTCTTCCCTGACCCTGTCCGTCTCCGTCACGGAAATATTCCGCAATGGTAAGACCCGAAAGAGCTACACGCGCTCTTGCACCTGGGGGTTCGTTCATCTGTCCAAAAACAAAGGTACACTTTGAATCCTTCATCTCTTCCATGTCGGCTTTGGAAAGATCCCATCCCCCTTCTTCCATGGAGTGCATGAACTCATCACCGTATTTTATAATGCCGGATTCCAGCATCTCTCTTAAAAGGTCGTTTCCTTCTCTGGTTCTCTCTCCCACACCTGCAAATACAGAAAGTCCTCCGTGTCCTTTTGCGATGTTATTGATCAGCTCCTGAATAAGTACGGTCTTACCCACTCCGGCTCCACCAAACAATCCAATTTTACCCCCTTTTGCATAAGGCTCCACCAAATCAATAACTTTGATACCGGTGAAAAGCACTTCGGCAGAAGTTGAAAGCTGATCAAATGCCGGCGCTTCTCTGTGGATTGGTAGTCCATTTTCCTTAGAAAGTGCAGGCAGTCCGTCAATAGCATTTCCCACAACGTTAAAAAGACGTCCGTACACACCTTCTCCCGTCGGCATAGTGATCTGAGTACCTAATGCAACGACCTCCTGACCTCTTTGAAGTCCATCGGTGGCGTCCATCGCGATACATCTAACGGCGTCCTGACCGATGTGTTGTTCCACTTCCAGAATTAGTTTTCCACCGTTTTGATAGGTCACCTCCAGTGCGTCGTATATCTTAGGGAGCTCCTGGGCATCCGCAAAAACTACGTCGATTACCGGACCAATAATTTGAGAAATTTTTCCTTTAAGTTGGTTTGCCATTGCTAATTTTTTTCTTGAGTGCAAATATAGTGATATTTGAGTAATCTGCAATTTCAAATTTCAACATTTTTAATGACCCGAAAGGGGTGTAAAAGACTGCTTTTAGCGTAGCCTAAGAACGCTACAAATACACCGTACTCTCCGGTTATTCTCTCCCGCAGGCAGGCTCGGTTTATTTTCCTATTTTTGCACGTAAATTTTTTCCCTCGTGAAGGTATACTATCAGATACAGCACTCGGTACAAAGACCACCCCTCGCCCTTTCCCTTGGGATGTTTGACGGTGTACATAAAGGACACCAGTCTATACTTAAGCGCTTAAAGGAAGTGGCATACGAGCGTGGACTGCAAACCGCTATTCTTACCTTCGATCCGCACCCACGAAAAATCTTTGACCCTGATACTGATTTGGAGCAGCTTACCACGATCGAGGAAAAAATAGCGTTACTTGAATCTGAGGGTATTGACCATCTGTTCATTCAGTCTTTTGAAGAGAATTTCTATAATTTAACCGGAGTAGACTTTATCACTTCGATTCTGCACGATACGTTAGAGGTAAAACATTTGATTGTAGGGTACGATCATGTTTTTGGAAAGAACCGAAGTGGAAACTTTCAGTTATTGATGGAGATGGCTCCCTCCCTGGGTTTCACCTTGGAGGAGATGGATGCCGTAGATCTCTACAGTGAGCATATTTCTTCCACCAAAATACGACGTGCATTGAAAGAAGGGGATGTTCCGCGGGCGAATGCCATGCTAGGCTACCCGTACAGTATGGAGGGAAAAGTAGTGGAAGGAAGACAGATTGGACGTACCATAGGATACCCTACTGCCAATATCGATGTACATCCAGATAAACTTCGGCCACGTAAAGGCGCCTACATAGTCCAGGTACATCTTGAGGACAAAAAACTTGCGGGTATGCTCTCGGTAGGAACCAATCCAACCGTAGGGGGTGAAATTCTAAGTGTGGAAGTGTATATTCTGGATTTTAATCAGAATCTTTACGGAAAGACAATCAAGGTTGACTTCCTTTCCTTTTTGCATGAAGAGATCGCATTTTCTACCCTTGAGGGCTTAATTGAAAGACTCCAAGAGGACGAACAGCGGACCCGGGAATATTTCTTGGCAAATGCGCTTTAGTCCTGCTCCAATTCTTTCCGCAATTTTTTAGGGAGCCCACCTAGTACTAATTCATAAGAATGGTCAATGAGCCTGTGAACTAATTCAGGCGGAATACCCTGACAGTACACCGAATTCCAATGGGTCTTATTCATGTGGTAAGCGCCCGTAATTTGCGTATGCGTTTCGCGAAGAGTTGCGCTCCATTCCGGATCTGTCTTGACCGAGATGCTGCAGGGATTTTCCTCCATCGAGATAAGAAGAAACATCTTACCGCCAACCTTAAGCACTAAGGTGGTAGTATCAAAAGGAAATCCTTCCGTTACCCCCTTCTTTGCCAAGGCATACTCACGTAATGAATCTATTTCAAGCATAAGGAACAGTACTGTTATTTATTGTAAATTTAGCTAAAGTTACTTTACATAAAATAATTAAAAGAATGAAAGCTCTACTTATCGGTGCGACCGGTGCGACCGGATCGGATCTTCTACAGGAATTGCTTGTAGATAAAGACTTTACTTGCGTTGAGATTTTTGTACGTAAAGTACCGGAAATTAACCACCCTAAACTTGTGGTGAATGTGGTGAACTTTGAACGACCGGAAGAATGGAAAGAAAAGATAAAGGGTGATGTCGCGTTTTCCGCTCTAGGAACGACATTGAAAGACGCGCAAAGCAAAGAGGCACAATACCGCGTGGATTATACTTACCAATTGCGTTTTGCGCAAGCTGCTAAAGAAAACTCCGTTACAAAGTTTGTTCTTGTGTCTTCCTACGGCGCCAATTCCAAATCCAAATTATTCTATTCGCGTATGAAAGGAGAACTTGAAGAGGCGGTACGCGCACTCCATTTTGAAACTACGATCATTTTCCAACCCGGTATGCTCGAGCGTAAAAACTCTACTAGGACCGGAGAAGTGCTGGGAGCAAGAGTTATTCGTTTTGCCAACAGCCTGGGCATTTTACAGAGTCAGCGTCCATTACCAACAAAGGTGCTGGCCAAAGCGATGAGCAATGCCTCTAAAATAAAGAGTAGCGGATACAGTACAATCCCCCTTACCTCAATATGGAGTTTTGCCTCAAAGAAAACCGAGAGCTAATTAATTAAAGTACTTGGTAATCGCTTTATCGGTGGGCTTGGTAGTACTAATGAAAGAGTCGATAAGTTTTCCTTCCTCGTCCAGTAGAAACTTAGTGAAGTTCCACAGTATCTTGGTGTCCTTGACTCCATTGTACTGCTTTTCAGTCAAAAACTTGAAAATAGGAGCCGTATCCTCTCCCACTACGGAAACCTTAGCGGCCATCGGAAAGCTTACTCCGTAATTACGCTGACAAAAACTAGCAATTTCTTCGTTGCTTCCAGGCTCCTGACTTCCGAAATTATTGGCCGGAAAACCTACCACTACAACTTTGTCTTTGTATTCTTTGGAAATAGCCTCCAAATCCTCGTATTGTGATGTAAAGCCACACTTGGACGCCGTATTTACAATTAGGACTTTTTTTCCTTTGAACTGGGCAAAATCAATTGTATCGCCTTCCAGACCTTCCACTTTAAAATCATAGAGGGACTTTTCCTGCATATTATGTGTCATAGCATCCGGGGTTTGGTCTTTTTTCTGGTTGGTGCAGCTCTGTAGCAGCGCACAAACCGATAGCATTAGTATAAATAATCTTTTCATGGGGACTGACAATGAGATGTTAAAATTTAAATGTGGATTCAGGGAATACCCTGTTAATCTCTATCTTATTGAAAAGCATCACATAATCGCTTTCTTTATCCTTAGAGCTGCTTTCAATTCGGTGCGGAAACAAAAGCGGACCTACTTTTTTGTAGCCGCTGTAGTTAAGAGTCTCGTTTGCTTTTTCCTCACGAAGAAGCATGTAGCTTTTAGCATCGAAATAATAAACGGTACGGTTCACGTTCTTAAGTAGTTCTACCTTAAGACAAGGGATGCCACCTACGGATTCCTTACCCAAATAATTGGCCTGGAATCCTTTTTTTTCAAAATCGATAAAATCATTGTCAAAGCTCTCAGGCGTATAATCGTCGTACTGCTGCAGCTTATTTGCTGCGTAATTCATAGCATAGCCTCTTTTTCCATCAAACCCCTCAATGACCGTTTCTTTCTTTCCAATCGTGATCAGGGTTTTAGTTAGGTTGGGGCGTTGCTGGTATATTTTAATAGGATACTCATCTTTTATACCCAAGGTCACCCGCCCCTGAAGTAGCACAGAGTTAAGCAACTTCCACTGGGTAAGTCCTCCAGAAAGTTCAATATTTTTTTCAATGATTTCCTTACCTGTCTGTGCACTGAGAAGGAAAGAAAACAAGAAGGTAACGATAAAAAAAAGTCTTTTCATTTAATGAGAGTAAAATCGTCCAAATATAGAATTTTTATAATAAACATTTTCCCCCATACCTTCGTATGTAGCCAGGCAGCAATTTACTTTAGGCCGTTTTTCATTATTGCCTTGGCTTTCTCCAGATCTTCCGGAACATCTATTCCTACTCCTACAAACTGGGTTTCTACCATCCGAATTTTCATACCGTTTTCTAGGTAACGAAGGCATTCAATTTTCTCTGCGATCTCCAAGGGGCTCGCCGAAAGCCGGGCAAACTCCTGGAGTGCTTGTTTACGAAAGGCATATACCCCAATATGTTTATAGTATCGTACCTCTACACTGCTTTCACGTGCATAAGGCACAACGCTGCGGCTGAAGTAGAGTGCATTGCCCTTAAGGTCTGTCACCACTTTAACATTGTGGGGACTACGAATTTCATGCTCGTCCTGCAGACGCATTTTTAATGAAGCCAAGGAAACCTCCCTTCTCTGGTCCTGACGGAAAACCTCAATGAGATCTTCAAGGGGTTTACGCTCAATAAAAGGTTCATCTCCTTGGACATTGAGTACGATATCGCATTCAATATCACGGGTGGCCTCTGCAATGCGGTCGCTTCCAGTATCTGCTGGGCCCGTTAATACGGCGTGACCACCTAGGGAATCAATCTCCTGCTTTATTACAGGACTGTCCGTAGCTACAAAGACTTGCGAAAAAAGTCCTGTGGCTACTACATTCTCATACGTAGTGGCAATAACCGACTTGTCTCCCAACTTCTCCATGAGTTTTCCAGGAAAACGGCTGGCTTCAAAACGGGCAGGGATCACTGCAATTATCTTCATGCGGTTGGAATTTTTTATTTGGCAAGTGCCGATAGAGCTTTTTGTAGTCTCGGGATTAGTTCTTCAATTTCTTCCTTGGAAACTGCCCCCACGGAAGCTCTAAACCATGGAAAATCCCCTGCGGCACCAAAAGCGGAAAACGGAACCAATGCTACTCCCGCTTCTTTAATCAGGTAAAATACCAAATCAGAACTGGTATTAATGGTGCTGCCTTGGGGAGCGGTATACCCAAGATAATCCAGTTTAACAGTAAGATAGAGTGCACCCATCGGTTCAATACTATCGGTATGATAACCCTCTGATTTTAGCTCCTGCATTCCTTGATGAAGTGCGGATAAGCTACTTTGAAGCTGTTTTTTATAAGTTGAGACGAAGTGCTCTACCTCCTGGGCATGTGCAAGGTACTCGCCCATGGCATGCTGCTCTGGCTTAGGGGCCCATGCGCCTACATGGCCCAGGAACGACTTCATAGGGTCCATTATTTCCTTAGGACCAAAGGCCCAGCCTACACGTACTCCGGTGGCTGCAAAACATTTAGAGGATCCGTCAATATATACCGTATAAGGCCTCATCTCTTCAAAAAGACCTACAGGGTGGACATGGCTCTTGCCAAAGGTCAAAAGCGCATATATTTGATCGTAGAGAAGATAAAGTGGTTTCTTTCCAGGTTCACGTCGCGAGTTTATATCCAGCACCATCTGGCATATTTCACTAAGCTGCTGTTCGGTATACATGGTACCGGTGGGGTTCTGCGGAGAGCATAATGTAAGTAATACGGCATCCTCACACACAGAGCGCAACTGCGAGGCAGTAGGTAGGAAGTTGGTGCTTTCGTCGGTCTTAACTTCTACTGGAGTGGCACCACTCAAATAGACATAATGGTTGTTATTCCAAGACGGCACAGGATATACCACCTTTTCTGCTGGGTCTACTAGGGTTTTATAAGCGGCGTAAATAAGTGGTCTGGAACCACCTGCCACCAGAATATCGCCGCTCCCATACTTGAGATTCCAGCGTTTTTCGATATCGTTTGAAATACTGTTTCTTAGAGACAGTAGACCATTAGCAGGGGGATAATTTGTAAGATTCTCTGCATAAGCTCTAGATATGCCCTCTTTTAGTTCTTGAGGAATGGGATAGATAGCGGAATTCAGATCCCCAATCGTTAAGTTGGAAATTTCCTGTCCCTGGGTTTTGAGTTCGTTAACTTCATTTCCGATTTTAATGATTTCAGAGCCTATCAGGTTCTCTGCTAAAGAAGATATCTTCACGGTCGTATATTTTTATTCATTTTAATAATAGGTGGCTTCTTAAGGGTAATGTGTTTTTGGTTCTGCCCCTTTTTAGTCCCAAAGGAACTAGAGATTCAGATCGGCTTTGACCTGGTCTATTTTTGCTTCAAGCAACTGAAGCTTTGCTTTAAATTCCTCCTTATTTGCTAGTGTCTCCTTTACCGAAACATAAAATTTGATCTTGGGTTCGGTACCCGAAGGCCGAATACATACTTTGGTACCGTCTACTGTATAATAAATCAGAACATTCGACTTAGGAATATCGTCCATTACCGAAACGCTGTCGGTAGAGAGCACCTGACAGGTCTGCTCTTTAAAATCTTTGATTTCTTCAATGGGCGAGCCGGCAAGTTCTCTTGGAGGGTTTGCCCGAAAATCATGCATCATCTGCTGGATTTGCTCTGCTCCTTCCCTTCCCTTTCTAACTACGTTGATCAGGCCTTCGTAATACAGGCCCGTGGAAGTATAAATTTCAATCAAATACTCGTACATGGTTTTGCCTTGAGCCTTGCACCATGCAGCAATTTCGCATGCCAGCAGTATGGAGCCGCACGAATCCTTATCTCGGACAAAATCACCTGTCATAAAACCAAAACTCTCCTCACCTCCACAAACAAATTTCTCAATCCCTTCATAGTCGCGGATCATCTTTCCAATCCATTTAAATCCGGTAAGGCCCACCTTGCAATCCACTCCAAACTTTTGTGCTATGTCAAAGAAAATATCCGAAGTTACAATAGTGGATCCAATGAATTCTGTACCCGTGATGCGCCCGCTTTTTTTCCACTGCTCCAAAATATAATGGGTCAAGATAGTATTGCACTGGTTTCCATTTAAGAGTTGCATCTCTCCCTCGAGATTACGTACAGCAATTCCTAGACGGTCTCCGTCAGGATCGGTTCCAATCACAATATCGGCGTTGGTAATCCGCGCTAGGTCCATAGCCATCTCCAAGGCGGCAGGTTCCTCTGGGTTGGGACTCTCCACTGTTGGGAAATTTCCGCTTGGAATCATTTGCTCACGTACCAGATCAATTTTTTTAAAACCAGCCTGCTTCAAAGCCTGGGGAACAGTTGTATAGGTAGTTCCGTGGATGGAGGTAAATACAATATTCAAATCCTCATAACCCACATTCTGGTACGTGCTGTTTGAAATACAGGCCTCGATATATGCTTGATCCTGCGACTCATCCAACCACTCGATAAGGGCATCATTCCCCTCAAACTTGATTTCTGAGAACTCCACGGAGTACACCTCTCTTATGATAGCTTCATCGTGAGGAGGTACAATCTGAGCCCCGTCGTTCCAATATACTTTATACCCATTGTATTCCGGTGGATTGTGCGAAGCCGTAAGCACAATACCTGCATGGCAACTCTTGTCCCTTACGGTGAAGGAAAGTTCTGGCGTAGGGCGATGCTCCTTAAATAGAAGCACGTGGATACCGTTGGCGGTAAGTACATCGGCTACCAGTTTTCCAAATTCCTTGGAGTTGTTTCGCACGTCGTAGGCAATTGCCACTTTTATTTTATCCGAAGGAAATTGGCCGTGAAGGTAATTGGCAAGTCCTTGGGTTGCCTGTCCCAAAGTATACTTATTTAGTCGGTTCGTACCAACACCCATAATACCACGCATACCGCCGGTTCCGAATTCCAATTCGCGGTAAAAACTGTCTTCCAAATCGGGAGACGCTGAATTGATGAGCATTTCAACGGCCGAACGTGTTTCCTGATCGAACGACTCAGCAAGCCAAAGTTTTGCTTTTTCTAATGTTGTCATAGTGTCAATCTAATTTTTTGTTTTCAATCCGCACTGACGGCTCACTCTTCAAGCGCGACACGGGAGAGTTGTAGTATAATAATTTGGCGGTATTCTGCAGTCTGCCTTTTAAGGTATCTACTGCATAAACCTCTGTATAACTTCCATTCTGAGCATCTAAATCTAGTACCTCTATACGGTGGTATGGGGCAATTATATGCGCTGTATCTCGAATTTTAAGTTCCGCATATCTGCTTTTACCCGTCAGGTTGGCGCGGGACAGTTCCTTCATCTGTAGTTCCAATTGCTCTGAGGACACTGCCCCTATGAACTTGGAGTTACCTTCCAACTCCAACCGAAGGGAGGGGCTTTGAATGGCGCTGGAGAGGGTAAGTTCTACTTGGTCCTTTAAATGGATTTTTTCAATGGGTCGGGAAGAATAAATGGTAACATTATAAAAATCGTTACCTGCCACTTTCCTTTTCTCTTTAATTTCTAAAGTGTGGTTTCGTACATTCAAGCTTAAGTTATCCGCTATATTCTGATAGGTCTCCACCTCCACTGCATTCTCCTTGCCCAGGACATAAAAGACTCTATAATTTCCTTCCAAATGCATCTGGGAAAAGGAATCCACCTTTTCACTTCTTAAGGCCAGCTCACCCTTCGGAGTGATGTCACCACATCCAAGCAGGAAAACCATTGCGGAGCATAGCAGCAAAAAAAAATACTTAAATTTCATCTTCTATATGGTAGTTTTTTTGCGAACGGTGGGTACGGATGATTAGCTCTCCCAGAAATCCACCAATAAATAAAAGCGTACCCATCAACATTAAAGTAAGAGCTAGAAAAAACAGCGGATTATCGGTCAGTAAGTTTCCATAGATCCCACGCGCCACGCTGATTAGTTTAGAAATGCCCAACCAGGCGGCCGATAGAAAACCTAAGATGAACATAAGGGTTCCTACCGCCCCAAAGAAGTGCATGGGACGTGCGCCAAACCGACTGACAAACCAAAGGGTCACCAGATCCAAAAAACCCCTAATAAATCGTTCGCTGCCAAACTTAGAGACACCATAGGGCCGCGCTTGATGCTGTACGGGTTTTTCCGTTATTTTCTTGAATCCTGCATTGGCAGCCAGTACCGGGATATAGCGATGCATATCCCCGTGGACATCGATATTTTTGACTACTTGTTTTCTATAGGCTTTCAGACCACAGTTAAAATCATGAAGGCTCACACCCGAAACCCTGCGCGCTGCTGCATTGAATAACTTGGAAGGAATATTTTTCGTCATCACGTTATCGTAGCGCTTCTTTTTCCATCCTGAAACTATATCGAGCTGCTCTTCCAAAAGCAATTTTCTCAGCTCAGGGATTTCTTCAGGAAAATCCTGCAGGTCTGCATCCATGGTAATTACTACATCACCACGGACCCGTTCAAATGCAGCATGAAGTGCTTGGGACTTGCCGTAGTTCCGGGCGAATTTGATGCCGTGGACCTGAGGGAATTGTACCTTTAAATTTTCTATGATACTCCAGGAGAGATCGGTACTCCCATCGTCTACAAACCACACTTCATAACGAAGGTCATTCTCATTGCATACGCGGTGGATGCGGGAGAAAAGTTCCTCCAAGGAGGCCTCTTCATTTAAAAGCGGTATTACAATTGATAAATCCAAGGGCTATAGTTTTTCTTTAGTTTTGTCTTCTTTAATAATTAGTAAAATTACGTATTACTTCTGGTTCTGAAAAAAGATCCAAAAAATAAGGACAAAAGTAAAAAATAGGCACTGTAGCCGGCAAAGATATACAGGAAATATTTCACCGAGAACATATCTTCCTTACGCTGGCGTTTGGCCTCAATCCGTTCGATACCTTGCTGGTATTTTGTTTCAATATCTTTCATTTCTGCACTTTCCGGCTTAAACACTTTACTCCCCCTCTCATACTCGTCATCGAGTGCCGTCTTAAAACTCTCTATATATTGATAGTTCAGAAGGTCCTTGGTATCGGGATCCACATAATTTATGTAAAGAAAAATAGATCCCAGAGAAAGTGCACCTCCTATAAACATTGGTATGAAAGCTCGTCCGTAGGCTTCCTTAAAACTGACTCTTTTTTTATGTTTTACGTAAGTAGTTACAGAGAGAAGCGCTCCAAGAGCAAATAATAATGGAAGTAAAAAGGCACTTAATGTTACGGAGTTGCGGTAGTAATCTACATCTCTGAAGAAAATATTGGTTATAAAAAATGCCAGGATAATTGCGGTAAAAATAAGCAGACCAACGGCATATACATTTTTAAACATGGAGGTAATTTTCGGGTTAGTGAGAAAAAGTTATTCTTATTTTGAAATTTAAATTTTTGCCTTATCTTTGCAGTGGCAAGTCCTACACAACCAGCTCCTGAGAATCCTCCAGGGCGGGAACGCAGCAAAGGTAATCGGTTGTAGCGGTGTGATGTAGATCGCTTGCCATTTTTTTGTTTCTATACTTCCCATTCTTCACCCAGTTCCGGTAGTTTTAATTCAATGTCCATCGCTTCAAAATAGGCTTTGGCCTTTTGATGATCAATAGAAATAGGTGGAAACGTATCAAAGTGGCAGCCTACGACATGAGCACAATCCAATAGATTTTTTGCCGCATATGCTGCCTTCTTATAGTCCATGGTATAATGCCCACCCACTGGCAGAATGGAAATACTTATCGGTCCATAAAACTCCTTTAGAAGCTTCATTTCCATTGTTAGACCGGTGTCTCCAGCCAAATACAGGTTCCCTCCCTCGGACTGCAGCAAATATCCACAACTCAAACCACCATAACTTCCATCCGGAAACGAGCTGGTGTGCAGCGCAGGCACCATATCAATCGAAACCTTTCCTATGTCCAGTGTACCACCGAAGTTTAGATCGACCATCGAGGAGTGTGAAAAATAGCCACATACTTCGGGCTGAGCAATCAGCGTTGCTTGAGGATAGTGCTCCAAGACTTGCTTGACATCAGCCATATGATCTTGGTGCACGTGCGTAAGTAGTATATAGTCCACCTTGGTGCTTTCCAATAGAAATCCGGATTTATCTTTTTGGTAGGAGTAAAAGGGATCTGTAAGAATGTTGGTAGTTCCAGTGGTTATAAGGAAACAGTTCTGTCCTAAAAATCGTAATTTCATAGTCGTAGATTGTGTTCTGGTTGTTACGTTGTATACTATGTGCTTCAGTACATATTAAGTCCTGCTGCAAGCAGAATGCTTGTGGCAAAGGTGATAATTCCAATCTGCTTTAAGAATCCATCGAGCTCCTCACGGGATTTACTCTGGAGAATTCTTCTGCGCAGGGCCGCGGTTGGGAAAAGCATTACCATTACAATAAAGGCGTAGTACTGCCCTTTTTCATGCAGACCATTAAGCATCAGGAAGACCAATAGTAGAATGTGAGGCAACTGCAGTAGTACCATCTGGTAAATCATTGCATTTCTATACCCCAAACGCAGGGCTAGAGTCTTCTTACCCGTAATACGATCCGATTCCATATCCCGCATGTTATTTAGATTCAATACTGCCGCGCTGAAGAGCCCTATCGCCGAGGCAGGCAAAAGCATATCCCAATGAAATTCTCTGGTAAAGAGGTAATAACTGCCACACACAGAAAGAATCCCAAAGAACAGAAATACCATAATGTCCCCAAGCCCCATATATCCATAAGGTTTTCTACCGAGTGTATACCCTACAGCCGCCAATATACTCAGTATACCCAGTACCAGCAGCACCGTAAATCCTTTGTGAAATCCGTCCTGTAAGAATGCAACATAGAGTAAGGCCAGCGTCGCTATAAGAGAAAGCACTGCCACCAGAACGATAGCCATTCGCATGCTTTTCGAAGAAATCTTCCCCGAGGCTACGCTACGAGCCTCTGCAGAGGAGCTACGTAGCGAGTCGGTACCTTTCAAGGCATCTCCATAATCGTTAGCATAGTTAGAAAGCACCTGGTAAAGAAGAGTAACCAAAAGGGCCAGAACAAAGACCTCTATATTCCATTTGCCCTCTGCCTCACTCATCCGCCAACGTGCTATAAAGGAGCCTACAATAATTCCACTTAAGGACAAAGGAAGCGTCCTAAGGCGTGCCGCCTTAATCCATTCAGACATAGTTGTTATTTAAAATGATGTATGTAGTTTCGTAAGTTTTTCTTACGATATCCACTGGTTCTCACCAAAATCAGGTTTGCGTTTTTCAAGAAAAGCATTTCTACCCTCTTTAGCTTCTTCCGTCATATAGGCAAGACGGGTAGCCTCCCCTGCAAATACTTGCTGTCCAACCATACCGTCGTCGGTAAGGTTCATCGCAAATTTTAGCATCCGTATTGAAGTAGGTGATTTGGCCAGGATTTCCTGCGCCCATTGGTAGGCCGTCTGCTCCAGGTCCTGATGATCCACCACTTCATTGACCATTCCCATCTCAAAGGCTTCCTGGGCACTGTAATTTCGTCCTAAAAAGAATATTTCGCGCGCTTTTTTCTGTCCTACCATTTTTGCCAGATAGGCGGATCCGTATCCCCCGTCAAAGCTGGTAACGTCGGCATCCGTTTGCTTGAAGATTGCGTGTTCTTTACTGGCAAGGGTCAGATCGCACACCACATGGAGGGAGTGCCCTCCACCAACTGCCCAACCGTTTACCACTGCAATGACTGCCTTAGGCATAAATCGAATTAGGCGTTGTACCTCCAGTATGTTAAGCCTATGCCTGCCGTCGGTCCCTACATAGCCTTTCTCGCCCCGCGCTTTTTGATCACCACCACTGCAGAATGCATGGACCCCGTCCTTGGGACTAGGACCCTCTCCAGTTAATAGAACCACTCCAATGGAGGGATCTTCCGAAGCGTCATAAAAAGCATCATAAAGCTCTGAGGTAGTTTGTGGACGAAATGCATTACGTACCTCCGGACGGTTAAACGCAATTCGTGCTACACCTCCAGACTTTTTATAGGTAATATCTTGGTATTCTTTAACGGTTTTCCATTCGTTCATTGTGGTAATATTTTCGGTAAAAATAAGTAAAATAAACCCACAAAAAAAGCACGGAATAAGAGACAAATTGCTACAGATCTTGTTGGTCTTCCTCCAGTAGAGCCGATTGCTGCAAAATTTCCAAAGCACGTGCAAAATCCCTCTCTCCTACTTTCAGAAGGTAGTTTTCCGCCACAGGCATCACTGCCACATTATTGACATATTCATTATGTACGTAGGAAATAATTCCATGGGCTTCCAATAGGCCTTGTGCGATCTGTACTTGGTGCAGCATAAAAGTGCGGTATACGGTTTTCATACGGATAGAATCATTTACGTTCTTTGGCGGGAGACTTCTTTCTGTTTATAAAATAGTAAATGGGAAGCCCCAGCAAAATTAGAAGAAAGCCTGGCCAGGTGTAGCCCGGCTTATATACAATTAGCAGTACACAAAATAACGTACCAAGTACCAAATATAAGATAGGAGTAAATGGGTACATCCAAGCCCGGTAAGGGCGCTCTCTTTGTGGCTGGGAGATACGCATATAAAGAACACCTGCCACGGTGAGCATGTAAAATAGTACAATCACAAAAGAAATCATATCCAAGAGATCCCCATACTGCCCCGAAAGGGCCAGAGCACTTGCCCACCCCCCTTGCATCCAAAGAGATTTTTCAGGCACATCAAATCGGTTGTTCTCTAGCGCGCTCTTAAAGAAAAGACCGTCGTGGGCCATACTTTGGTATACCCTGGCCCCGGAAAGTACTAACCCGTTAATGCAGCCAAAGGTGGATACCATCACCAGAACGGCCATGATATACGTTCCCACCGTACCAAAGAGAACTTGTGATACAGCTACTGCAGGTCGGTTCTTATCTGCGAAGGCAAGGGCATCACGCCCTAATGCGTTTAAATACACTAGGTTAACCAGAAGGTACAGTAGCATTACCACCGTGGTACCTATCACCATGCTTCTAACTACCGTTTTCTCCGGCGATTTAATTTCTCCGCTCATAAAGGTAACATTCTCCCATGCAACAGAACTAAACACCGATCCTACCATCGCTGCAGCAATACCACCCATTAGGGCCATACCACTGATAGGAAGCCACGAGTCGGAAGTAAGGTCATTGCCGAGCTCTGTCCCCAGATTCTGGAATCCGTTCCATCCCAATCGCGCGTAGTCACTCCAGTGACTGTCTTTCACTAGAAGGAAACCAAACACAATAATTCCCAAAAGGGCTACAACTTTGGAGGCTGTAAATACGTTCTGTAATAACTTACCATTTTTTACCCCACGTGTATTGATGTACGTGAGAAAAAGCACAACGACAATAGCCAAAATCTGTACCCAGGTAATACGGAAGGAGCCCCTTACAAAAAGAGGCTCGGAATCATTAAGTACAGGAAATAGATACGCTGTGAATTTGCCGAAGGCCATGGCGACAGCAGCAATTGTTCCTGTTTGAATAACACTGAAAAGTCCCCATCCATAAAGAAACCCTGTTTTACGTCCAAAAATTTCCGAAAGATAAGTATACTGCCCTCCTGCCTTAGGAAACATAGAGGATAGTTCCCCATAGGAAATGGCACCTGCTACGGTAAGAACTCCAGTAATAATCCACACCGCAATAACCCAGTATCCGGACCCTAGATTCCGCATCATATCGGAACTAACAATAAAGATTCCGCTTCCTATCATCGATCCCATCACAAGCATGGTAGCGTCCCACAAATTCAGTTTTTTCTTCATAATGTAGAATAAGAAGTAAATATAAGAGAAATTAGAACTGCCAATACACAGAAAAATGTAAATTTGGATCTGAAATAGATTTACAATGAAAAAAATAGCATTTCTAGTCTTGCTTTTGACCTTTTCGATTTTCTCCGCACAGCAGACCGCTAAACCTTCTCCCCCTGAAGGAAAAGCTTTAGTAGGAGAACTCTACGGTGCGGGCGTGACTTCATCCAATGAGGTTCTTACGGTAGAAGCTCTGCAGACAACCTTGAAGTCCAAAGACAAAGTGGAGAATGTCACTGTTAGAGGTAAAGTAACTGAAGTGTGTCCGAAAAAAGGATGTTGGGTGAGCATTGAAACGGAAAATAACGAAAGATTTTGCGTAAAAATGAAGGACTATGCCTTCTTTGTACCCACTGCATTAGAGGGAAAAACAGTATTACTGGAAGGAGTAGCTGAAAACAAAATGCTTTCTGTAGAAGAAGCGCGCCATTATGCAGAAGATGCCAAACGCTCGGAAGCAGAGATTGATGCGATAACCTCTCCTCAGCGCGAAATTCGCTTTATGGCTGCAGGAATCAAAGTAGTAGAATAAGTGCCGCACCTAAGAAATGACAAGCTGGGATTCTTTGTTCCCAGCTTTTCTTTTTTATAGAATCTGAAAATTAACCGGGGCGTCAAGTTTGGGATACAGACTTTGGGACACAAACCGTTTGTCCGTGCAGTCTAGCTCTTCCCAGCCTTTTTTCTTCCCACAATCTCCTACTTCCACCACTATAGGAATAAATTCTATGTCCAGGGAGTCAGGTTTCTTTTCCTCTCGATACTGCACGGCAATATCCAAAACGCATGGAAAATCGGTATTGAGTTTCACATTCCTGTATATGATATCGTAATGACTCTCCCTGTTTTCGGGTAGTGCAAAATATTGTTCATAACCTAATGTATCACCCTGGTACTTCCCAATTGCCACCAGACAATAATATAAAGCTATAGTGTAGTATTTTCGAGTTTGCTGTCGTTGGTAATCCTTTTCATAGTGGCCACCTTCAAACAAAATGGTAGGCAGTCCTAAGCGCATAAAATTATCGCCCGTTGAGGTGGGATAATACTCGTCGCTATAACGGGCAATATTCTCAGGAATTAACTCTCGGAGATGATGCGCCGTATCAGAAATAATTTTCATCGCTCTTTTTCGTACGGGAGTAATGCTTCGTGAGCTATCTTGGGATGGCGCCAAGAAAGATAGCGTTGCAGGATGCATCCCGTCTGTGGAGAATATGGTTCGCTGCTCGTGCAGGTTCAATCCGAAATCATATGTCCCACCTAAGGCTAATTCTACCAAAAGAGGAAGTTCCTTACTGGAACGTTTTATAAAATCTCTATTCAAATCAATCTCCACGGCATTTCTGCGGGTCCAAAGCGCAGATCCGTCGGGATTAAGCATTACTATAAAATCCAAAGTGATTTCAGCAAACAAATTATCGTAAAGAGGCGAGTCCTTTAGACTGTAGAGCATATCAAGTAAAGCGTGTGTGGCATTACTCTCATTCCCGTGCATCTGGGACCACGCTAAGACCTTTTTGTTACCTCTTCCAACACGCAACATATATATCGGAACACCTAGAGTAGAAGTACCAATCTGCTTCACATAATCGCTGAGATTTTCGCAGAGGAATTTTTCAAGGGAACTGGGCGCTATATAACGGTATGGAAAATTAGGCTCTTGTTGGTAAATATTTTCAAATCGCATGGGATAAACACGTGTTACAAAAGCCAAAAATAAGCTTAATTGATCATGTACCGAAATTTACAAATGAAAACAGCCTTAAACAATAGTAAATGACAGAGTGTCTGTGGAAAATTTTGTGGATTGCCAATAATTTAACGTGATAAAAATAAATATCACTAAATGAGTTATTTATAACTTTCAATTAAAGCATTTTAATAATACTACTTTAAGTTGAATTAAAGAGTTAAAAAATGAATTACCAGTTACTAAATTAAACATTAGCTTCTTAATTTGCATACAATTGTAAAACATGTATACATTTGTAAAAAATATCAAAAATGCCCATTTTTGTTATATTTGCGCATAATTTATACTATGAGTAATGAACTTCTGTTTCTTGGAGGATTTTTAGTGTTCATCACTATAATTCTCGCCATTGACTTGAATATGGGTAAAAAGTCAGGTGGCATTGTAACTATGAAAAAAGCGGGAATAATGAGCTTTTTTGTGGTGGCACTATCCATGTGCTTCTATTTTGTCCTTATAACCTACGGCCACCTACTCCACGGCATTGACTCGATGGAAAAACTACAGGAGGTTATTACCAAGCACAAGCACCCTGTGCGCATTGTCCCGGATAACCTTGACTTATCCCTTCAGCTCTATAATCAGAATCTAGGACTGGAATACTTAACCGGGTATATTGTGGAATATGCACTTTCGGTAGATAATATCTTTGTAATGATACTTATTTTCGGTGCTTTTGGAGTGGCAGAGAAGAACTACCACCGTGTACTGTTCTGGGGAATTCTGGGCGCAATAGTCATGCGCTTCATTTTTATTTTTGTAGGTGCTGCCCTAATCGCCAAATTTGGGTGGATTATGTACGTTTTTGGGGCCTTTCTAGTGATTACAGGTATTAAGATGTTTCTCGATAAAGACAAGGAAGAGAAAATCGACACGCAAAACCATCCGGTAGTGCGCTTTGCCAACAAGTATTTTAAAGTGCACAACCACTTTGTAGGAGACAAATTCTGGGTGACTATCGACGGTGTTAAGAAAATGACCCCACTGTTTTTGGTTTTGTTAATCATAGAAGCTACGGATTTGATATTCGCGGTAGACAGTATCCCCGCGATCTTTTCAGTCACGCACGATCCCTATGTGGTGTTTTTTTCCAACATATTTGCTATCATTGGACTTAGAAGTATGTTCTTTTTGCTGGCGGGAATCATTGATAAATTTCGTTTTCTTAAGGTTGGACTCGCGCTGCTCCTGACCTTCATCGGAGTTAAAATGCTTTTACACGGACAGCTTAAAGAAATAGGTTTTGAAACCTCCCATTCCCTTCTTATCATAGTATCTATCTTAGGAGTAAGTATTCTGGCATCTCTGATATTTCCTGAAAAGAAAAAGGATAGGACGTTAAAATATGATCCTAAACACGATGATCAGTTTAGACACTAAAGTAAACAATTTAACTTTTAAATTATTGTAAGCCAGCGTATTTCGCTGGCTTTTACTTTTGTAAATAACAGTTGTTTAGTTTAGTTTACAGTTGTATTTTGTGAATTGGAAGGGGAATGTTACATTTGTAAATACAATTTACATGTTTATGAGTCTCAACACGCGCATTTCCCAGCTTATAGAATACACGCAACTTTCACTTTCCGAATTTGCCGATAAAGTTGACGTACAGCGTTCCTCCATTTCTCATATTACTTCGGGACGCAATAAACCCTCCTTAGATTTTTTAATCAAAGTAAAGGACACCTACCCCTTGCTTCGATGGGAATGGCTTATAGAAGGCGAAGGTCCCATGCTCGAGCAGGAAAGTTCTACTCCTACAAATCAAATTCCTACACCAACCTCCCCTGCCGACTTATTTGCTTTAATCAACGATGAGAACTTTGGCCGGACGGAAAGTGAGGATACTTTACAGGCAGTTACCTCCAGAATGAATTTTGAAACGCCACCAGAATCCACTGAGCTGCCACAGGATAGGGCTCAAGAAGCTACAGAGCATTCTCAGCGATTAGAGACCAATGCATCTGCAAACACATTAGTTTCCCCAAATTCTAAACCGCTGAAGAGAATCATCCTATTTTTTCAGGACGGCTCATTTGAAAGTTACGAGCAACAAAATATCCCCCACATAAGTGGAGGATAGTCTATAGTAATGTAGCAGCTAGACGCTCTATGATTCAAACTGCATTTCAGGAATGGTTCCTTCGATTAGAAGCGGCGCCTCAGTCAGCTCCACTATTTTTTCCACACTGACCCCTGGGGCGCGTTCCAGTAGCTTAAGCCCGTTCGGTGTAACTTCCATCACTGCCAGATTAGAGACTATCTTTCTCACGCACTGTACACCTGTTAAAGGTAGAGTACATTCACGTAGAACCTTGCTTTCCCCCTCCTTATTGGTATGCATCATGGCAACAATGATATTTTCGGCCGAGGCCACCAAATCCATCGCTCCCCCCATTCCCTTTACCATCTTTCCCGGAATTTTCCAGTTAGCTATATCTCCCTTCTCCGATACTTCCATAGCACCCAGTATGGTCAAATCCACTTTTTGACTACGGATCATTCCAAAGCTAAAAGCAGAATCAAAAAACGAAGCACCCGGTAGCGTAGTTATAGTCTGTTTACCTGCATTGATTATATCTGCATCTTCCTCACCTTCAAAGGGGAAAGGCCCCATACCAAGCACCCCATTCTCGCTTTGAAACTCTACATTTAGGTTTTCCGGAACGTAGTTGGCAACGAGCGTAGGTATACCAATACCTAGATTAACATAATACCCGTCTTTGACCTCCTTGGCAATGCGCTGGGCTATTTGTTCTTTATTTAACATCCGTATTTATTTTTTTCTCGTTGTGCGTTGTTCTATTCTTTTTTCGTACACCTCTCCTTGGAAAATGCGCTGTACCATAATTCCAGGAATGTGGATGGCATTGGGATCCAGTTCACCCACTGGCACCAAGTGTTCTACCTCTGCGATAGTGATCTTTGCAGCACCTGCCATAGGATGATTGAAATTTCTTGCAGATCCTCTAAAAATAAGATTTCCGGCATAATCACCTTTCCAGGCTTTTACAATTGCAAAATCTGCTTGGAAAGCATGTTCTAATATATGCATCTTACCATTGAACTCACGTTGTTCTTTACCCTGGGCAACTTCCGTTCCGTATCCAGCCGGAGTATAGAAGGCTGGAATCCCTGCCTGGGCTGCCCTGCATTTTTCTGCAAGAGTTCCTTGTGGGGTAAGTTCCACCTCGAGCTCACCGGAGAGCATTTGCCTCTCAAATTCTGCATTCTCACCCACATAAGAGGATATCATTTTCTTGATTTGCCTACCCTTAAGTAGTAACCCCAAGCCAAAATCATCTACACCTGCATTGTTGGAAATGCAAGTCAAATCAGTGACCTGGCTCTGGGACAGCGCTTTTATACAATTTTCAGGAATTCCACACAACCCAAAACCTCCCAGCATCAAGGTCATACCACTTTCAATTCCCGCAATTGCGGCCTGGGAATCCGCTACTCTTTTATCAATCATTTTAAGCTTAGTTTGAATTTACTGCATTAAAAGCAGGTTTCTAAAATACATACAAATTACCATTCCGTGCAAACTGGCTTTTCCTAGACTGTACTTTAACGCAAAGGCAGGGAACGAGCTGGCAGGGGCACATATTCATCCCCCTCACCTACTACTTTGGGAAATACCTCGTGGTTCTGATAGTACCAGTCTTCTCTTGCTTTAGCAATACGTGCCTTATCCGCACTTACAAAGTTCCAGTCGATATAGTGTTGTTCCTGTAAAGGTTCTCCACCAAATAAATACAACGTCGTGCCACTTTGCATTTGAAAACTGCAAAGCTTCGCATCCTTAGCTATAATTAGCTGCTTACCACCCATAAGCTGCCCTTCAAGCGTGACCTGTCCTTCGAGGATATACATAGCCACCTCACCATAAAGCTCTTCTCCAATATCAATAAAAGCATCTTGGGGGGTAAAAATTTCGAGAAAGTAAAATTTCGAATACGCTTTCACTGGGGAGATTTTATCCATAAGCGTACCGGCGATGAGCCTGTAGCGCACTGAATTTATATACCATAAGGGAATTTCCGTACTCTCCACATGTTGGAAAGTGGGACTCATTTGTTCTTTATCCAGAGGCAGGGCCACCCAGATCTGCAAGCCATGGAGAACTTTAGCCTTATCCCGTAAACGGTCTGGAGTCCGCTCGGAGTGCACTACCCCTTTTCCAGCACTCATCCAGTTCACCGCTCCAGGAGTGATTTCCATCTGATTACCAAGACTATCTCGGTGCATTAGAGCGCCTTCAAACAAAAAGGTGAGCGTGGAAAGACCAATATGTGGATGCGGTGCAATATCTAGATTTTCATCCGCCGAGAGATTTTTTGGTCCCATGTGGTCAATAAAAACAAACGGACCCACATTTTTCTTTTGCACAAATGGCAGCAATCTTCCAACCAGAAAATTGCCAATGTCGGCCGCTTTCTCCTCGATAATTAGACTGATATTGGACATAGTATTCTCTATAGTAGTACCATTCTAAGGTACACATTTTCTTTTACTGTACTAATTGATCTATAAAACCAGTACTCTATTTGTAAAACAAAATAATTATTGTATTTTTGCAAACCGTTAACCAACCTCTGACGAAGGACGTGCACGTTGCTTAGCGTAAAAATCTATTTTTAAAAATACAATGGATCTATTACAGTACGTACAAGACAAGTACATTTCAAAGAAAGAATTCCCAGAATTCAAGGCCGGTGACACCATCACTGTGTATTACGAAATTAAAGAAGGTAACAAGACTAGAACCCAGTTCTTCAAAGGAACTGTGATTCAACTTAGAGGTACCGGAGGCACTAAGACGTTTACAATCCGTAAAATGAGCGGAGATGTAGGTGTTGAAAGAGTATTCCCTATCAATATGCCGGCTTTACAGAAGATTGAAGTAGACAGAAGAGGAAAAGTAAGAAGAGCAAGAATCTATTACTTCAGAGATCTTAGAGGTAAGAAAGCTCGTATAAAGGACGCAGCTTACAAGAAAAACTAAGTCTTTGCTTCTACGCATTATAGTGAAACTGCCTCCGTTTGGAGGCAGTTTTTTTGTTTTTAGCGCAAGAAGAAGGACGGTTTAAGCCGTCCTTTTGTTAGTACTATATGCTATAGCATGTTCTCTGCATGTGTTTTCACCTTTTAGGGGCTAGAGATCTTAAATAGGTTCGGTCATTTTTAATAACCACTCTTTTTCCTCTCCTTGCAAACGATCCCCAAGCTTTTCTCTAACCCATTGGTGGTAGTTGTTAAGCCAATCAATTTCTTTAGGGGAAAGCAAGTCCTTCTCAATCACAGAGCTAAAAAACGGACAGATCGTTAAAGTCTCGAATTCCATAAAATCTCCGAACGCTGTACTTTCTGCTTTTCGTACTGCTATAAGATTCTCATGGCGAATACCGTATTGATTTTCTATGTAGAGCCCTGGTTCGTTGGACACTACCATGCCTTCCAACAGATCTTGGGGATTCATATCCTTTCGTATATTTTGCGGCCCTTCATGCACATTCATAAAGCTCCCCACCCCATGTCCCGTTCCATGGTTGTAGTCCTTACCTTCCGCCCATAGGGCTTCCCGTGCAAATGCATCTAAATGTACTCCCTTCGTTCCCTTAGGAAATTTAACCATAGAGAGTCTGATCATACCCTTTAAGACAAGTGTCGTATCGCGTTTATATTGTGTACTTACTTCTCCCAAAGGAAAAGTACGGGTAATATCTGTGGTGCCCTCAAGGTACTGACCTCCCGAGTCCACAAGGATACTTCCCTCCGCTCGAACCTCTTTACTACCTTCTTTTGG
This sequence comes from Planobacterium oryzisoli, assembly GCF_015354315.1. Taxonomy (GTDB): domain Bacteria; phylum Bacteroidota; class Bacteroidia; order Flavobacteriales; family Weeksellaceae; genus Planobacterium_A; species Planobacterium_A oryzisoli. The sequence continues at coordinate 126,128 of NZ_JADKYY010000006.1, forward strand.
TGCAGAATAATGAGGTATGGCATCATTACCTTCATAGCCTACTATGCTTCCGAAACTTGGACCCACAAACCCTTCCTGTTCTGCGCGGAAACTCTCAAGCTGCTGCCCAATAGAAAATTCCGTCATGGGAACCTTTCCTACATTGGTCGTGATCCAGTAGAGAAACTTTACCATTGCCACACCATCCTTAACCATCACGGTGCGGAAACCTTCCAGCTCTGCAGGGTTTTTCATTGCTTTCATTAAGTTCCCAGGAACTGGAGATACGATAATAGAATTGCCACTTAGCGCTTCAAAAACGGCCTGGTTCGTCGAAGAAGATACCAAAACCTTCTCGCCCTCCAACTTTTCTAGCATAGGGTAAAAGGCGGAATACGACTCAATCTGCACACCGGCGGCCTCCATTTGCACTATAGCATCGGTAGACAATTGTTCTTTTTCTAAAAACACCCATGCATTGGAAAGACCTAGTACGACAAATCCCAAAAATACCGGATTGGCCTCAACATCGCTTCCTCTTAAATTTAAAGTCCAGGCTACATCGTCCAGGCTTGCAATAATATGCATGCTTGCTTCTTTACGTCGCATCTCCTTTCTAATGTCTTCCAACTTCTCCTGCACACTTTTCCCAGCACGTTCCACGGGATGGACGAAGATAGGCTTCGATTCATTTTGCTCCCGTGAGGTCCAGACATCTTTCAACAGATCGGAGGCAACCAACGTAATACCCGCTGGCGCAAGTCCACTGCGCATTTCTTCCCAGTTATGGTGTGACGTTGCAAGAGGATTGGCTCCCACCACAGCTCCTTCTTTAAGCCTGTTCTTTAAGTAGGAAATATAATCTTCAACTCCTTCCACGCCCATTTTCATCAACTCAAAATCCGAACCCGCAAGCTCTTTTGGAGCCTGTATAAAATACCTTCCGTCCGTCCACAGACCTGCGTTCTCTTGGGTAACCACAGCAAAACCAGCAGATCCGGTAAAACCTGTTAGCCATTGCCTTTCTTTCCACTGATTAGGAAGGTATTCACTCATATGAGGATCGGCCGAAAAGACTACAAATGCGTCTATACTCTCTTTTTCCATCTGCTCACGTAGCAGTTGTACTTTTTCTTTTGAGGTCATAAATCTATCTTTTAAACCCATAAAGTTACAATTTTAAGCGCTTTTGCGCACTTTGCGCATAATTATTTTTTGTAGATCAAGCCACGCGACACTAATAAAGGCAAGTGCGGTACACTGCAGAAGTTCCAGTACAGTTAGTTTGCCAAGTTCAAAGAAACTGCGGGCAGGTTCAAAATACAAGAGACTAAATAAAAGACCTAAGACCATTATTGAGATACCATACAGCAAGGGATTCTTGTAGGAAAAAGTCTCTACAATAGTATGGTAGGAGCTGCGATTAACAAAGCTTAGGAATACATTACTAAGCACCAAAGTGGAAAAGATCAGACTACGAAGTTTATCCTCCTCCATCTCTGCATTGATAGAATACTGGTAAAGCACTAGTAAGACACCCGCGATTACCGCTCCTTGTACGACACTTCTAAAAAGTTCCTTTCGAGAGAAAAAAGTCTCGCTAATGGGTCGGGGCGGCTCCTTCATTGCCCTTTTCTCCAGTGGTTCGTTTTCAAAAACTATAGAGCAAGTAGGCCCCATAACCAGCTCCAGAAAAATAACATGAAGGGGGGAAAATATATGGGGATACATCCAACCTAAAATTAGTGGGATGGAAACTACAACAACTATGGGGATATGGATTGAAATGATATATTGAATGGCCTTCTTTAGATTGGAATAGATTCGTCTTCCCGCTTTCACCCCTTCTGTAATTCCCTCAAGACTGTCGTTAGAGAGTACCATGGAGGCTGCCTGCTTGGCAATCTCCGTACCTTTATGACCCATAGCCACACCAATGTGCGCACTTCTAAGTGCTGGTGCATCGTTTACGCCATCCCCTATCATTGCTACAATTTCGCCCTGTTCTTTCAAGCTTTGAATAATCCGTAATTTAGCTTCGGGAAACATACGTGTAAAGAGCGTATGCTGCTTCGCCGCACGGGCAAGTTCCTGGGGATTAAGTTCCATTAATTCCGTTCCAGTTATGCACGAGTTTACCTCAGATATGCCCGCTTTTTGAGCAATTGCTTTGGTAGTAAGCTCATTATCCCCAGTAATTACTTTAACTACAATTCCTGCCTGCTTCAGCTCCTTAAATACATCGCTAATAAAAGCTTTTGGAGGATCTTCAAATGCAAGGAAACCAAGGAATTCGAAAGTAATATCCTGTTGTGTTACAGGAAGCGCGCCCTCCAGCACCCTGGTGGTGCCCACTCCCAGAACACGCAAACCTTGACTCGCCAGCTCCTCATACACCTGTTGGTACCTACTGCGCTCGCCTAATGCAAGATAGCTATGTTCTAAAAGTGCTTCGGGTGCTCCTTTGACTGCAGCTATAAGTTCTCCCGATGGAGTTTTCCAAACGTGCGTCATCATTGGAGGTTTTCCTTCCAAGGGATATTCATGAAAAAGGGCCCATGCACTTCTTTTCTCATAGAGGCCTTGTTGCTTTGAAATCGAATGAATATCCATCTCCATGGTATCGAAAGCCACAGGCTCACTGGCAAGCAGGGAATTCCAAATTATCTCATTTAATTCGGGGTCATCAAAGTCGCTTCGCTTGAAATGACGGCTACTTTTTGCCCGGAAAATTTTCTTTAACTCCATGCGATTCTGAGTGATGGTTCCGGTTTTATCCGTACACAAAATAGTGGTGCTCCCAAGCGTTTCCACAAGCGAGGCACGTTTAATTACTATACCCTGCCTTAGCAACTTCCATGCACCCAGAGCCATAAAAGTCGTAAATGCTACAGGAATCTCTTCAGGTAGTATTGACATAGCAAGTGTAAGACCAGCCAGCAGACTCTCCACTAAATCGTTGGTATTATAGTAACTCACTCCCCAGACCACAGCAAACACCGCAACACCTATCACCGCCATGGAGCGGACAAATTTTGAGATTTGAATTTGTAGAGGTGACTTTTCTTTCTCAATCGAGGTGATACTGGCTCCGATTTGTCCTAATTTGGTACCATCTCCCACGGAAGTAACCTCATACACTGCATAACCACTGAGCACTACAGTGCCACTCAGTACTCTATTATCTTCTGAGAAGGCATCCTTGCTAACCGAGAAGGACTCTCCTGTCAGCAAAGACTCATCTACGGTAAAATCGGTAGAGAAACGGAGCGTGCCATCGGCCGCAATACTTTCGCCTTCTCGTACAGTGCAAAAGTCACCTACCACTACCTCCTTTGCCGCAATTCCAAGCAGCTTTCCTTCTCTAATCACCTGTACCCTGGGTGCGGTTAACTGCTGTAATGCCTTGAGTGCAGACTTACTGCGATTGTCTTGATAGATCGAAATGGAAAGCACTATGAGTAATGCAAAACCCATAAAAAGGGCTTCGTTGTAATTACCCGTGCTGATATATATTACAACCACAGCTATCAGAAGCAGAATCATGGGCTCCTGTAAAATATCGAAGAGTTGATGAAAAAACCCTCCAGATTTTTCCAATTTGAGGACATTCTCGCCATTGGAGGTGCGGGAACGCTGCACCTGCTCTGGAGTCAAACCTTCAAATTCTTTTGGAAAATTTTCTTCCATGGCTCCTATTTTAATCTATTTAAAGGTAAAGAATAATTTCCCTTTAATCCCTAACAGCGGTTCCAATGGGAGTAAATGAGATAAAAATCAGTATCTTCATCGGCAAAAATTTTTAATCATGAGAAATTACAGAAAAATCATGCTGGTGACAGCATCACTATTTGTAGGTTTCACACAGGCCCAGACTCAGAAGCAGACCGTGGATGCCATTATGAAAGAGACCTATGAAAACTCTCAACTTGAAAAACTTGCCTTTCAGTTAGTGGACGGAATCGGACCGCGACTTGTAGGAAGTCCAAAAATGCAGCAAGCCCATGACTGGGCTGTAAACACGTTTAAATCGTGGGGCATTGATGCACGCAATGAAAAGTGGGGTGAATGGAAAAGTTGGGAGCGAGGTACTTCCAGTATTGAAATGGTTTATCCCTATGTAAAGTCTCTGGAAGGAATGCAGCTGGCATTCAGCCCCTCTACAGGTGCTAAGGGAGTAACCGGCGAAGTAATTATGATGCCAGTTTTTAAGACCAAAGAAGAATTCGAAAAATTCTTACCAAAAACGAAAGGAAAGTTGGTTATGGTGTCGCAGTACCAGCCTAGCGGCAGACCCGACTATAACTGGAAAGAATTTGCTACTGAGGAATCCTACGAGCGTTATAAAAAAGAAAGTGAAAAGCGGAATGCGGAGTGGAATAAATCACTTGAAACCATCGGGTATAGCTGGCGTACTATTGGAAAACCTTTTGAGAATGCGGGAGCTAAAGGTTTGATCTGGAGTAACTGGAGCAGAGGATTTGGTGTCAATAAAATTTTCTTTGCAGGAACAAGCAAAATACCTGTAGTGGATGTTTCCCTAGAAGACTACGGACAGCTCTACAGGATGCTTGAAAACGGCATTACTCCACGCTTAAAGCTGACCACCAATTCAAAGGATCACGGAATGGCTCCTACATTCAATACTGTAGCAGAAATTCGTGGAACGGAAAAACCGGACGAATATATAATCTTGTCGGCCCATATAGACAGCTGGGACGGAGGCACAGGGGCCACAGACAATGCTACTGGAACCATTACCATGATGGAAGTGGCACGTATACTGAAGAAGCTCTACCCTAACCCAAAGCGCACCATTCTTGTAGGGCTATGGGGAAGTGAAGAACAGGGGCTTAATGGAAGCCGTGCATTTGTTTCAGCACATCCAGAAAAAATGAAAGGTATACAGGCCGTCTTCAATCAGGACAATGGAACAGGACGCATCCAGAATGTTTCTGGACAAGGATTCCTGCATGCATACGATTATCTTGGAAGATGGTTTGCCGCCGCTCCTTCACAACTTACACGCGAGATTAAGTTTACGTTCCCTGGTTACCCAGGAGGAGGAGGAAGTGATCATGCTTCCTTTGTTGCCGCAGGAGCGCCAGCATTCATGCTAGGATCACTTAACTGGGCTTACGGCAATTACACCTGGCACACACAAAGAGACACTTACGATAAAATCGTTTTTGATGAAGTAAAGAATAATGTCGCACTAATCGCGATCCTTACGTATATGGCCAGTGAAGATCCCCAGAAATCATCTTCCGAACGAATCAACTTACCTATGAATCCAAGGACTGGTGAACAAATGCAATGGCCTACCGTCCAGGAACCTACCCGTAAAGGAGGATTGGATTAGACCACAGCAAACTTACAAGTAAATTCCACCGGTTGCAGTACACTACTGCAACCGGTATTTTTTTTTCGTTTCGCAAGATCCTCGGTTCACAGGGTTTTTCCATCGATGAGAATAGAATTTACATAGTTTTCATCTGTGTATATCTTGGCTGTAAATTTGTTGAAAAACTGTTACTATGAAAAAACAAAACTATACCAACCACCGCCGCTATTATCCGCCCCACCACTTTATTCTGCTTCCACTGCTATTTCTCTCCCTTATATACGGAATATACCGCAGTTTTGTAGAGCCAGAAAGTACTCCGTGGATTCTCTTTTCGGTTATCGTTTTCTTTCAACTCTACACTGTAATCATGCTTCGACAGCATTACGCTCTAGGTAATCAAAACCGAATTCTCCGCGCAGAATTTTCTCTGCGTTACTTCGAACTGTATGGAGAGCGCTCCGAACCCGTGCTGGAGAAACTTTCTTTCAATCAAGTGGCAGCATTGCGTTTTGCGCCGGACAATGAATTTAAAGAACTGTTGCATCATACACTACAAGATAATCTCTCGGGGGACCAAATCAAACGGAAGATTACCAACTGGAGAGCAGACCACCACCGCGTATAACCAACCCACAAATAAAATACTTATGAGACAATTTATTATTTTATTTATTGCAGTTTTCTCCCTGTTCATGCTTCAATCGTGCGAGGCCATAGGAACTATATTTGAAGCAGGAATGTATTGGGGAATTTTCTTAGTGGTAGCACTGGTCGCACTAGTGCTGTACTTTTTCACTAAAGGACGGAAATGACCGCCGCACAGAAACATTTAGTACACAAAATCAAACCAAGCAGACTAGTTAGGATTATGAACGATCCTGAAAAGTCTGCTTCTGCGGTATCACTGATATATACTAGCGATCAGCAAACCCCTGGCATCCGCAGAAAGCCTTATGGAAAGAAATTCCATTACTACGAAGAGGGTGTGCGTATAAAAGATTCGCAAAAGATAAAACGATTTGAGTCCCTTGCGATTCCTCCTGCCTGGGAAGACGTTTGGATCTGTGCATTGGAGAATGGACATTTACAAGCTACCGGTGTGGACGGTAAAAAACGCAAACAATACCGATATCATCCACTCTGGACTGCACTACGGAATCATACAAAATTTTACAGAATGATCTCTTTTGGTCATGCCCTTCCTAAATTAAGACTAGCGATGGAAAAGGATCTTTCACGACCCAAACATGATCAAAGGAAAGTACTTGCCCTGGTAGTAAGTCTTATGGAACGCACTGGTATTCGCATCGGGAATCAGGCGTACGAAAAACTCTACGGTTCTTTTGGGCTCACTACTTTAAAAGATAAACATGTGCAAATCGAAGGAGGAGAAATCCGCTTCAGTTTTAAAGGGAAGAAGGGAATATACCATGACATTGGAATTAGGCACCGCAAACTGGCCAATGCTGTCAAAAAATGCCGTGATATCCCAGGCAAAGAACTGTTCCAATACTATGATGCGGAGGGAAAGCGTCAATCCATAGACAGTGGCTTGGTAAACAGTTACATTAAAGAACACACTGGGGATGATTTTACCGCAAAGGATTTCCGCACGTGGTCGGGCACCGTCAGTGCCCTGATCGCAATTAAAGAAATCGAGCAGACGCAAAGTAACGAGACATACAAGAAAAAGGTCAACTTAGCTTTGGAGAAAGTTTCCCAGCACTTAGGCAATACCCCTACCGTTTGCCGCAAGTACTACGTGCACCCGTTAGTTATCAATCTTTATGAAAATGATTCCATTAAGAAGTATACCGATCGGCTTGATGCAATTGAAATAGACGATGGAAAATCAGGCCTTACCGTAGAGGAAAAGCTGGTCCTTGAAATATTGGAAAACGAATCGCCTGCTCTTTAATCCCAAGATTACTAATTGGTCTCTAAAACGGGTTCCACCGGCTGCGCTTCACCCGTTGGTAGCGTCTGAAAAAGCTCAGGGAATACGGCTTGCAGTACAAAATAAAATACAATCAGTAGTACAAGAATGGTTATCGCTATTACTACTCCACGCGGTGGGGTGTTTTTTTCTGAAGCCATATTTTTATTTGTTTATTTGGTTGGTAGGAACATAACAAAATACGTTCCAATTTTCTGTGGGATTTAAAGTAAAAAAACTCCTTCATACCTCAGAGCTCTACCGAATTGCTTAACTTTGCTTTACTATAATTATTATCTTAAAAAAATACTTATGTCCAAAGCTATTTCTCAAGTTCCAATGGCGGTCAATGAGCCTGTCAACTCGTACGCACCTGGATCGCACGAAGTGAAATCTTTAATTTCCACCTATAAGACCATGTGGAAAGAATCTATTGAAATACCAATGATTATCGGAGGCAAAGCTATTAAAACAGCCGAAGAAGTGAAGCTCTATTCACCACAAGATCATCAGCATTCAGTAGGTTTTTATCATAAAGGGGACATGTCCCATGTAGAGCAAGCTATAGAATCGGCTCTAAAAGCCAAAGAACAGTGGAATAAGCTAGGATGGGAACATCGTGCTGCTATTTTTCTTAAAGCAGCGGACCTTGTTGCCGGTCCTTATAGGGACCGTCTCAATGCAGCCACAATGATTGGGCAAAGTAAAAATGTACATCAAGCAGAAATTGATGCTGCATGCGAGTTTATAGATTTTTTACGATTCAACGTGGAGTTTATGACAGAGATGTACTCCGAACAACCAATATCAGACAATGGCATATGGAACCGTAGCGAATACAGACCGCTGGAAGGATTCTGTTTCGCCGTTACTCCATTCAATTTCACTGCTATCTCTGGTAATCTACCGTCCTGTATGGCTATGCTAGGTAATGTGGTAGTATGGAAACCTTCCGACAAACAAATTTATTCTGCGCACGTGATTATGGAAATATTCCGGGAAGCAGGACTACCCGACGGAGTAATAAATATGATATTTACTGACGGTAAGGAAACTGCTGAAAAAGTACTGGCTCATCCTGATTTTGCGGGACTTCATTTCACTGGTTCGACTGCTGTTTTCCAAGGAATGTGGAAAATGATCGGAAATAATATCCATACGTATAAAACGTATCCAAGAATCGTGGGAGAAACGGGTGGAAAAGACTTCATCATGGTTCATCCTTCTGCCAATGCGCAGGCAGTAGCCACCGCCATGGTACGTGGAGCATTTGAGTACCAGGGCCAAAAGTGTTCTGCTGCCTCTCGTGCCTATATTCCTCAATCTCTTTGGAATGAAGTAAAGGACATAGTGGGTCAGCAATTAAAAAGCATTAAAATTGGTTCTCCGGAAGACCCTTCAAATTTTGTAAATGCTGTTATTGATAAGAACTCTTTTGAAAAATGCAAAGGATATATTGAGCGTGCAGAAAAATCCGATGTAGCAGAAGTGGTATTCGGTGGTACGTGTGACGACTCGAAAGGTTGGTTTGTACATCCTACGGTGATTCTTACAAGCAATCCACAATACGAAAGTATGGTGGAAGAAATTTTCGGTCCAATTCTCACTGTTTTTGTGTATGAAGACAGTGAATGGACCAATACGCTGAAAATTGTAGACCAGACATCTCCTTATTCCCTTACTGGATCTATATTTGCTCAGGACCGCTACGCTGTATCAGAAGCATACAATGCACTGGAAAATGCGGCCGGCAATTTCTATATCAACGACAAGCCAACGGGAGCAGTAGTTGGCCAACAGCCATTCGGGGGCGCCAGAGCTTCAGGAACCAACGACAAAGCAGGAAGTAAAATGAATCTAATGCGCTGGGTATCGGTACGAAGCGTAAAGGAAACTTTTGTTTCTCCTAAAGACTACCGTTATCCATTCCTAGGATAATAAGGTACTTAAAAACACAGGGGGCGCTACGAAAGTAACGCCCCCTGTTTCATTCATAAGTAATTAACTCAATTAAGCGCCATTTTTTCCTCAATAGCCGCCTGTGCTGCAGCGAGCCGGGCAATAGGAACTCTAAATGGTGAGCAGCTTACATAATTCATTCCCAAGCGGTGACAAAACTTCACAGACTCTGCATCCCCACCATGTTCACCGCAAATACCCACTTTTAAAGAAGGTTTTACGGAACGACCGCGCTCCACTCCAATTTTTATCAGTTCTCCTACGCCGCTTTGATCTATGGTGACGAATGGGTCGTCTGGTAGCAACTTAAGGTCAAGGTATTTAGGCAGAAAACCGCCAATATCATCCCGGGAGAAGCCAAAGGACATCTGCGTCAAATCGTTGGTTCCAAAGCTGAAGAAATCCGCCTCTTCCGCCATAGAATTTGCCTTAAGGGCAGCTCTAGGGATTTCAATCATAGTACCGAATAAATAAGGAATTTTCTCTAGTTTAAGCTTTTTGCAAACTTGTTTGTATACACGATCCACAATCTCTCGCTGGTGGCGCAGTTCGTGTTTGCCCATGGTGACCGGTACCATTATTTCTGGATTAGCGCTCTTACCTTCCTTGATAAGTTCACCGGTAGCTTCCAGTATCGCACGTACCTGCATTTCAGTAATTTCAGGATAGGAAACACCAAGGCGTACCCCCCTATGACCAAGCATCGGGTTGTTCTCATGCAATGCAAGGACCCTACGGTTTAGTACACTAACTCTAACGCCTAGCTCCTTAGCTAGTTCCTGTAGTTTATTCTTATCGTGAGGGACAAATTCATGCAAAGGAGGATCTAAAAGTCTAATGGTTACTGGATAACCGTGCATAGCTTCCAGGGTAGCTTTGATGTCTTTTTTTACAAATACGGCCAGTTCATCCAGAGCTGCTACACGGTCTTTTTCGCAAGTAGCCATAATCATTTTGCGCAGCAAGAATAACGGAAACTCAGACCCTTCTCCATAAAACATATGCTCGGTTCGGAAAAGTCCGATGCCCTCTGCGCCAAAATAGGCAGCCTGTTGCGCATCTTTTGGTGTATCAGCATTGGTTCTCACACCAAGCCTCTTTTCCTTTTCCACCAACTTCATCAGTGTTTTATAAGATTCGTTTTTGCTGAGATCGGCTGCTTTTAACGGCAGTACCCCTTCGTAAACCAATCCTTTGGTTCCATTAAGAGAAATCCATTCTCCTTCATGGATCCGTTGGCCTTTGGAAGTTATAAGCACTTTATCTTTGGCCAAGATCTCTATTTCGCTACAGCCCACTATACAGCATTTTCCCCAACCTCTAGCTACCAGCGCTGCGTGTGATGTCATACCGCCTTTACTTGTAAGGATGGCTTGTGCCTTGTGCATCCCATCCACATCTTCAGGTGATGTTTCTTCCCTGACTAGGATAACTTTCTCGCCTCTTAACGCCCAATCTGCAGCTTCTTCACTGGTGAACACTACACGACCTATAGCCCCGCCCGGCCCTGCTGGAAGTCCTTTGGCAACCACTTTAGCAAGTTTTTCCGTCTCCGGGTCAATCATAGGCAGTAAAAGTTCAACCAATTGATGCGGTCCCACACGCATGATCGCGGTTTGGGCATCGATCAGTTTTTCCTTATACATATCGGTTGCCATCTTAACAGCCGCTACACCATTGCGTTTTCCTACCCGACATTGCAGCATATACAGATTTCCTTTCTCGATTGTAAACTCTATGTCCTGCATATCCATATAGTGTCTTTCCAGTTTGCGTTGAATAGCATCCAGCTCCTTGTACTGCTCAGGCATTAATTTCTCCAGAGTAGTTAGATGTTTGCTATGGTCGTTCTTGGAAAGGTTATTAATCGGCGCTGGCGTTCTGATACCTGCTACCACATCCTCGCCCTGTGCATTGACAAGATATTCACCATAAAAGTGGTTGTCTCCGTTACCAGGATTGCGCGTAAATGCAACACCAGTACAACTGTCCTCGCCCATATTGCCAAATACCATGGCTTGTACATTGACTGCGGTTCCCCATTGATCTGGAATTCTCTCTATTCTACGGTATTCTATAGCCCGTTTACCGTTCCAGGATGCGAATACAGCACCTACTCCTCCCATGAGCTGTTGCCAAGGGTCTTCCGGGAAGTCCACTTTGAGATGTTTCTTTATTAACGCCTTAAATTCCTTGACAAGTGTTTTCAAATCTGAAGCACTCAGTTCAGTATCCAGTTCAACTCCCCTATCCTTTTTCATCTTCTCCAGCTTCTCATCCATGAGTTTGCGGATTCCAACCCCTTTCACCGGTTCCAAACCGCCAGCCTTCTCAATTACAACATCAGCATACATCATAACCAGCCTGCGGTAGGCATCGTACGAAAAGCGCTCGTCGCCAGATTTTTCAATTAATCCTAGGACAGTCTGATCATTCAGACCTAAATTTAAAACCGTGTCCATCATGCCCGGCATAGATCTTCTAGCCCCTGAACGAACCGAAAGTAACAAAGGATCCTTCTTATCGCCGAATTTCTTGCCCATCAGCTTCTCAATAGATTCTACGGCATTTTGTATTTGTGAATCCAGTACACGAGGATAGGTACGGTCGTTATCATAATAGTATGTACATACTTCCGTAGTTATAGTAAAGCCTGGAGGTACGGGAAGTTTCAAATTCTTGTGTCCAGCCATTTCGGCCAAATTTGCGCCCTTACCTCCTAGGAGGTTTTTCATCGATTCATTACCGTCTGCTTTTCCTCCCCCGAAAAAGTAAACGTACTTTTCATTGCTTTTTGTTTTTGTTGCCATAACTAGGGTGTTTTTTACTGTTTACCAAGTAAAGTTACATACACCTTTCAGCTAAGTTGCTCGTTTTCATATGACTTTAATCACGCGTGACAAAAATCATGAAACAAAAATCCTGACCAAGGCCAGGATTTTAATCTATACGAATGTTAACCTTTAGTAGTTGAATAGCACACTTCCCCAGGTAAAACCACTTCCGAAAGCAGACAGAAGAACTAAATTACCTCGTTGTATCTTTCCTTGTTGTATCGCTTCACTTAACGCAATAGGAATAGACGCTGCTGTAGTGTTTCCGTATTTTTGGATGTTATTGAAAATTTTATCTTCCGGCAGACCTAGCTTTTGTTGCACAAACTGCGCTATTCGTAGATTGGCCTGGTGCGGGATGAACATATCGAGTTCTTGGATGGTTTTACCTGCTGTGTCCAAGGCCTCCGCTATCGTTTCCGGAAAACGTGTCACAGCATGTTTAAACACAAAATTACCATTCATAATCGGATATATCTCTCTGTCAGTTACCGCGTCTGGTTCCAAACGCATACGGTCACTCCAGCCGAATTTGGACCCCGGAAACATGGTACAAAGTTCTTCAGCATGCTTACCTTCCGAATGCATATTAACCGAAAGAATATCTCCTGCGCTTGCATCCTCTGAAGCTGTGAGCACCACTGCTCCTGCACCGTCTCCGAAGATCACACTAACACCCCTACCTTGATCGGAAAAATCCAAGCCAAAAGAATGCACTTCTGCGCCAACTACAAGTATGTTCTTGTAAAGCCCGGATTTAATAAAAGCATTGGCAACACTCATAGCATAAACAAAACCAGAGCACTGGTTTCTCACATCAAGGGCACCTATGGTATCGCAACCTAGCATATCTTGAAGCAGCACACCACAACCGGGAAAATAGTAGTCTGGGGAGAGCGTGGCAAACACTATATAATCGATATCCTCGGGCGTTTTCCCGGCCGATTTAAGTGCTCTGAGGGAAGCCTGATATCCTAAATATGCTGTGGTTTCTTTAGGATCATTTCGGTTTTTTCTATGGTGTCTTTCTTTTATTCCTGTTCGTTCAGTAATCCAGTCGTCGTTTGTCGTCATCAATTTTGCAAGGTCGCCATTGGTAACCACGTTTTCTGGTACGTAATGCCCTGCTCCGCAAATGATGCTTTTTATCATATGTTTTTATAATTTTGACAAAAATAGCCATTTATTTACAATTCCGTTAATATAGCCTTTACTGCCCATGCCTATCAAAAAACTTCTCGACGGACCTGATATTCAGTGGATAGATGTGCTCGATCCTCAACAGGAGGATCTAGACAGATTACATAGCGATTGGGGTATTGAAAAACTTCTTTTGGCCGATACGATAGATACCAACCATCTTCCAAAGTATGAAAAAAGTGGAGAGGTTCACTTTTTTCTCTACAGGCAGGTCTACGAAAGAAAAAAGAAAGAGCTCACCTACCTTAGTGATGTTAGCTCGAAACTAGGAATATTTCTAATGGGAAAAACCCTTATCACCATACACCGCTATGATTTATCCTGCATTGAAAAGAGTTTGGAGCTTCATCACAAACAAGCCTTTACATCCCCTGATGGTATCGTCTTGCATCTAGCAACAGAAATTCTCTTCTCCTACGATCAAGAATCCATCCGTTTAATGGAAATACGCGACCGACTTGAAAACCAGATCTTCTTAAAACACAGGGATTCCTCCAACAAACTCAAAGCACTCTACCAAATAAAAAGAAAGGCCGCGTTAAATACCCGCATACTTCTTTTGTTCTCCGAGATGGTAGAGGCCATGTCTAAGTTGAAGCTAAAAGAGGCAGAGGTTCGCGAACTAAAAGACCGCTACCACGATGCGATTTCCGATTTCGAGCACCTTAATTCAGAGATAATCAATCTTATATCGATGTTTTTGGCTCTTTCGGACCAAAAGGCCAACCAGGTGATGAAAATGTTAGCGATCTACAGTATGTATTTTCTTCCTATTACCTTTGTAGCAGGCGTCTACGGAATGAATTTCACACATATGCCTGAGCTAAGTCATCCGTGGGGCTATGCTGCGGTCTTAGGACTGATTGTACTTCTCGTACTAACTACTTATCTCTATGTTAGAAGTAAGAAATGGTAGATCCTTTATTTTTTTTTCTTATATTTTTCGTTCAGACTCTGCCCACAAAGTGCTAAATTCTTGACTTTTTCCACCCGACGCTGTTTGGTTTGTAATTGCTTTGCTTCAAGAATATAAGAATTGAACTCGTTACGCTTTGCTAGAGAAAATTTTTCAAAGGCCGTGGAAAAATTTATATCGTGACGCAGAACCTGTTCTAGTATTGAATCAAGATCCAGTTCTTTTGGTTCTTCAATCCAGCGCAGTCCCTGCTCTTCTATCTGGATGGCTTCTTGAATATAATTCGCTAATACTATCGGATCAATAGAGCTGTGGGGTAGGAAACGCCATTGCCGCAAAGATTTGGTTTTTTTCTTTTGTGCATTTTGAAGTACTTGCTCAGGATCTGAATGGAAAACGCCATTGTAGAACCATAAGGCAAAATGGTGCTTGAACCCTGCCAGTCCTACGATGTTCCGTCTCATATAAGTATACACAGGAATTCCCCATTTTATAGTTTTTTTTAAAGGAAACTTCTCCAGCACTATTTCAATATCTGCCATCAGTGTGCTCCACTGCTGCGGAGGATTCGTAATATTCTCTTCCATAAATTAAATCTCTTAAAATTAATACCGAAGCACTTTTTCCATCGATTTACCTTTTGAGCGCTCGTCTATGAGTTTATCCATGCAACGAGCCATTCGTACCACTGGATCCGACAGCTCCTCTATGCGGTATCCACAGATCATACCTCTTATCTCCTTGTATTTTTCCTGAGGGCAAGGGGCGTTACGGAAAAAATCTTTCAGGGTGCATTCACTTTGACTCAAGGCATCAATATCCTCTCGCCGGTACCCTGTGAGCCAATGAATGATCGTATAAAGGTCCTCTACCACACCTCCTTTCTTCTGAATTTTTACGACATAATGAGGAAACACCTGAGAGAACTTCAGGTTGTGCATTCGCTGCGTATGCTCCATTATCTGCTGTGGTGAATGGGAAGGCATCAATTGGTTCTACCTTTAAAATTATCCATAGTGCTGTACACTCCAAATACGGAGCGCATCACCCAGTCGAAAGTTGCCAAAGGCAGGATGCCTTGAGAGAGTCTGATAAACCAATAAGGCATAGGCATTGCCAGCATTTTAGTTTTAGCTTCAATTGCCCGCAGTATACGTTCAGAGACTTCTTCAGGTTTTAAGATAGGTAGTACCTTGGAGCGTACCCCCTCAAACATCCCAGTACTAATATAGAAGGGCATAATGGTAGTGACAGAAACATCGTAGTTTAGCTTTTGCATTTCCAGACGAAGTGAATCACTCCATCCAACAACTGCCCACTTACTGGCTGCATATACCGACATTTTAGGATTGGCTATAAGACCTGCTGACGATGCAATATTACAGATTGCTCCATGGTTGCGCTCCATCATTAAAGGGAGAAATTCTAGTGTGGTATGCATTAGTGCGCTGCTGTTTATACCCATACTGCGCTCAATGTCCAAGTGCGAATGCTCGTGAAACATTTTACCTACTACAATTCCTGCATTGTTTATAAGTACATCAATATAACCAAGTTCCCGCAGTATTTTTGCAGAACCTTCAAGGATACTGGAACTCTGCGCAAGGTCAATGGTATGACAGAGTATGGGAATCTGAAAATATGCAAACTCTTGGCGCACTGACTCTAAAGCTTCCCTATTTATATCCCATAAAACGAGCACGGCACACCCTCTTTCCAAAGATTTACGCGCCATTATTTTGCCTAGCCCCGAAGCGCCTCCAGTGATGAGCACATTTTTATTTCTTAGGTCCATTATTTGCTCTTTTCTTATTTTATCTAACTATTTCTCTACATTTACATAAAGCGTACTTAAAGATATGATATTTCAACAGATTCATAAGGAACAACAGGAATTCTTCCATTCACAAAAAACCAAAAGCATAAAATACCGCAAAATGCAACTTGAACTGCTGCGCGATGTTATTAAAAAGCGGGAGAAAGAATTCTACACAGCAATAGACAAAGACTTTGGAAAGTCTGAATTTGACACCTATACA
The DNA here is from genome assembly GCF_015354315.1 of Planobacterium oryzisoli. Taxonomy (GTDB): domain Bacteria; phylum Bacteroidota; class Bacteroidia; order Flavobacteriales; family Weeksellaceae; genus Planobacterium_A; species Planobacterium_A oryzisoli. The sequence goes on from NZ_JADKYY010000006.1 coordinate 142,338, forward strand.
ACAGAGATTTCTTTTCTTTACAACGATATCGAATTCTATCTGAAGAATTTAAACAGACTGGCCAAGCCCAAACGGGTTAAAACCAACTTGGCTAATCAGCTGGGAAAAAGCTCTGTAATTAAGGAACCTTTAGGGAATGTACTGGTGATCGGAGCATGGAATTACCCCTATCAACTTACTTTATCCCCCGCGATTGCAGCTATTGCTGCTGGAAATACAGTGATAGTTAAACCCAGCGAAATTGCATCCCATACATCGCGTCTTATGGTGGAACTTATTAATTCTACCTTTTCCAGAGAATTTCTATATGCATTGGAAGGCGACGCCGAGATTACAAGTGCACTTTTAAAGTTAAAATTTGACAAAATATTTTTCACAGGAAGTACCAGAGTAGGGAAGATTATTTACGAGGCGGCGGCTAAACAACTCACTCCGGTAACTCTCGAACTGGGAGGTAAATCGCCGGTAATTGTAAGTGAATATGCCGATGTGGACTTGGCAGCTAAACGCATTGTATGGGGTAAATTCATTAATGGAGGACAGACCTGTGTGGCGCCCGACTATATTCTGGTAGACAAAAAGGTTCAAGGTAAATTTCTAGAGCATCTCCGGCGTTATATAGATACTTTTGCGTACAAAGTAGATAGTCCCCATTACTCACGGATAATCAACGATAAAAATTTTCAACGGTTAGTGGGGCTCATTGATTCAGAGAAAATTTACTGTGGGGGCGGGAGCAACCCCCTCACCCGATTCATAGAGCCTACCGTTCTGTTTCCCGTAGCCTGGGAGGACAAAGTAATGGAAGATGAAATATTCGGACCTATCTTACCTGTACTCTCCTTCCATACCTTTAGCGAGGCGCTCCATGCTATCAGTCAACGGGAAAAACCCTTAGCAGCATACTTATTCAGTAACAATAGTAAGGAAAAGAAGGCCTTTTCGGAACGAATTTCTTTTGGAGGAGGATGCATTAACGAGGTCGTAATGCATCTTAGCAACGAAAACCTACCCTTTGGAGGTGTCGGAAACTCAGGAATGGGTAACTACCATGGGGAATATGGATTTGATACCTTTTCCCATAAAAAGGCAATACTAGATAGGATGACGTGGGGCGAACCTCCACTTCGATATCCACCCTATACAGACAGCAAACTTAATTGGATCAAAAGATTACTCTAAATACCGCTTAGCTAGAAGGGATGTAGGATTGAAGAAATTCACGCACTTTTTCCTTGCTGTATCCCTTTCCTTCCTCCAGAACACTGCTTTCTTGTACACCCTTAAGGCTCCCGTCTGAATTGAGAATAATAAATACCGGATATCCGTATTTCACGCCGGGATTTCCGTAGGATGCAAATACCTCTGCATTTTTATTCTTTGGGGAATAGTTCAGGTGGTAATAAAGAAAGTTGGAGTCCACTATATTTTTAAGTTCCGTACTGCTGAACAGAAATTGATTGAAGCGCAAACACCAGATGCACCAATTGCCGCCAGCCTGCAAAATTATTCTTTTGTTTTCCTTCTGCGCCTGAAGAACTAACTGCTCGATTCGTTTTTTAGCATCCTCAGACTCATTATAGGGCTTCTCAAGGACTGATTTTTCTTTTTCCTGTTGCTCTTGTGCATTAAGTTCCGTTGCGGCAGCAGTACTGCCGCCGTTTGTCGAAACGGAATTTTGACTGTAGATAGCACCACTTACTAAAACAAACAGTAATACTTGTAATGACTTCTTCATTGTTTATATCTATTAGTAGCCAAAAATACGCAAAATCATAGAAAGCGCGTGCTCTTGACTATAAATGCGTAAATTTGCCACTACCAATGAAAGTTGTTGCCTTTTTCATCACCGCAATTTCCCGACTTCCTCTCAGTGTTCTCTACCTGTGTTCGGATATCTTGTTTCTGGTGAATTATTATCTTATTGGATACCGTCGCAAGGTTGTCCGAAGTAATTTAACAGCCGCGTTCCCAACCAAGACAAAATCAGAGATCCAAGATCTGGAGAAAGAGTTCTTTAGGAATTTCTCCGATTACCTAGTAGAAACCATAAAATCATTCACTATTTCTAAGGAAGAACTGAATGTACGCATGCAACATCTTAACCGACATCATTTCGATGAGGCCAAAAAAGAGGGAAAGAATGTTATCATTCTTGCTGGCCATGTATTTAACTGGGAATGGGTCAGTGCACTCGGGCTATTAATTAATCAGGAGCACAGCTATCCAGTATACCGACGGGTTAAAAATAGTTTTTGGAACACTCAGGTAGTAAAGATGCGTAACCGTTTTGCCAATCAATCGGTAGAGGCACAGGACGTTGTTCGGCATATTCTGAGTAATCCCAACGATGGCAATTCCATCTATATGTTTGTTGCCGACCAGTCGCCACATTTTACCCAGGTGATTTCAGGCCTCACATTTTTGAATCAGCCTACCCCTGTCTTTATGGGTTACGATAAGCTTGCCAGTAGGATGGATTTAGCCTTCATCTATTGCGATATGAAGAAGGTCAAGAGAGGATTTTACCAGGTCAATTATACCAGGATTGAACCAGAGCAGACGCGTTTTGTACCTGGTGAGATTGTCGTGAAGTTTCACCAATTACTACAGCATACCATAACGCAGCGCCCGGCCAATTACTTATGGTCACACCGGCGTTGGAAATATTCAGCGCACATAAAAACAATGCTATGATTGGCACCTCCTCCCACCCCCTTACTCTAGCGGTAGTTATCTTAAATTATAATGGAAGGAATTTTCTGGAAAAGTTCCTCCCTGCCGTACTGAAGTACAGTCCAAAAGACTCTGTAGTTGTGGTGGATAACGCAAGCACCGATTCGTCGGTTGCCTTTTTGCATGAATCTTTCCCCGACATTAGAATCGTTCAGAATAAATCCAATAAAGGCTTTGCAGCAGGTTATAACGAAGGTCTTGCGTGTATCTCAGCAGATGTGTACTGTCTTTTAAATTCGGATGTTGAGGTTACACCACACTGGACAGTTGCTCCATTACAGGCACTAGAGAATGATGCGCAAATTGCAGCAGTGCAGCCTAAGATTCGTTCCTACCATGATAAGGACTACTTCGAATTCGCGGGCGCAGCAGGGGGACTTTTAGACCACTTAGGGTATCCCTATTGTAGAGGACGCATATTTGACCAGCTGGAGAAAGATCGAGGACAGTACAATCACAGGGCTGAAATTTTTTGGGCAAGCGGTTGTGCGATGTTTATACGAAGTAAGGATTTTTGGAACGTAGGAGGCTTTGATGAACGTTTCTTTGCACATCAAGAAGAAATTGATTTGTGCTGGAGATTACGTCACAACAATCGACTAGTCATGTATGTGCCAGAATCAATGGTATTTCATGTGGGTGGAGGTACATTAAATAAGCAGAGTCCTTTCAAGACCTATCTCAACTTTAGAAATAACCTTACCATGCTGGTAAAGAACCTTCCCAGTAACAAGGTGCTTCCTATAGTATTTATGCGTTTGTTGTTAGACGGGCTAGCTGCAGTTTATATGGGTTTCAAGGACGGACCTGCCCATTTTCTGGCAGTGCTACGCGCCCATTTTTCCTTTTATCGAATGCTTCCCAAAACACTCAAATTACGTCCTACGTCTGCCTCAAAAGATTATTTTCAGCGTAAATGGGTAGTAAAAGAAATTCTTGCGTCTCGTTCACGAAGAAGACCAAGGAAATAACACTCTATTTATTATCTTTGAAAGCAATCCTATTGCTTAATGGAATTGCGCCCTTTATGCACTATTACTTTTAATCTTATGGAAATACTTATAATTATAGCTCTTGTACTACTCAACGGCATTTTTGCTATGTCGGAAATGGCTCTAGTTTCTTCCCGTAAATTCAAACTAGAGAATATGGGTAAAAAAGGGAGCGCGGGAGCAAAGAAAGCTCTTGAACTCTCAGAGCATCCTACCAAGTTTCTTTCGACTGTTCAGATTGGCATAACCCTAATTGGAATATTGCTTGGGGTATATTCTGGCGAGAACCTAACGAGTGATTTCCAAACCTTTCTAGAGGGATTTGATCTTATTAAACCTTACGCACCAGCATTATCTACCGCCGGAATCGTAATATTTATCACCTACCTTTCCATAGTCCTGGGTGAGCTTCTGCCCAAAAGGATTGGCATAAGTTTTCCGGAAAGTATTATAACAGTGTTATCCAAACCTATGGATATTCTCTCCAAGATAACTTCTCCTTTTGTATGGTTGCTTACCTCTACCAATAATTTACTCTTGAAGTTGATGGGACTCTCAGGAAGGTCAGAGAGCATCATATCGGAAGAAGAAATAAAATCCATTGTTAAGGAGAGTGCTCAGGAGGGTGCCATTGACCATATAGAGCAAAACATTGTTGAAAGGGTCTTTGAACTGGGTGATAGAAAAATAAACACACTCCTTACCCACCGTACCGATATGGCTTTTTTTGACGCAAGCGACTCGTTGGAAAAAATAATTGAAACTATCCGAACGGATAAACACGAGGCATATCCTGTTACAATTAAAAACAATTTAGACCACATCCAAGGCATCGTACTTTTAAAGGATCTTTTCCCTTTGGATGAAAGTAAATCGTTCCGACTAGAAGAGTATATACGACAGCCTGTGTTTTTAAATGAGAACTACTTCGCCTACAGAGCTCTTGAAATCTTTAAGAAAGAAAAAAACCACATCGGTATTGTCATTGACGAATACGGTAATACGGTCGGAATGGTCACGATGGATGATGTCTTGGACGCGATTGTGGGGGATACTGTGAGCCAGGATAACTTTGACTACCGCATTACCCAAAGGGCTGAAAATTCATGGTTAGCGGACGGACAGTATCCCATTGTCGAATTCGTCCGCTATTTTGATTTGGACTATGAATTTGAGAACAGGGAGAATTACACTACGTTGGTGGGACTCTTTATCTCGCATCTGAATCGTGTCCCTGAGGTAGGCGATAAGATTAAAATTGAGAATTTCGAGCTGGAAATCATCGATAAGGACGGTCAGCGGGTGGACAAGATATTAATCACAGCACTCTAATCGGTATGGTGGATTTTTGCGCCATTGACTTCGAAACTGCTACCCATGAACCGAATTCTGCGTGTGAGTTGGGGATCTGTATTGTGGAAAACGGCACAATCACACGCTCTAAGTCTTGGCTTATTAAACCTCCCAGCTTCCCTTATTTTAATCCCCGTATGGTGGAGGTCCATGGAATCACTCCTAATGATGTGCAACATGCACCCTACTTTGATCAGGTCTGGGAAGAAATAAATTCAGAACTGTATGGACACCTTCTCATCGCCCATAACGCCTCCTTTGACATGCGTATCCTAAAAGGAACTTTGGAATACTACGGTCTTTTTGCACCAAGAAATTCCTATCTATGTTCAGTAGGACTTTCAAAGAAATCATGGAGAGGGATGGCTAGCTATGGACTGAAAAATTTATGCACAGTGCATGGTATTAAATTTAACCACCACAGGGCTGAAGACGACGCATACGCCTGCGCGCAGGTAGCATTGTTGGCCTTTGAAAGACTCCTGCTAACTTGTAATGAGGAAGTGTACTCATACTGCAAAAATCAAATCAAGAAATTGTAAGGATTAATTGGCTAGGACGGCAGTCACCAAATCAAAACGTGGCACTTCAACCTGAAACAATTCACCAGACAATAGATTTTTAAAGGTATAGGAACCACTCATATGACCTATGCCGCTACGGAGAACCACATTGGAAAAGTATCCAAAATCTTTAGTAGGAAAAATCTCTGGAGTAAGTCCAATGACTCCGTCTCCCTCAACATGAGAAAAACCATATCCTATATCGTACACAAGCCAACTGCGCTTTATCAACTGCACGGGGGCACCTCCTAGGTTTTCTAGAAAAATATTGTAGCGAAAGACATAGCGATTATCCGATGGATAACTGTTCTTGATATCGTACGAAGGCACAACAGTGACACGAATATTGGAAGTGATTTTGGATTCCATAGCCGGGATTTTAAAAGTCCTATACAAATATGCTGCCTAAAACTACTTTTTGTTTAATTTAAAGTTAAAAATTATAATTTAATCTTAAAGCAATATAAAAAATGGGAATGCATTTGCATTCCCATTCACCTATGGAGTATTCTATTTTTAGAGTTCCAATGCTTTACGCTCATCGCCAGCCATTAGAAATTCTACTGGATTATCAATCGCTTCCTTCACTGCCACAAGGAAACCAACCGACTCTCTGCCGTCAATGATGCGGTGGTCGTAGGATAATGCCACATACATCATAGGACGAATAACAACCTGACCGTCGACTGCAACAGGGCGCTGGATTATATTGTGCATACCTAATATAGCGGATTGCGGAGGGTTAATTATTGGAGTGGATAACATAGAGCCAAATACCCCACCATTAGTAATGGTAAAAGTTCCTCCTGTCATCTCATCTACACTGATATCTCCTTCGCGCACTTTGTCTGCCAATTGCTTTATGCTCGCTTCAACCCCTCTGAAGCTCATCGTTTCTGCATTACGAAGCACAGGCACCATAAGACCTTTCGGACCGGACACCGCCACCGAGATATCACAAAATTCGTAATTCACTTTAAAGTCCCCATCAATGGAAGCATTTACATCAGGGTACATTTGTAAAGCTCTTGTGACCGCCTTGGTGAAGAAAGACATGAATCCTAGTCCAATTCCGTGCTTTGCACTGAATTCTTCCTTGTACTGCTTTCTGATTCTAAATATTTCGGACATGTCCACTTCATTAAAGGTAGTAAGCATGGCCGTCTCGTTCTTTACAGAAACTAAACGAGAAGCCAGTTTTCTACGTAGCATAGAAAGTTTCGTGGTGCTCATTGCACGGGAGCCATTGGCTGCTGCTGTGGCACCAAACGACGGCTGCGCTTTTACTGCGTCCTCCTTTGTGATGCGACCGTCACGTCCTGAACCCTTAACTTGGGCAGAGTCGATACCCTTTTCATCCAACACTTTCTTGGCCGCAGGTGAAGGTGATCCGGTGGCATAACTCGCAGACTGTGCAGGTTCTTCTTTCTTAACTGCTTCTTGTTTTTCAGCACTAGTCTTTTCTGCGACTGGAGGAGTTACTTTTGCTTCGCTGGCTGTAGAAGCTGCAGGCTTTTGCGCATCCAAATCAATCAGACACACCACCTGTCCCACCTGCACCACCTCGCCTTCTTCGGCCTTTAGTGTGATGACACCGCTTTGCTCAGCGGGTAATTCAAGAGTAGCTTTGTCGGAATCCACCTCTGCAATAGGTTGGTCCTTTTCTACATAGTCTCCGTCTTTCACTAACCAGGTTGCGATTTCAACTTCGGTAATAGACTCGCCCGGCGAAGGGACTTTCATTTCTAGAACTGACATATAATATTCTTTAATTTACAGGTTGATTATAATTTAACTAATTACGCCGTGACTGGTCTGGATTCAGGTTCGTCATTGCAGTCGAAAACGCGGTTTATTACAGCCGTTTGGTTTCTTTCAAACATCTTATGGCTTCCAGGAGCCGGAGATCCACTAGGTACCGGTGCTATAACCTCAATCCCTTCATGGCGGAAAGTACGCAGTATGTACGTCCATGCACCCATATTTTCCGGTTCTTCCTGAACCCAAAGAAGCTGGGACCGGTTAGTATACTTAGTAAGAATATGATCCATGGTATCTTGCTGTATTGGATACAGTTGTTCAAGTCGCACCAAGGCTACATCTTCACATCCAAGCAGTTCCTTTTTAGCAAGTAGTTCATAGTAGATTTTTCCGGAACAAAGCACCAGTTTCTCAACTTTGGAAGGATCGGCGCTTGCATCATCTATAATTGGTTGGAACGTACCTTCTGCCAAATCTTCCAGGGTTGAAATGACTTTCGGATGACGTAAAAGGGACTTAGGTGACATTACAATCAAAGGTTTACGGAAACCAAATTTGAGTTGCCTACGTAATATATGGAAAAAGTTCGCCGGAGAAGTGAGATTTGCTATGATCATATTCTCGTTCGCAGCTAATGTTAAGAAGCGTTCCAATCGTGCAGACGAATGTTCGGCACCCTGTCCTTCAAATCCATGCGGAAGTAGCATTACTAGGCCGTCCTGTATTTTCCACTTCTCCTCAGCTGCCACAAGGTACTGATCGATAATAATCTGGGCACCATTGACAAAATCACCAAACTGTGCTTCCCAGACCGTGAGAACATTAGGAGCTGCCATGGCATATCCGTAATCAAACCCTAGAACACCGTACTCGGAGAGGTGCGAATTATAAATATCAAAACGCGAATCACTTACATGACGTAGCGGAATGTACTCTTCTTCATTATCCTCCGTCTTGACCACTGCATGGCGGTGGGAGAAAGTTCCACGTTCTACATCTTCACCTGATATTCTTACGCCGCGTCCTTCCGCAAGGAGGCTGGCATAGGCCAAAAGCTCCCCCATAGCCCAATCCAGAGTGTTGTTGTCCAACATCTTTAGTCGCTGGTCGAAAAGTCTTGTGATCTTATTAATAAATTTCTTCTCCTTAGGCAGACTCGAAATTGCTTTTCCTAGTTCTAAAAGTTTTTGCTTGTCAAAGGAGGTATCTACCGGATCTTGTAGTACACCCCGCTTAGCAAGGGGATAATCTTTCCAATCCTCCTCCATGAAAATATCGAGGGTATTCTTCTCAATTTGTTTGGCTGCATCGAAATCCTCGTCAAGTAAGGCTTTGAATTCCGTTTCCATTTTCTTCAGAATTTCCTCAGAAACGATATTCTCCTGCATTAATTTTTTCTTATATATCTCCCTAGGGTTAGGATGTTTGGAAATTGCCTTATAAAGATTCGGTTGAGTAAAACGAGGCTCATCCCCTTCATTATGCCCGTATTTACGATATCCTAGCAAATCAATGTAAACATCCTTGTGAAATCTTGCTCTGTATTCTGCAGCAAAGCGTATAGCGTGCACTACTGCCTCCACATCATCTGCGTTGACATGCATTACTGGAGAATTAGTGACTTTGGCAATATCGGTGCAGTATATAGAGGATCTAGCATCAAGATAGTTGGTGGTAAAAGATACCTGATTATTTACCACAATATGCACGCTTCCTCCGGTACGGTAACCTTCTAGGCTCATCATCTGCGCCACTTCATAGACAATTCCCTGTCCTGCTATCGCACCGTCGCCGTGAATAACAATAGGAAGCACTTTGGAATAATCACCACTATATCGGTTATCGATTTTTGCCCGGCAGATCCCCATCACCAGAGACGCTACGGTTTCCAGATGCGACGGATTGGGTGTAAGGTTGATAGCTACTTTTTCACCACTGGCCATAGTCACTTTCTTAGAGGAGCCCAAATGGTATTTTACATCGCCAGAAAACACATCTTCCTCAAACTCTTTCCCCTCAAACTCAGAGAATATCTGCTTGTAAGATTTGCCAAATATATTGGTAAGGACATTAAGTCTTCCTCTATGGGCCATACCAAGTACTACTTCATCTACGCCAAGTTGCGACGAACGGGTAATTAATTGGTCAAGTGCCGGGATAAGAGATTCTCCTCCTTCCAGTGAGAACCTTTTCTGTCCTACAAACTTTGTATGCAGGTAATTTTCAAATGCAACAGCCTGATTTAGCTTGTGCAGTATTTCTGTCTTTTCTTCTGAAGAAAGCTTAGCCTGATTTTCATTAACCTGTAGCCACTCACGAATAAATTCTTTTTCCTCCACGCTCTCCATGTGCATATATTCCACACCAATGGAATCGCAATAAATACTTTGAAGATGTGTGATTATTTGCTCCAGTGTAGCAGGACCAGGCATACCGGTCTCAGTAGCACACGAAAAAGTAACTTTAAGATCCGATTGGGATAAGCCAAAATTCTCTACTGCTAAAGTAGGTTCATAGAGTCTACGCTCACGCACTGGGTTGGTCTTTGTGAACAAATGGCCACGAGTACGGTACGCATGTATGAGATCTAAAACTTTAAATTCTTTCTTAATATCCTCTGGAATTTCACCAGTGTACGATTTTTCATCCGCTTTAGGCGCCACTAAGGCGCCAGAATTCTCTGAGTCTCCATAATTTTCTAATGCAAAATCAAATCCCTGAAAAAAAGCCTTCCATGAAGGTTCAAGGGAATCGGGATATTTCAGATACTTCTGATAAAGATCCTCAATAAGCTGAGAATGGGCTGCGTTCAAAAATGAAAATCGATCCATTATTTACAATTTCAATTCGATAAAAATGTTAATCCGCAAATTTACTAAAATTACTTGAGGATATTGAAGGAAAAGCGCTCAAAAAAAGCAATGGTTCAAATAGGTAGTACCCATCATTTGACGTAGGGCAGTGATAGCTTTACCCTAAGTGTCTGACCGTTCACGGGAGGGTCCAAAAATTCCTGCTGGAGGTCCCCTATACGAACTGAATCCGCTTTCGCTTTTTTTACTAGTTTTTCCACTGCACCTTCAATACTTCGTGCATTCCCGCGGTGGAACATGGAATAGACAGAAGAGGACGGCACAGTGCGGTAGGAAAAACTCTGGTCCTTTAATCCTTCACGTTTGCTAACCTCTACGCCATAGTAGTACGAAAGATGGGTTTCGCCTTTACCACCTACGGTATAAAGCATGGTAGGAAACCCTAATTCATCTTCCCGTTTAGCCAAATCCATTGTCGCGTACGCCCAGACTTTATTGTGCTGCACCACAGTACTTTCCATTAAAGTCTCTGGACGGTTTGCACTCGTTGCGCTGACCCCTACAAGCAAGGCTCCTTTCCGCGTTTGGGTAAAAATGGAATCGTAGATGATATTTTGTAATAGAAGATCCTTGTCCACTTTATTTCCTAAGGTGATCGAAAGTCTTTGGGTACTCCGAGTAATTAATGGTTTCATGGAGTCTTCTTCCCACTCTGATGTCATTGTTGAAAAAACCGACTGCTCAGGAATAGTAATGTGCCATTCCAGGTTGGTGTGGGCCGAACCTTTGGGACGCATAATAACGTCCACAACCACAGGTCTTTCCCAACCGTTCTCTAAGAAATGGTACCGTACACTACGGTTCAGATTCTCGTATTTAAGGAGAACTTCCCGAAACATTCCATTTTTTTCATTATAGAATTTTGCATTAGCTCCCATTCCCGTGTACGGTTCAAAGTATGCAGCACTCCAGTCTTTGTCATTCCCTAGTGCCGTGAAATATCCATTCCAGGAGGCAAACTCACGAACATCCCGAAACTGCTGAAAAACTTTATCTACAGAATAGGGTACAGATTGGCTAAAAGTATAGGTTTTTGGCCTGGTGGTAAGCAGTCCTGTTACTACATAAACACCCACTCCAATTACCGAAAGAATTACCAGAAATTTAATCCATCGCATGGAGGCAAAAATACATAAAAAGACGCCCTCTATACAAAGGACGTCCTAATTTTATATTTAAGCAGCACTTACGAAATTTGTGTATTCTCACGGATTACTGCATTTTTTTTAACCACAACAATTCCGTCCTTGATGGAATGGGTTTCAAAATCCCCATCCTGGAGATGCTTCCCTCCTATTATACTTACATGATTTCCGATGCGTGCATTTTTATCGATAATTGCTTTGTCTATATAACAGTATTTTCCTATTCCTAGATTCGGAATTCCTTGACTTTCATTCTCGACCATCTCTTCCGCCTCTTGATAGAAATCCGCTCCCATTATATAGGAATTGATCACCGTGCTTCCTTTGTCTACACGAGTCCTGTTTCCAATCACACTATTTTCTATTTTATCTGCCATAATAATACATCCATCCGCGAATACCGCACGTTGTACATAACTACCCATAATTTTTGAAGGGGGAAGCATCCTTGCCCTTGAGTAGATTGGATTAGAACTGAAGAGATTGAATTTGGGTAAATCCTGTGCTAGATCGATATTTGCTTCGTAAAAGGACTCAATAGTTCCGATATCGGTCCAATACCCGTCGTACTGGAAACTCAAAGTCTTATATCCACGTGCAATTGCATTAGGAATCAGGTCTTTACCAAAGTCATCCCCGGGATCTTCGTCAAAGATGCGCTTTAGGACCTTTTTATTAAACACATAAATGCCCATGGAAGCAAGATATTCCTTGCCTTCTTTTTTACTTTTTTCGGAAACTTCAGATTTCCAGCTCTCCAGCACATCACTGGAAGGTTTTTCAACAAATGATTCAATTTCGCCTTCAGGACTGGCCTTGAGTATTCCAAATCCTGTCGCGTCCTTAGAATTTACCGGAATGGTAGCTATGGTAACATCGCCCTTGTTTGCAATATGGCATTCTATCATTTCACGAAAATCCATCTGGTACAACTGGTCTCCCGATAGAATTAAAACATAGTCGTACTGGTACTTATCCAGATGTTTCATACTTTGGCGTACTGCATCTGCAGTACCCTGATACCATTGGTCACTGTCTACATTCTGTTCTGCCGCAAGTATATCCACAAATCCTTTACTGAAAATATCGAAATGGTAAGAATTTTTAATGTGGGAATTTAAGGAGGCAGAATTAAACTGGGTAAGAACTAAAATTTTATTGTATCCAGAGTTTAGACAATTTGAGATCGGTATATCTACCAAACGGTATTTACCAGCAATCGGAACAGCCGGTTTGGATCTGGAATGTGTCAGGGGAAAGAGACGGCTACCGCGTCCTCCTCCTAGAACAATGGAAATTACGTTGGGTTTCATATTTTGTGTATTTGTTATAGTTTATTTTTCATTCTAATGACTCTCCTTTATATAAATTTAAATATTTATTGGCCGATGCCTGCCAGGAGAAATCAAAGGACATATTGGCTTGTATAAGGGCACCCATCAAATCGGGCTGGTGGTAGATATGCAGTGCACGATGGAGTGCACCCACCGCAGCATCCGCCGTGGCGTATGCAAAATTAATGCCCGCACCTCCTGTGCTTATATCCTCTACAGTATCCTTAAGACCACCCGTATAGCGAACGACTGGAATTGTTCCGTAGCGCATCGCATACATTTGGTTTAGCCCACAAGGTTCCACCCTGGAAGGCATTAGCAGAAAGTCGCTGGAAGCATAGATGTGATGAGATAACTCTTCCTTATACCCCCTATCGAAAGCAAAGTTGGAAAATCGCTGGTTGACTTGTTCTAATTCAAACTCCATTGCGGGATCGCCTGAACCAAGAACAATGACATTCACTCCACCGTAGGTTTGCTGAATGATCTGACTTATAATATCAGGTAACAGGTCTGCACCTTTTTCCAAAGCAAAGCGGCCAATAAATCCTACCAACGGCAACGACTCATTCAATCCATACTGTTTACAGAGCTTGCTTTTATTAAAAGCTTTACCATCGATAACGGACTCACTAGTATAATTGAATGAAAGATAATGATCGGTAGCTGGATCCCACAGAGATGTATCTATACCATTAATAATACCAAAAGCTTTTTGGTGCTCGTGTTGGACGAGCCTTTCAAGCCCCCTGAAATTATGAAAGAGTTCTTCGAGATAACCTTTGGATACCGCATTGAAAGCATGAGTACATTTTAACATTGCTGCGAGCGGATTAATTTTGCCATTCCAATCCAGGAGCCCTAGTACCTGCTGGTTGTCAATCCATGGGAAATAACTGAGCATAGACCATTCCATAGCGCCTTGATATTCGCCATTATGTATGGTCCCAATGGTTCTGACGCCTTTCAAGAAGCGAAATTCATAACAATGCTCCACCATAAAAGGAACTAAACCTGTATGGTAGTCGTGGCAATGCAACACGTCGGGACGGATCTGCATAGCACTTAGCCAGTGTAGAACTCCATGCTGAAACGCCAGGAACTGCTGGCTTTCGTCCCAATATCCGTAAGGATTTTCCCTGTCAAGCAACCCAGGTATCTTTACCAAATAGAGGGGAAACCCTAGTACATGCTGCCTTTCTTTTAGTACCAGGACTTGAAGCATTTGGGCATCCTGGTGTATCCAACCGTCAAAGACCGTTTCGAATTGGTGTTCATGCACAAAACTACGATCGTACCAAGGCATAACAACACTCGACTCTACTCCTTTAATCTGATTTAAATATTTTGGCAGTGCCCCTACCACATCTGCAAGTCCACCCACCTTAGCCACCGGAAAACACTCTGTAGATAAATGTATTATCTTCATATTTAATTTATAGCTGTTGTTTATTATACCTACGCTTGGCGTTGGAGAAGTACCCCACAAAGGGGTGGAAGTTGTAGTATAATGGAATTTTTTCGAAACATCCATTCCTCGTCCTGCTCATCAAGCACTACTGCAGTCATCCCGCTTCCACCGTATTTACTTTCATCGGAATTCAGAAGTACCTTCCACGACGAGCCTTCCTCTACACCTATCTTATACTCTAATGGATATGGTCTTAAATTCAAAACACACATGATCTGCTCTGTGGACTTTTTTCCCTTTCTTAGGTACACGAACAAAGAGTGTTCCGCATCGTTGGCTTCCACCCATTCGAATCCTTCGCTTTCAAACTGTAGTTCATAAAGAGAAGGAGAGTCTTTATACAAACGGTTTAAATCCGCTACGTAATCTTGCATACCCCGATGCACAGGATACTCCAGTAATGACCAGTTCAGGGATGCCGCAAAGTCCCATTCGTTTGTTTGAGCAAACTCACAACCCATAAAAAGCAGTTTCGCACCAGGAAACGTATACATGTAAGTATACAAAGCTCTGAGGTTCGCAAACTTATTCCATTCATCCCCAGGCATTTTATAAATCATACTGCTCTTGCCGTGAACCACCTCGTCATGAGACAAGGGCATCATGTAGTTGGCATTGTACATGTACATGGAAGTAAATGTCACCTTACTATGGTGGTACTTACGTTCGGAAGGATCTAATTTAAAATATGCCAAAGTATCGTGCATCCAACCCATCATCCATTTCATACCAAATCCCACTCCTCCAGCATACACAGGAGTAGTTAGCATAGGAAAGTCGGAGCTTTCCTCTGCAATGGTGATAGTATCGGGATAGTATTTGTAAACTGCGGAATTAAATTCCTGAAGAAAATTCTTTGCCTCGAGATTCACATTGCCGCCGAAAACATTGGGTTCCCAGGCACCCGGGTCTCTGGCGTAATCCAGATACAGCATAGAAGTTACCGCATCCACCCGTAAACCGTCTGCATGGTAACGGTCCAACCAAAACAATGCATTAGAAATTAGAAAGGAGCGCACCTCATTCTTACCGTAATCAAAAATATGGGAATTCCATTGTGGGTGGTACCCTCTGCGCGGGTCTGGATGCTCATACAAATAGGATCCGTCAAAATAATGCAGACCGTTGGCATCTCCCGGAAAATGGGACGGCACCCAATCGAGCAGCACTCCTATTCCACTATTATGTAAATCATTGATCAACTGCATTAAATCCTGAGGTGCCCCAAATCTAGAATTGGCCGCAAAATAACCTGTAACTTGATACCCCCAACTTGGTTCGAAAGGATGTTCCATAACAGGCATGAATTCCACATGAGTGAAACCCATATTCTGAAGATAAGGAATAAGTTGTTTGGAAATTTCACCATAACTTAAAAACCGTTCCGGATCGTTCGGATCCCTCATCCACGATCCTAGATGCATCTCATAAACAGAAATAGGCGAAGAGAGACTATTTCGTAAATGCCGTTGACTCATCCATTCTTTGTCGCTCCATTCAAACCATGTAGTGGATACCAAAGAGGCTGCTTGTCGGTTTTGTTCCCAACTTACCGCATAAGGATCACTCTTTTCAAGTAGTTCTCCGGATAGAGTTCTAACCGCATATTTATACAGTGTCCCCCAATCGAGGTCTTCAATAAATCCCTCCCAAATACCTGAGCTGTCCCATCTGGGAAAAAGTTTGTGCGCCTCACTATGCCATCCGTTAAATTCACCTATAACGGAAACTTCTTTGGCATGAGGAGCCCATACAGAAAACTGTACGCCCTTTTTACCATCTATGGTTAGCGCATGGCTTCCAAACTTATCGTAAAGTCTGTAGTGCCTACCTTCTCTGAAGAGATATATGTCTTCTGGAGTAAATAGGGAATGGGGAGAAATAGAATGCATAGTTAAAGAACGTGTGATAACCAGCCTAAATTACAAATATTAATCGGCTTAAGAATTACAAACATTAAGAAAATTATCTAAGTATTTAGCGCAATTACCACCTCACACTTCCACAAATTATAAGTTAAAAAAATCCATCATTTATAAGAGGAAATAAATATACCGCCTTGAGTAATTCTCTTTTTTGTACGTACTTTGCAGCATGAATCCTTACGGACAGGAAATCAAGAAATTTATAAGCAGTCAGTACCTCTATGCAGGAACTCGAATTGCCCTGTCTATTGTATTGCCGAGTATTCTCTTAGCCTATTTTGGTCTTTTGAAAGAGTACTTCCTTTTTCCGCTTGCAACCAGCTTTGTGGGATTGACTGACCAAGTCGGCCCTTTCATTCGTAGAAGGAACGCTCTACTTCTTGCGGTACTCTCTCTCACCTTTGTCGCTTGGATTGGGATGTTGCTTGCTCCTTATCCCGTTGCCGCACTCTTGACTCTAATCGTTTTTGGGTTATTCTTTTCCATGATAGGAGTTTACGGACAAAGGCTAATGGCTGTGGGAGGCCTAACTCTAGTGGTTTATTCTATATTTATTGACGGGCACCTTACTCAGGGTCCTGTAGCCAAGAACATACTTGTGTATGCACTGGGGAGTTTATGGTATTTACTTGTTTTTCTCGTTTTCAGTAAACTGCAACCCTACAAATTGGCTTCACAGATGATTGGTGAGAACTATCTTGAACTAGGCGAATATTTAAAACTCAAGGCTGAGTTCTACGAACTGTCAGTAGATTACGAAAGTACCTACTCTCTGGTCATCGCTAAGCAAATAAATATTAAAAACCTTCAGCAGGACACGCGTGAAGTAGTCTTTAAGACCCGTACACTAGTTAGTGAGTCCACTACCACCTCTCGACTTCTCATGCTACTGTTTTTAAATTCCATCGATCTCTATGAAAAGCTTTTCACCTCCGATCAAAATTACAGAAAACTTCATAGTGCATTCGACAAGCACCATATCTTAGAAGAAATCTCCTCGTACCTCCAGCTACTCTCCACAGAACTTATTGGCATAGGAATATCATTGCAAGCAAGTGCAAAACCACGCCCGCAAAAAGACTATAAAGAAGCCCATCGAAAACTCTACCATACATTTTTTGAACTTCGGAAGAACCATTTATCGGCGCAAACACTAGAAGATTTTATGGCACTGCGACTAGTTCTCAGCAGAATTTCGAGCGTCACGGAAGACATTTCCACCATTTATAAGATTGGCACACAAGACATCCGGATGGCAAAAAGTCTCTCCTCGGGATTAGATCTGAATTTATTTGTACCCAAAGAAGAAAAACTCAGCACAAAAGTTTTCCGCGACAACCTGTCCTTGAAAAGTTACCATTTCCGCCATGCAGTGCGGATCGTAACTGCCTTGAGCATAGGGTATCTTTTAAGTCTTGTCCCCTATTACAGCATTGGTCATTCCTACTGGATCCTTATAACTATTCTGGCCATTATGCGACCTGCGTATTCGACCACCAAGCACCGTAATCTCCTTCGACTCTATGGTACTTTGGGGGGCGCCGTGGTAGCTTATTGGATCTTAAAGAGCACCAGCCATCCCACTGTGTTACTGAGCATACTGCTGGGCAGTATGATTTTTTGCTTCACCCTTCTAAAAGGAAAGTACGCTTGGGCAGTTTTTTTTATGACCATTTACATTTTCATTGGTTTTAACTTCCTTAATCCTGGCAACATAAATGCGTTGTTTCGGGACCGACTTATTGACACTGCCATTGCGGGTGTGATCGTCTATGCGGTTTCTTACTTTGTCCTGCCCGTATGGGAGCACTCCCAGAATCCACTATTAATGCGTAAAAGCCTGCAAGCCAATACAGACTACCTCATGCTCGTATGCAAGCGCTTGCAGGGAGAAAATATAGACAATCAGAATTACAAGTTAGCACGTAAGGAAGCGGTCATCGCCCTTGCAAATCTCTCGGACAATTTCCAACGAATGCTTTCCGATCCAAAGAATCAACAACGACGCCTGGAAATTGTACACCAATTTGTAAACACTTCGCACCTGGTCACAGCCTATTCGGCCTCGCTCGCTCAGTATGCCTCCGATGGTAAATATCCTGAACTTTCTGTCGCTAACTGGCAAAAAAAGATCCTATCTCAGCTTGAAACATCCAAAGCCCTGCTGGAAAATAGACCAACTACAAGTATGCACAACGACACTGATAATTTTATATCCAGTGCAGTAGAAGAACTTCTGGAAGAACGAAAAGAGCAATTGACGGAGGAGAAGTTTTTAGATCACCGCGATCCTACTTTAGTGCCACGGCTCACCGAGTTAAAGAACATCTATGATATCATGGAACTGCTTCTTGATGTAGTCCGGGAGCAACGAAAAGTTTTGGAAACATTTCACAAAGAGATCTAGAACAGACTGCCACTAGATATTTTGAAGTTTAGGACATGATGTTCCTCGACGAGAGCAAAATAATACTCACCCATCCGAACCACTTTTGCATTGTAGCTATCGGTAAACTGCTCATCAAATACACTGCAGCAAATTGCAGAAGTATCTTCCAGGGAAAAAGGCTCTACTCTATAGTGCTTCTTTAGTGACCAGTATTTGCTAGGGTGCAGTTTATACAGTGCTTCTTTGATCACCCAAATGACGGTGAGCCACTCCACTTCATTTTCATTCTGGGTCCACTGGTGCTCAGAATCATGAAGAAATTTCTCCTTTATCTTTAGGATCTTGGGCATTATTTTCTCAATATCTATTCCCACGCGCTTATTGGACACTGCAAGAGCAGCGAAGGGAAAGGAATGTGTTATAGAGATGAAAGCATCCTTGGGATGGAGGTAGGGCTGTCCAATGGTCTTATACAGTATTTTATGATTGGGAAGTACCATTTTGAGCAATCTCCTTACCATCAGATACTCTGAGAGTTTTTTGGGATGGTAGTGTTCTATGCGCTGAAAATTCTCTGGTTCTATAAGAGCATTATGATCAAACTCATCACTTTTATCGTCATACTTCCAAAATAGAACGGTAGAGTGCGGTGTACTGAAATCCAGGTGAAAAGGCATATTTTGCAGGCAGGGATATAGTTCGTAAATTTGCAAAAATTATTTGATTTAAATGGAAGTTACTACACAATACGTACCTTATAAGGTAAAAGACATTACTCTAGCGGACTGGGGCCGTAAAGAAATACAATTGGCTGAGGCAGAAATGCCTGGGTTGATGGCACTTAGAAAAGAATATGGACCCTCGCAGCCTTTAAAGGGAGCCCGCATCGCAGGATGCCTTCACATGACGATTCAAACAGCGGTACTCATTGAAACACTGGTAGCTCTGGGTGCAGAGGTAACTTGGTCTTCATGTAACATTTTCTCTACGCAGGACCATGCTGCCGCTGCAATTGCCGCCGCAGGGATTCCTGTGTATGCTTGGAAAGGGATGAACGAAGAGGAATTTGACTGGTGTATTGAGCAGACTCTGTTCTTTGGTCAGGAGCGTACACCTCTAAACATGATTTTGGATGACGGAGGCGATTTGACCAACATGGTTTTTGACCGATATCCAGAATTGACCGATGGAATAAAAGGTCTCTCCGAAGAGACTACGACTGGGGTTCACCGGTTGTACGAAAGAATGAAGAACGGCACCTTAGTTATGCCTGCAATCAATGTTAATGATTCGGTAACAAAGAGTAAGTTTGACAATAAGTACGGATGTCGTGAATCGGCGGTAGATGCTATCCGCCGTGCCACCGATGTAATGCTGGCGGGTAAGAGAGTCGTAGTGTGTGGTTATGGTGATGTAGGAAAAGGTACTGCAGCATCGTTCCGGGGCGCTGGATCCATTGTGACCGTTACAGAGATTGATCCAATTTGTGCGCTGCAAGCAGCCATGGACGGTTTTGAAGTAAAGAGATTGGAAACAGTGGTAGGTAATGCGGATATTGTAATCACTACCACCGGTAATTTTAATATCGTGCGCCAAGAGCATTTCTTAAATATGAAAGATAAAACCATTGTTTGCAACATTGGTCATTTTGATAACGAGATTGATATGAAATGGTTGAACTTGAACTACGGAAGCACAAAGGTACAGATAAAGCCACAGGTGGATCTCTACAATGTAGAGGGCAAAGAAATACTGATTTTAGCAGAAGGCAGACTTGTTAATCTGGGTTGTGCAACCGGACATCCGAGCTTTGTAATGAGTAATTCCTTTACCAACCAAACTCTTGCTCAAATAGAACTTTGGACAAACGGAGAAAACTACCAGAACGAGGTATATATGCTTCCTAAACATCTGGATGAGAAGGTGGCAGCGCTACACTTAGAAAAGTTGGGAGTGGAACTGGAGACTTTAAGTCAGGATCAAGCCAATTATATAGGCGTAGAGGTTCAAGGACCATTTAAACCGGAATACTACCGCTACTAGAAGAAAAAAAGTAAAAAGTAATTAATAAGAGGCTGTCCCCATAACTAAAATGAGGACAGTCTTTTGTTTTTAGCCAATTGGGGTTAAAAAAGTAGATTTTGGGTTTTTAGCCCAAGCAGAAGGACGGTTTATGCCGTCCTTTTCTTGA
>NZ_JADKYY010000007.1 GCF_015354315.1 Planobacterium oryzisoli
TCAAGAAAAGGACGGCATAAACCGTCCTTCTGCTTGGGCTAAAAACCCAAAATCTACTTTTTTAACCCCAATTGGCTAAAAACAAAAGACTGTCCTCATTTTTAGTTATGGGGACAGCCTCTTGTTTTTTTACTGTGGTAAGGAGAGGATCTGCTCGGAGGCTTCTTTGGAGCGCACTTTTTCAATGATGTGCGTACAGATTCCTTTGGAGTCAAAGAGAAATGTCTTTCGTACAATCCCCATATATTCCCTGCCAAAGGTTTTTTTCTGCTGCCATACCCCAAATGCTTCCAGTACCTCGTGGCTGGTATCACTTAATAAATCAAACGGCAGAGTGTTTTTACTGTGGAATTTTTTCTGCTTGCTTACCGGGTCGGCGGAAATACCCACCAACCGGTACCCTTTCTTCTCAAGCTCCTTAAAATGGTCCCGCAGATTACATACCTCTACCGTGCAGGTAGGCGTACTGGCCTGGGGGTAAAAGAACACCACCAGGGGACGGCCTGCAAAATCGGCAGATTCTACCCACACCCCTTCCTGATTTTCCAACTTGAACTCCGGCAATGAAGATCCTATTGTCACCATATTAGATTATTTTTGCACTAAAGTACATCTCTTATGACAAAAAAGCAAAGAGCCCAGATTGTCCAGCAGGAGCTGGAAAAACTCTACCCCGTAACGCCTATTCCTCTGGACCACAGCGATCCCTTCACGCTTCTGGTCGCCGTAGCCCTCTCGGCGCAGACCACCGACAAAAAGGTTAATCAAATTACTCCTGCTCTTTTTCAAAAAGCGCCGGACGCACTGTCTCTTTCGCGCTTAGAAGTACACGAAATAAAAGAGCTAATCAAGGAAATCGGCCTTTCCAACACCAAGGCCAAGAATCTGAAAGCCATGGCCCAAATGCTCGTGGAGAAACACGGGGGGATTGTGCCCCAAACCTACGAGGAACTCGAAGCGCTTCCCGGAGTAGGACATAAAACGGCCTCGGTGGTGATGAGTCAGGCCTACGGAATTCCAGCCTTTCCGGTGGATACGCATATTCACCGGCTCATGAAGCAGTGGAAACTAACGAAGGGTAAAAACGTTGTGGAAACAGAGCGCGACGCCAAAAGCCTTTTCCCAAAAGAGAAATGGAACACACTGCACCTACAAATTATTTACTACGGAAGGGAATATTCCCCTGCCAGAGGTTCGCGCGCCGGGGATTATATTACGCGCATGCTCTTTGAAAAACCTACGACATAAGGGCGCGTACGCGGTCGGTGAGATCCGAAATCTCAAACGGTTTGGAAAGGTGCGCGTCGGCCCCTACATCCGAGCTGATCGGTCCCGCATGGGGATGGGCAGAAATTAAAAGGACCTTTATATCGCTGGTGGAATCGTCCCCCTTCAACTGCTTGACAATTTCGCGGCCGTCGATTCCAGACATAAGCATATCCGTTACGATAAGTCGGGGCTTTTGCTGCTTGATCATTTCAAATACAATGATGGGATTCGTACAGCTCCGGCACTTAAATCCTTCCGAGGTGAGCACATCTTCTATCAAAGTGCAGATCTCTACGTTGTCATCGATTATAATTATACTCATAAACCCCTAACTAATTTTCCGTTAGTGCCTTAATTGGCGCATTCAAAAATAAACATTTTTAAAACAGATACCAATTTTTAATTAATACCCGAAAATATTTGGCAAATTCCGTTCCACATTTTACATCAAATCACCGAGCGCATTTAAAATTATCCATTCGAGGACTCCCGCTCCGCTTTTGCCCACTGCTTTAATTTACGTTCCAAAACTCCGAGCGGAAGACTGCCACTATTTAAGACCTCTTCATGAAATTCCGGTAGGGAAAAGCGCTCACCCATCTGTTTTTCAAGTGTTTTACGAAGCTCCATAATCTTCATTGCGCCGATCTTATAGCTTAATGCCTGCCCCGGTAGTGCCATATAGCGTTCAATTTCTGCAATGGCCGCGGACTTTTCGTAGGCAATCTTGCTTAAAAAGTAATTCACGGCCTCTTCGCGTTTCATTTTTCCGGTATGCAGACCGGTATCTACCACCAGACGCACGGCGCGCAGCATTTCATCGCTTAAAGCGCCCATTTTCTGGTAGGGATCCGAGTAGAGGCCCAGTTCCGGTCCCAGCGATTCGGTATAAAGCGCCCAGCCTTCTCCGTACGCCCCGATCCAAGAAAACCGCATAAAGGCAGGGAGCTTTTCGTTTTCCTGCTGCAGGGAAACCTGATAATGGTGCCCGGGAATGGCCTCGTGCAGAAATAAAGACTCCATCCCGGAGGTCACATTAAACGTGGCAGGGCTCGGAAGTGGGATATAAAAAATACCGGGGCGCTCGCCATCCGGAGTTCCGGGCCGGTATTCGGCGCTTGCCGATTTTTCGCGGAAAGCTTCCGTTTGTCTGATTTCAAAGCCCGATTTGGGGGTGCTGCTAAACATGGTTTTAAGCTTGGGCTTAATTTTATTATGTATCTTCTCAAAAGCAGAGAGTACCTCCTCGGCATTTTCATACGGCATGGCCTTGGGATCGGTCTTGATGTATTCCAGAAACGCAGGGAGGGAGCCTCCAATGCTCAGCTGCTTTTGAACCGCCTGCATTTCTTTTTCGATCCGCGCCACTTCGCTGAGTCCTATCTGATGGATCTCCTCCGGCGTCAGATCGGTGGTAGTCCAGCTCTTCACGTAAAATGCGTAGGCCTCCTCACCCTTGGCGTTGGCATTATAGCCATGGGTATCGCGTGCTTTGGGAAGGTATTCTTTCTCTAGAAATTCCGCCAGTTTCTTATAGGAAGGGATTATTCGCGTGTTGATGGTTTGCTGGTACTCCCGGGTAAAACGTACTTTAGCGTTATCGCCAAACGACTCGGGGAAATCCATAAGGGGCTTGTAAAAAATATTCTTCTGCAAATCCGAAGAAGTGATTTCATCGGCTAAGAGTTGGGGGATCATCTTAATTACCAAAACCTTGGGAAGCACCACGCCGCTTTGCATCCCTTTTCTGAAGTTCTCTATAGCGGTGTCTGCCCAATTGGGAAACTGGTTCATCCGCTTGAGCCAGTTCTCATAGTCTTTTTCGGTTTGGAAAGGCTGTGCGCCCTGACCGCTTCCCAGTACCGGAAAATCCAGCGGAAGGCCGGAAAACTGCGTGAAAGGAATATACTCGGGATGGTAGGCGTAGCGCTCTATTTTTTCTTTCAAGGTATAATCCAGAACATCGTAGATGATCTTTTTTTCTTCCGAGAGGTTCTTGTACTCGATCTGCTTCATCTGACTGAGCACCTCATTATAGAAGGCAATTTCCCCCGATATGAATTCCTCGTCGATATCCACCGGAAGTAAATCGTTGTAGCGGTTGTCCCCCTGCATGGTGGCCTCCAGGGGATACATCTTCAGGTACTGCTCGTAGTAATTCTTGGCGATGGAGTCAATTTCCACAGGAGTCACGCGCGTTAATGGTGAATCCTTACGCTTACACCCTACAAGGGAAAACAGTAAAATTCCTAGCAGAATTGAAACCTTTAAAGAGTGGTGCCACATAACTTCTATATTTTACGCTAAAATAGCAATTTATGCCTACATGGGGCAATCGGGAATTGCCGCCTACTTTTAGAGAAAAACAGGTTCAGTCGCGCGCACTTTACGACAATTTTCTATCTTTGTTTGCATATTTACAGCACCTATTAACACTAACAATGAACTTGTAGTTTCATGAAAGGGATTTTAAAAATTTACCATCCGGAAGAAACACTCAAATACCATCTTCAGCACACCTATTGCAAGGCGGTTTTCAGTAATATGGAACACCTTTTAGAACTGGATATTGTAACCGACGATTCCCTGGATCATGTGGAGGACGATTCGCTTCAGTACCACTTCCCCCAGTTGGCATTTAAAATATCGGATTTTCCGGTGCCTGGTGAAGAGCTTTCGGGCCTTACTCTTGAACTGCCGGAGAACGCTGAGGAAAGCTTTTGCGAGGTGGACCTGTACGACGATGAAGACGCCTTTGTTACGGAGAATACACTTTCTTTTCAAAACAATTCAGAGGGCGTATTAACCCTTCACTGGCAAGGCCAGATCTCGGATTTTCTCACCGGCTCCACAGATCCCCTGAACTTTAAACTGAAATGCGATTTTTCGCCGGAAACCCTCGATATTGAGGAAGATTAATTTCGATTATTATATATTAGCCCCTTATTTTAGACAAAACGGTATTAAAAAATAAATAAAATGCAGGAAAATTCTACGCCCATACAGAACATTACCCTACCCGCAGGCCAGCCCTCACAACAAATATTCTCTCTTTGGGATATTCTTACCAGTGGCGGAGTGGTCGGAAATATCATCATGGTGCTCATTTTCCTTCTAGGCCTGCTCGCGCTTTATGTTTTTATTGAGCGCTATCTGTTTCTCTCCAGGGCCTCGGTGCAGACACCGGATTTCCTGGAAAATATTGATGATTTTGTCCAGCAGGGCAAAATAGAGGCCGCCGTAGATTACTGCCAGAGCGTTAACTCGCCCGAGGCGCGGATGATCGAAAAGGGACTGACCCGGATCGGGCGCCCCATTGCCGATATATCCAACGCGATGCAAAACCAGGGGCAACTCGAGGTATCGCGCTTTGAAAAGAATTTGAACCTGCTGGCCTCTGCCGCCGGAGCGGCGCCCATGCTGGGATTCTTAGGTACGGTAATAGGAATGATCATGGCCTTTTTTGAGATCTCCAATGTTACCGGTGCGGTGAGTCCCAAGCTTCTTGCCTCGGGAATCTATACGGCGATGGCTACCACCGCAGCGGGACTTGCAGTGGGCATCCCGGCCTACTTCTTTTACAATATCCTGGTGACCAAAGTAGACCGCATGGTGCTTAAGATCCAGACGCACGTGAATGAATTTCTAGACACCTTAAACAAACCTATCTAATGGAGCTGAAACGAAGAAACCGAATAAGCGCGGAATTCAGTATGGCCTCCATGACGGACATCATTTTCCTGCTGCTTATCTTTTTTATGATCACCAGCTCTGCCATCAGCCAGAGCGCCATTGATGTGAAACTTCCGGAAGTCTCCACCGAGGCGGTACCGGCGCAGGACCCCACCACCATATCCATAACGAAGGAAGGGGCCTTTTACCTAAACGACGAGTCTATAGAGCGCACGCTGTTGGAACAGAAATTGGTAGCAGTACTTAGCGGGCAGCAAGACAAAACATTTACCATTCGAGCCGATAAGCAGACCCCGCACGGAGACGTGGTATTTGTGATGGAAATTGCCGAGAAACACCAGTATAACCTTGCAATTGCAACACTACAGAATAATTAATGGCCACTAGAACTACCAGAACACTGCAGGAAACAAGGGACCGAAGGCTGAGCGCTTTTTTAACGGCCCTGTTCGCTGTTTTGCTTCTGATTTTCCTTTACTACTACAATTTTTCCCGTAGCGTGGAAAGCGCACCCTCCGTTACCACCATGCTCCTGAACTTTGGAGATAATACCGACGGAAACGGCGAGATAGAACCCGCTAACCAGCTGGGATCGGCCTCCTCTATGGAGCAGACTACCACTACAGAGACTGCCGCCCAGGCGCAGATACAAACTGTGGAAAAAGTGCTTGTAGGCACAAGTAAGACCGCGGCCGTGCAAAAGGCCAGCACAGAGCCCAGAAAGACTACGAAGCCATCCAACACACAGAATACCACGCAGCGAAAAACCGTCTCTACCTCTAAAAGCTCGACCACCTCACAGACCAAATCCCAGGGCGATGCCCGGGGGACGGCCGCCGTAGGAAACCTTCTTAAAGGGAAAGGGGCCACTACCGGATCCCAGGGAAGTTCCACTACCAGTGGCAATGCAGGCGATCCTGTGGGCGGCAGCGGAAACGGGGACAGTAGAATTGGGGTGGACCGCAAGCTCATAGGGTTTATCCCCGGAACCATGGGGCGGGGCGGCTCCCAGCCAAGCCACGACTGCGATGCTTCAGGAACCATCACTATCAACTATACGGTCGATCAGGCCGGAAATGTAACCTCTGCGCGCCGCGCCTCGGGACTTTCCGACCCGTGCATTACTGCCGTTACCGTAGAATGGGTGAAACGCTATGTAAAGGCCGAACGCAGTACAACTACCTCTACCGGTTCGTACCGAATTACTTTTTAATATGGAAGACACCAGGGACCTTTTCCGCTACAAACAGGCAGTGGACTGGCTCTTTGCTCAAATCCCCAACTACCAGCAGCAGGGCGCTTCGGCCTACAAGCCGGGTCTAGAAAACATCAGCGCTCTTTGTGCGCACTTTGGAAATCCACAACTTGCCTTCCCTACCGTGCATATCGCAGGGACCAATGGAAAGGGATCTACTTCCAGTATGGTGGCCTCCATGCTCCAACGCGCGGGATACAAAGTGGGGCTCTACACCTCACCGCATTTAATCGATTTTACCGAGCGCATTAAGGTAAACGGGGCTCCGGCCGATAAAGAATTTGTAACCGATTTTATTGAGCAGCTGCAAGCTATTGCTGGGCGCGTTTCGCCGTCCTTTTTTGAATTTACTACTGTAATGGCCTTTGCGTATTTTAAGCACAGCAAAGTGGATATTGCAGTAATCGAGACGGGCTTGGGAGGACGCCTGGACGCCACCAACATAATAACCCCACTGGTGGGCGCCATAACCAATGTAGATTTTGACCACACCGATTTACTGGGTTCTACCTTGGAGGAAATAGCAACGGAGAAAGCGGGAATAATAAAGCCGGACGTTCCCATCGTCTGTGGGGATGAGAATCCCATCGTGCGCGAAGTGATTCAGAAAAGAGCCTCTATGCTTAATGCTCGATTTGTGGACGCTACTTCAGTGTCTACTACAATGCAGTCGGATCTAGAAGGCAAGTACCAGCAAAAGAACATAAAAGTAGCTATTGCTATCGTCGAGCAGCTTACAGGACTGGGCTTTGAAGTTTCCACGGAGGACCAAAAAGAAGGCCTGCTTACGGTTAGTGCATCCACGGGGCTAATGGGTCGCTGGCAGATTTTCTCCACAGATCCTCTCATTATCTGCGATACGGCGCACAATCCCGCAGGCCTCAACTACGTATTTAGGCAACTTCAGGCGTTAGAGCGACCGCTCCACCTTGTTTTAGGCTTTGTAAAGGATAAAGATGTACAGGAAATTATTTCCCTACTTCCAAAAGAAGCGCACTATTATTTTGCTGCTCCTTCCGTAGCAAGAGGACGTGATCCCAAAACCTATGAAGAATTATTAAAAAAAGAAGATTTACGCTATAATTTTTTTCCAAGTATTCAGCAGGCCTATTTATCTGCATTAAAGCGGCTTAAGAAATCCGACGTTCTATTTATCGGCGGCAGCAACTTTGTAGTAGGCGAATTTCTTGAAAAAAATTTGGAGAAATAAAAAATCGTCGTATATTTGCCGAACCAAAAATAAGGGTTCTTAGCTCAGTTGGTTCAGAGCATCTGGTTTACACCCAGAGGGTCGGGGGTTCGAATCCCTCAGGACCCACTTATTTAACAAAAAATCCCGCTTTTTTTAGTGGGATTTTTTCTTGCCGCAAGGGGCGGTTAGCTCAGTTGGTTCAGAGCGTTGCGTTGACATCGCAGAGGTCGCTGGTTCGAGCCCAGTACCGCCCACATTAATTAGAATCTCCCAGAAATGAGGAGATTTATTTATTCTAAACATTTTTTCTGCCAAATTAAACGTGGACGATAATTTGCATTATCAAAAAGTTTTAATATCGCCAGTACGCCTTAAAATTCATTAATTTAAAGAATATAATAGGGTTCTAATCCCTCCAACTCCACTTTTAAAATTATAACCACTTGTCTTGCAGGTGGTTATTTTTATTCAATCATTTTGTTCTCCACGCTGTCCCCACCATGAGATATTACTTCAAAATTTTTATACGTAAATCCTAATTTTCCACGTAATAAATTTTTGATTTACCAAGTAGGGGGCACCCTCAAAATCAACCATTGGACGGGGGGATGTTCTGCATATCGGTACACTTAGTACCTATATACTACTTTTTAACCTGCAATACGAAAACGGATATTTTCTTATTTTCACCTATCGTTCGACAACTATCTTTTTTTGCTGGGCTCATTTCCTATTTATACCCACCTAAAAATCTAATTTACTACTACCTTACGGCAGCGACAACTTTAAATTCACAAAAAAGCTAGGATTATTCGCAAAAGTACGCAGCCAGTATTACTGACATACTGCTAGTTCAGCAACCCCTTCACGATTCATGAAAGAATAAATAAAAAATCCAGTCTTCCCACGGTAAGGTTTATTACATAACATACGCAATAATTGTAAGTACTTACAAATGCTTAATATGTTTGTAGGCCTTTAATAACAGGTCTTTGGGAGAATATTTTTAATGAATCTTGTAAAGCGCAATTGCGTATATTTGGAGTTATATGCCACTTTAAGACCGAACATCGATGATACATTTGTTCACAGAAAATCTACCATACAAATTAAGCGAGCAAATGAGGTTTGAGTATAATCGAAGACTTAGCGACATCAATTACTTTATTTCTGGTAGATACGATTATTATGCTCATCTAAAAAAAGACATTGAGACAATTCAACTTCTTTTGGCGTTATCGATTTTCTACAAGCGTGTTCTCTCGAACTTTGACTCTGCAACGAAATTTACTTCTCGTGTTGTTTTCAAAAGTGAAGCTGTTTCCGTGCAGTTGGGAACATACGATTTGTCTGCTAATGAAATTTTCAAACTGAACAAAACTGTATTGACCTTCAAGAAACTTATGGAAGAATATTCAATCCCGTTGGGACTTTTTGAGTATTTAGAAACAAAGGAACTTCTTCGAAAAATCAAAGTTTATAAAGACGGATTAGACAGAAATAAAGACAATGGCTAATCCATTTAAAGATATAAAAGAGCTAACAAGAGATGTGGAAACGTATTTGCGAAAAAATCGGTCTGCAATCTACAACAATTCGAAGAGGATAAGTGACTTTTTCGAAATGGCTTGTTATAACAACATTGTACGTTTTTATGAAAACAACGGCTACGAAGTTGAAATAAAAAATCTCCAAAAAACCAAATTCAACTATAAATGCACAACAGCAGGCAATCCTTCGAAGTACTCTTATTTTGAAGTAAAGAGAAAAAAGGGAAACTTGGAATTAATTTTTGAAATAAGACACAATATTAACGTTCAATCCTATCATAGTAATGACACTTATACAACGCCAGACATATGCATAATAAAACCTAATTCGATTTTAGATAGTGATGATTTTTATGATAGTAAAATGAAATATTATTACATAGAAAATAAAGCATTAATATCTTTTTGTGAGGTAAAGAATTTTAATCCCTATCCTGAGTTATTGTTTAATTTTATTGGAGTAGTAAATGAGTTAAGACCTCACTTACTGAGACAGGTTAGAAGTAGTGGTAATTCTCATATTGCGACAACTTTAATGGTGTCTGGAAAGTCTAATAAGCACGCTGATAGAATAATAGCAAATTTGCAAAGTAGATACCACATCAACGTCTTATCTGACTTGTTTAATATCGGAGGAATAACTTTTGGAAGACACGCAATAAATAGGATTAAACGAGTATAAAAAACGGCAAATAACTAAGCTTTCGTCTTGTCCGCAGGGCATGAGATGAAAGTCCGTTGAACGGAACCTTCGGTAGCTTTTTGGCAGTCTATGGAGTTATCGTTTTTAGAATTTAGATACAGAAAGCAGTTTTTTAGAATGACTGCTTTTTTTTGTGGCATTTGGTAGCCTTTTATGAGTGTTTTCTGCGGAGTTTTCTTCGCTGTAGAACACAGATTCCCTTACCCACAAAGTTTAGTTTGCAGACAAAGGTTGGGTGACGAAAAGATATTCCTGCGGCGGACCACGCTGACCGAAAACAGTAATGGTGATCAGGTTTCCTTCCTTGCAGCATCGGCATTTATTGAGCAGCGTTGTGGGTGTTACCGCCAGGATCTTGATCTTTAAATCGGATTGCAGTGCCTGGATTTTCCCGCTTTTCCAGCTGCTGCTCAGGATCCCGTAATGCCGGATTCGTACAAACCTTCTCGGTAGAATATGAAGACTGAAGCGCCGAATAAACTCCTGGTTGCTCAGGGTCATTTCCTTTTTCTCCCCGCCTTTCCGGTAATCCTTGTAGCCAAAGCGGACCTGCTGATCCGTTACCTCTTTGATCCGATGGTTGCTGATGGCGACTTTGTGGGTGTATCGCCCCAGGTATTTGATCACCTGTTTCGGTCCGCCAAAAGGTCTTTTGGCATAGACGACAAAGTTTTTGGTGAAGAGTTTCTCCATTAAATCCCGGTCAGTAATTCCACAAGCTCTTATAAATGCCACAAACTTCGCACGGAACACTTTGCTCATCGCTTTCACCGGAAACAGGTATTTGTCGGTTCGTACTTTCTTTCTCCATTTTCCCTGCCTGTTGATACCACCCCCCGGAACAATGCAATGTAAATGAAGATGAAGGCTTAGGTTTTGTCCCCACGTGTGCAAAACACCAATCATTCCCAATTCCAACCCTTCGGTTATGCCGAATTGGTTTAAAGTACCCCAGGCGGCTTCAAACAAGATCCAGTAAATGATTTGTGGTTGAGAGATTGCCAGAGCGTTCAACCTTCTAAACAAATGGAATTTGGATATCCACTTCTAATTCCGTTTATAATCTTGATTTTCATAAACTCAAAAAAACAAAATAATAAATTTGAACTTACTTTTAAATAAGCAGAAACCTGAAAAGCTACCGGAGGTTTAGTTCAACAGCGGTTTTGCGTTATGGGGGCTGACGTGCTTCGCAGAAACTTTTGTGCAAAATTCAACATTTGTGCTTCGTGTGAACAGTAGTGCTAAAAATGCCCCACAACGCAAAGCCGCAACCCGTTATCGATAGTAGGGGATAAATTTTAATTTTCACGTTTATCAAATCTAGGCATTTTAAATTCCTCGATTCTTTTTTAATTTTTCATTTATCTCTTCCAGCATTTCTAACTGCTTCTGCTGTATGTGGCAAAGGTGCTTGTATTGGTCTATAATGGAGATGTCCAGCTTTTCATGAAGATTTCGAATTTCAATCTCGGATTTTAGATTAACCATATAGTCTTGAATTGCCCGTGTTTTATCCTTAGCTTCCTGTCGGTTCTGACTCATCATAATTACAGGAGCCTGGAGTGCTGCAAGACACGAGAGCACCAAGTTAAGAAGTATAAATGGGTAGGGATCGAAAGCACTTGCTTTAAACAGCGCATTGGCACTTATCCACCCCAGGAGAACAATACCAAAGAGTAAAATGAATTTCCAACTGCCACCAAAGGAAGCGATCCGGTCTGCCCACACTTCTCCCGGCGTTGGCTATCCTTCTCCACTTCGGAAATCTTCTGCGTAACTAAGGAGTCCTCACTCAAAGATTTGTGTATGATTCGGTGAATTTTATCCAGATGTTCATCCTTGCTGGCAAGAAGCTCACTGACGTAACGGTTGGAAGAAGTAGCCATGGGAAAAATATTTGCGGTTCTTCTCAAAATTAGTCAATATTTAGTTTGCGCCGCTTAAAGATTTGTACCTTAGCCTTATAACCCAATCCTATGTGCTACTACGTATCTTCGCAGCTCTCCAGAAAAGAAATCAAGACCGTATTTGGTGCCGATACTGTAGAAGAAAATTTTACGCGCTCGGGTTTTATAAATGGTTTTTCGCATCCTCTTCTACCCTTAATTTATGATGAGAATCCCACAGAGTGCAAAGCAGGTAGGTGGGGACTCATTCCTTCCTGGGCAAAGGATACTTCAATAGCACGATCCACCCTTAATGCACGTATTGAAACCCTGGAAGAAAAACCCAGCTTTAAAAATTCGGTTTCCAATCGCTGCCTCGTATTAGTAAATGGTTTTTACGAATGGAAATGGCAGGATACCCTGGGAAAAGAAAAAGTAAAACACCTTATTCAGCTCGATAACGGTAATATGCCGTTTGCTCTGGCAGGACTCTATTCAGAATCTCCGCATGCCACTTGTCCCACTTTCTCTATAGTGACAACCTCGGCAAACGAACTTATGGCCACTATCCACAACACGAAATACCGTATGCCTGTAGTACTTAACGAAACCATGCAATCCCAATGGCTACAGGGAGCGAAGATGGAAAATTTCTCGTTTCCACACTATGATCCCAGTTTGAAGGCATTTCCCCTTCTTTGATGGGCTAGATAGTGAATATCGAATCCTCGTCGAAGCAGTACACATCCCCTTTGGGGGTTCTGGTGGTATCCAGGCCCGTGAAGGTGCTGAATGCGGGAAGCAGTAAACTTCCTGGATTATGAAGAAAACAGGGAAGGCGAAGGCGGCCAGTTTTACTTTGCAAAACTACGCCCGGATGGACATGGCCGTTTATTTGAAAACCAGTGAAATCCGCCTTAAATTCGTGCACTACCGTAACTGGGCCTCTGGTTAGTTCAGGCAAAACCGCTCCTATCCCAATTTCTATCCAGCGCTTTTTGGAAATTCGGTCGTGGTTTCCTTCTACTAAAATGATCTCTATACCTTGTAATTCTTCAAGCCACTGAGAAAAATACGCCACATCACTGTTTTCACTGGCATGAAGTAAATCTCCTGCGACAACGATTTCCTTGGCATCGAAAAATTCGCAAAGTCCCTTAAGTCGGTCCAGGTCTTTGTGCATCACGCTAGAGGGAACCGCAATTCCGTTTCTCCGGAAATGGGCCGCTTTTCCTACATGCAGATCCGAGAGCACCAAGGAGCGGTACCTTGGCCAGTACAATGCGCGCTGGTTGGTCAGTACAAAGTGTTCACCCCTCAAATGGATGTCCTTTTCAGCTACTTGCATACGTTAATAGGAAGATTTTAAAATGAGCTCACTGTCCTGACCTTTTAGCTGGAGCTTTTTATGTAATAAGTTTAAAGCCATCTTGCGCATAAAACTGTCCTTATCCACCAGATCCCAATACGGAATGGAATGCACCTTTTCTGCAGGACGTACTACCGTAAATTCCGTTTCCCACCGGTCCTGGTCGTGGTAAAATTCTATAATGCCGCAGTGCTTGGGGATGTCCTCGTAGGGGACCATACCCATAGGAACTAAAAAGCTGAAGGAATTAAAAGCGTAGTCACCACAGCTTATTTTCTCATGCTTTAGAAAACGCTCCCCGGTCTGGGAATGTGTATAGAGCTTTTTAAAATCGTTTTTGAAATCCGCCTTGGAGAGTTTGATCTCAATTTCATGCGTGTATCCCATCGCATCAATGAGCAGTATATCGGCTTCCCAGTCGGCCTGAAAGTAATTGGTTAGGATGATTTGATTTTCCGTATCACAGCATTTCTGCAGAAAATTATACGAAAGCTCTTCCGGTTTTATTTTCACGCTCCAAAATTACAAAAAGATAACCACACGTTATCTCTTGCTGCTTCGCGAGCCTTTCTTCTTTAAGGCAGCCAATTGCATCCTGTGGATACGTTCTTTGAGGGTCTCACTGGAAATCATAGAGCGAAGGCTGTCCACCTTGATTGGAAAACTAAGTGGGGTGAAGGTCGGGGATTGAACCACGATTATTTTCGAGCTGTTGATGCGCTCAAAGGCTTGAGTTAATCGAACCTCCTCGAGCTGTTGGTTGAACACCTCATTATACGCCTGACGGATCAGTATGTGGCTCGGATTATGCTCTTCCAGCACACTGAATATCAGACCGGCAGACGCCTGCAGGGATTTGTTGTTACGCTGCTTTCCGTATAGGTTTTGAAGCACCAGTCCGGAAATCACTGCAATATCCCGAAATTTCCTGCGCGCCATTTCCGCCGCATTGATACTGGCCTCCACATCGCGCATAAGTCCCTCCGAGCGGAGCAGCTCTGCTATATTCTCCTGCGATACGGGAATCGGCTTGTCGCTGTAGAGTTCAAACCCGTAGTCGTTCATAGCCATAGAGAGCGAAATGTTAGATATCCGGGATATCCTAAGACCGATGAGCGTGGCCATTACTTCATGGACGGCGCGCCCTTCAAAAGGATACATGAACACATGGTGTCCGTCGCGGTTTTCAATTACCTCCACTAAAAACTCATCGTTTTGGGGCAGATGCGAGGATTCCAATTGCTTTTGCATTACAGGATGAAGAAATTTAAGTTCCTTTTCAGAAATCTTCGGCGAAAGGCTGCCCGATAGCTTTTCCCGCAAATACCTTCCCAGATCCGAGCTTAAGGGAAGCCTTCCTCCCAGATAACTCGGCGCTACGGCCTGGCCCTTGGAGCTTCGTACGTACGCCGTCATCTCTTTTATCATCACCAGTTCCAGAACTCTTCCCGCAAGAATAAATTTCTCGTCCTTTCTAAGTCGTGATAAGAAGTACTCTTCGACCATTCCGATATAGCCTCCGGAAATGAATTTGACCTTCATCATAGCATCACTTACAATCACCCCCATGTTCATGCGGTGCAGCATGGCAATTTTCCGCAACTGCACTTTGAAAAGTCCGTCCGAAAGTATTTCTATCTTTTTAAATTCGCTGTAGTTTTTAAGTGCCCCTCCGCCAGTAACCAAGAAATCGACAATTTCATGAAATTCACTCTCGCTCATATACGAAAACGCATGGGTCCGCTGAACCTTTGTCCATAAATCCTCCTTGTAAAAGCCTTCGCCAACCGCAAGGGAGACCGTAAACTGTGCAAGTACGTCAAAAGTCAGTACCATAGGATCCCGCCGCTCCACAACTCCATCCCTAACAGCCTGTTTTACCGCCGCTACTTCAATAAGTTCCAGCGAGTGCGTCGGTACGCAGTAAATTTTGGACACTTCAAATGGGGAATGGCCGCTACGGCCCGCGCGCTGCATAAAGCGCGC
Organism: Planobacterium oryzisoli; assembly: GCF_015354315.1. Classification (GTDB taxonomy): domain Bacteria; phylum Bacteroidota; class Bacteroidia; order Flavobacteriales; family Weeksellaceae; genus Planobacterium_A; species Planobacterium_A oryzisoli. The sequence goes on from NZ_JADKYY010000007.1 coordinate 14,907, forward strand.
AACGCCTTTGACCGATCCGATCTGAATCACGGTATCGACCGGCTTAAAATCTACTCCCAGATCCAGAGAGGAAGTGGAAACCACGGCCTTAAGCTTTCCACTGGAAAGGCTCTCTTCAATCCATGTCCTGAGTTCTGCATCAATAGAGCTGTGGTGAATAGCAATCTGACCGGCAAAATCCGGATAAGCGTCCAGCAGAAGCTGGTACCACATCTCACTCTGGCTGCGGGTGTTGGTAAAAACGATGGTGGAGCGTGACCCCAGAATAATATCCACTACTTTTCCGGCCATTTTCGCCCCTAAGTGCCCCGCCCAGGGAAGCACCTCCACCTCATCGGGAAGCACCGGAATAATCTGCGTCTTCTTTTTTTCTTTAGCAACTATCTGGCAGGTGTTACGCTGCTGGTAAAGCAGCACCTCCTGGGCCTCCTGTAAATTACCGATCGTAGCCGTAATACCCCAAACCTGCAGTGCTATATTATAGGAGCGCACATGGGCTATACAGAGTTCGGTAAGCACCCCTCGCTTGGTTCCCAAAAGTTCGTGCCACTCGTCCACTACCACGCAGCGTAGGGACTTAAAATAGCTGGATGAATTTTTATGTGTAAAGAGAAGCTGAAAGCTTTCCGGGGTAACCAAAAGAATGTCCGGCATAGAACGCAGCTGCTTCTGCCGCACCTTAATATCGGTATCTCCATTGCGCACTCCTACCGTCCAGTCGAGCCCAATTTCATCGATGGCGCTTTGCATGGCTAGTCCTATATCCTTTGCAAGGGAGCGCAGGGGCGTGACCCAAACCATCTTTAGCCCCTTGCCATAATTTTCGGGACGGTTCATAAAATCAATGAGTATGCCCAAGAATACCGAGTAGGTTTTTCCAAAACCGGTTGGGGCCACCACCATACCGGAAAGACCCTCTGAGTAGGCGTGCCAGGTATTTTTCTGAAACGAGAAGGGAGTGCGGCCGGCCTTTTCCATCCACTCCGAAACAATCGTAAAACCTACAGACTGAAAGTACTTTTTTTTGGTCATGAAATCAGCTGTTTTATATCTTCAAGAGAATCTATCTCCTCCACTGATTTATCCCTTCTCCAGCGTACAATCCTTGGGAAACGAAGCGCCACCCCACTTTTATGTCGGGAACTGAAAGCAATTCCCTCAAATGCAATTTCAAATACCAGTTCGGGCTTTACGGTGCGGACCGGGCCAAACTTTTCCAGCGCATTCTTACTTACAAATCGGCTGACTTCCATAATCTCTTTATCGGTCAGCCCGCTGTAGGCCTTGGCAATGGTTACGAGCCGGTCCTGATCTCTCACGGCAAAGGTATAATCCGTGTAGTATCCGCTTCGTCTTCCACTTCCTTTCTGCGCGTAGATCAGTACAGCATCAATGGTAAGGGGAGCTGTTTTCCATTTCCACCAAATCCCCTTTTTTCTTCCCGACTCATAGGGAGCTGCTAAAGCCTTAAGCATCACTCCCTCGGCGTTGATTTCCCTTGAATTAGTGCGGATTAGGTCCAGATGCTCCCACGATTCAGGGCGGATGACTTGAGAAAGGGCAAGTGGCGATGGACCTAAGGAAGCCATAAAATCCTCCAGCACAGCGCGGCGGTGCTCTAGAGGTCGCTCCCGCAGATCCTCTCCGTCTTTTTCCAACAGATCGTACACAAAGCTAAAGACCGGTAACTCCTCTAAGAGTTTTTTGGTGACACTCTTTCGGTTAAGCCTTTTCTGCAGATCACTAAAGTCCCGGACCTGCTGCGGATCGCCCACCAGTAGTTCCCCGTCCAGTACAAAATCACCCTCCAGAGTAAGCACCGCATCGCGGATCTCCGGAAACTGGTCGGTGATTAGCTCTTCGCCCCGGGACCAGATAAAGACTTCCGCACTGCGCCTTATGATCTGGGCGCGTATTCCGTCCCACTTATACTCCACTAAAAACCTGTTATCCTCCCACTGCTCCTCTACTATTTTATCCACGGGATAAGCCAGACAGAACGGATACGGTCTTGAATTTCCCGGTGTTATATGGTTTCCCTCCAAAAGGCCCTGCAAAGATTCCGTAGTAGGGTCCCATTCCCCCATTAGGGCATGCATTAAATGGTTCACCTCTTTTCCGCTGTACTGCGCAAGGGCGGTGGTGAGCATCTTGGAAGAGACGCCCATGCGGAAACTTCCTCCCAAAAGCTTATTGAAGATAAAGCGCTGGACTCCTCCCAGAGAATCCCAGGCCGCTAAAATAAATTCCTTTTTTTCCTCTTCCGTCTTGTCCTTGAGATCGATTACTGCGCGCATCCAGTAATCCAAACTAAAACTCTCGCCCGTTTCCGACTCTGGAAGGATTAGGGCAATCGTCTCTCCTAAATCACCGACCGAGCTGTAGGATTCCTGAAACAGCCACTCCGGAATCTGCGCAGTCTCCATGGCGTACTTTTTAAGAAGCGTGGTCGTGATGGGACGCTTGGGCCGGCGTCCCAAAAAAAGCGCAATGACCCACAGCACATCGCGCTCGGGTGCACTGGAGAAATACTCCACCAAGGCAGCGATCTTTGCGCTGGTCTTGTTGGAACTTTCAAGTACCATAAACAGCTCCGTGAATCTATCCATCCTCCTTAAAAATTTTCAGTCTGTTCGTCGTCATCCCGTTTCTCACTGTACCCCGGTACCGGTACCGCAGAGGCCGATATTCCCTGCTCCCGTAGATACCGTGCAAATACTTCGGTTTGCCCGTGGGTGACATGCACATGCTCGGCCTCTGTGAGCTTAACGGCTTTAAGTAGCCCCTGCCAATCGGCATGATCGCTTATTGCAAAGCCCCGGTCGGCACTTCGCCACCTTCTTGAGCCCCGCACACGCATCCATCCGCTGCAAAGGCCGATTGCCGCATCGGGAATTTTTTTAATCACATTGCTGTCCATTAGTGCCGGAGGGACAAGTACTACTCCGCCCTTAAGATGTTTTACATCGGCAAAGAAGTCCTGCTCTATATAGGTAGGAAGCCCAACGCCTGCCTCAGTAAAGGCCTCATTTAGTTTTCCAATGGAACGGTGTACATACAATGGTCCTTTGCCTTCCAGCATTTTCATAAGGCGCTGGGCCTTTCCAAGGGAATAGCCCACAAAGACAGAGGTTTTACCCTGCGCCTGGTTTAGTTCTACCCAGTCGCTCAGCTCCTTGGATTGGGCTTGCTGCGTTTCCCAGCGGTAAATGGGAAGTCCAAAGGTGGACTCCGTTACAAACTCGTGGCAGCGTACAGGCTCAAACGGAGCGGAAATCCCGTCGTCCTCCAGTTTATAATCCCCAGAGACTACCGCTACATAGCCGCGGTGCTCGAGTCGGATCTGTGCAGATCCAATCACATGGCCCGCGGGATGAAACGATACTTTAACTCCGTTAATAGTAAGCGGAGTATTATACTCCACACCCTGCACCTCCACCGGGTCGGGAAGCCGGGAATGCAGGATCGACTTGGTATAGTGGTGTGCGATATATTGCTTCATCCCCCAGCGCGCATGGTCGGCATGGGCGTGCGTGATGAGGGCCTTTTTCACCGGGCGCAAGGGGTCCACATAAAAATCTCCCTCAGGACAGTAGATGCCTTCGGGAGTAAATTCCAGGAGGGGCTGCCTTTTTTTATAGTTCATAGTCATTCTTCCGCTCTTCTGGTGGAGATGGATGCATCGTACACATCTTTGCGCAGATACTGGATCTGTCCCACCGGCTGAAGCTCCTGCGGATTTTCAAAAGGATTAAAACTGGTTTTATGTGCAGGAATGAGCGAGCTGTCCTTGAGAGAGCCTTTTGTAAACTGAATTCTTCCCAGAGTGAACTCCGGAGCATTCTTCCATTCAACGCTAAGGTCGTTTACCGGCTGATTCTGCAAATCTGCGCACAGCTGCACGGTAAGGTCAAAATGTACATCGCCACTGCTTAGTGCCTGTTCTATCGAGCTTTGGTGGTCGCCTGTGTTCGTTAAAGGAACTTTCTTACTTGGGGTAGCTTTTAGCTTCATCATATAGGAGCCCATCCGGTACACACCTACGGAGTAATACGGAAATCCAATCGCACTCTGATTTTTTCTAAAAAGCAGTTTCACCGTGTTTTTAAGCATACTCCAAGAAAGAGCCGACGGTACCACACTCACTATATTTTTCAGCAGCCATGCCAGAGAGAAGGTGCGCTTGGTTTTTGTAGCGCTACTAACGGCAGCGTTGAAATTTGTAAATATCTGAAGTACTTTCTTAACGGATTTGATTGGAAAAATGGGAAAATTCACTAGTGGGAAGGACCACTCCTCTCCGTCGGAATAAATCTTAATGGCCATTCCGTAGGCGGGTAGAAATTGGTTAACCGGGCGAATCAAAGGATTACCGTGGGAATACCGAACCAGTACCTTATAATTTTCCTTATCAAAGATGCTACGTACCTGGGCAGGTAAATTATCGTTTGTAAAAAGATAACCCCTAAGTACCGAGAACGTTTGGGCGTGCGCATTGCGCGTAGCGAAAGGCTGCTTATTGATCGCGCGCGATTTTTTAACGAACTGCTCGACAGACTCTACCGTGCGACGCAGCCACTGCACCTCACTAGAGCTTAGGGTATTATACGAGCGGTCAAAGCGTACCAGAGTGTCAAAGTTCATAATTAGTATAGGCTAGGAAATCTTTATAACCTACTCATTTCCACTGCCAAAATCAGACCAGAGCGCAGCATAGCACGCTTTGGCGGGAAATTTTGAAAGGCTGGACCATTTAAATGAAACCCAAAACCGCTGGTAAAACCCTACTATTGTATGATGCGCATCTACTCCTTTAATATAAACAGTGTCAATGCCCGCCTTCCTTTGCTGCTGCGATTCCTGGAAACCTACAGTCCGGATATACTCTGCCTTCAGGAACTTAAGTGCACCAGCGCGCAGTTCCCTTTTCAAGAAGTAGAAAAAGCAGGATACAAAGCTCTGGTTAACGGGCAAAAGTCCTGGAATGGAGTAGCTGTACTTTCCAAGAACCACGATCTGGAATTGCGTAGCGATACCCTGGAAGGCGACTCCAGCGACACGCAAAGCCGCTACCTGGAACTACTAACCGGTCAGCTCATTCTCTGCTGCATATATGTACCCAACGGTAATCCTGTGGATTCCGATAAATATACCTATAAGCTCCAGTGGCTCCAAAGGCTTGCTGCGCGGATGGAAGCGCTCATTACCATGGAGCGACCCGTACTTGTAGTGGGCGATTATAATATTATCCCTACCGAAAAGGATGTGTACAAACCGGAGAAATACCTAAAAAATGCCCTTTTTACTGAAGAAGTGCGGGAGAAATTTCAGGAAATACTCCAGCAGGGATGGACCGATGCGCTTACGGACTCCGGGGAGTATACCTTCTGGGATTACTTTCGAAACGCCTACGGGCGCGACGCCGGAATGCGCATCGACCATATACTTTTTAACGAGCAGCTGAAAGAACGCGTACTATCGGCTGGAGTACTTAAGGAAGTTCGCGGATGGGACCGGCCCAGCGACCATGCACCCGTATGGATAGAATTAAAATAATTAATGAAGAGGACCGATAAATTATTGAAAATTAATTATTTTCTGCTATTTATTTATTTTTTTATATCTTTGCACTATAATTTTTAAATAAGGATCCTGTCCTGCTATTTCTGTCGGATATTTCAATATCACTAACACCAGTTCTACGCTCCCATCAGCACCCTCTTTTAATAAAGTATAAAAACCGCATCTGAAGGTACAGATGCAACCCAACCACACCTAAAAAATTTATTATAATATATGTCAGATTCTTTCTCTAAAAAAGAAAACCTAAAGAAAAAAATACAGAAGCAAAAAGAAAAAGCGGCCAAGCGTGAAGAACGTAAGACGCAAAACAACAAAGGAAAAGCGATCGAGGATATGTTTCTCTATGTGGACGCCAACGGACAGTTAACTTCAGTGAAACCCGATGAGCAGGAGAAACTGGAGATCAATGCAGAGGATATTCAGCTAGGCGCTGCTCCAATTATCGCAGAGGACCCACAGAAAACCGGGATTGTAACCTTCCTGAGCGACAAGGGCTACGGATTTATTACCGAAAATAATACGAAGGAAAATGTATTCTTCCATATAAATAATGTTTCCGGGGAAGTAAAAAAAGGAAACAAAGTCAAATACGAAAAAGAAAGATCACCTAAAGGATATTCCGCAATTAATATCCAGATCGTCAAGCAATAAATACAATTTTTAATTTTTAATACCATGCAAGAAGGCACAGTAAAATTCTTCAATGAAACGAAAGGTTTCGGATTTATAACTCCATCAAACGGTGGTGAGGACATTTTTGTTCACACTTCTGGACTGAACGGTAGAATCCGTGAAAACGACAAAGTAACTTTCGACGTGAAACAAGGAAACAAAGGATTGAACGCAATCAACGTAACACTAGCGTAACAATCAACCGAATAATTTATTATTTGATCAGGCTGCCTTCGGGCAGCTTTTTTTATAGCGTGCGGTCCAGGTGCGCTACAATAGATTCCACGCTGATCTCCTCCAAACAGGCGTAGTCTTCCCTGAAACAGGGCTTGTCGCCAAAAACCGAGCAGGGGCGGCAGGTAAGTTCTTTTATTTCAAGGACATCACTTTCGCTTTGGCCATAGCCCAAAAAACCTGCATAATGGTGGGTGCTGCCCCAAATCGAGATGCAGCGGGTACCTACCAGACTTGCCAGATGCATATTGGCCGAGTCCATGGAAATCATCACCTTTAGCCCAGATATTCGTTCGAGCTCCTCTTTTAACGTTAACTTTCCCGCAAGCGAAGTGCATCCCGGAATAAGCGATTCCCACTCTTCAAGCTGCTGCTGCTCCAGGCCTTTGGCTCCGAAAAGATAAATGTGCTCGCTCGTTGAGAGCCGGCGCGCCAGCTCAAAGGTTTTTTCCAAAGGCAGCATCTTACCCTTATGCTGGGCAAAGGGCGCAAGACCTATACCTTGCCGACTGAGCACTGTACTTTCCAAGTTATGGGAAAGTGAAAAGTCAAAGCCCAGCGCCCGAAATACATCCGCATAACGCTCGGTAGTAGGCTTTAAGGGGCGAAACTTCTTATCCCACAACCGAATAAGTTCTTTCTTTTCTTCTTTGCCTTTATCTAAAATACTGGTCTTATACCCCTTAAAACTGAAAAGCGTGGTAATGGTTTTGGTGCGGATCACATCGTGCAGGTCGGCAATAAAGTCCGGCTTGAACTGCGATTCCAGAAGGGAGAAAAGAGTTAAGAGTCCCTTAGGGCCTTTGTAGTGGTCCAGGTTCACGCCATGAAACTCCAGCCCGCCTATACCCTCAAACAAAGGAGCAAACTGCCTACGGGACACCATAACAATCTGGCAGTCGGGATGCTGCGCTAGAAACGCTTTTACTACCGGAACGATCATTGCCACATCGCCAAAGGCAGAAAATCGGTATGCTAGAATTCGTTTCAAGACTTAATCTGGTATGCCACCGCGTAAAACTTAATCTGCTTGGTCATGGCCATCAGCCCGTTGGCGCGGGAGGGGGAGAGAAATTCCTGGAGACCGATTTTGGAGATAAAATCAAAATCCGAACTAAGTATTTCCTCTGTGGTATGTCCGCTGTACAGGGAAACAAGCATCGAGACGATTCCTTTGGGCAAGATGCCGTCGCTGTCGGCATTAAAAAAAAGCTTGCCGTCCTTAAATTCTGCGTCGATCCACACCTTGGACTGGCAACCCTTGATTAAGTTGGCATCGGACTTCTTCTCAGCCGGCATCCCTGCAAGGGATTTGCCTAAATCAATTATGTATTCGTATTTAGCCTCCCAGTCTTCCATAAAACTGAAGTCTTCAATTAGCTGCTGCTGCTTTTCTTTTATAGTCATAATACTTGGGGGTTACGGACCTTTTCCTGGATTATTTTTTCAGTAAGTGGTATCCCTGGATCACGCAAAGTAATGCATTGGGTATGATGATGGGCCACAGCCATCCGCTAAAGATGCCATACACTACAAAACAGATACAGCCGATCATATTGACCAGTCGGATTTTCTGTAAATCTTTCAGTACAAAACTTAGGACAATAAATACTGAGGCAGCATACCCAAAATAACTGGCGGTTTCAGGGCTCATAAGATAAAAATTAAAGCGCAAAGGTAAACATTTACAACAGGATATAGAAAATTGGTGTGACAGAAAGTCATCACAGGGATTTTGGTAAAGTATTTGTAACTTTGAGTATACCGCGGTTGCTTTTGACCGCGCTAATATGCTAAAAGATTATGGATTATAAATTTTCAGAAGGCCTGGACCGGGTCTTCAAACAAAGCAAAAGCGAAGTACGGCGGTTGAAAAGCGAATTTTTAAACACCGAACATTTACTGCTTGGTATTATCAAGACCGATAATTCGGCGCGTGATATACTTCAAAATTTAAATGCGGACCTTACCCAGGTGCGCCGGAAGATTGAGACCATGAGCGCCAGCTCCTTAAGTGCTCTACAGGATGCACCAACCAGCATTTCTTTTACTAAAATGGCAGATCAGGCCCTGCGCCGTGCAGAACTCGAGTGCCGCCAGTATAAAAGCTCCGAAATCAATACCGTGCATCTCTTGCTCGGCATTCTCTATAAATACGAAGACCCTACGTCCAATATTCTAAGCGCCTACGATGTAGATTACGAAAAGGTAAGCAAGGAATATCTGACTATGCTCAAAAACTCGGGCGAGTCTCCACGTATGAGCGCCTACGACGATGACGAAGAGAAAGAAGAATACGGACAGATGCGTAAGCCTGCAGGCGCGCTGGGTACCGGAAAAAGCAAGACCCCTACGCTGGATAATTTCGGAAGGGACCTCACGGCCCTGGCCCGCGACGGAAAACTCGATCCGGTCATTGGACGTGAAAAGGAAATCGAGCGGGTCTCGCAGATTCTTTCCAGAAGAAAGAAAAACAATCCCTTACTGATCGGAGAGCCCGGTGTGGGAAAATCCGCCATCGCGGAAGGCCTTGCCCTTAGAATACACCAGAAGAAAGTTTCCCGCGTCCTCTACGGCAAACGGGTAATTACGCTGGATTTGGCCAGTCTTGTGGCGGGCACCAAATACCGCGGACAGTTTGAAGAGCGCATGAAGGCTATTATGACCGAGCTTGAAAAAAACCGCGACGTCATTCTCTTTATTGACGAGCTGCACACAATCGTGGGTGCAGGAAGCTCCACCGGTAGTCTGGATGCCTCCAATATGTTCAAACCTGCACTGGCCCGTGGGGAGATCCAATGCATTGGAGCCACCACCCTGGACGAATACCGACAGTATATAGAAAAAGACGGCGCTTTGGAACGGCGTTTTCAAAAGGTGATGGTAGAACCTACCACCATTGAGGAGACCGTTTTGATTTTGAACCAAATTAAAGACAAATACGAAGACCACCATAACGTCACCTATACCGACGAGGCTATTCAGGCCTGCGTAAATCTGACCTCGCGCTATATTACCGACAGGTTTCTTCCCGACAAAGCGATTGATGCAATGGACGAGGCCGGGTCCCGCGTATACATTAAGAATATGAAGGTTCCGGTGGAGATCATCGAAAATGAGAAAAAGATTGAGGAGATAAAAGAGCTTAAACAGAAAGCGGTAAAAGCGCAGGACTATCTGGAAGCCCGTAAATTGAAAGACGAGGAAGAGCGCCTCTCTATGGAGCTGGCCTCCGCGCAGGAGCAGTGGGATAAAGATGTGAAGGAAAAAAAAGAAGTGGTTACGGAAGAAAACGTAGCCGAAGTAGTTTCCATGATGAGTGGTATTCCTGTTACAAAAGTAGGTAAAAATGAGCTGGACAAACTGGCCCATATGGACGAGAAGCTAAACGGTAAAGTAATTGGGCAACAGGAAGCCGTAAAGAAAGTAGTTAAAGCCATCCAGCGAAACCGTGCTGGACTGAAAGATCCCAACCGCCCGATTGGAACCTTCATATTTTTAGGGACCACAGGGGTCGGAAAGACCGAACTTGCCAAGGTAATGGCCCGGGAATTATTTGATTCCGATGAGGCGCTCATTAGAATCGATATGAGCGAGTATATGGAAAAATTCGCGGTGTCGCGTTTGGTGGGTGCGCCTCCAGGATACGTAGGATACGAAGAAGGGGGACAGCTTACCGAAGCAGTGCGCAGAAAACCCTATGCGGTGGTGCTTCTCGATGAGATCGAAAAAGCACACCCGGATGTCTTCAATATCCTGCTGCAGATCCTCGATGAGGGCCACGTTACGGACAGTTTGGGAAGAAAGATTGATTTCCGCAATACCATTATTATTCTAACCTCCAATATTGGAACAAGAGATCTTAAGGATTTTGGGGACGGGGTAGGTTTTGGAACCACCGCCAAGAAATCCACCAGCGATGCCCGGGCACGCGCCACGATCGAAAGCGCACTTAAAAAGGCGTTCGCTCCGGAATTTTTAAACCGTATCGACGATATTGTGATATTCAACGCCCTCGAACAGGCCGACATCCGTAGGATCATTGACCTGGAGCTTAGTAAGCTCTATGCCCGCATAGAAAAACTGGGATATAAGATCGAGCTCACCGATGAAGCCAAGGATTTCATTGCAGAGAAAGGCTGGGACAAGGATTTCGGAGCCCGTCCACTGAAACGCGCCGTGCAGAAGTACATTGAAGACCTTATCGCAGAAATGCTTGTCAATAAGCAAATCAAAGAGAAGGAAACCATCGTGCTTAAGGTGAATGAAACCCAGGACGGTCTGGAGAAACTTGCCGCTCCGGGGAAAACCAAAAAAGAAAAAACAACCTAATGCCAACCACCTGCCTACCTGGGCAGGTGGTTTTTTACTAATGAACGATAAGTCCAAGGGTCGGGGAAGTCTTTTCAATACCGTAAATCCCTACAGCACCTACCACTTGGAAGAGGAAGCGGCTGAGTGGGAACCGGTACAGACCAAATACCATCCTGTAGAGGCAAAAACCATTGTCAATCAGGTTTCGAGCCCCGATCTTAATTTCGAGTACTCGCTGAATCCCTACCAAGGGTGTGAGCACGGCTGCGCCTACTGTTTTGCGCGGCCTACGCACGAATACTGGGGCTATTCCGCTGGTCTGGACTTTGAAAGCACCATACTGGTAAAGGAAAATGCCCCCTCTCTGCTTGAGGCCCTATTTACGAAAAAGTCCTACGTTCCGAAAACAATCATGCTCTCCGGTAACACGGACTGCTACCAGCCTATTGAACGCAAGTTGGGACTGACGCGCGCACTGCTGGAACTTGCCCTTCGCTACAAGAATCCGGTGTCCATCATTACAAAAAATGCCCTAGTGCTGCGGGATCTGGATATTCTCTCAGAGCTTGCAAAGCACAATTTAACCTACGTGACCTTAAGCATCCCCACGCTCGATGAGCCGCTACGGCGGGTAATGGAGCCGCGGACCTCCACGGCGAGCAATAAGATCAAAACCATTCAGACCCTCTCCGCCCACGGCATACCCGTGCACGTGATGGTTGCTCCCATCATTCCAGGCCTTACCAGCCACGAATGCTTGTCCATTCTGAAAGCTTCCTCGCAGGCCGGCGCACGTTCGGCAGGTTATGCGTTATTAAGACTTAATGATACGGTAGAGCCGGTCTTTTCCCGGTGGATCGAGACGCACTTTCCTGATAAGGCCCGCAAAGTACGTAACCTGCTAAAAGACTGCCGCGAAGGGGAAGTCTCTGAAAAACGCTTCTTTATACGCACAAGAGGATCGGGTCCCGTAGCAGAGGCCATTGCGCAGAGTTTTGCACTGGGAAGGAAAAAGTACTTCCAGGACCGAAAAAGACCTCAGCTCACTACCACCCTGTTCGATCCCTCAGGAGGCACCCAGCTGCGTTTATTTCCTTAAAGAAATAGCCCCCGGGAGTACTTTCCCAGGGGCTATTTAGTGTATAAGGCTCTGTTTTACTTAATGAGACCTAACTCCACGAGCCTTTCGTGAAGGAACTCCCCTGCGGTGGTATCTTCATAAAGCTTAGGGTGGTCCGCATCCACACAATTCTCCAAAGCATCCAGTTTCATTTCACTTACCGGGTGCATGAAAAAAGGAATGGAGTAGCGTGAAGTGGACCATAGCTCCCTGGGTGGATTCACCACTCGGTGGATCGTGGATTTAAGCTTATTGTTGGTATGCCGCGAGAGCATGTCCCCTACATTGATCATAAGCTCATCGTCCTGAGCAATGGCATCGATCCATTCTCCTTTATGATTCTGTACCTGAAGACCTTTACCCTGCGCTCCCATCAGAAGCGTAATGAGATTGATATCTCCGTGGGCAGCGGCACGTACCGCGTCGTCCGGCTCCTGGGTTATAGGAGGGTAATGGATTGGGCGCAAAATCGAGTTGCCCTCATGAATATAGCCATCGAAGTAGGTTTCCTCCAGGCCCAGGTACAGTGCCAGAGCCCGAAGTACATACTTACCCGTCTTTTCCAGATTTTTATACGCAGCCTCGCCCACGGTATTGAACTCCGGAAGCTCCGAAACATATACATTGTCCGGATATACCTCGCGGTACTTGGAATCTTTCTCCAGGTACTGGCCAAAATGCCAGAATTCTTTCAGGTCTGCCCTTTTGAACCCTTTGGCTGTTTCTTTACCAAATCCCACGTATCCGCGCTGTCCGCCGATTCCTTCAATTTCGTATTTTTTCTTGGTCTCCTCCGGAAGGTCAAAGAACCTCTTCACCTCCTGGTACAGGTCACCGACGAGCTTCTCGTCTAAAAAGTGTCCTTTCAATGCAACAAATCCTATTTCTTCGTAGGCTTTTCCGATTTCATTTACAAATTTTTGCTTGCGTGCCGGGTCGTCCGACAGGAAATCACGCAGATCCACACTTGGAATTTTGTTCATTTTGCGAGTATTAAAAGAGCAAAGATATGTTTTTTTGCAGGAGTCCACTGGACCTGCAAATCCTAAAAACCCCTACCTTTGTAAAATGAAAAAATACTCATCCAAACGGAGTATACAAATCCTCTCCCACCTACTTCAGCAGTACGGCATTTCCAATATTGTGCTCTCTCCCGGATCACGCAACGCACCCTTATCTATTCATTTCGGTGAAAACGACTTCTTTAAGAGCTATTCTATAGTAGATGAGCGAAGCGCCGCATTTGTAGCACTGGGTATGGCGCAAAGCTGCGGTGTGCCCACCGCAATATGCTGCACCTCGGGTTCGGCAGCCGCAAACTACTATCCCGCGGTAACGGAAGCATTTTATCAGAACATTCCTCTATTGATTTTAACGGCGGACCGGCCCACCGAATACATAGATATTTTTGACGGACAGACCATCCGCCAGCGGGAGTTGTTTCAGCAGCACTCCTACGGGGACTTTCAGCTCCTGGAAGACTCTGATCCGGATGCCCACGAGCACAACTGGCAGACAGTGCGCAGCGCCATTGAGCTCTGTCTGGAAAAGAGTGGCCCGGTGCACATCAATATCCCCCTTTCCGAGCCCCTATACGAGCTCACCACGGAACTTCCCGTGTTCCCAACCATTGAGCCGCAGACCAAAAAACCGTTCCATGAACTAAGCTCCACACTTACCGCCCAGTGGAATACCTCCCGGCGTATCCTTATTCTTGTCGGGTCGCAGGCGCCCAATAAGGATTTGGAAGCACAACTTGCGCAGCTTGTGAAGAACCATTCCGCAGTGGTTCTCTCCGAAGTCCACTCCAATCTTTCGCACCCTAAGTTCTTTAGGCATATAGACCGGTATATCTATAATTTTACGCCCCAGGAGTACGCTTTGTACGCACCAGACCTACTGATCACCGTGGGACAGAATGTGGTATCAAAGAAAGTCAAGCAATTCCTTAGAAAATCAAATATATCCCAGCATTGGCATGTGGATCCGTACTGGCACCCGGACACCTATTTTGCTCTTACCGAGCGCATAAAAATGGCGCCCGAACTGTTCTTCAACAAGCTTCTTTCTACAATCAATCTGGAGCCCTCTCCCTATTTTACCCTATGGGACACGCTTCGCACGTTCAAGGATGCGCTCCATGAGAACTTCACTAAGAACGTAGAATTCAGCGATCTTTATCTTTTCAGAGAATTGGCCAAAAGTATCCCCCAAGACTATGTCATTCATTTTTCAAACAGTTCTGCCATTCGCTACGCACAGCTCTTTGAATACCCCCAAAAGGTGTATTGCAATCGAGGAACCAGCGGAATTGATGGATCCACCTCCACCGCAATGGGCTTTGCCTGTAAAAGTGCGCATCCGGTCCTACTTATAACGGGCGACATTGGTTTTTTCTACGATATTAATGGTCTGTGGAATAATTATATCCCACCCTATACCCGTATTATTATCTTCAACAACTCGGAAGGCAATATCTTTAAAATCATCCCGGGTCCCGACCAGGCCAACAGCAATATTCTGGACGAATTCATAGCCACGCGGCACCAGCTTAATGCGGAGCTGCTTGCTAGGCACTACGGCTTTGGATACGTACGCGTGGAAGAGGAAAATTCCCTGGAAAGAGTACTGGGCAGCTTTTTTAATCCCTCAGAGAAACCCCAGATATTAGAAGTAGACACCGCAGAAGCACCCAACGCGGAAATTCTAAGGTCTTATTTTAAGACTCTGGGATAAAAGCTATCCAAGAAGCATCTCTACGGGATACCGAAGTGGAGAATCCATTCCGTTAAGTGCATTGATCAGCCTAAAGTGCGTGAAGCCCTTAAGATCATTAAGGTGAATGCTCTGCGTTGCAACGGCTCCATCCAAGAGTAATCTTCTGCGCATCACCCCCCCGAGTAGGTAGCGGCTGGGGGTAAACCAGCCGGTTCCGTCAAAGAATACCACATTGGAAAAGATAGAATCAGTCACAAAACCCTCTTGTGTGAACAGTACCTGCGTTTGGATATCCGGCTGGAAGGACTCCAGCTCCCTGCGGTCCAAAAATTTGTGCGGGTAGGAAAGCTCCGGAACTTCGCGCACGATAAACTTCTCAAAAGTAGGGGGCGCGTAGGGCGCTACAGTATAGGAGGTTTTAATCTCTTTACCGTACACCAGGCGCAGTTTGAAAAGTCCCTGGGAAGGAAGAATCACCTCCTTAAGAACTTCCTCCAGCAGCACTTTACGCCCCGGCATAAAAGCGCGTACTGCCCGATCCACTCGCTGTTGATGCAGTTCGAGATTGTGGACCACGCCGCCCTCTACTCGTATACTTTCAAGAAATTGGTACATAAATCTTATTTATCATTTCCTGGTACTCGGAGGCCGCCGTACTCATTCCGGTAATACCCCCTCCGCTCTTGAAATAGAGTGCTCCGTGGTGCTGCTCCATAAAGCGTATCATTACGCAGGAATCGAGATTTTCTCCGTCAAAATAGCCGCAAACTCCCGTATAAAAACCCCGCGCGTAGTTTTCCGCCTCCTTTATGATCTCCAGGGTCTTGTCTTTGGGCGCACCCAGAATGGATCCTGCAGGCAGCAGTCTTGCAATCAGCGCGCCGATACGCTTGTCGTATTCCGGCTTGACTCTACCTACAATTTCAGAGCTCATGGCATAGAGGTTCTTGCGGTTGGTTTTTATAAGGTCTATCTTCTGAAAATGAGCTACTTCCACCTCGTTTGCTACCATACTCAAATCGTTTCGAAGAAGGTCTACTACTGTGTAATGCTCTGCTTTTTCCTTTTCGTCGCCCCGCAGCAGCTCCATTGCATTAGGCAGCGCCGCGTCTATGGTTCCTTTCATCGGATAGGTGGAAATACGGCCGCCTTCCACCTGAACAAACGGTTCAGGGGAGAAAAAAAGAAAATCGTCTTTATACCGGACTTTATAGGTGGCCTCGGCAAGGGAAAAAAGCTCCTTAAAATCCAGCGTGCACTGAATGGGAGTGCAGCAGGTATAGTTTACCAGGTAGGAGTTGCCCTTCTGTATATGGTTATGGATCGAAGTAAAACCTTTTTCGTATTGAGTAAAGGACTGTGGAAAGGACTGTAAATCAAGTGATTTGCCACTTGGAGCGGGGGTGTTTTCGGGGTAAGAAAATCCCGGAAACCGAACCCATATATCTTCCCCCACAAGCGCTTCACGGGGATACACAAGGACTTGCTCCAAAAGAAAATCTACAAAAAAAAGAAAGGGACGTCCCGCCAGGGAAAGCTCGTCCATTCTTGAAAATTGCGTAGTAGGGTCCATACTCACCTGGCAAAAATATATATTTAAAGCGTACTTTTGCACAAAATCAATCCAATACATGCATACCGGAAGTTCCACTCCTGTAAAAACACACCAGATTCTCAAAAAAGCATTTACCTACTGGGGCAGAACCATAGTCTACCAGCTCCTGTTCAGTCTTATTAGCCTGTCAGTATTTCTAAGCATTGGCTACTACGCGGCATTGCGCTACGGAGTACTTGATCTTTATTTAGGTCTGTCTGAGAAGCTTCAGCAGGGCATCGAGCAGTACCAGCAGGGCGTGCAGGAGATGATGAGCCAGCCGGGATTTATGAATTTTTACTGGATTATGGTAGCCACTGCCGTATTTCTCTACCCTTTAAACCTAGGCCTTTTTGCAGTGTACCGTAAACTCGACACCCAGGAGCGTCCGAAGGTAAGTGATCTGTTTTTGGGCTATGCCGGTAAGAACTTCTTCATTTTTGCCAGCTTCTACCTCTTCTGGCTTCTGATTTATATCTACACCGTCCCTACCATAATCCTTGCGGTAGTATGGGTCCTTATCACCTTGTTCTCCGCGCCCCTAATGTTCTTCTTGGACAAGAAGATGCTGGAAACCCTCTCGCTCAATTACAAAGCACTGAAACGTTTTCCCATGGAGATACTGCTGTGCTGCATGGTGGCCGTCCTTTTCAAATACGGGGGCATATTTACTATTGTGGGGGCGCTCTTTACCTATCCGTTCTGGAACGCTATTATCTATTCCCTGTACAGCAGCCTATTTAACGAAAAGCCGGAAAATTAATCCCTGCGTTACGATTTTATAATTAAATTTGTTTAAAACTCGTAACTATGGAAATACTCAATCAACCAAACCCTATCCAAAGACCGGAGCGAAACTTTGGAAGTGTGCTCTCCCACTCGTTTGAAATCTACAAGGGAATCTTCCTGTACGCTCTTCTTGCGATGGTGCTTTATGTGGTGGCCAGCTTTGCCATTCAACTGCTTTTTGGAATCGATTCCCAGTCGCTTGTAGAGCAAATGGGTGAAGACCCTGAAAGCATCACCCTGGAGCGTATTTTAGAGATTGAGGGTGTAGGATTATACTACGGAGCTTCCGGATTAATGGGTATACTCATCGCGCCCCTCTTTGCAGGTCTTATTTATATGGCCGATAAATACCAGCGTGGAGCAGCCCTTACCACCAGTGATCTCTTTTACGGATACCGGCACAACACGTTAAATATCCTTATCTACTCGCTGCTCTCCACGGTACTTATATCCATAGGTTTTGCCCTTTGCTTTTTTCCAGGGATTCTGATTGCGCCTCTTTTTATGTTGGGGTATCCCTTACTGGTCCTTAAAAATGCCAACGCTATGGAAGCACTGCAGCATTCCTTTACCATTGCAAAGCAAAACTACGGGTCGTTTCTTGCCATTACAGTGGTAGGCTTTCTGATCAGTATGGCGGGTCTGTTATTCTGCCTTATAGGAATTTTAGCCTCGTTCCCATTCCTTTATGCGGCAATGTATTCCTCGTATCTGGCCTTTGCCAGGGATCCTAGGAGCGTATAGAAATAACAATTTAGTTTAAATATGTAAATATCAGGCGCTAAGGTTGGCTATATTTGCCTGCAGTAACCTTAGTGCCTTAATATATTCTTATGCCTAATAGATACCAGCAAATCAGTGCAGTGAAAATAAAGCAGGTATTTCTGCTTTTGCTGATATGTTCCCTGATTGCCTTAATCGTATATAATCTAGCCTTATTTATTCCCTCTGTACTGGGCGCCCTTACCCTTTATGTGGTATGCCGCAATCTTAATTTTTATCTGCAGGAAGAAAGGGAGTGGAAAAGCCCATGGGCGGCCGCTGCGATAATTATACTCTGTCTGATTGTTTTGATAATTCCAGTGTATCTGCTTGGTGACATGATTGTAGAGCGGTTGGGCGATTCCAAATCGTATATGGAGAAATTCAATGTCTTTCTCAATAAGATCCACGATTATGTGTTCTCCAAAACACGAATCGATTTACTGAGTAAAGACAACCTGGAGGGCATTAAAAACAGCGCCGCCAAATTCTCCACTTCAGCCCTGAGCGGCACCTTCAATACGCTGTCCGTTGTAGCCTCCATGTTTTTTATGCTGTATTTCATGCTGGAGAAACCGCGCGTCTTCGAACGTGTGGTGGCCAATGCAGCGCCTCTGAAAAGAGCCAATATAAATTTAATCGGCGAGAAGTTCCGCAAGCTTGTCATGGCCAACGCGGTGGGGATTCCTGTAGTAGCCCTCGGGCAGGGGATTGTGGCATTGATTGGCTACCTTATCTTTGGTGCGCCCAGCCCAATGCTTCTTTTTGCACTCACTGCAGTAGCCTCCATGATTCCTATTGTGGGGGCCGCCATTGTATACGTTCCGGTAGGGATATTTATGATTGCAGAAGGAAGTACCGGGCAGGGAGTGGGCGTTTTAATCTACTGCCTCATAGCCGTAGGACTTACCGACAATGTTCTGCGCTTCACGCTTCTTAAAAAACTCGAGAATATTCATCCGCTCAACACCGTATTTGGAATTATCATGGGAATGAACCTCTTTGGATTTATGGGACTGATTTTCGGCCCCATCCTGGTCTCCATGACCGTTCTTTTGATTCAGGTATACCGCGACGAATTCAGTACGGACGAAAATGAACTCATTCTGCCTGAGCCTAAAGAAATCGAGGAAAAAATTGACCTTTCCATATGAAACAGGAAAAACCCCACATCCTGATGCGTTTGTGCCAGGAATATATGCCCTACGGCAAATACAAAGGAACCATGTACTGCGATTTACCGATCTCCTATCTGGAATGGTTTTCGCGTAAGGGAATGCCCCAAGGGGAGCTTGGTATGCTGCTCTCCACCATGTACGAGATAAAGCTCAATGGACTGGACTCCCTACTAAGACCTCTTCGTAAAAGCGCCTCGCACAATTAGTCGACCCCGCGCAGAGTCTGAATCTCATCACGTAGTCTTGCGGCCTGTATAAAGTCCAGATTTTTGGCCGCTTTCTCCATCTCCTTCTGCTTCTGCTCAATGATTTTTAAAACCTCTTCCCCGGAAAGATCGGAAACCAGCTGCTGCTTTTCCTTTACGACCTCTCGCTGGGTATAACGCGCGTCCGGAAAATCCTTCGTGCGACCTACAAGGCTCTCCGAAATCTTTTTGTTTATCTGTTTGGGCACAATACCGTGCTTCGCGTTATACTGCATCTGTTTTTCCCTGCGGTAGTTGGTCTCGTCGATAGTAGCCTGCATACTGCGGGTTATCTGGTCGGCATAGAGTATGGCTTTACCGTTTAAATTCCGGGCGGCACGCCCTACTGTTTGGATCATGGCGCGGCGGGAGCGGAGCATACCCTCTTTATCGGCATCCAGAATGGCCACCAGCGATACTTCCGGTAAATCCAATCCCTCCCGTAAGAGATTGACCCCAATCAGTACATCAAAAAGCCCGGTACGAAGATCCTGCATGATCTGAATGCGCTCGAGGGTTTCCACATCGGAGTGAATATAGCGGCTTCGTATCCCTACCCTGGTGAAGTACTTGGTAAGTTCTTCGGCCATCTTCTTGGTAAGTGTGGTTACAAGCACCCTTTCGTCTATTTCTGCGCGCTGCTGTATTTCTTCCATTAGGTCGTCGATCTGATTCAGGGTTGGACGCACCTCAATGATGGGATCTAACAGACCTGTAGGCCGTATAATCTGCTCGATATATTCCCCACCGGTCTTCTCCAGTTCGTAGTCTGCGGGCGTGGCAGAGACGTACACCACCTGGTTCTGCATCTGCTCGAATTCCTCAAACTTCAGTGGACGGTTGTCCATGGCAGCAGGAAGTCGGAACCCGTATTCCACCAGCGCCTCTTTTCGGCTTCGATCGCCCCCAAACATGGCATGCACCTGCGGTACCGTTGCGTGGCTCTCATCAATTACCATCAGATAGTCCTTTGGAAAGTAATCCAATAGGCAGAAAGGACGCGACCCAGGGAGGCGTCCGTCCAGGTAGCGGGAATAATTTTCAATACCGGAACAGTAGCCCAGTTCCTTAATCATCTCCAGGTCCAGCTCGGTTCTTTCTTCCAGCCGCTTGGCTTCCAGAGGTTTCTCAATACTCTGAAAGAACGCCACCTGCTCCACCAGATCGTCCTGGATTTGACGTATGGCCCCTTGCAGGGTTTCTTTCGAGGTCACAAAAAGGTTGGCCGGATAAATCTGAATCTTATCAAAATTAGATATAACCGTCCCGGTTACAGGATCGAAAGACTGGATCTTTTCAATCTGATCACCGAAAAACTGTATTCTGATGCCGTTATCCGCATAAGCAGGATACACATCCACCACATCGCCTTTGACCCGGAAAGTTCCCCTTTGAAACTCATTAAGTGTGCGGGCGTACAATGCGCTCACCAGGGAGTGCAGCAGCTGTGTCCGGGTAATATTCTCTCCGAGCTCCAGCGTTATGAGTGACTTGTGAAACTCGTGCGGGTTTCCAATACCGTAGATACACGAGACGGAAGCCACAATAAGAACATCCCGGCGCCCGGAAAGCAGACTTGCCGTTGCCGATAGCCTAAGTTTCTCTACCTCCTCATTGATACTTAGGTCTTTCTCAATATAGGTTCCCGTGGTAGCTATATAGGCTTCGGGTTGGTAGTAATCGTAGTAGGACACAAAATATTCCACCGCATTGTTGGGAAAGAACTCCTTGAACTCCATATAAAGTTGCGCTGCAAGAGTCTTATTATGGGCAAGAACGATTGTGGGTCTTTGGATATTATTGACCAGGTTAGCAATCGTAAAAGTCTTACCCGATCCGGTAACGCCCAGCAGGGTTTGGTATTTTTCACCCGATAGTATCCCTTGGGTCAGCTTTTCAATCGCCTGTGGCTGATCGCCCGTGGGCTTGAATTCGGAGTGGATCTGGAATTCCATACGCGTGTTAGAGTTTGTGGTAACAGTGCACAAAAATACAAAAACAAAATCCGCTTTTTCAGAGCGGATTTTTTAGTTATTAATCTTTTATAAATTCCCGCATGTCTGGGATAAAGAGGCCCTTTGCTGGGTTCATCGGCTTGGAAAGTACCTTAAGGCGGTCCACCTGAAGCACCGAACGCTTGGTGGAGGCAAAAGTACTTTGTCCCGTGATCAGTTCCAGTGCTCTTTTAAGCTCCGGGTCCGTAGTCACTCCAAACTCTCCTATTTTACCTATCCATTCGTAGGGATGTACCCGGTTACCCTCTGAAGGTAAGATGCCGGGAACCACGTCCCCATTGGTGTACCTTACCGTTGGGTGCGGATCCTTGTCCTTGTTGTAGTAGGCGAAGGTAATGGGCTGTAGTTTCCAGTTGTGGTTCTTATTGCGGTTCTCGTAACTCAAATAATCCTGCGCCGGAGAGTCGTACAGCGTATTGGATCCTACAAATTTCCCAACCGTGGCGTACCCAATGGTAGTTACGGGAATGTATTTGTTTAAGCTGACCACAGTTAGTTCACTTGCCGAAGCGGTTTGGAACGATACCAGGGTGTAAAGACGTGGCAGGTTCAAACTGTTTATGGTCTGCGTCTCTCCGGTACGCTCTTGATTACCATTGTTTATCCGGTAAATGTCAATAGTGGCTTTAAGATTGTCAAAGTCGTCGTAGGCATTGTGTTTGGAGTTGAAATCCAAAAACACGTAGGGCTGACCGGTGTATCCTCCCGTTACCATTTGCCCCAGACCTAATGCGGTAGTAAGCGAGCCTCCGCCGTTGTAGCGAAGATCCAGGATTAAATCCTGCACCCCGTCGGTTTTCATTTTGCCAAATACTGCGTTGAGCTCATCATTGAAATCAATTTTAAACCCATTGTATACCAAGTAGCCAATTTTACGGCCCGAAATGTTAAACACCTGATAGTGCGCTATGGGATTTTCTTCAATACTGGTTTTGGAAATTGCAATATTTTCCGCTTTGTCGGTGGTTGTTACAACATAAGCATTGTTAACAGTAGCCACCGCAACAGTCTCTGCCCGGGTGACGGTAAAGGAACCGGAAAACAAAGATCCGTAGTTACTGGCAGTAAGATACGAACCGTTTACTTTCGTGATTACATCTCCGCGTTTAATGCCCTTCTGGTCCGCACTGGAGTTAGGCACCACGTAGTTCACTAAGGCAACATACAGATTGGAGCCTCCGCCTTTTGGGAAAAGCGACACCTCAAGCCCTGTTAAATCTTCAACCTCTGCCACGCGGGCGGAAGAGTTGATAATTTCATTGTTGTTCTCTATCCAGGAAAACTGATCGGTGTTTCCGTAATCGTACAGAAGCTCGTAAAATAACTTGTCCGGCGTCTTGCCGTTGATAAACATGGCATAGTCGTTGGGCGTCTTGAAATAATTATCCGCAAGAACCGGCACTTTATCCTGCCAGTAGTACCAGGAATTCATAGCCTTGTACACGAAATTATTAATGGGATCCGGGGTGATTGTTGCTACCGGAGGAGGGGGCGTAGGCGCGGGAGTGGGATCATCATCTCTTGAACACGAAACGGCCATCAGAAGTACTGTAAAGGACAGTAACCCGAATTTTTTTATCTTCATTTTTTTGTTAGCTTTGTAAGTATATTCCCAATTTTTCGTAAAAATATGAAATTCAATCTTATAAAAAACGGATTTTTATTAGCAATTACTTTTGCTCTAATTTCCTCATGCACAACAAAAGGTCTACCAAAAATAAAAAACGCCCAGTACACTACCTACAATTTTGATCAGGAGCGAGGCTACCACGTAGAATTTGACTTATCCCATGATTCAATTCTGCCGCAGAGTGTGGTACTGAACCGTATCAAACAGCCCGTTCCTCCGGAAGCCAAAGAGGGCCTTCATTATAAAGTGAATGTGATTTCGCAAAGCAGAAAAATCTTCGGATTTAAACCTACTGTGGTAGATGAAGAAAATGGAATTTACTTTAAAACCGACACGGCCGAAGTATTCAAGAAGGTAGAGTTTAAACCTGCTAAATAGTAAAATGTAAAAACGCACATATGAAAAGTATAATTTTAATACCTGCCCTACTGCTCTCTTTTCTGCAATTAGGGTGCAAGAACGGAACTGCGACAACCGATACGGGGAAAATTCCGGATCTGGAATCCAGTGGCCCCGAAACAGCTTCCCGAAACACCGACTTTGCGCCTGCTTTTGATGGCCAAACGCGCGTAAAGGGAATCAAAACCAGCACTGCATTTGAAGTAGATATCCTGGCCCAAGACCTGGGGCGTCCGTGGGCGGTGGTGAATCTGCCCGACAACCGTCTGCTAATTTCAGAGAAATCGGGGCACCTACTAATTGTTTCTACCGACGGTAAATCAAAGAAAAAAATAACGGGAATGCCCCAAGTGGACGCTAATGCGCAGGGCGGACTGCTGGATGTGGCACTGGACCCGTCCTTTGCTACCAACCGTATCCTTTATTTCTCGTATTCAGAGCCCTACGGAGGTGTGAACCATACTGCTATCGCAAAAGCCAGGCTCTCCACAGATGAGTCGCGGGTTGAAGACGTACAGGTTATATTCCGAGCTACGCCGTCCTACGCCGGAAGGCTCCATTACGGTTCAAGACTGGCGTTTGATAAACAGGGCGCTCTGTATGCCACTATAGGCGAACGCTCCGACAAGCCGATGCGGGTGCTGGCACAAGATCAAAGCACCTATCTGGGAAAAGTACTGAAGCTTACCCAAGATGGAAAAGCCTATCCGGGTAATCCGCAAATCAGCGGCTGGAAACCGGAAATCTACTCCACCGGGCACAGAAATCCGCAGGGGCTCGCTATACATCCTGCAGACGGCAGTATTTGGGAATCCGAAATGGGTCCTCGCGGAGGGGATGAAATAAACCGAATTCAGCCGGGAATGAACTACGGCTGGCCTACTATTACCTACGGTGAAGAGTACAGCGGACTTACCATTGGAGACGGTATTAGCCAGAAGGAAGGACTAGAGCAGCCGGTTTACTTCTGGGACCCTTCAGTATCGCCAAGTGGAATGGATTTTTACACAGGTTCAATCGCTGAATGGAAAAATAATCTCATGGTGGGGTGCCTTAGCGGCGAAAAAATAATCCGACTGAAAATTGAGAACAATAAAGTCGTTGGCGAAGAATGGCTTCTTGAAAATTACGGTGAGCGTTTCCGCGATGTATTAAGCGGCAGGGACGGACATCTCTACGCAGTGACGGACAGTGGTAAACTCTTCCGCGTACGCGCAAAGTAAATGAGAATTATTAGCAAAACGCCTCCAAGTGAGGCGTTTGTTATTTTGTTTTCTTTACTCCGTGGAAATCCTTCAGATAAAACGGTTCGAAGTACGCTACATCTTCAAACTGCTGCAGAGTAATTCGCTCTACGGCAGGGTCCACCAAATATCTGGAGCTTGGATAAACCTCGGATAGAAATGTGCTGTCCTGCTGCACTAGCAGTTCCTGCGCTTTTTTAGCGCCGTCCCCAACAAACAGAATCTTTTTACCCTGGTACTTTTCAAAAGTGTTTTCGCTGAGAATCTTATTGGTTGTGGGCTCCAGGACCTTGCCCGTAGCGCCATCGTACGCTGCAGTGTAGACTTCCATCCGGCGGGCGTCAATTAAGGGAATAACCACATCGTACTCCTTTCCTAGGAACGGATGGGCCAAGGTGGCTATGGATTCACTGGCAACCAAAGGAAGTTCCAATCCAAAGCAAAAACCCTTCGCTGCAGAGGCTCCTATACGCAGTCCCGTATACGATCCTGGGCCTTTTCCCAAACTGATAACATCCAGGTCTCTAAGGGTTAAAGATGCGCCCTCTAAAGCCCACTCCACAAAACGGTGGAGTTTTTCACTCTGGTTTAAACTCTCAGAGATTTCTTCGCATGTAGAAAGCAGTGTTTTGCCCTCGGATATGCTCACAGAGCAATTGCGCGACGAAGTCTCAAGATGCAATATTTTCATACTGCAAATTTACATATTTCGAAATAAGGTTCGGGGTTCGCTCTGCGCTTTGGGATAAATGGTCAGATCCGAAATCGTGACATGCTCCGGGGCATTTACACAGTAGGAAATAGCATCCGCCACATCCTGGGCAAGCAGCGGTTGGTAGCCTTGATAAACAGCCTCTGCACGTGCTAAATCGCCCTTAAACCGCACATTGGAGAAATCCGTCTGTACCGCGCCCGGCTGAATATTTGTTACCTTCACGCCGAATTCGGTAAGCTCCAGACGCATTCCTTCAGAAATGACATCTACGGCGCGCTTGGAAGCGCAGTACACTACCCCGCCCGCGTAGGTCTGCCGGGCAGCAACGGAACTTAAGTTCACAATATGTCCTTGTTTTTTTTTCTTCAATACAGGAATTACCTGCTGGGAAACATAGAGTAGTCCTTTCACATTACCGTCCAGCATGGCGTCCCAATCCTGGGCATCCCCAGATTCGAGTGGGTCGAGCCCGTGGGCATTCCCCGCGTTGTTTATAAGAACATCGATGGAGTGCTTTAAATTCCCTAAGCGGTCAAATGCCTGGACAACCTGATGCCGGTCCCTGACATCAAAAAGAAGGGTTTCCACCTGGGTTTGCGAAGAAAGGCGCTGGGCAATAGCTCCTAAACGTGCACTGTTTCTTCCGCAAAGAATGAGCCTGTCCCCAAGGGAGGCAAACGTTTCCGCGCATGCCAGCCCAATTCCCGAGCTAGCACCCGTTATTACAATGGTACGTTGCATATATACTGGATTACGGTTTTATCTCACGAACCACATTGACAGCCTCCCGGATAAAGATGTCCCTCTGCAGGTTTTTCAGCCAGTTCTCCGTTTTTTTCTTGAATGCCTCATCTGTTTTCTCACGCTGCAGTTCGTCTTGGTACCTACTGAAATTAAATCCGTTGTCCACTTTTTCCAGCACTTCAAATTTCTTTATCTGTGCTTTTCGCTGCTCCATCAAAGCGTTAAATTTATCCTGCTGCAACGTTATAGACTCTTCTTTATCCAGGGCCTCCTTCCATTTGGCCGATTCCTGCATGAGCTGGTAGTATTTGTTGCTGGAAAGGCGCTGCGCACTTCTGTTTTTAAGCTCCTCTAGATTAAAGTAGGTTAACTTGTTAATGGTACTCGCCGGGGGGATCTTATCCCAAGCCAGTGCGAAATCGTCATACTGTTCCCCAATCTCTGCGTGGGTGAAAAAATCGTTCATCTTGATATCCGACTCGATACCTTTTTTCTGCGTCGACTCACCCGTTACCCTATAGAACTTTTGAATAGTAAGCTTTAGCGACCCAAAGTCATCATTGGTACTTAGAAAGCGGTTCAAGTCAACGAACGTCTGTACGGTTCCTTTCCCGAAACTTTGCGGTGAGCCTATAACTACTGCCCTTCCGTAATCCTGCATAACCCCTGCAAGAATTTCGGAAGCCGAGGCGGAGAGTTCGTTCTGCATTATCACCAGCGGTCCTGTCCACAGCGGGTTATTGGTCTTACTGCGCAGGGTCTGAATCTTGCCATTCCCGTCTTTCACCTGTACATACGGTCCTTCATTCATAAAAAGACTCATAATATCCCCCACTTCCGTTAGAGATCCTCCACCGTTGTTACGCAGATCCAGGATAATCCCGTCAATACCTTCTGCCTTAAGTTTTATAAGTTCGGCCTTTATATCGTCGGAAGCGTTTCTTCCTTTTTCATCTTCAAAATCCGCATTAAAACTAGGCAAGGTGATAAAGCCGAATTTTTTTCCGTTTTCGTCGTTTATTATTACACTGCGTGCAAAAGTGTCCTCAATGGCTACCTCTTCGCGCACCATAGTGACCTCCTTCACGGTCTTGTCTTTTTTCTCTACGGTCAATGTGACTTTAGTGCCCTTTTCGCCTCGGATTAGCCGTACAGCCTCATCAGCGAGCATACCTACGACATTGACGGGTTCCTGGTCCGGAAGGGACCTGACTTTAAGAATTTTATCCCCTTCGCTAAGCTGTTTAGACTTCCATGCAGGAGCACCGATGGTAAGCTGCCCGAGATACAAGTAGCCTTTCTTTTCCTGAATCAGTGCTCCAATACCAATGACTTTACCTTTGAACAACGTATCGAATTCGTCTTTGTCTTTCGGCGAGAAGTAGTTGGTGTGCGGATCAAAGATTTCGGTATGGGCGTTCATATAAATCGTGAACCAGTCCATTTTCTTACGTTTCTTGATACGCTTGAAGGATTCGGTGACCAGGTCCTTAACCTCCTCGGTAGCCTTGATTTTTTTCTGCTCCGGAGTGAGGATTTCCAGTTTAATCGTATCCTTGAGGTTGTTGCGCTGCACAGAATCTTTCTTCTTTCTCTGCGTCTGCTCCTTGGTGTTGAGGGTTTCCATTTCCTGAAGGATATTGTACTTTATGAACTTTCTCCATTCCTCGTACTGCTCCTGTTCGCTTTTTGGATACGGTTTATTCTTAGGCTCTAAAACAAGCGTCTCGTCTTTGGTAAGATCAATAGGTTGTTTAAAGATTTCCTGAGTGGCTTTGTCAAGTTTGTCCATACGGTCGTAGAGTCGTTGGTACGTTAGATTAAAGAATGTCAGATCGCCTTTATTAAGGTAATCGTCCAGCTTTAATTTATGGTTTTCAAATTCCTGCACATCACTTGCCAGTAAATAGCGTTTTGCAGGGTCAATCATTTCCAGGTATTTGGTATACACATCCTGACTGAAAGCATCATTTATAGGTTTTGGGCTGTAATGAAGATAACTTAGCGTATTCTTGACGCTTACCATAATGGTCTGCATCTTCTCGTCGTCGTTTTTCGGCGCATTGAAACAGAACATTAAAGTGGTTAGAGGAATAAAAAGAAGAAAGGTATTGAGTTTAAATTTTTTAAACATAGGTAAAGATCGTATTATATAATAAGTTAGCGCACTCTTAACGCGCAGTGCGCATGCAACAAAGAATCAAATTTAATACCTTATTTAGAAACTCCCCCATATTTTCTCTATTTTTGTTAAAATTGAACAACTCTATGCAAAGACCTTTAATACTGGTTACCAACGACGATGGGATTACAGCACCTGGAATACGCCATTTGGTGGAATTTATGAATGAAATCGGCGACGTGGTGGTGGTGGCGCCAAATTCCCCGCAAAGTGGTAAAGGTCATGCGATTACCATTAATTCCACCCTTACTTTCGAAGAAATATCGCTAGAGGGTCCACAGCACGATTATTCGCTAAGTGGCACGCCGGTAGACTGCGTAAAATTCGCTCTGGATAAGATCCTGGACCGTAAGCCCGATCTGGTAGTCTCCGGGATCAACCACGGAGCCAATTCCTCGATAAACGTCATCTACTCCGGTACCATGTCCGCTGCCGTAGAGGCCGGTGTGGAAGGCCTGCAGGCCATCGGCTTTTCCCTGCTAGATTTCAGTTGGGATGCCGATTTTAGCCAAAGCAAAGAATTTATTCAGGAAATCGTTCTAAAGACGCTTAAAAATCCTCTTCCCAAAGGCATCGTTCTGAATGTCAATATCCCTAAACTTCCAAAAGAGGAGATAAAAGGCATTAAAGTGTGCAGGCAGGCCAATGCCAAATGGGAGGAGAGCTTTGATGAGCGGATAAACCCACACGGCAAACGCTACTACTGGCTCACCGGTTATTTCAATAATATGGATGAGAGTCCGGACGCGGACGAAACGGCACTGGGCGAAGGGTACATTTCGGTAGTGCCCGTAAAGTTTGATCTCACCGCGCACGAACATATCGATTCCCTTAAAGAATTACTAAACAGATAATTATGAGAATAGAGTCGGATTTAAAGCTGGGTTTTGATGATGTAATGTTCCGGCCCAAGCGCTCCACCCTACAGTCCCGTTCCCAGGTAAGTCTACCGCGCGAATTCCGTTTTTTACACACGGGACATTTGTGGAAGGGTATTCCCATTATTGCCGCTAATATGGACACGGTAGGAACCTTTGAGATGGCAAACGTTCTGTCTGAAAACCAGATGTTTACGGCGGTCCACAAGCACTATACACCCGGGGAGTGGAGCAGCTTCCTCTCTAAAGCGCCGGACTCGGTATATAATTCCCTGGCAATCAGCACAGGCATAAGCTCTCAGGATGAAGAGAAGATGGATAGGATACTTCAGTCGCATCCGCAAATTCAGTTTATCTGCATCGATGTTGCCAATGGGTATTCCGAACATTTCGTGCATTTTGTGCAGCGGATCCGAACCAAGTACCCCTCCAAAGTTCTCATAGCAGGAAACGTAGTAACTGGTGAAATGGTTGAAGAGCTGCTTCTCGCTGGCGCCGACATTATTAAGGTAGGCATTGGACCTGGTTCGGTATGTACCACCCGGGTGAAAACAGGGGTGGGGTATCCTCAGCTCTCCGCTATAATAGAGTGCGCGGATGCGGCGCACGGCCTCAAAGGCCATATAATAGCCGACGGGGGATGCAGAACCCCTGGAGATGTAGCAAAGGCGTTTGGAGCCGGCGCTGATTTCGTGATGTTGGGCGGCATGCTGGCCGGTCATACAGAGAGTGGCGGTACGGTTGTGGAGGAGAATGGTAAGCAATACCGCTTATTTTACGGAATGAGCTCACAAACTGCCATGGAAAAGCACGCCGGAGGGGTTGCCGAATACAGAGCATCGGAAGGAAAAACGGTAAAAGTTCTCCATAAGGGGAGCGTGCAGAACACCATCACGGATATCCTTGGAGGCATCCGCTCCACCTGTACCTACGTGGGCGCTTCAGAGCTCCGGGAACTATCCAAAAGAACTACTTTTATCCGAGTGAGCGAACAGGAAAACCGAATTTTTGGACCGCAGGACTAAGACCTCAACTACTACGCAACGTATTTAGTACCCGTGCGAGTTCCTCCGAGGCGCTGGGAAGCTTTGTATTCCACTCTGCAGCTGCCTCTTGGTCTGCACCGTCCGAAATATACTTTAGCGACAGGAATGGTGTTTTTTTGCGGTGGCATACCAGTGCCAGTGCATAGGCCTCCATGTCTACCAACTGGTAGTCCTTTGGATACCTATCCGAGACAAAACTGTCTCCCGTACCACATACCCCACTAGGAAGACCGCGCACAAGCAGTCCTTTTATCAGATGCTCCGAGGGATCGGAAAAAGGCGTCTGGTAGGGCTTAAACCCCAAGGCCTCCACATTCATGTCCCTTTCCAGAAATCCTTCGCAGCACACAACCCTGCCGCGGGAAAAGTTCTTACTTCCTGCAGTGCCCAGGTTTATCACTATATCATGCGCGGACTGCGCCAGGGCCTGCTGTAAGGAAAGGGCTGCATTTAGCTTACCCAAACCCGTAAAAAGAACGTTAAAGGAAGAAAAGTAAGTACCTGCCTCCTGCTCCAGGGCAAAGACCAGGAGGGGGTTTTTAAAATCCTTCCACGAAAAATACCTAGCGGGCTCCATCTTTGTTTTAGGTATGCATTCCTCCATCCACACTCAGCACCTGACCGGTGATGTAGGAAGCCATATCGCTGGCAAGAAAAACGCACGCATTGGCCACATCCGACGGCTGTCCACCCCGCTTTAAAGGAATGGCATCTCTCCACCCCTCTACCGTCTTTTCATCAAGCGCCGCGGTCATTTCCGTTTCAATGAACCCTGGAGCAATGGCATTACAGCGTATGTTTCTTGACCCTAATTCCAATGCAAGAGATTTAGTAAAACCAATCACGCCGGCCTTCGATGCGGCATAGTTTGCCTGCCCGGCATTTCCTTTAATTCCCACTACAGACGTCATATTGATAATGGATCCGGCGCGTGCCTTCATCATAGGTTTTATTACCGCTTTAGAGAGGTTGAACACCGAGTCAAGATTTACTTTTATTATTTGGTCCCAGTCCTCCTTGGACATGCGCAGCATTAGATTATCCTTGGTTATTCCCGCGTTGTTGATTAGAATATCAATTTTTCCAAAATCACTAAGTACCTGATCCACTAAGTCTTGGGCCGCCTGAAAGTCGGAGGCATCGGACTGGTAGGCCTTAATTTTGGAAGCGTCCTGAAATTCTGCTACCAGGCTCTGTGCTTTTTCCTTGGAACCTGCATAAGTGAAGGCCACTTCAGCGCCCTGCGACACAAACATCTCAACTATACCTTTTCCTATACCTCGGGTTCCGCCCGTTATCAGCGCTACTTTACCTTCTAATAATTTCATATGCTTATTTTTCAATTTCTTTATTAATGATTAAAACCATTTCTCCTTTGAGGGTTCTGTCTTTTATTTTTTCCCGCACCTCCTGAACGGTTCCAAATATTCTTTCTTCAAATTTCTTGGAAATTTCTCTGCTTAGACTGACCCTGGTTTCAGGGCCAAAAAACTCCTGTATCTGTTCGAGTGTTTTTACAATTTTATGTGGGCTTTCGTAAAGGACCACCGTACGTTTTTCCTGAGCGAGTTCCAGCAGTTTACTTTGCCTCCCCTTTTTGGCCGGAAGAAAACCCGCAAACACAAATTCATTGTTAGGGAGGCCGGAGACGACAAGAGCCGGTACAAAGGCGGTCGCCCCAGGCAAACAGGTCATCGGTATCTTCGCATCCGACGCCGCCTTGGCAAGTAAATAACCGGGGTCGGAAATGCCTGGAGTACCTGCATCGGTAATGATGGCCACATTTTGCCCCTCGAGTAAATCCTTTTTAATGCGCTCGGTGGTATGGTGCTCGTTATGCAGGTGGTACGAGCGCAGCGGTTTGGAAATACCGTAGTGTTTAAGCAGTACGCCGGAAGTTCGGGTATCTTCGCACAAGATATAGTCCACTTCTTTAAGAACGTTTAGAGCGCGCAGAGTGATATCTTCAAGATTTCCTATGGGTGTGGGGACAAAATACAAAACTCCACTCATAGCACCGATTTAACTACGTGTTTACCAAACTCTTCCAGGCTAGGGTCCCGGGCTCCCATAAGCAGAAGCACATCGGCATTTTCCAGCGAAGGGCGCATGGCTTCTAGGAGTTCCTGGCGGTCTTCAACAAAGAACGCCTTTTTGCCCAACCTCTTAATTCCTTCCACCAGATCTTTAGCAGAAATATCTTTTACGACGGTTCCTCCGGCGTAGAATATCTCACTCATCCATATTTCGTCCTCTGGGCGTAATGCATGGGCAATCTCGTGGATAAAATCGTCTTTAAGAAAACGGGTAGGACCATACCCATGGGGTTGAAACCAGCCAACAAGCTTTTTGCCCAGTGGTTGGCATGCCCTTAAGGATGCGGCGCATTTTGCCGGATTGTGTGCATAGTCATCGATGACTACCATCCCCTCCTTCTCTCCTATAATCTGATGACGCCGGTAAATACCCCGGTAGTTATACAGACTTGAGGCTATCGCCGAAAGCGGCATTCCAATCTGATGGGCCACTGCAATAGCTGCTGAGGCATTTTCCACATTGTGTCTGCCCACGGTTTTAAGCCGAAAGTTCTCTCCAAGCATCTGAAAGTGAATTATAAAACCCTCTTGCCGGAAATGTTCCGCGTTATAGCCTACAGAGCTTTCCTCAAAGGCAAAATCGAACTTCGGATCCACGGAAAATGCTGCAGATAGAGCATTGGCATGATTCGTAATAAACCGGTACGAAGTGTTTGCTTTAAAAACCGAAAAAAGCGTCTGTAATTCATCTATCTCCTGGTGGTCCTTATCAATGTTTAAAAGAACAGAAATATAAGGACGGTACCCCACAATGGATCCGTCGCTCTCATCGGCTTCTATTATCAGCCAATCGCTTTTCCCTACATGCGCATTCCCAATCAGTCCATTTTCAATCAGACTGGTAAGGCCTGCTCCCGTGATGACGCTGGGATCAAGTCCCCCATCACTTAGAATCTGAAACAGCATTCCTGCCGTAGAGCTTTTTCCGGAAGTTCCGGCTATAGCAATAGTTTTCTTTGAGCAGCAAATTAAAGCGAGCAGTTCACTGCGTCGCATTAAAGGAATACTACGTTCTTTGGCAGCCTGCACTTCCGGAACGCTGTTTTCAATGGCAGTAGAGACCACCACCAAATCGCACGTAGTTCCTAACTGTGAAGCGCCCTGCGGGTAACATACGATACCCTGCGCTTCGAGCTGCTTTTCAATTAAACTGTTGGGGTTTTGGTTAAAAAACCGGTCACTCCCGGAAACCTGCACACCCGTACCCTGTAAATACTGCGCTAAGGCACTCATCCCTGCGCCGGCAATACCTACAAAAAAAACATTCTGATAGGCACTTAAATTTTTATCCTCGTGGGCCATTTAGTAAAATTTGTTTTCCACCAGACTCCACAGCCTCTGCGCGTACTCATCGGACTTTCCCCAATCCAACTCATAGTAAAGCTCACTGAGGTATTCCTTGGCTTCTTCAAGCGTCTGAAATGTGTTTAACTTGCTCACTGCTTCATTAAGGGACGACTGGCTTCCATCAAAAAGTATTTTCGTAAAGGCTATTCTGTCGTTTAAGTCCAGCTTAAACGCCGAGCGCTGTACTTTATTAGGTACTTCTACTTTGTAGGTGTTTCCTTCTGGGGAGCTCTGGGCTACGGACACTTCCTCTGTCGTCTGTAGAGGGTCAAAGAGGGAGGGCACCGATTTAAGTGCTTTAATATGCGCAAGCTTTAGTTTTTTTTCTTGGTGGGCCTTAAGGTGGGCCTCGGTTGTCTGGTGTTCCTGCGTTGCATCGTCCCCATCAGCCAGTGCCGCTTCCAGCGCCGGACTCTCTTCAATAATTGCAAAGTTTTCCTCTTGAGCAGCTAATTCCTGGGCGTGTAGTGAATCCCTATCCCACTCGGAAGGGATGGCTGCTTCCAGTGTAGTTTCTGCCACTGTAACATCCTCATTATTAGTATCTAGACCCGAATTAACCTCCGTTGTTTCTTCTGAGGAAACTTCTTGGGAACGGGCAAATTCAAAGCGGGATTCGGTTGGCAGCTCATAGCTGGTTTTGTCATCGGCCAATTCAACGGGATCTTCTTCCTTATCTTGCACCTCCTCAATTGAGGTAAACTCTTCAGTACCAGCGCCTAAAAACCTGTTTTTGTTCTCTGACAGTGTTTTGAGCACGGCCACGCATTCCACTAATCGTTCCACTTTAAACTTATGGGAAATTAAGCTCTCCGCATTATCAATGCCTTGGAGCTCAGAAATAAGTAACTGACATTCCGAGAAATGTTGCTGGAGAATATCGTCAACAATGTGCATGGGGAATCTTATTATATTTTCAGTAATTTTGGAAGGTCAAACTTACGGCTAATTTAACAAATGTTTTTAGAAAATACAATTAACCACGCCAAGCAGAGTGGATGGATGGAAGTGATTTGTGGCTCTATGTTTTCAGGCAAAACAGAAGAATTGATCCGTCGCCTTCGCAGGGCAGAAATGGCCGGGCAGACCGTGGAAATTTTTAAGCCTAAGATTGACGTGCGCTACGATGAAAAGGAAGTGGTATCGCATAACTACAACCGAATCCCAAGTACGCCGGTGGAGACTTCCTCCGAAATTTTGCTTCTGGGCTCTACCTGTGACGTGGTGGGAATTGACGAAGCGCAGTTCTTCGACCACGGTATTGTGGAGGTAGCCAATGAGCTGGCAAATAACGGAATACGTGTGGTAATTGCAGGCTTGGATATGGACTTCCTAGGCCGTCCTTTTGGTCCGATTCCGTACCTAATGGCTACGGCCGAATATGTTACAAAGGTGCATGCTATCTGCCGCAGGACCGGGAATCTAGCCAACTACTCCATGCGGATTTCAAGCAATCAGAATTTGGTGGAACTGGGCGAGACGGAGAGTTACGAAGCCGTAAGCCGGAAAATATTTGTAGAGTATCTCAAAGACAAAACCTAAGGGGCAGTTATGAATTATACTACTGGAGAATTAGCATCCATTACCAATTCGGAGCTTTTTGGAAACGAACAACTTCCTGTCGAAAACATTGCCTTCGATACCCGAAATATTTTTTCAAGTACCCGCGTTGCGTTCATCGCATTAACTACGGAAAAAAGCAGCGGCGAGCGTTTTATAACCGAGGCTTTGGAAAAAGGGGTACAAGTCATTATTGCCAAATCGCTGCCCGTAGAAAGAACCGACTTTACCTGGATAAAAACTACGGATCCTTTGCGCTTTCTCCAGATTTTAGCAAAGTGGCATTTTTCCCAGTTTGCAGAGTTGAAAACGATCGGAATTACCGGGAGCAACGGCAAGACCGTTTTAAAAGAATGGCTGTACCAGAGTTTATGTAATGAGCATCGGGTGGTAAAGAGTCCTAAGAGTTATAATTCACTGCTTGGGCTGCCGCTTTCCTTACTAAAAATCGAAAAGGCCCACGAGATTGGTATCTTTGAGGTCGGAATATCCAAACCAAAGGAAATGGACATCCAGTCCGGGCTATTTCTTCCGCAAATTGGCATATTAACGCACATCGGTACGGCGCACCTTTCTAATTTTGCTTCACAAGAAGAGCAAGTACGTGAAAAATTAAAGTTATTTACGCATTGTTCCACACTTATCTACAACGGCGACAACCTTCTTGTACACCAGTTGGTACAAGAACTCTACCCAAGTACGAAAAAAGTAAGTTTTGGCTTAGCACCCCACAACACCCTGCATTTCGCTGCCTTACCCGAGCGGCCAGGACTTGATGCACTGGTAAAGGACGGGTCCCTAGAATACTATTTACCCATTAAAACCCGAGACCACGCTACTTTATCCA
This sequence comes from Planobacterium oryzisoli, assembly GCF_015354315.1. GTDB lineage: Bacteria > Bacteroidota > Bacteroidia > Flavobacteriales > Weeksellaceae > Planobacterium_A > Planobacterium_A oryzisoli. Next base: position 50,819 of record NZ_JADKYY010000007.1, read on the forward strand.
ATGCACTCTGTGTAATGGCCACTTTAAAAGAACTCGGCTATCCGCCAAGTGCCATTAGGGAAAAAATCAGTGCTCTGAAATCCATCGAAATGCGACTGGAGAGTGTAGTAGGACTACGCGACAATATCATTGTAAACGATTCTTTTAATCTGGACTTTGATTCATTAACCATCGCCTTTCAGTTTATAAACGAATACACTAAAGAACGCAAATGCCTGGTTCTGACAGACTTTGTGGAATCCAAAGACAAAGAGCAACTCTACCGCAAAGTGACCGAACTCACCAACCAGCAAAATTTTCAAACCGTGTTTTTGGTAGGAAATGAGATTACCCATCCTAAATATCGTTTTAATGCGGAATGCTACCGCTTTCCCACCACGCAGCATCTAATCGATAGCGGTAAGTTAAATACCATAGATAAATCCGTCATTTTACTCAAAGGTGCCCGTATTTTCGAAATTGACAAGTTAAAAAACACCCTCGAGCTGCAAAAGCACGACACTGTACTGGAAGTAAATCTTAACCACTTGCTGCATAATATAAACATGCACCGGACCTATATTAAGCGGACCACGAAAATGATGGCGATGGTAAAAGCTAACTCCTACGGTATGGGGGGATATCCTGTGGCAGAATTTCTTCAGCACCACCACATTGATTACCTGGGCGTGGCCTATGCGGATGAAGGGGTGGAACTGCGCAAAAAAGGCATTACCACCCCCATAATGGTGATGAATCCAGAGCAAAGCAGCTACGACAGTATCATTGAATACGGTCTGGAGCCGGAAATTTACAGTTTCCGCGTGTTGGATCTTTTTATCGATAAGTTGCGGGCGCACAGCAAGGAAGGCAATTATCCAATACACTTAAAACTGGAGACAGGCATGAACCGGCTGGGCTTTAGAAAAGACGATTTGCCCGCGTTGGCATTAAAACTAAATTCGCTCGATGTTCGCGTGCAGTCGGCCTTCAGTCATCTTTCCACTTCGGACCTCCCTTCGGAGAAGAATTTTGTACACCAGCAAGCCGCACGCTTTAACGAAATGACCTCGTTTCTGGAGAAGCAACTTTCCTATCCCTTTCTAAAACATATTTTAAATTCGGCAGGTATTACCAACTATCCCGAGTACCAATTTGATATGGTTCGCATCGGGATCGGTATGCTGGGAATAAGCCCTGATAACACTTTGCAAGACAAGCTTTTAAGTGTGGTGCGTTTCCAGACCGTCATATCTCAGATTTCTGAGATAGAAGAAGGCGAATCCGTCGGGTATAACCGTTCTTTTAAAGCCTCCAGTCCACGAAGAATCGCAACAATTCCTGTAGGGTATGCCGACGGTATTCCACGTCTATTGGGAAACGGTGTAGGCAGCTTTGCTATAGAGGGACACAGGGTACCTATTGTGGGTAATATTTGCATGGATATGCTGATGCTGGACGTTACTGGCATAGAATGCAAGGAAGGAGACGAAGTGGTTGTCTTCAATGCCAGTCCTACCCTTACTGAGTTTGCCAGGGACTGCAATACTATTCCCTACGAGGCCCTTACCTCGATCTCCCCTAGGGTCAAACGAATCTACATTAAAACATGAGAACTACGGTACTGGTCATCTTACTTACTTTGTTTCTTCACCCTACCCTCAGAGCGCAGAAAAGTCCCCCTGCCGACCCTAACGGTAAGCCCTCCATTGGACTTTCTCTTTCAGGTGGCGGCGCTAAAGGATTTGCGCATATTGGAGTGCTGAGAGTACTGGACAGTCTGGGAGTTAAAGTGGATTATATCGCAGGCACCTCAATGGGAGCCATTGTGGGGGGTCTCTATGCCGCGGGGTATTCCGCCCGTGATATTGAACATATTGTTTTAGAAACGGATTTCTACGACCTTATCGCCAACGAAAAATCCCGCCAATCAAGCTCCTTTTTTAATAAGTCCGTAGACAAATACCTCATAAGCATTCCCGTTAAGGACGGAAAAATAAATGTGTTGCCTACAGCAATTTCCTCCGGGCAGAAAAATATTTACATGCTTAAAGAGCTATTCAAAAATGTTTCTTCCCAAAAAGATTTCTCTCTGCTGCCCATTCCCTTTATGTCGGTTGCAACCAATCTGGAGTCCGGTAAAATAAAGATATTTGAAGAAGGCGATCTAGTGACTGCAATTATGGCCAGTTCCGCGTTCCCTTCCCTTATGGACCCGGTGGAAATAAACGATTCACTCTATATTGACGGTGCTTTAACCATGAACTTCCCCTCACAGCCATTAAAACAGAAGGGTATGGATATTGTGATTGGTGTGGATCTGAACCAAGGTCTTGCGCAGCGTAGTAAGCTTAATTCAGTGATTGAAATACTAAATCAAGTTACCGACTACAGTATCATCAAAGAGACCGAAAATCAGTACCAATACACCGACATTAGGATAAAACCAGATTTAGAAGAAATTACCGCAACTAGTTACGATCAAAAAGAAAGCATCATAGAGTCGGGATACCAGGCTGCACTGGCCATGGTTCCTTCTCTTTCAAAGCTGCCAAAGAAGGAAATTCCCGTCTTGCGCGCGCCGGTAAATCCCGTTTTTTCCAATGTGTACAAGATAGACCGATTGGAAGTTACTAACAACCGCATTTTTTCTGCCAGTTATCTGCAGGGTAAGATGAACCTGAAACTACCTTCACTTCATACCTATGGGTCCATCAATAAAATGATTGAAAACCTGTATTCTACAAATAATTTCAAAATCATCAATTACGATTTAGTGCCCTCTTCGAGCGGCACGGTACTGCGTATGAATGTATTAGAAGACGATGCACGTATATTTCTAAAATTCGGTTTACACTACGACGAAGTGTTTAAGACGGGCCTTTTGGTAAATTTTACGGCGCGGCGCTTTCTGTTTCAAAATTCCACCACTTCACTGGATGTAATTGTGGGGGACTTCCCGCGTTTTATATTCAACTATTCGGTGGATAATGGGTACATCCCAGGTTTTGGACTGTATGCTTCGGGAACACAGTTTGAATTTCTAGATGGTGCATCCGAAGCTTTGCAGCGCTATGGATGGTTGCGAAATGAAGCCTTCATTCAGTCCATCTGGAAAGACCGCTTTGCCGTTGGAGGGGGACTGAGTCATGACTATATTGCAACGGAATCAGCGCAGGATAAAACGTATAATAACTACATAAATCCTTACTTATTTATTAAAACCGATTCACAGAACGACAAAAATTTTCCTACCCGGGGTATTTTACTTAATGCAGAGGGTAAGGTACTGGATGTATTTAAAGACAGCGAGTTCAACACGGTGCAAACGAAATTGGATTTTACGCTAAATACGCCTGTCACATCTTTTCTAAGCAACCGCTTGAACCTTTTTGCAGGATTTAGCATTGGTGAAGATGTGCCCTTGGAGTATCAGTACTATCTCGGGGGAATTTTTAAGCAGCCAATTCTTAATTTTGTCACTTTCCCTGGGTACAAAATAGGAAGCCGCAGTAACCGAAATATTCTTACCGCTTCCAACCATTTTCAATTTAATGTGTACCGAAATCTTTACTTTACACCAGGTGTATCAATAGCTGCTTTATTTGACGACTATTCTTTACGAAATGCCACCACTATTCAATACATATCCACCGATTTTGGTTTGGGGTACCGGTCCCCTTTTGGACCTATAAGTCTTAATTTTAGCAAATCTCTAAATACCGACCAAAAAGGAATCTTTAGTGTAGTCCTTGGTCACTGGTTCTAATGATAACATTCCATTTTGAAGAAATTACACCAATTGCCCTTCCCACAAATGTAGATGAGTGGCTGCAGTCCATTTTACAATCAGAAGGCAAAAAAGAAGGGGAAATAAACTACATCCTTTGTGATGATTCGTATTTACTCCAGATCAACAGAACGTATTTAAACCACGATGATTACACAGATATTATCACATTTGATACGGTCCGAGGGAAAGTTATAAGCGGTGATATTTTCGTATCTTTGCCGCGCATTAAGGAAAATGCAGTTGTACACGCGGTTTCATTTAACTCTGAACTTTTGCGCGTCCTTGCTCATGGGGTATACCACCTCTGCGGCTATAAGGACAAAACGCCTGAGCAGGCCGCTCTAATGCGAAGCAAAGAGGAATTTGCAATTGGTAGGTACGCTGATTTTGCTTAAATGTTTCACGTGAAACATGAACACTTATGATTACAAAAAAATACGACGTTATAGTAGTAGGCGCCGGTCATGCGGGTTGTGAAGCTGCGGCGGCGGCTGCCAATCTGGGATCCTCCACTCTACTTATTACAATGAATATGCAGACCATTGGGCAAATGAGCTGCAACCCTGCCATGGGAGGAATTGCCAAAGGGCAAATTGTGCGGGAAATCGACGCATTGGGAGGTTTATCCGGAATAATAGCAGATAAATCAGCTATACAATTCAAGATGCTAAACCTTTCAAAAGGCCCTGCGATGTGGTCACCACGCACGCAGAACGACCGCATGTTATTCGCACACGAATGGCGGATGGCCTTAGAATCCATCGCAAACTTGGATTTCTTTCAGGATATGGTCAAGGAGCTGATCATTGAGAACAATACCGTCAAGGGCGTTGTAACTGCAATGGGAATCCGTATTGAAGCAGACTCTGTGGTACTAACCAACGGTACCTTCTTGAATGGACTTATCCATATTGGAGAAAAGCAGTTCGGTGGAGGCCGCATGGGAGAACCACGGGCTTTCGGAATTACTGAACAATTAACATCCATCGGTTTCGACGCAGGAAGAATGAAAACCGGTACGCCACCCAGAGTAGACGGTAGGAGTTTGGACTACTCAAAAATGGAGGAACAAAAAGGAGATGAGATTCCTGGTAAGTTTTCCTATTTACATACAAAACCCCTTACTAAGCAGCGCAGTTGCCACATTACCTATACCAATGAGACGGTTCACGAAATACTTAAGGAAGGATTTGACCGCAGTCCCATGTTTAATGGAACCATACAAAGTTTAGGACCCCGGTACTGTCCTAGTATTGAAGATAAGATCAACCGCTTCGCAGAACGCACCCGACACCAACTGTTCGTCGAACCTGAAGGGTGGGACACAATTGAAATATACGTGAATGGCTTTAGTTCTTCCCTGCCAGAGGAGGTACAATTAAAGGCAATGCGCCATATTCCGGGCTTTGAAAACGTCAAATTTTTCCGCCCTGGATATGCAATTGAATACGACTACTTCCCTCCTACCCAACTATCCCACACTCTGGAAACTAAACTTGTATCCAATCTCTTTTTCGCAGGACAGATTAACGGAACTACCGGGTACGAGGAAGCTGCAGGACAGGGTATTATGGCTGGGATAAATGCCCATTTAAAAGTACACGGTAAAGAACCTTTTCAGCTTACTCGCGACCAAGCATATATTGGAGTTCTTATTGATGATCTGATAACAAAAGGTACAGAGGAGCCCTACCGGATGTTTACTTCGAGAGCCGAATACCGCCTGCTATTAAGGCAAGACAACGCCGATATTCGCCTCACGCAACTCTCCTACAACTTAGGTTTAGCTTCCGCCGAGCGCATGCAGCAAACAGAGAACAAACTGAGACTATCTAACGAGCTGGAAAATTATCTTCGGGAAACCTCCCTAAAACCTGGAACAATTAACCCAATTTTAGAGAGTATTGAATCTTCTCCTGTGGATCAGGCCTACCGCGCGTCGCATTTTCTTACCAGACCGTTTATGAAACTCTCAATCCTCGAAGCCATTCCCCAAATAAGAGAAGTGACTTCACAATACAGCAAGGAGATACAGGAACAGGCGGAAATAAACATAAAATACAAAGGATATATTGATAAAGAACGCGAGAACGTTGCTAAACTCCAGCGTATGGAAAGCATTAAAATTCCCGCCGATTTTGATTTTCAGAAAATCACTTCTTTATCCTCTGAAGCCAAGACAAAACTCTCACAAATTAAACCAGAAACAATAGCTCAAGCTGCACGTGTTAGCGGTGTATCTCCTGCCGATATTAATGTTCTTTTAATTTATTTAGGTAGGTAATGTTTCACGTGAAACAATAATCAATGAAGGTTCAAGACCACTTTTTAACCAAGGAAATTTTCAGTTTAGAATCTACTGGTATAGAAGGCATTTTAAAGACCTCCCCTATTCCAGAAGATTTAGCTAAATACTACGACAGTACCGAGTACATCTCGCACCATCAAGACGATAGTTCTCTAACAACAAAAATTTATAAATTTTTTCAGTCTTTTAACTTACGTTTTAAAGCAAATATTGTCGCATCTGTTACTGCAAAATACAGCACCGTTCTGGACTACGGTTGTGGCGCGGGCGAGTTTCTTAAATACATAGAAGGCGATTACAATACTGTTGGGTTTGAACCAAATCCTCAGGGAGTGAATTTTACCAGCAAAAAAACAAGTGCTACGATCATCCATTCACTGGAGGAAATAAAGGACGGCTCAATACATACAATAACGATGTGGCATGTACTGGAACATATTCCCAATACAGAAGAAATCCTCGAAAAGCTTTATAAAAAATTAAAAACCGGGGGGCATCTGATTGTAGCCGTACCGAATCATGGAAGCTATGATGCAAAATACTACGGACCGTATTGGGCAGCGTACGATGTGCCACGGCATGTACATCATTATACAATTAAAGGTTTGAAAAATAGATTTGATTCGAATTCATGGAAAATCAAAAAATGGAAGCCCTTGCTACTGGACGCATTTTATATTTCCATTATAAGCGAAAAATACCAAAAAAATCCATTCCGTTGGTTTAAGGGTGGTATTGTTGGAGCCATTTCGAACATAAAGGCATTAAAAAATAACGAATTTTCTAGCGTGGTACTTGTAGTCGAAAAAAATTAGATAATAGATTTTTGACCCTATTCTGGAGGTCATTTTTTCAGCATACGAATAAAAAAAACCCGAATTTCACATTCGGGTTTGTTGCTATAAAAGAAAAAATTAATTGTTAATGGCAGCAACGCCAGGAAGCTCTATACCTTCCAAGCTCTCAAGCATTGCACCTCCTCCTGTAGAAACATACGATACTTTATCTTCGTAACCGTTCTGTTTCACAAAAGCAACACTGTCTCCTCCTCCTACAAGTGAAAAGGCCCCTAAGTTTGTCGCTTCTGCAATGCTGTTACCTACAGATACAGTTCCCTCTGCAAACGTTGGCATTTCAAAAACACCCACTGGCCCATTCCAAAGTAAGGTGCGTGAATTCATAATGGCATCGTGGAAAAGTGCGCGGGTACGCGGTCCTGCATCAAGTCCCATCCATCCTTCAGGTATTTCGTAAATATCAACCGTTTGTGTTTCCGCATCGTTTGCAAAGCGGTCCGCTACAATTACATCAACCGGTAATAATACCTCAACATTCTTCGCCTTCGCTTTATTTAGTATATCGAGAGCAAGATCCATCTTATCTTCTTCCACTATCGAATCTCCAATACTTCCTCCTAAGGCACGGATAAAAGTGAAAGCCATACCACCGCCTATAATTAGATTGTCAATTGCTTCCAGCATATTCTCAATAATAGTAATCTTTGAGGAAACTTTAGAACCTCCAATGATGGCCGTAACTGGACGCTCACCAGAACCAAGCACCTTATCTATAGCATCCAGCTCGGAAGCCATAAGTAAACCGAAAAATTTAGTTGAAGGGAAAAACTCGGCGATTACAGCAGTGGAAGCATGCGCTCTATGGGCTGTTCCAAATGCATCATTGACGTACACCTCCCCTAACCTACTAAGCTTCTCTGCAAATTCTCTATCACCCTTTTCTTCCTGAGAATAGAAACGTAAATTCTCAAGTAAGAGAATTTCTCCAGGCTTTAAATCATTTGCTAATTTCTCTACCTCTTCCCCTATAGAATCCGCAACAAAATGAACCGGATAACCCAATCCACTTTCCACCTCTTTAACTATATGCGCTAAAGAATATTTGCTGTTCTTCTCTCCTTTGGGTCTTCCCAAATGGGTCATAATAACTACCGAACCACCGTCCTTAATAATTTTATCTATAGTAGGTTTAACAGCCAGTATTCGGGTTGTATCCGTGACCTGAAATTTCTCATTTAAAGGAACATTAAAATCCACCCGTACCAGAGCTCTCTTTCCGCTAAAGTTATAATCGGCAACTGTTTTCATATTTATCTATTTCTATTGATCAGAACAAATTTAAGTAATAAAAAATGCCCCCGTAACAATTCGCGCATTAAATAAATCACATTACACTGATCACAATAGTTATACATAATTTATCTTTTTTAAAAAAAGTATTGTTGCTTGTTGTTATGTGTTGTTAGTAATGTGGATAAAATTTTTTTATTAAAGAACTATTAAAAAGGGCAAAGAGTTTCGAAGAAGATATATATCTGTTAATTGATTGAAGGTTAATTAGTTAATTCAATTCAGTACGGAACACCGAGTGCGTGGGAAGAACCTTTCCTGATTTCAAAAATTCATAGCATTGCATGTGGTATAACTTTTCTTAAATTCTTTATAAAACAGGGAACTAATGCATTTACTAAATTTCCATACATAATGTTTCCTTATTGCGCAATAAATAATTGAAAGTACTTATCCACAGGAATTTATTTAAATATTAACAATTATTAACCAATTTTATAAGGTGTTGTAAACGTAGTAGATACTAAAGTATAAATTTTGTATTTATTTGACTGTCAGATAGAATAAGCTTAGTAAAGTATATAATTATTGATATAGCCTTGTGGAAAACATTGCTTCTGTATTTTTAACACTAAATTTGTCTAAATAAATAAGCAGTATGAAAAAAATAGCAATTGCAGCAGACCATGCAGGTTTTGAATATAAAGAGTATTTAAAGGAACAATTGGGTAAGGATTATATAATAGAAGACTTTGGTACGCACAGTAGCGAAAGTGTTGACTACCCTGACTTTGTACATCCTGCGGCAGAATCTGTGGAAAATAAAAAGAATGAACTGGGTATTCTAATCTGCGGAAGCGGCCAGGGCGTACAGCTTACTGCAAACAAACATAAAGAAATTAGATGTGCACTTGCATGGATGCCCCAGATAGCGGAACTTTCAAGACAGCACAATAATTGCAATATGATTGCTGTCCCTGCGCGTTTTCTCGCTAAAGAGTTTGTATTGGAAATTGTTCTAGCATTCCTCAATGCTTCATTCGAGGGAGGTAGACACCAGCAACGGGTACAAAAAATAAGCTGCTAATTAAAAGACCTACAGATGGCAAAAAAATCCAAATTTATCAGTCATAAGAATAATCATAAGCTTCAAGATATAGGAAGAAAGATTATTGACTTTATGAACAAAAACAGTACCCGGGTATTTAACTATAAACAACTATCTGAAGGTATTGGATATACAAACCCGAGGCAACGGGAACAGGTCATACAGTCGCTTCACAAATTACAGTCGGAAGACCGGATTAAAGAAGTAGAGAAGGGAAAGTATGCAGTAAATCTTAAAATTAAGGGTACCCATACCGGAACAATTGATTTTAATCAGGCCGGCAACGCATATATTAGTGTGGAGGGATTGGAGGACGACATATTTGTACACTCAAAGAATGTGAAGGATGCAATGCAGGGAGATAAAGTCCTGGTGGTAACCTACAACTTTAAGGGAAAAAAAATGGAAGGTTCCGTTCTGGAAGTGCTGGAGAGAAAGAAAACCGAGTTTGTAGGTACCCTACAGTATATTGAACATAAGGATTTTGGCTTTGTAGTTTCGGATAGAAAAAGTTTCAGCACGGATATTTTTGTGAAAAAACCAAATTTCAATGGTGCCGTGCATGGGGATAAAGTAGTAGTTAAAATGACGGGTTGGTACGAAGGAGAAAAAAATCCGGAAGGAGAGATTGTCACCGTGCTGGGAACCCCTGGGGAGCATGAAACAGAAATCCATTCCATTCTTGCCGATTATGGACTTCCGTACCATTTTCCTGAGGAAGTGCAGCATGCCGCAGACGGTATAGACCGAACAATTCAGGAAGCTGAAGTACAGAAACGCTGGGATATGCGCGACGTACTTACTTTTACTATTGATCCGCACGATGCGAAAGATTTTGATGATGCGCTTTCTATAAGACAGCTTGAAAACGGCAATTGGGAAGTGGGGGTTCATATAGCCGATGTATCGTACTACGTAACACCGGATTCCATTATTGATAAGGAAGCCTACCAACGGGCCACATCTGTGTATTTAGTGGACCGCGTTGTTCCAATGCTACCTGAAATATTAAGTAATGATGTATGCTCTCTGAGACCCAATGAGGATAAGTTTACCTTCTCAGCAGTATTTGAGTTATCCGATGAAGCACAGGTAGTAAAGCAGTGGTTTGGACGTACTGTTATCCATTCCGATCGAAGGTTCAGTTATGAAGAAGCGCAGGAACGAATTGAGACTAAAGAAGGGGATCTTGCGCAGGAAATTAACACTTTGGACCGATTGGCAAAAATTCTTCGGGCAGAACGGATAAGAAACGGCGCCATCACTTTTGACCGGAGTGAAGTGCGGTTTAACCTGGATGAAAATAACGAACCGATTGGAGTTTACTTCAAAGTCAGTAAAGACAGTAACCATTTAATAGAAGAATTTATGCTTCTTGCCAACCGTAAGGTCTCGGAGTTTATTTCTCTTACCCGAAAATTTGAGCCTACGAGAAACACCTTTATTTACAGAATTCATGATGATCCAGATCCTGCAAAACTTGAGGCATTAAAAGAGTTTGTAGGCACCTTTGGATACAAAATGAACTTGGCCAACTCCAAGAAAACCACAGAAAGTATGAATTCCCTGCTTAAAAGTGTGCAAGGAAAACCGGAGGAAAATATGATTGAAACGCTTGCCATGCGTTCCATGAGCAAGGCAGTTTATTCTACAGATCCCATAGGACACTACGGACTGGGGTTTGAGTACTATACCCATTTTACCTCTCCTATTCGAAGGTACCCGGATCTCATTGCCCACCGCTTGCTTCAACACTACTTGGATGGAGGAAAATCACCCAATAAAAACGAGGTAGAAGAAAAGGCAAAACACTGCTCGGCAATGGAGCGTCTTGCTGCAGATGCGGAGCGGGACAGCATAAAATTCATGCAGGTTAAATTTATGGAGAAGCACTTAGGCGAGGTATTCCACGGGGTCATTTCCGGTGTTGCAGAATTTGGGTTTTGGGTACAAATACCTGAAAACGGTGCAGAGGGATTAATAAAACTGCGTGATTTGACCGATGACAGTTATATGTACGAGGCAAAAAGCCACTCGGTATACGGTACCCGTCATGGTAAAGTGTTTCAGTTAGGAGATAAAGTCCAGATTAAAGTTATGAAAGCCAATCTCATTCAAAAGCAGTTGGATTTCAAAATTGTGGAATAGTACTTGAGGGCATAGAACACTATGGAACTATTTTTCTCTGCAGTAGGTCTAGGCATTATGCTAAGCTTTGTGTTTATAGGACCTATTTTTTTCTTACTGATAGAGACCAGCTTCTCCAGAAGTCCCCGACATGCTGCAGTACTTGATCTGGGTGTTATATTAGCCGATATTGTATGTATAGTGGCAGCGTACTATGCCAGCAGCGATATAGTGCATTTAATCGACTCGCATCCTAGTTTTTACCGAATTACTGCCCTTCTGGTATTTGTTTATGGAATTATTATGGTAGTGACCAAAACAAAGATGCATGTAAAAAATGAAGAAAAAATTATTTCGCAGAGCTACCTTCGTACCTTTATCAATGGCTTTTTATTCAATATTCTCAATATTGGAGTGGTATTGTTTTGGATTGTAACGGTAATTTCTGTTCGAAGTTCCTACCCGGAACCTGCGGAGTTTATTTTGTATATTTCTATAGTTTTAAGTACCTATCTTCTTTTGGATCTACTGAAGATTCTGTTGGCAAAGCAATTTCATTACAAGCTCACTCAGAAGGCTGCCAACACGTTACGTCGGGGTGTAGGAATTGTACTTATGCTATTTGGAATTTTTATATTTCTTCAGAGTTTCAAGAATTTTAACCAATTTGAGCGCCAGTTAGAACAAGTTCAAAAATCGGGAATTTCCCAATCCGTTCATTTATTTTAAACTTATGGTATTTCCTCCCGCACTACATCCCGGATCGAAAATTGCTGTTATTTCTCCTGCAGGATATGTAGAAAATGAGCAAATTAGCAAAACACTGGATCTAATCCGTTCCGAGAATTTTACGCCTGTTTTGGGAAGCTATGTTACCGGAAAACGGGATCATGGCTACTTGTACTCAGGATCAGAAAAGGAGCGGATAGAAGATCTAAACTGGGCGTTAAACGATCCCTCTATAGAGGCTATATGGGCCAGCAGAGGAGGATACGGATGCCAACACCTGTTACAGGAGTTTGATTCCACTGCAATGCTACAAAATCCTAAATGGTATATTGGATATTCAGACAATACGGTACTTCAAAGTAAAATGTACCAGTTGGGTGTAGCTTCAATTCACGGCCAGACTCTGAAGACTTCCTCATTTGGTGTATCGCCTTCATCGTACAGTTCCATCTTTAGTATTTTACGCGGCGCACAGCCTTCATATTCTTTTTCAGTTCATCCTAGCAACAAGCCTGGAGAGGTATCGGGCAGAATAGTGGGTGGAAATCTTGCGCTGGTGTATGCCCTACTGGGGACGCCCTACTCTATTGATTTTGAAGGAAATTTACTTTTTATTGAAGAAATCGGTGAGGAATTTTATGCATTGGACCGAATGCTGATGTCTTTGGAACATGCGGGGGTATTTAACCAAATAAGTGGACTTATTGTAGGAGGTATGATCAACATGGGTAAAGAAAATACCAATCCTTACTATGAAGCATCGTTTGATCCTTTTGCCTATACCCTTATAAGTGAACGACTGGAAAAATATTCTTTTCCAGTCGCTTACCAGTTCCCAAATGGGCATATATTTGATAATAGACCCCTAATTGTAGGTGCTCGGTACCGTTTGGACAGTACCCATGGTACACTTTCTCCTGAAGATTTATAGAAAGCATTACCGTACCAATGGGCCTGTTACCCATTTATTTGATTTCCACGCACCCGATTCTTCCCCCTGCGTTTCCTGTCGGCTGCGTCTTAAAATCATCCTCCTTGGCATGTACAATAATGGATTTACCAATCAGGTTCTTGGACTGGTCGGCGCATCCTAGACACCATTTGTCGGTTTTCATAACCAAGCGGGCCGTTCCTTCCGCATCGGCTTTTAGATTCCCTAAATCCCCTGCGTGGTGCTCAGCGTGGCCCCATTTCCCGTGCGCCATTCCTGTAGGATTCCAATGTCCTCCTGCGGAGCTTCCGTCTGCCGAAGAACAGTCTCCAAATTCATGGATATGGGCTGCATGTACTCCATTAGGTGTTAATTTGTATACATTCATATCCAGCTCCACCGTTTTGCCCTTCTGAACAAAGGTTGCGGTACCCTGTGTCTGCGTGCCACTTTTAGAATTAATTGTGTAGGTTTTGGTGGTAGTACAAGAAATAGAAAGAAGCGAGAGAGCCGCTCCAGCTAATAATACATTTTTCATAGATTTCGGGTTTTATTTAATCCTAGCTAAAAATAGATATAATTTATAAGTTGCCCGTTGCATAGTTCCACTTATTTCTATACATAAATTACAGTTCAGTACTGAAAAATCACCACTGGGGAAGTTTTTTTTCAGAATTAAATCAGGAAGAAATACTTTTGACTAAACATTACACACATGGACTGGTCGCATACCAAGAAAAAACTTCAAAAAGCACTACCGTACCTATTGGCAAGCAGCGCTGTGGTCGGCCTAGCCTATGATGTAGTTGTGAATCAGGTCCTTTCAGTAGAATCGTTTTTAGTAAGTCTCCTGCTGGCCATACCTTTTGTCTTACTTGTGGGCACTACCAATATACTTTTAGATCGGTTTTTGAGCAAACGTTTTGCTTGGAGCAGCAGCAACTACAGTCGCATTGCATATAGTATAGTAGGGGCTCTACTTGTTAATACAGTAGTGGTCTTAATTGTAAGTTACGTTCACTTTATAGTAATTAAAAACTCAAGCATAGAGAATTTCTTTGCGGGCCGTATGGCTCTTAGCCATTGGTTCTTAATCAATACCTCATTAGTATTTTCCGCGCTCATACAGGTTTTTGCCTATAAAAAGCAACTAATCAAAAATTACGAGCAAAGCGTCGTCGAGCAGGAATTTATTGCAACCACTGCCTCCACGCAGGTACAGTCATTAAAAAATCAACTTGACCCGCACTTCCTGTTCAATTCTCTAAATGTGCTCACTTCCTTAATTCAGGAAGACCAAGCAGCAGCGCAGCGTTTTACCCAGAGCATGTCTAAAGTCTACCGTTATGTTATTGAGCAGAACAGTAAGGAACTAGCAACAGTGGCTGAAGAAATCGAGTTTGCAAAGCTCTATTCCAAAATGCTTCAGACCCGTTTTGACGATAGTGTACAATTTGAATTCCCGCAATCAGTGCCTGAGAATGGGTACATCGTACCTCTTTCACTCCAGTTAGTACTGGAAAACTGTATCAAGCACAATCGGGCCACCAGTGAAGAGCCTTTAATTGTACGCATAGAAATTAGCGGTAACACGCTGAGTGTACGCAATAATATACAGCGTAAGAGCCAGGAGCAAATGGGTACGGGAATAGGCTTACAAAATATTATAAAACGATATAATTTACTTACAGACAGAGAAGTGCTAATCTCAGACGATTCCAGGTATTTTTCTGTTGTTATCCCAATTTTAACGCAAAAACAAAATGTTATGACACACAACACGTCCCCTCTGACCGAGTATGAAAAAGCTTACAAAAGAGTAGAAGAACTCAAAGGCTTTTACGGTAATCTAATTTCCTACTGTATTTTTATACCTTTCCTTTTCTTTGTTAACTGGAAAACTTCCACAGCATACTGGTGGGCATTCTGGCCTATGTTGGGGTGGGGAATAGGAGTAGTATCCCATGCATTCAAAGTCTTTGGCATTGGAAGAGAGTGGGAAGAGAAACAGATAAGAAAGTACATGGAGAAAAATGGTGAAACCAAAGAGAACTGGAAATAATGCAACACTCAAAGTACAACGACCCTCGGGCGCGCGCAAAAAAGGCCGTACGGGAACTAAAGGGATTTTACATTCATCTCTTTGTATACTTCTCTGTAGTGGTAGGTCTTATAGCAATGGACTGGTTTACAGGTAAGGATGATAGCTCCTTTGGGATCTCCTGGGGGATTCTATTCTGGGGCATAGGTGTACTGGCGCACGGATGCGCCGTATATATTCCCTACGTATTTTTCAACAGCGCGTGGGAAAAAAGGATGGTACAGAAAATAGTTAATAAATATGGAAAACCTTCCCCTTCAGACGCGCACTATAAAGACCGTAGTAATTGAGGATGAAAAACTTGCCGCACGAAAGCTAGTCCGGGATCTGCAGGCATTCTCCGACCTGGAGGTGGTTGCCGTTCTGCACTCCGTTAGGCAAGGTATAGAATATTTTTCCTCCCATTCTATGCCCGATCTTATCTTAAGCGATATTGTATTGGGGGATGGTGTCTCCTTTGAGATATTTGAACAGTGCGACGTACAGAGCTTTATTATTTTCACCACCGCATTCGACAGCTATACCCTAAGAGCCTTTAAACTCAATGCTGTAGACTACCTTCTTAAGCCGGTAGTGGACGAGGAACTTAAAAAGGCCATGGATAAATTCCGAATGTACCGTTTTTCAGAGACCGCCCAGGTGCGCATTAACTATAAAGATCTGCTAAAACCCAGCCAACAGTATCTAAGCAGGCTAACAGTAAAAACCGGTCACCACCTAATTGTTTTGGCCATTCAAAATGTTCTTGGATTCTATTCCGAAAATAAAATTACTTATGCAGTAACCCCGGAAAGGGATTACGCCACGGAATACACTATGGAGGAGCTCGAAACGCTATTGAACCCCAGCTGCTATTTCCGCATCAGCCGCCAGGTGCTCATTGAGATCAACGCCATAAAACGCGTGCATACTTCTCCCTGCGTAGCCGTAGAACTAACTGGTAAAGATGGGCGCCTCTGGAATGTAAGCCGGGAAAGGGTAAAACCGTTTAAACAGTGGCTGAAAGCGAACTAACTGATTACGCCGCTTCCCAGCAGTTCCTCACCTTGGTACCAAGCAACAAACTGTCCCTCCGCTACTGCAGACTGGGGATTTTCAAATGCGACATAAAGACCCTTTTCGGTTTGGTGCAGTACCGCATTTTCAAGGGGTTGGCGGTACCGGATCCGGGCTTGCACCTCCATGGTTTCGCCCATTTTTAGTTGCAGGTCCTTGCGGATCCAATGGACATCGGAATCCACCACTTTTATAACTTTCTGATAAAGTCCAGGGAATTCTTTGCCCATTCCCACAAACAGAGTATTGGACTCCATATCTCTGGAAATGATGAAGCAGCTCTCTTTATGGCCTCCTATACCAAGGCCTTTGCTTTGCCCAATGGTATAATAATGGGCTCCTTGATGCGTACCAATTTCCTTTCCGTCGGAGGAACTGTATTTTATTTTTGATGCAAGAAACTCCAGTTCTTCTTCTTTGCTAGCAAACTCGGGCAACTCCTTGTGGTACTGCGAAAAAGTATCAAAAATCTCAATAATTTTTCCTTCTTTTGGTGCAAGCTGTTGCTTTAGAAATTCCGGGAGACTCACTTTTCCAATGAAACAAAGTCCCTGCGAATCTTTTTTCTCTGCAGTAGCCAAACCTTGCTCCCTAGCAATCTCTCTCACTTGCGGTTTAGTTAGTTCGCCGATTGGAAATAAAGCCTTAGAAAGCTGCTTCTGGTTTAGTTGGCAGAGAAAATAGCTTTGGTCTTTGTTGGAATCCACCCCGGCCATTAATCGGTAGATTTTCTCACCCTGTGAATCCGTCATTTCCTTTACCCGCGCATAGTGCCCAGTAGCGACCTTATCCGCACCCAGTGATAAAGCGGTATCCAAAAACACATCGAACTTAACTTCGCGGTTACAGAGTACGTCCGGGTTAGGGGTACGGCCTTTCTGGTACTCGGAAAACATATAATCTACGATACGTTCCTTATAGAGCTCGCTCATATCGATCACATGAAAGGGAATCTCCAGTTTTTGTGCTACCAGAAGGGCATCGTTACTGTCTTCGATCCAAGGGCATTCGTCTTCCAAGGTCACAGAAGCATCGTTCCAATTGCGCATAAACAAACCAATCACCTCGTGCCCCTGCTGCTTTAAAAGGTATGCAGTAACCGAAGAATCCACTCCTCCCGACAATCCAACAACTACTCTCATTTCTAAATTTTGTTCAAATTTACGACTAAATACAACGTAAAAATACCCTCTGATAATCGAGGGTATTTATACGCGTTATTTGCTTAATCAATTGTTTTACAGTAAAGAATAGTATTCGATTCCGTGGTTGTCTTCCTCAATATACTCTTCTGTGGCATAATTGCGGTGCAGATCTTCCTCATCAAAATCCGATCCGCTCTCTTGTTGAAATAACCTACTAATGGCTACTGCCCCCAGCACCATACACAGTCCTAGCGCAGTGGATAATAAAATTTCTTTTTCTTTTTTCATATACTGTACTTCTAAGCTAAATTAAACAAATCGCATACCCTTTTCGAAGTTCAAAGAATAATCTTTTGTTAAAAATGCCTATTTTTGGTCATAATGCTTAAAATAAAGATATGAAAAGTACCATTGCAACCCTTTCAGTGGCCGCTCTGACCCTGATGGCTTGCCAAACGCAAAAAACTATGCACGAGTATCCGCAAACTAAAAAAGTGTCCCAATCCGACACGTATTTCGGTACTTCCGTAGAAGATCCGTACCGATGGCTGGAGGACGATATGGCGCAGGACACCAAAGAATGGGTTAAATCCCAGGTGGCTTTTACTGAAAATTATCTGGAGAATATACCTTTTCGCGCGACCCTAAACAATCAGCTTAAAGAGATCTGGAATTACGAGCGCGTGGGAGCACCTTTCAAGGAAGGAAATTATACCTACTATTCAAAAAATGATGGACTGCAGGCGCAGTCGGTAATTTACCGCACAGATGCTGGTGGCGCTACCGAGGTTTTCCTCGACCCCAATAAATTTTCACTGGACGGAACCACATCCCTTGCAGGTCTTTCCTTTAACAAAAAAGGAACATTGGCAGCCTATTCCATATCCGAAGGGGGCAGCGACTGGAATAAAGTGATCATTATTGATGCCGTTACAAAGAAACAGCTGGACACTACCATTGAAAACGTAAAGTTTAGTGGAATATCCTGGCTGGGTGATGAAGGTTTCTTCTACTCGAGTTACGATAAACCGGATGGCAGTGCTCTTTCCGCTAAAACCGACACCCATAAAGTGTATTTTCATAAACTCGGCACCAAACAATCCGAGGACCAACTTATTATAGGGGGAGATAATTTCAAGCGCCGCTATATGAATGTAGGTGTTTCGGACGATGAAAGGTATTTAATTTTAAGTGCTGCGAATGCAACAAACGGTAATGAACTCTATATTAAAGATCTGAAGAATGGAGGTGATTTTCGTCCGGTACAAACAGGCTTTAATGTAAATACGGATTTTGTGGACTCAAAAGGCGATGTTCTTTATTTGCTTACCGATAAGGATGCCCCAAACCGAAAATTAGTTAAAACTACAATCAATGACCTATCTTCATGGGTGGACGTAGTACCAGAAACGCAAAATGTACTGTCTGTTTCCACAGGGGGCGGCTACTTATTTGCCAAGTATATGAAGGATGCCGTTTCACAGGTACTGCAAATGGACTATGACGGAAAACTCATTCGTGAAATCCAGCTCCCTGGCAAGGGAACGGCCGGTGGTTTTTCAGGGAAGGAATCAGAAAGCACCCTGTACTATTCCTTTGGAAACTACATCATGCCAGGAACTACGTACAAGTTCGATACAAAAACAGGTTCCTCCCAGGTTTATTACAAACCTAATGTGAAGTTTTCACCGGAAGACTACGTCTCCAAGCAAGTTTTTTATACTAGTAAAGACGGCACAAAAGTGCCGATGATTATTTCGCACAAGAAGGGTCTTAAAATGGACGGTAAGAATCCTACCATTCTTTATTCCTATGGTGGTTTCAATATTAGCCTCACTCCAGGATTCTCTGTCGTGAACGCAGTATGGATGGAAAACGGTGGAATTTATGCAGTTCCTAACATTAGAGGAGGAGGGGAGTATGGCAAAAAATGGCACGATGCAGGAACCAAACTGGAAAAGAAAAACGTTTTTGAAGACTTTATTGCTGCCGCGGAGTACCTACAATCTAACGGGTATACTTCTAAGGACTATTTGGCCCTTTCGGGAGGCTCAAACGGAGGACTGCTTGTAGGGGCAACCATGACAATGCGTCCGGATTTAGCTAAGGTGGCTCTACCGGCGGTAGGAGTTCTCGATATGTTGCGTTATAATAAGTTTACTGCAGGGGCGGGCTGGGCCTACGATTACGGAACGGCTGAGGACAGCAAGGAAATGTTTGAATACCTGCTCTCCTATTCTCCATTGCATAATGTGCGTGAAGGGGTCTGTTATCCCTCTACTATGATTACCACTGGGGACCACGACGATAGAGTGGTGCCAGCGCATTCGTTTAAATTCGGCGCGGAACTCCAGGACAAACAGAAATGCCAGAACCCTATCTTGCTTCGTATTGAGACCAAAGGGGGGCATGGAGCAGGAAAGTCCACCGAACAGATGATTAATGAAAATGCGGACAAACTAAGTTTTACACTTTGGGAAATGGGTATTAAAACATTGAATTAAAAAAAGTATTTAAAATAGAATAGCCTTTTACACACCGCTGTAAAAGGCTTTTATATTGTTTTTTTTTCCAGGTAGAAATTATGTAGCAGGGCTTTTCTTCTATTGCACGCATTTTGTATGGTATCATGCAACCAAAAAAATAGTATTATGGAAAAACCAAAACCTATGCTTACGCTTAGTCAAGTAATGACCAAGCTGGCACAAAAGGGGATTACCAATGAGTTTATAATGAACGAACAAGGACAGATGCATCTTAGGGATCAGGAGGCAACGTACCACCCACAGGATTTGACTATACTGCGTTCTTATCGATTTGAAGGAGACAGTAATCCGGACGACAATGCAGTGCTTTATGTTGCGGAAGATAAAAACGGATCTAAAGGAATGATTATAGATTCCTACGGCGCAGACAGTAATTACGACGGAGAGAGCTTTGATAATTTTATCCGTGAAATTCCCGTGGAGGAGGACGAATCCCTGAATTTTGATACGTAAGGATTAGTTTGGGAGCAGTTATTGCTTTCGCCGAATTTTAAATAACCCCTTTTTGGAAGGGGATTGAGCGGAATCCGCCGGGGAACTTCCCGTGCGGATTTCTTTTATATTTTCTGAAATTTCTTTTGTTTTATTTAACGTGCTTTCCACCCGTTGCTGCGTTTTATCTGCATTTGCTCCAATGAGGGTTTTCTTTAGACCCTCCTGCATCCCAAGCCAGAAAAAATTAAAAAACGATTTGGTCGGATCTCTCTCCACATTTTCAACGGTTACAGTGGCCGGAAAACTGCCGCTGTTGGATTTTACCAACAGGTTTGCTGCAGCGCTTAGAAGCTTGTTTTTATCGCCCTCTTGGTTTAGAATACTCACCTTCAAGTCCTTATGCTTCATGGCGAAGTTTCCACTTAGCAGTTTTTGATTCCCCGTATAATTAAATCGAATATGGTTGATTTGCCCTGTGGTCTGAATCTTTAGGTACGGCTCCACAAACGCATTGAGTGAGGCTGCAGGAAGACTCCATATATTGCCGCTAATAGAAAACTGATCAGTCGGTGAACCCGTATCAAGATTCCATTTAATGTCGATAGGAGAAACATCCATAAATCGCGCATTAATTTCTATCGGTATTTGGGTGCCACTCTTTCTATGCGCAGTGTGCACGTTGGATGCCTCTAGATTAAATGCGCCAAATACGAGCTTACCGGGGCCTTCACTTTTTCTGGTGTCTTCTTCGTAGGTAAGATGCGAATTGCCAATGGATAGGCTGCCGATAGTAAGGGGCTGTTTGATTGAGCGCAAAAGAGCCGAGTACAAGGGTTTGTGTTGGGTATCATCCGGTGGGACCTTGCTTCGAAATATACTCGCTCGAAGCCCCGTAAGGGTTACCTTCTCAATATTCCAGACCTTTCGGTTCTCCCACAAATCCATTATTCCATTGACTTGCAATCGGTCCAAGGATAGCGAATACAGATCTTTTTCTTTGGGAAGTGACGCTACAAATGCTGCTCTGGAGCGGCGGGGCAGAAGTTGTATCTTTTGGGAAGCCAATAGATTTCCGTCCATTCGCGTAGAACCTAAAGAAAGTGTATAGTTCCGGTCTAAAACGGTGCGTAGGCTTGAAAAACTAAGCTGGGACTGCCCGTATTTAAAAGGCAGTACACCTCGCTGTGACGGTTGGCTCAAATCGATACCATTGCCACGAATATCAATATTTTTAAAATCGAAAGTTTTACCCTGGGAATTAACTACTGTTAGGGCAGGTGCATTGATTTGAACCTGAGAGAGCCGCGCTGCAATAGGCTTGTATGCTTTTGATTGCGCGTTGCTTTTATCAAGTTGTATTTTGCCGCGTAACCCTTTCACGCCCAAGTTTGTGCCCTCTAGATCAAAGTCCTCCTTATTCCCCAGGAAACTCTTGAATGTAAGGAGCACTTCCTGCGCCTGGAGGTCTGCACGAGACCCCGATGTGCTTTTGTAGGTGGGACTGCGCAGCAGCAGCTGCGCGGGAGTGAACTCCATTGCTGCTGCTGACAGGCTTTGCGTAGAAGTGGCATATTGTACTTGCGATCCCTCAATGCGAAAATCTTTGTAATCTATAGGGAGATTTCCTTTTTGGCTTTCCTGGTTCAGTTCTAATTCGCTGATATTTACATCAAGCGACCCGGCGTTTGCTATTTTGACTCCTTTAGGGGTAAAGAAATCAACTTTTGCATTTTTTACATCGAGGTTTTTGAGATTAATGTCAAAGAGAAAAGGACTTGTATTTTTACTGCGCTGCGCGCCAGTGGAATGAACCTTCAGAGAAGGATTTTCAAGAAGAACATTTTCCAGGGCAATGCGTCGGTCTTTAAGGAGGAGCTCCTGAAATTCAAAATGCGGAATCGAGAATGAGAAATAATTCTGAGAGGTGGGATAGCGCGCCTTGTATTTTAGGAAAGGTATTTCTGATTTGAGATGAAAGTTCTTTAAAACCATGTTTTTGGCTTTGGAGGTAATTTCATCTATAGTGATTCGGTACTTTGAGTCGGTAAGAAAGGAGAATTTTTTTCCCGAAATGGAGTAGCGGTCAAAAGCAATAGGCAGTTTATCTTCCACGTCTTTTTCCGACAGCTGCAGATTGTAAAGTTCCAGATTTAGCTCTTCAATTGCAACCATATCCGAGGCATCATCCCTTAAAACTTTGATATTACTGTCCACAAGGGCTATTTTACTGAAACGAGCAGGCTTTCGCTTTTTTCCCTGCTGCTTCTCCAACGGTTTGTTCAGCCGTAAAAGCAGCGTAGCACGGTGAAGCGTGATATTGGCTGCATTTAAATCGTTTCGTAGTACAGCGTCAATAAGTCCAATCTGGCTAACATTCATTGAATCAATGGTTCCCTCCACCCGAAGTACGTTGGGGTTGTCAGGCGATTTGGTTCGAATCTCCACATCGGAGGCTTTTATGCGTCCGGTAAGAACGCCTACGTCAAGATTTTTATAAGATACCTGGTAGTCGGTGTTGGTGCTGACCAACTGAGGAATTCTTTTGTACAGGTAGTAATTGAACCCCAATTGCACTGCAACCAGGGCAACGACCAGTGCCAAGATTGCAATTCCAATTTTTCGAAACGTGGATTTCTGTACCATATAGAGCCCTGTTGCGGTCTTGTGCAAAGATACTTGCGCAAACCTTTAGTTTCTTATAGGAATCGGTACTAGTATTACAATATTTTTCAGAGAGTAAATTCCACTATAAAACCCTCATGTCCACGAATATTAAGGGCCGTTCCGTCTTCAAATACAAAATACTGACCTTTGATGCCCAGTAATTTTCCATTGTAGTGTGCATCCTTCTCCAAGGATAGAGTATGTATCCGTGCAGGAGCTGTATAAGGGTAATCCAGGGAAACAACGGGCTGCTCGTTGTTAAAGAAACGGGAAAATTCCTCAGGGAACAGATGCTGCGACTCGGTCCGGAAATTCTCCAAGTCTACGCTGCTTTCGTATTCCTCCAGGAGCATTTTCTTGTAGTTGGTCCGGTCGGAAAGTTTCTGCTTCAACGCCACTTCAATCATTCCAGCCTCGTAGCGGTTCTCGGTCTGGGCAATGGCCACCGCAAAGGTGGCGCCCTGATCAATCCAACGGGTGGGAATCTGTGCACTTCTGGTGACACCCACCTTAACTTCGCCGCTGTATGCTAAATATACCGTATGGGGTACGAGCTGAATCTGCTGTTCTACCTCTAGGTTTCGCTCTTGCTGTCCCAGATGCGCCCTGGAGAGTTCAGGCCGAATGATAGTACCGCTGGCGTACGGGCTTGAGAAAAAACAATTTTTACAAAAACCCATCCTGAATATCTTCTCATCATTCCCACATTCTAAGCATTGGTAGCCGGTGTGTTTGATCTGGATCTGGCGTCCAATGAGTGCGTTGCAGTGTATAAGATCCCCTCCGAGACGTAAGTAGTATTGGATGGGACGCTCCAGATGCGTGCTCATTTTTTTTAGGACACCTTCAAAGGTCATGCGCTAGGTAGTTTGGCGTAAAAATAAGGAAAATTGACTTAGCAGAGTTATTTATAACTTTGCATAAAATCTAACACATGACCTATCTGGTTACCGGAGGTAGCGGTTTTATAGGATCCCATCTTATTGAGCGGCTTTTAAATATGGGACATAATGTCATTAATGTGGACAACTTTGATGACTACTACGATTATAAAATAAAAATTTCCAATACGCTCGAATCCTTAGGAGAATCTGCAGAGTTTTCCTTTAAGAATAAAACAGAAGATCTCAGCGCTTTGAAGGGGCATGTTAACTCCGAGCGGTACCAGCTCTACACCTGTGATATTAGAAACAAGGAGGAACTTTCGCACGTTTTTAAAAACCACCCCATTGACATCGTGGTACATTTGGCGGCTCTTGCCGGTGTACGTCCTTCCATTGAAGATCCTATTTCCTATGCACATACCAACATCATTGGATCGCTAAATCTCTGGGAGCTGTGTAAAGAATATGGCGTCTCGAAGGTTGTGAACGCATCCTCCTCGAGCGTATACGGCAATAACCAGAAAGTGCCCTTCAGTGAATTCGACAATGTAGATACGCCCATTTCCCCGTATGCAGCCACCAAGAAAAGCGGAGAAATTCTAAGCCATGTGTATTATAAACTTTACGGAATGTCCATGATTCATCTGCGTTTTTTTACCGTCTATGGGCCCCGCCAACGTCCGGACTTAGCCATTCATAAATTTACTTCACTGATACACAGAGGTGCCCCTGTACCTTTTTACGGTGACGGGACAACCAGTAGGGATTATACCTACATAGAGGACATCATTGAGGGTATTCTCAAAGCCCTGGATTATATTGCGCAGGAAAAACACGTATTTGAAATCATCAATCTGGGGGAGAGCCATACGGTATCGCTAAAAGAAATGCTCTCGAGCATTGAAAGCGCCCTCGGACAGAGTGCAGAGACGCTTCCTTTACCAATCCCTAAAGGGGATGTCAACCGTACCAATGCGGACATCTCGAAAGCCAAGAGGATTTTAAAGTATGCCCCGGGTACCAAGTTCCAAAATGGCATAAAAATTTTTGTGGAATGGTTTTTGAAAAAATCAGGCCAAGTCCCGCAGGATAATTAAACAGATCCTATTTCGCATGTAGTGAAAACGAAATGGCTGGCGTCTGAAAAAGATTGAAAATCAGATATAAAAAAGTATTACTTATCATCTATTTTTTTACTTTTGCAAAAATTAAATAACACCGAAAGATATGTATTGGACATTAGAATTAGCCTCCTATTTAAGTGATGCACCTTGGCCGATGACAAAAGCCGAACTGATAGACTACGCCATCAGGACCGGCGCGCCGATGGAAGTGGTGGAGAACCTTCAAGCTATTGAAGACGAAGGAGAAATTTACGAATCCATTGAGGAAGTATGGAGCGACTATCCAACCGATGAAGATTTCCTCTGGAACGAGGACGAATATTAACACCTACCAGGCTTTAGGCAAAACGCTTAAAGCTTTTTTACATATACGATGCACACCATATGTGCGTTTCCTTTTACGTGAGTTAAAGGGATTAAAATTAATTATTTATGAGTTTTTTAGATCAGGTCCTAAAGGGTTTTCTTGGAGATAAAAATGCCAAAGACCTAAAGGAAGTAAAAAAAGTTGTTGGGAGAATTAAAGCAGTGGAACCGCAAATCGGGGAACTGAGCGACGATGCTCTGCGTGAAAAGACAAGAGCATTCAAATCTAAAATCAAAGACGCTACCAAATCCATCACCGATCAAATTGATCAGCTTAAAGAAACAATCAAGTCAAGCACCAATGTAGATGAGAAGGAAGCGCTGTTCACACAGGTGGAAACCCTGAAGAAAGAAGCCTATGAGGTGGAGGAGAAAGTGCTTGCTGAGATTCTTCCCGAAGCATTTGCATTGATAAAAGAAACGGCACGTAGATGGGCCCAGAACGGAGAAATCCGGGTACAGGCCACGGAATGGGACAGAGAGCTGGCCGCTTCCAAAGATTTTGTCACTATTGACGGAGATGTTGCTGTTTGGAAAAACCGTTGGAATGCACACGGCTCCGATATTGTGTGGGACATGGTACACTACGATGTACAGTTTATAGGTGGGGTAGTGCTCCACAGTGGGAAGATAGCCGAGATGGCCACCGGAGAAGGAAAGACCCTCGTAGGAACCTTACCTATATACCTTAACGCACTGCCTGGAAGAGGAGTGCATGTGGTGACCGTTAACGATTACCTAGCCAAGAGAGACTCTGCTTGGATGGGTCCTCTGTATCAGTTTCATGAACTTTCCATTGACTGTATAGACAACCACCAGCCTAATACCGATGGGCGTAGAAAAGCGTACAATTCGGATATCACCTACGGAACCAATAACGAGTTCGGTTTCGATTACCTGCGTGACAACATGGTTACATCGCCTGCAGAGCTTGTGCAGCGGGAGCTGAATTTTGCAATTGTCGATGAGGTGGACTCCGTCCTTGTAGATGATGCCCGAACGCCGCTGATCATTTCAGGTCCTGTGCCCCAAGGAGACCGTCAGGAGTACGACGTTCTGAAGCCGGCCGTGGATCGAATTGTGGAAGTACAGAAAAAGACGGTAACCCATATTTTCAACGAAGCAAAGAAACTCATAGCTGCAGGTAACACCAAGGAAGGAGGATTTAAACTTCTTCAAGCATTTAGAGGACTGCCCAAGTCGCGCCCTCTGATTAAATTCCTTTCCGAGACTGGTAATAAAGCGTTACTGCAAAAAGTGGAGGCGCAGTATATGCAGGACAACAACCGGGATATGCCCAAGGTCGATAAGGATCTTTATTTCGTCATCGACGAGAAGAACAACCAGATTGATCTGACCGATAAAGGAGTGGAATATATGTCTGCCGGTATGGAAGACAAAGATTTCTTTGTGCTTCAGGATATAGGTACTGAAATTGCAGAACTGGAGGCAAAAAACCTGGAAAAAGAACAGGAATTTGCGGCCAAAGAAGAACTTTTCCGCAAGTTTGCTGAAAAATCCGAACGTGTTCATACCCTTAGCCAGCTTCTTAAAGCGTATTCCCTATTTGAGAAGGACGATCAGTACGTAGTAATTGAAGGGGAAGTGAAGATCGTGGACGAGCAGACCGGAAGGATTATGGAGGGGAGACGCTACTCAGACGGACTGCACCAGGCCATCGAAGCAAAAGAGAATGTGCGCATTGAGGCCGCTACCCAAACATTCGCCACCATTACACTACAGAACTACTTCCGTATGTACAATAAGCTCGCCGGTATGACCGGAACGGCCGAGACCGAGGCGGGTGAACTTTGGGAGATATATAAATTGGATGTAGTGGTGATTCCTACAAACCGTCCTATCCAGCGTATAGACAAACAGGATCTGGTATTTAAAACCAACCGTGAAAAGTACAATGCGGTAATAGAAGAAATCGAGAAACTTACTGCGGCTGGAAGACCGGTTCTGGTAGGAACCACTTCAGTGGAAATATCCCAGCTTCTCTCCCGAGCCCTACAACTACGCAAAATCAACCACCAGGTGCTCAATGCTAAAATGCATAAGAAGGAAGCGGAAATTGTAGCAGAAGCCGGACGTCCTGGACAGGTAACGATCGCAACCAATATGGCCGGTAGAGGTACCGACATTAAACTTCGTGAAGGAGTCAAGGAAGCAGGTGGACTGGCCATCATAGGAACAGAGCGCCATGATTCGCGCCGTGTTGACAGGCAGCTTCGCGGTAGAGCAGGCCGCCAGGGTGACCCGGGAAGTTCCCAGTTTTACGTATCCTTGGAAGACAATCTTATGCGTCTTTTCGGTTCGGAAAGAATCGCAAAAATGATGGACCGTATGGGCCACAAGGAAGGAGAAGTAATTCAGCATTCAATGATTACCAAATCCATTGAACGCGCGCAGAAGAAGGTGGAGGAAAACAACTTTGGAATCCGTAAAAGGCTTTTGGAGTATGACGATGTAATGAACAAGCAGAGGGATGTTATCTACAAAAAAAGGAGGAATGCACTCTTTGGGGACCATTTGAAATTTGATATTTCCAATATGATCTACGATGTGTCCTTCAGCATTGTAAACCAGGGGAAAGTAACCAACGACTTCAAGGAATTTGAATTCGATATTATAAAGAATTTCACCATGGAGTCTCCGGTCTCCGAATCGGAATTTAAATCCAAGACCGTAGCCGAATTAACCAAGATTGTGTACGAAGCAGCGGAGAAGGATTACCAGAACCGTCTGCAGCTTATGAAAGAAAAGGCTTTTCCAATCATTGAGAACGTATACAAGAACCAAGGTTCTATGTTCAAAATGATTCAGGTGCCGTTCACCGATTCCCATAAAACCATTACGGTTGTAACAGATCTGGAAAAAGCCAATGATACAAAATGCCAGAGTCTGGTGGATGACTTTGAAAAGAACATCACTCTTTCCATTATTGATGAAAACTGGAAACTGCATCTTCGGGAAATGGACGATTTAAGAAAATCTTCTCAAGGAGCGGTCTATGAGCAGAAAGACCCCCTCGTAATCTACAAGCAGGAATCCTTCCATCTTTTTACCGAAATGGTAGAAAAAATCAACAGAGAGACGATTTCGTTCTTGTACAAAGGAGATATTCCCACGTAAGGAACCCTGAAGAAATACCTATTTTGTTTGTAAATGCCCCGGTTTTCTGGGGCATTTCTATATGAAAATAATCACATAATGGGTTTATGGTCCCTATACAATAATCAGGCTACTTATTTTTTATTAAATTTATGGTTTCAATATGTACATATGGCGTTAATAGACTTATCCAAACAGGTAGCTTTAGGAATTGATATAGGAGGAACCAATACAAAATACGGTTTGGTAAACCACCGGGGTGAGATTCTTTCCAAAGGAAAAATACGAACCGAGAAGTTCGAAGTGGTGGAGGACTTTATCCAGGAGCTATACGATAATATCCATCCTCTCATTCAACAGCACTGCCAGGATAAAGTCTTGGAAGGTATCGGCGTAGGAGCACCCAATGCGAACTATTATAATGGCACGATTGAGCATGCCCCGAATTTAAAATGGAAGGGCGTAGTTCCCTTTGCTAAGCTCATGTCGGAGAAGTTTGGGTATCCTTGTAAGATGACTAACGACGCAAACGCAGCAGCCTTGGGAGAAATGATGTACGGAGCGGCCCGGGGAATGAAAGACTTTATTATGGTGACACTTGGAACCGGTGTGGGAAGCGGTATCGTCTGCGGGGGAAACCTGGTGTACGGACACGATGGCTTTGCTGGGGAACTGGGACACACCATAGTAAAACCTAACGGTAGAAAGCACTGGAGCACTGGCTCGGAAGGAAGCCTAGAGGCGTATGCCTCGGCTACCGGAATTGCCATCACTGCACGAAAAATGCGCGCAGAATTTCCTGAATCTTTGCTGAACCGCTACAATGAAGACGAGATTAATTCCCGAACGGTACATGTCTGCGCCTTGGAGGGAGATCCTACCGCCATTGAAGTATTCCGATATACGGGTCAGAAATTAGGGGAAGCGCTTGCTAATTTTGTAATGTTTTCTTCTCCGCAGGCCATCTTGCTCTTTGGAGGCGTTATAAAGGCAGGAGATTTTATATTAAAACCTACGCGACTTCATATGGAGCGCAATCTATTGCCTATCTTTAGAGGAAAAGTCAAACTGGTCTTCAGTGAACTGGACGAAGCGGATGCGGCCATATTAGGAGCCAGCGCTTTGGTCTGGGAGAATATGTAATTATATAGATAGAGAGTTATAGAAATGGAACAACAAACAAATTATAAAACAGTAGTATTTGGAGGAGGCTGCTTCTGGTGCGTGGAAAGCTGCTTTAATATGCTCAAGGGCGTGGTCAGTGCCGTGAGCGGATATTCTGGGGGAACCACCGAAAACCCCACGTACGAAGAAGTATGTACCGGTACCACCAACCATGCCGAAGTAGTGAAAATAACCTATGATCCTTCCCAGATTTCTTACTCGCAACTAATGGAAGTATTTTTCTTTCTGCACGACCCTACGCAGCTCAACCGTCAGGGGGAGGATGTAGGAACACAGTACCGTTCGGTTATTTTTTACCAGAGCCCTGAGGAATTGGAAGAGGCATTGGAGGCGATTTCCGTGTCAAAAAATTCAGGCCGTTGGCAAGGGGACTACGTAACCGAGTTGGCGCCGTTTAGCGTTTTCTATCCCGCGGAAACATACCATCAAGGTTATTACCATGTCAATCCCAATACACCGTATTGCAGTGCAGTGGTAGGACCCAAAATACAGAAATTCAAAACGTATTTTGGCGAGAAGAACTACTTAAAAGAACAGGGTTAACGGATCATCTCCGAGTGGGGGATCCCGTCTTCTAGGTACTGCTTTCCGGTGGAGACGAATCCCAAACGGGAGTAAAATTCTAAGAGGTAATCCTGAGCGGAAATCTGTACTTTATGGCCAGGATACGCAGAGTCCAGAATTTCCAAAGCGCGGGTCATTAATTGTTTTCCCAGCTCCTGCCTTCGGAAAGGCGTAGTTGTCAAGACGCGTCCTATAGAGGCATTTTCAAAACGTACGCCGGGTGCAAACAGCCGGCAGTACGCTGCAATGTGTCCCTGCTTTTCTGCCCACAGATGGGTAGCTTTCTGATCCCATTGATCCAGCTCGGGGTACGGACAGTGTTGTTCTACAACAAACACATCCACTCTGGAGCGCAGTAAACCATAGAGTTCTGTAGTAGTAAGTTCTTCAAAGGACTTATTGAACCACTGCACGTTATTCATTGAATTGTACATTGCTTTTTTTGAGCATGGCATTAGTCTCACTGATTATATCTAAGATTTGCGCGCAACCGGTCTTCTTTTCTGCGGAGGTAAGAATCATTTGGGGTAAATCTTCCCAGTATTCAAGCAGCTTGGTTTGGTAGGCCTGTAGATTTCTTTGCGCAGCCCCAGGTTTTAATTTATCGGTTTTGGTCAGAACTATAGTGAACGGAATGGCACTTTCTCCGCACCATTCCATGAACTCCAGGTCTATCTTCTGCGGTTCGTGACGAGAATCCACCAAGATGAACAGATTCACAAGGTTTTTGCGGTTGAGAATATAATTGGTTATCAGTTTTTCAAACTCCTTGCGCTGTACTTTAGAGACCTTTGCATATCCGTACCCTGGTAGATCGGTTAGGTACCACTCTTCATTGACCAGGAAGTGGTTGATCAGCTGGGTTTTCCCAGGCGTCTGTGAGGTTTTCGCCAGGTCTTTCCGGTTCATCATCGCATTTATAAGAGAAGACTTTCCCACATTGGAACGGCCAATGAATGCGTACTCAGGCAGATTTCCCTCAGGGCAGTCCTGCCATCGTTGTGAACTCTTAAGGAATTCTGCAGTTTTAATTATCATAGTACTGTGTAAAAAAAAATGGAAGCTACGACTTCCACTTATAGTTATTTGGCAGACTTATCGGAAGAAAGCCAATTAAATAAAATTTCATTGAACTCGTCGGGTTTTTCCATCATGGCAGCATGCCCGCACTCATCCATCCAAAAAAGTGTGGAGTTTGGAATGAGCTTATCCATATCCACCGCCACCTCAGGGGGCGTTACATTATCCTGCTTCCCCCAAATGATACAAACCGGCGCCATTATTTTGTGCAGCTCTTTCTCCATATTGTGCTTGATTGCACTGCGCGCAAGCATGACCGTCTTTATTCCTTTACCGCGGTCATTTACAATGGCAAAGACCTCATCCACCAGTTCCTCGGAAGCTACTGCGGGATCGTAAAAAACTTCCTGGGCTTTTTTCTTAATATACTCCCGATCGCTTTTCCTTGGAAAACTATCCCCGAAAGACCTTTCATATAGGCCGGAACTACCGGTCAGCACTAAGTTTTTTACCAAATCAGGACGCGACAGAGTAAGTATGAGCCCAATATGTCCGCCCATGGAGTTTCCTACAACGGTAGCAGGTTCCCCCACCACTTCTTCAATAAAGCGGGCGACGTACTTTGCAATGCTGCTAAGATTCGTATTAAGAACCGGAAGGTCGTAGATGGGTAGTTCGGGAAAATATACCTTGTAACCCTTTTTAGAAAAAAAGGCTATCAAAGAAGTAAAATTACTAAGACCTCCCATTAAACCTTGGAGCAGAACAATAGGTTGTCCTTCCCCTTCAGCTATATAGTTGAATTTTTTATCTTTTTTAGCTTTAAATAACATAGTTTGTTTTAGCGCAGAGCAAAAATACAAATTTCGATACGTATTTATTAAAATTGCCCGAGATACTTTAAAAGTAATAAAAAAAATGATTTAAAGTGTAAACCGAGCACTGATAATTTACACGAATCGCTCTACAGTCTAAAAAATACATTTTCAAGTAGTTAGTACGGTATTCCAAAAGTTATTCACATTAAGTCAAAAAGTGGGAAAAAGTGGGAGCTTTTGGAATTATTTATATAAATTTGTCCCAAATGAAGAATTTTATTGGGACATACGAATGTAAAATTGACGATAAAGCACGTCTGAAAGTTCCCTCTTCCTTAGCTAAGCAAATGGAAGAATTTGGGGAAGACGGCTTTGTGGTCAAGCGCTCTGTGTTCCAGCCCTGTCTGGAGGTATATCCAATGAAACATTGGGATAAAATGATGCACAAAATTAACGGATTGAATCGGTTTGTTAAGAAGAATGCAGACTTTATCAGAATGTTTACCGCCGGGGTGAAGACTGTACAGGTGGACAACGCCGGTAGAATACAGATTTCAAGAGACTTAGCTCAGTTTGCCTCCCTCACCAAAGAGGTGGTGGTTACCAGTGCTGGAGAGCTGTTTGAAATCTGGGACAAGCAGGCCTACGAGGAAGTTATTTCGGTTTCACAGGCCGACTTTGCTCAATTGGCGCAGGACGTAATGGGAGATCTGCCTTCCGATTTATCTTTATAATATCCAAACTCAGTTATGGAGTATCATGTTCCGGTTTTACTGCATCAAAGTGTAGACGATCTGGTGGTTAACCCAGAGGGTATCTACGTGGACTGTACCTTTGGTGGCGGTGGGCATTCCCGGGAAATTCTTAAAAGACTTTCCGACAAAGGACGTTTGTTTGCCTTTGATCAGGACGTGGATGCCCTGGAAAATACTATTGAAGACGCCCGGTTCACTCTAGTAAATCAAAACTTTCGGCATCTTGAGAATGCTCTGATGATGTATGGGGTATCCCAAGTCGATGGTATCCTTGCCGATTTAGGGGTTTCCTCCCACCAGTTTGACGCTTCTTCAAGAGGGTTTTCCACCCGATCGACAGGACCGTTGGATATGCGGATGAATGCACTGCAGAGCTTGGATGCAAAAACCATCGTAAACACCTACGAAGAAGAGCATCTTGCTAATTTGTTTTTCCATTACGGAGAGCTTCGGGACGCACGCAAACTGGCGCGCATCATTGTCCATGCCCGTAAGGAGAAGGCCATAGAATCAACACAGGATTTAAAGGATTTGTTTGCCTTTATTCCCGCACACAAGCAAAATAAGTTTTTCGCCCAAGTTTTTCAGGCCCTGCGCATTGAAGTGAATCAAGAGCTCGAAGCACTTAAAGAAATGCTGCAGCAGTCGTACCGAGTTCTTAAGAGCGAGGGGCGCCTGGTAGTGATTTCGTACCATTCCCTGGAGGACAGGCTGGTAAAGCGTTTTATAAAGAACGGGATGTTTGAGGGGCAGCCCGAAAGAGATATTTACGGAAATTATAAAAAGTCCTTTGAGTTGCTCCGTAGCAAAGCATTTGTGCCCTCACCGGAGGAAGTGGAAGTAAACTCCAGAGCCAGAAGTGCAAAACTCAGAACCGGAATCAAAGTATAGCAGAGGACATGGTTAGAAAAAATTCGGGCAAATTCAAACAGAAACTAACCTTCATTGATATTGTGAAGGGAAATTTCCTGAACCGTGAGGAGTTAAAGGCGCACTACAAATATTTTCTTCTCCTGTTCGTATTGATGCTCATCATGATATACAGTAACCATTTGGTGAACCAGAAAATAGAAACAGTGAACGCCTTAAAAGAAGAGGCCGAAGAATATAAATCGCGCAACGCTTATGCGCAAAGCCGCTTGATAAAAGTTAAGATGGAATCGGAACTAAGCAAAGAAATGATTAAGGATTCTTTGCTGCCGCTGGAAAGCCATCCCCACAAATTGTTAATAAAGTTAGAAAGTACGAATGCGGAAGCCAAATGAATTTGAAACCAAACGAAAGTATGCACTGCGCTGGGGATATCTCTTTGCGCTGACTGCTTTTATTGTTTTCGTCGTTTTTCTGGCAAGGATACTGGTACTCCAAAACACCAATGTGGAGGAAATACGGCAAGATTACATAAGTAAAAACTATAGGGAAGCCACTCTGAAAGCAGCCCGGGGAAACCTATACGCATCGGACGGTTCGATCCTTGCCACCACGGTCATGCGTTACGATATCTTTATTGATTTTAAGGTGATTAGGGACACGGCCTACGCAAACAACATTGGGCCGCTGACCGATTCCCTCAGTATGATGTTTGGCAAGCCCAGAACCTACTTTCGGCAGAAATTCGACGCCCAGAGAGCCAAAGGCAATCAGTACTATAATTTGGTTCGGGGACTGGATTTCGATCAGTACGACAGAATCCGCAAATTTCCGCTTTTCAAGAAAGGAAAAAACCGAGGCGGTTTTATAGTGGACAGAAATTATAAGCGGGAACTTGCCACTACCGAAATTGGGGCAGGAACCATCGGAATGGACAACGGCCAATACCAATCGGGACTCGAAGGTGCATTCAGCAAATATTTACGCGGCACCGACGGAACGCGTCTGGAGCAGCGCATTAATTCTTCACAATGGAAACCGATAGACTTCTGGAAAGTAAAGGAACCCATTGACGGTCAGGATGTCTATACCACCATCGACTTACGAATTCAGGATATTGCAAGCTCTGCCCTGGAAAAGCAGCTGATAGAATTTGATGCGCACCATGGCAGTGTACTGGTCATGGAAGTGGAAACCGGGAAAGTACGCGCTATGGTAAATTTAAGGCGCACAGAACCGGGCGTCTACGTGGATGCATACAATTATGCGCTCAAAGACGCCACCGAACCAGGATCCACGTTCAAAACGGTATCACTCCTTGCCGCAATGGACGATGGCTTCATTAACGACAGTACCACAGTGGATATAGGCAACGGTAGGTGGGTCTATGCAGGTCAACCCATTTCTGACGGGCACGGAAGCGGGGTTTACGATATCAGTGATGTGCTGGCAAAATCCAGTAATGTGGGATCCGCCAAGCTTATAACCAAATACTATGGAGAGAAACCGGAAGTATTTCTGGATCATCTGAGAAGATGGAAGATGTTTGACAAAATGGACATCGAATTACCGGGAATCACCAAACCGTATATTCAGACACCTAAGAGTGAACGCTGGAGCAAAGGAGCCCTTGCTTCCCTATCGTTTGGATATGCTTCACGCTTTAATTTATTACAGCTAACTACCTTTTACAATGGTATTGCCAATAAGGGAAAGATGGTCAAACCTTTGTTTATCGAGAAGATTGTCAAGGACGGAACCCAAATATTTACAGCAAAACCGGAAGTGATGGTTGCCCGGATGGCCTCCGACGATGCCATTAGAATGATGACAGCGGCGCTGACCAAGGCAGTGGAAAAGGGCACTGCCCGGAGTATCTTCACGCCCAACCTTAAAATGGCCGGAAAAACAGGAACGGCGCGGTTTGAATACTGGAAGCCGGGACCGACCAAGTATCAGGCGTCGTTTGCAGGATTTTACCCTGCGGACAACCCCAAATACACATGCATTGTGATGGTCAATCAGCCGGACAATTCTAAGAGCTACTACGGATCCGTCGTGGCCGCTCCGGTATTTAAAGAAATCGCCGGCAAAACGTTTCTAAAGACCCCACAGAACATTGAAAAGGAAATGCTTGTAGACAAAAAAGTGGACTTGAGCAAAATGGCTTTAAAAGACAGGAAACTCTCCATTGCCGGAAACGTGATGCCTATTGTTACAGGCATGGTAGGCAAGAATATAATTCCACAATTAGAAAATGCCGGATACCGGGTAGAGTTCAAGGGAGTAGGTCGCGTAATGGAACAGTTTCCACTGGCAGGTACCGTTATAAATAGAAATCAGCGGATTTACTTACGCCTACAAAATTAAATGTGCAAAGTGATGGAACTAAATAAATTACTTAGAAATACACCTTTAAAGGAGACAGTCGGCAGCACTTCACAAGAGATTTCGGCGTTGGAATTTGACAGCCGCAAAGTTAGTTTTGGTTCTTTGTATGTAGCACTAAGCGGTACCCTCAGCGACGGGCACAACTATATTGATGCTGCAATAAGCAAAGGAGCTACCGCAGTAGTTTGCGAGCAATTACCTCAAAGCCTGCTGGAGCAAGTATGCTATCTGGTGGTAGAAGACGCTCACAAGACCTTAGGCCTGCTAGCCTCCGCATTTTATGGGCACCCAAGCACAAAGCTCACCTTGGTAGGTGTGACAGGAACCAATGGCAAGACATCCGTAGCTACACTTCTGCACGATACCTTTACAAAACTGGGTAAGAAATGCATCCTGCTCTCTACAGTAGAAAATCGCATCGGCAGCGAAAAAGAACCTGCCACGCACACCACTCCGGATGTAGTAACGATAAATAAAATTCTGGCCAAAGGACTGTCGGAAGGTTGTGAATATGCGTTTATGGAAGTAAGCTCGCACGGCATCGTACAGCAGCGTATTAGCGGACTTACCTTTAAGCTAGGCGCTTTTACCAACATTTCGCACGACCATCTGGATTACCACGAAACATTTGCTAAGTATCTAAAAGCAAAAAAAGCCTTTTTTGATTCTTTGGGCCCACAGAGCATAGCTGTAACGAACCTGGACGACCGCAATGGAAACGTGATGCTTCAAAATACGGCAGCAAAAAAAGTGGGGTATGCAACCAAGAGTGTGGCTTCGTACCAGGGACGCCTTATTGAGACTGGATTTGAAGGCATGCACCTGAGGTTTAATGGAACGGATTTCTGGACGGGACTATCCGGTGATTTTAATGTATCGAATCTTCTTCTGGTATTTGCCGTAGCAAGTGAACTGGGGTTTGAAAAACAAGAAATTCTTTCCGTGCTTTCCACTTTAGAAAGAGTAAAGGGCCGGTTTGAAACCTTTAAATCCGATTCAGGAATCTACTTCATAATTGACTATGCGCATACCCCCGATGCCCTAGCCAATGTTTTGGATACTATAAATGCCATCCGCACCAAAAACGAACGCCTTATTTGTGTATTTGGCTGTGGAGGCGACCGGGATAAGGCCAAGCGGCCGGAAATGGGAAGAATTGCCACGCAGAAAGCAACGTTATCGATCCTTACTTCGGACAACCCAAGGACAGAAGATCCCAGCGCAATTATTAAAGATATCGCCAGTGGAGTGCTCCCTAGCGATTTCAACAAATACACGGAAATATCGGACCGTGAACAGGCTATTAAAATGGCAATAAAATTCGCTGAACCAAAAGACATAGTACTGGTGGCAGGAAAAGGACACGAAACGTATCAGGAAATTGGCTCTGAGCGTCTGGAGTTTGACGACCGTAAGAAGATCATGGAATTATTGTACATAATGGGTAAATAATTAGACAGAATGCTTTATTATCTATACGAATATCTAGTTTCACAAGACATCCATATTCCTGGGCTTAATCTTCTCAGGTATATTTCGTTCCGTGCAGCCATCTCCGTATTAATGTCGCTGGCAATAGCGCTCCTATACGGAAAAAAAATAATCAACTACCTACGGCGAAAGCAAATGGGTGAGCTTGTGCGGGACCTTGGGCTTGAAGGACAAAAACAAAAAGAGGGTACTCCTACGATGGGAGGGCTCATTATCATACTGGCCACTCTAATTCCTGTACTTCTTTTTACCCAAGTCCTCAATGTATATATCCTTCTTCTGATTATTTCCGTGGTGTGGATGGGCGCAATAGGATTCCTTGACGACTATCTCAAGAAGATGAAAAAGAATAAGGACGGTCTTAGTGGAAAATTTAAAGTCATAGGGCAAGTGGGACTTGGTCTGATTGTAGGGATTACCATGTTTTTTCACTCCGATGTGGTTGTTAAAAGAAAATACGCCGATGCGCAGGTATTGAACCGAAACAATGTGGAAAAGAACTTTATGGAGACGGAAAAGTCTACAGTCTCTACTGTACCTTTTGTTAAGAACAACGAATTTGACTACAGCGGGGTGCTGTTCTGGATGGAGGAAAGCGACGCGGAAAAGTGGGCTTGGATCGTATTTATTCCTATAGTTATTTTCATAGTAACGGCCGTTTCCAACGGAGCGAATATTACCGATGGCATCGACGGGCTGGCGGCGGGGACCAGCGCAGTAATCTTACTGACCCTGGCGTTTTTTGCCTATGTTTCGGGTAATATGATCTTTTCCGACTATCTGAATATAATGTTCTTACCCAATATGGGGGAGACTACCATTTTTGCCGTAGCAATGGTGGGAGCGGTAATAGGATTTTTTTGGTACAATACCTATCCGGCTCAGGTGTTTATGGGCGATACCGGCAGTCTGATGCTGGGAGGCGTAATTGCGGTGCTGGCAATTATTCTTCGCAAAGAACTTTTGATTCCGGTTCTCTGCGGGATCTTTGTGATAGAAAACCTCTCGGTTATGCTTCAGGTGGCGGTATTTAAATACCGTAAGAAACGCTTTGGACTAGAATATGCGCAGATGAACCGTCTGTTCAAGATGTCCCCGCTGCACCATCATTACCAAAAAAGTGGATACCACGAAAGTAAGATTGTCAACCGTATGATCATCATTGGGGTTATGCTGGCAATTGTTTGTTTAATTACGCTGAAAACAAGATAGAATGAGAGTTGTTGTACTGGGAGGAGGAGAAAGTGGTTTTGGTGCAGCCTACCTGGCTAAGACCAAAGGCATGGAAGTGTTCTTATCGGATAACGGTCCCATAAGGGAAAAGTACCGCGAGCTTCTTGAGAAGCACGAAATACCTTTTGAAGAGCAGGGGCATAGCGAAGAATTGGTTCTCAATGCAGACTGGGTGGTAAAGAGTCCTGGAATTCCAAAAAAGGCAGATATAGTCTATAAAATACAGCAAAAAGGAATCAGGCTCTCCTCAGAAATTGAATTTGCGGCCGAGTTTACGCAAGCCAAAATAATTGCCATTACAGGAAGCAACGGTAAAACTACTACCACCTCTTTAATCTACCACCTCTTAAAGCAGGACGGACTCCACGTGGGTTTGGGTGGTAATATAGGAATGAGCTTTGCGCGGCAGGTTGCCGATTATGATTACCAGTACTACGTACTGGAAGTAAGTTCCTTTCAGTTGGACGATATACAGAACTTCCGGCCTTTTATCTCTCTGCTGCTGAATTTATCTAAAGACCATTTAGACCAGTACAATTACAACTACGAGGAGTATGCTTTAGCTAAGTTCCGTATTACGGAAAACCAGGAAAACGACAATTTTTTCATCTACAACCGGGACGATGAGATGAGTATTAATCTTCTGGAAAAAATTGAGGTCGATGCCAAGACGCTTCCCTTTTCATTAAAAACAAAAGTAGCGGAAGGGGCCTATATGAGCGGAGAGGATATCTACATTAATTACAACGGAAAATTCTCTATGCCGGTGGAGGAACTTTCCATTGTAGGTAACCACAATATCGCCAATTCCTTAGCCGCCTCGCTTGCAGGTAAAATCCTCAATATAAGTAACGAAAGCATCCGCACTTCCTTAATGACGTTTCAAGGCGTGGAACACCGCCTCGAGGAAGTGGCTACACTGAATGGAGTGAAGTATATAAACGACAGTAAAGCTACTAATGTCAATGCTGCCTACTATGCATTAGAAAGTATGCGAAGCCCTACCGTATGGATCGTGGGAGGGGTAGATAAAGGAAACGACTACAGTGAAATCGAAGCATTGGTACGCAAAAAAGTAAAGGCTATAGTATGTTTGGGTCTGGACAACTCCAAAATAATAGACTTTTTTGCTAGTCAGAAAGAATTCATTTACGATACTTCCTCCATGGAAGAAGCCGTTGCGATTGCCAAAGGTATTGCATCTGAGGGGGATACGGTCCTGCTTTCTCCTTGCTGCGCTAGTTTTGATCTGTTTGAGAACTACCAGGACCGTGGAAATAGATTTAAAGAGTTTGTTTTAAATAATTAATCCGAAAAAATGGCAGGATTTAATCTTGAGAATCGTCTGGAGACACTAAAGGGAGATAAAGTATTATGGATTGTTATAATACTTATCTCGGCATTCTCTGTGTTTCCGGTATATTCTGCAAGCTCTAATTTAGAATATATTGTAAATACCGGTACCACAACCGGTCACGTAGTGAAGCATATGTTTTTCGTGGTGCTCGGGCTGGTCCTGATGCGCAGCATTGGATTTGTGCGGTACGAACATATTGGAAAATTAAGCACACTGCTGCTTATCTTATCTATGGTGCTGCTTATTTTAACAATGATGACAGGGCAAACCATCGACGGAGCGAGCGCCTCCCGATGGCTGAAAATACCAGGAACGTCCCTGTCATTCCAGCCTTCCTCTTTTGCCTACTTAATGCTGATCATCCACTTATGCCGGTATCTCACTAAGAAGATTAACCGCGATCGGTTACTGCTGGAAAATGTCGCATATATTTTCCTACCCATTGCCGCTGTTTTTGTACTGGTGGCGCGCGACAACGGATCCACGGCGCTTATGATTCTATTGGTCTCGCTCGCCGTACTGGTGATAGGTCAGCTAAATTGGAAGTATATAGCGGGATTTGTCAGCTCTGCGCTGATCATGGTAGTGTTGTTTGTAACTATTGCCCTTACCACGGACTGGATGGGAGGCAGCAGGGTGCATACCTGGAAAAGCAGAATCGAGGTCTTTTTTAACGCTAAGGACGAAGCCTCGGGTCTATCAAGTGAAGAGCTCAAGACCAAAAACTATCAGGTGATGCAGGCCAAAGCAGCCATCGTACACGGTGGGATTACAGGCATGGGCCCAGGTAAGAGCGCCCTTAAACAGATGCTTCCCCAAAGCGCCTCGGACTTTATATTTGCTATTATAATCGAAGAATACGGCTTCGTAGGAGCCTTTGCACTCATTACCCTGTATCTGATTATGATCATAAGGATTGTAATAATAGCCAGTAAAATGCCCGCTTTCTTTGGGTCCTTGCTGGTGATAGCCATCGGTTTGATGATTTTTGTGCAGATTGCGGTCAATATTGCCGTAGCGGTTAATCTCATTCCTGTAACGGGGCAACCGCTTCCCCTCATCAGTTACGGTGGTACTTCCATGCTTGTTACCTACTTGCAGTTGGGAATTATTCTCAATGTAAGTTCCCGTATACAGCTCTATGATGAGGAGGGTATTGGAAAAAAACAGAGTATTGAACAGATAAATGATATAGCCTAAGTGAAAAGAATGAAAGTACTTTTAAGTGGTGGTGGAACCGGGGGGCATATCTTTCCGGCAGTAGCTATAGCCGATGAGCTAAAAGGCCGTTTCGCTGATGCGGAGTTTCTTTTCATTGGGGCAAACGGAAAAATGGAAATGGAGAAAGTTCCTCAGGCCGGTTATTCTATTAAAGGTTTGGATATTCAGGGATTAGACCGGTCCGCACTTTGGAAAAACATTCGTCTTCCTTTCAAAATTTTAAAAAGCATTAATGCCGCGCACAAAATAATAAAAGAATTTAATCCAGATTTTGTTGTGGGTACCGGCGGGTATGCCAGTGGGCCTGCACTTTATGCCGCATCCCGGGCACGGGTGCCGTACTTCATTCAGGAGCAGAATGCGTTTGCGGGCTTAACCAACCGCCTACTATCCAAAGGAAGCCGACGTATTTATACCGCCTACCAGGACGTAAAGGGTTTTCCTGCGGAAAAGACGGTGTACTTGGGAAATCCCGTTCGATCCACTGTAGGACGCGGACTGGACGAACGAGATGAAGCGGTGCGGTCCTTTGGTTTGGATCCCGGTAAGCTCGTGGTATTGTCGGTAGGGGGTTCTCTGGGATCCCAGACACTAAATAACGCGTGGTTAAAGAATCTGGAGAACCTAAAGCGCTATGAGGCGCAACTCATTTGGCAGACCGGGAAAGCTTCCTACGGCCAAATACAATCTAAGAGAGAACAGTTTCCAAGTGAAGGAATTTTCCTGACGGATTTCCTTACCGATATGAATCAGGCCTACAGTGCCGCAGATATAATAGTATCGCGTGCCGGGGCCATTGCCATTTCAGAATTAGCACTGGTAGGAAAGGCGAGCATTTTGGTGCCGTACCCGCTGGCGGCGGAGAACCATCAGGAGGCCAATGCATTAAGCTTAGTCAGCAAGAATGCGGCAGTGATGGTCCGGGATAATGAAATGGACGAAAAGTTCTGGCTGCAACTGAGCGCTCTGATTCAAAGCCCCGAGCAGCGCACTGAGCTTTCGTCAAAACTCAAAATGCTGGCGCGTCCCACTGCAGTAAAGGATATTGTTGACGATATATTAGATAATTTGAACATCGGAAATGGAGACACTTAATACATATAAATCCTTTTATTTCGTAGGTATAGGCGGAATTGGAATGAGCGCTCTTGCCCGGTACTTTCATGCATCGGGAAGAGAGGTATTAGGGTACGACCGTACTTCAACCAAATTAACGCGTGCATTAGAACAGGAAGGTATTTCTCTGACCTATCAGGATGAACTAAGTGAAAAGATCCATGCGCTAGCACCGGCTGATACCTTGGTAGTATATACCCCGGCTATTAAGAAACTGAAAATACTGGATTATTTTTCTGCCCAAGGTTTTACAGTGCTTAAGCGTGCCAAGGTACTAGGAATGATAACCCGGCAGTCGCAGTCCATCGCCGTGGCAGGAACCCATGGGAAAACCACCACATCAACGCTTCTGGGGCATCTGGCCACAGAGGTAGGACTTCCTATCTCGTGCTTTTTGGGTGGAAT
This sequence comes from Planobacterium oryzisoli, assembly GCF_015354315.1. GTDB lineage: Bacteria > Bacteroidota > Bacteroidia > Flavobacteriales > Weeksellaceae > Planobacterium_A > Planobacterium_A oryzisoli. The sequence goes on from NZ_JADKYY010000007.1 coordinate 93,745, forward strand.
CTCTGAGAATTTTAAATCCAACTTTCACTTTACAGGAGACAAGTACTCTGTTGTTGAAGCGGACGAATACGACCGAAGTTTTTTGAATCTTTCGCCGGATTGGGCAATACTCACCTCCATAGATGCGGACCACCTGGATATCTATGGCGATGCAAAAACCATTGAAGAAGGTTTCTATGAATTTTCTTCGTTGGTTTCTAATCCTCGGCAGCTATTCGTAAGAAAAGGTATCCCCATGAAGCGGGACGTGGTGTACTATGCGGTAAATGAGCAGGCAGAAGTGTACTCGGACAACCTTTCCATTAATGAAGGCTGGATGAGCTTTTCGCTTCATTCTCCTTGGGGCAATGGAGCGTTTCGCTGGAGAATTCCAGGAACGCATAATGTAGAAAATGCGACAGCTGCTTTAGGCCTTCTTTTAAGCTTGGGTGCACCGATGGAAAAGCTTCAAAAAGCGTTGGAAAATTTCAAAGGAATTCGTCGGCGCTATACAATGCATTCGTTTTCGAACGGCAAAATCCTGGTGGATGATTATGCACATCATCCCACGGAATTAAATGCAGTAATAGGCTCGATAAAGACGTTTTATCCAGGAAAAAAACTCCTGGTAGTATTTCAGCCACATCTCTACTCACGTACCCGTGACTTTGCGAGAGATTTTGCTAAAAGCCTGGGCCAGGCCGACCAGTTGCTTTTGCTCGATATCTACCCGGCACGGGAAATACAAGAGGACTATCCAGGGATTACCGGAGAGTGGTTGCTTGAGAAAGTGGAACTAGAAAATAAACATACAACGAAATTAGAACACGCACTAGAATCTATTAAGAACTACGGATTCGATATCCTTCTCCTGGCAGGAGCAGGGGATATTGACACCCTCTACGATCCGGTGTATCAGTGGCTAGACCAAGAAAACAGAAGTACAGAATGAAAAATAAGTGGCGTTTTCTTAAAATTATAGTTACAGTAATCCTCTTTGGATTTTTACTGAGTTTCTCCCTAAAGAGATTCAGTGAAAAGCCGGTGCGCAAAGTAAGCGTCAAACTGCTGGAAAGACCGGGAGAGAATAAGGTATACTTTATTGATGAGAAGAATGTAGTAAACTACATAAGGTCTGCCACGCCAACCGGTAAAATTGGAGATGTAGATATTCCTGCATTAGAAAAGAAGGTTCGCTCATTTCCTAGTGTGGACAGTGGTAATGTGTATCTGAATCTCAATGGGGACCTCAATGTAGATATAAAACAGAAGATTCCCGTATTTAGACTCAGGAAGAAAAACTCCGATTTCTACGTGGACGCTAAAGGAAATGAGTTCCCACTCTCTAAGACCTACTCCCATCCATGCATGTTGGTAACCGGTGATGTGGAGCGCAAGGAATATGTGGACCTTGCCCGTTTGGTACAGAAGATCAATGAAGATCGATTTTCAAGAACTTATTTTATTGGAATTTCCAAAGAAGAAGGCAGCTACCATCTTTTGACCAGTGAGGGACATTATAAAGTAGAGATTGGAAATTTAAAAAATATCGATTTTAAGGTGAAAGGCTTTAAAACGTTTGTGGAGAAATACCTGGTGTATCAGAATCCGCTGAAGTATAAGAAAATATCTGTGCGTTACGACAATCAGATAGTTACTACGTTGAACCCCGCATTCAAGGAGAGCGACAGGATAATTAAAGAACAGGAACAGGATCTTTCCAATGCTCCGGAACTGGAGCGTTTACGAGCGCTGGAGCGTGCGGCAATTCGAAACAGGTAAAATAAATGAGAACAAATCAAATCGAAAATACAATGGAAAATCAAGAGTATTCAGTAGGTCTGGATATAGGCACAACCAAGATTGTTGCCATCGTAGGCCGCCGTACTGCGCACGGTAAAATTGAAGTACTGGGAGTAGGTAAGTCCAAGAGTTTAGGTGTGCACAAGGGCATAGTAAACAACATTTCCCAAACCATTACATCAATTAAGACCGCCGTGAGCGAAGCGGAACGCAGCGCAGGAGTTAAAATTCAAAAGGTTACGGTTGGAATAGCGGGCAAACATATTCGGTCGCTTCAGCATTCCGATTATATTATGAGAGAAAACCCAGACCAGTATATAACCGAGTCCGACATTGAAATGCTAAAGGAGCAGGTTAAAAAGCTGGTTATGCTTCCTGGGGAAGAGATAATTCATGTGCTTCCTCAAGAATATAAAGTGGATTCACAGGGCGAAATTCAGGAACCTGTAGGGATGCACGGGAAACGCCTGGAGGCCAATTTCCACGTAGTGGTAGGTCAGATGGGCAGTATCCGAAACATCGCACGGTGCGTGCGGGAGGCCGGACTGGAAATGGAAGCCCTTACACTCGAGCCACTGGCATCCTCTGAGGCAGTACTGACCACAGAAGAGAAGGAAGCAGGGGTAGCGATTGTAGATATAGGCGGGGGAACTACAGACATCGCCATATTCAAAGACAATATAATACGCCATACCTGCGTAATTCCTTATGGAGGGGGAATCATTACCGAGGATATCAAAGAGGGGTGCTCCATCATTGAGAAACACGCCGAGCAACTGAAGATGAAATTCGGATCCGCGGTTCCGGAACTGGAGCGCGATACGACCTTTGTCACCATACCGGGACTCCACGGAAGACCCGATAAGGAAATCTCTTTAAAAACCCTTGCAAAGATCATTAATGCAAGAGTGGAGGAAATTCTCGATATGGTCAATACAGAACTTAAAGCTTATGGCGCATTTGAACAGAAGAAAAAACTTATTGCAGGCATTGTACTGACAGGTGGAGGTTCCAATCTTAAGAATATGAGGCATTTAACCAATTTCAGTACCGGTTTTGACTCCAGGCTGGGATTTGCCAACGAATATATATCCAACGATAAAAATCAGCTTTTAAAGGGTCCTGAATATGCCACTTCGATTGGCCTTCTCATGGAAAGCTTAAAAATACGCGATAAAAAGGGAAGCGTGCAGGACGAGCATCGTGCTACCCAAGGGATTCAGTCCTCGCACCCATCGGAGCCCGTTAGTCAAGATGGGGCCGAAGCAACGGATCTTCCAGCTATGGAGACTCAAGAACTGCAGGTAGAACAGCAAAAGGCAGGCAAGCTGACGATAGGGCAGAAGATCATGGAAAGTGTAAAGAAATTTTTTGAAGAAGTTGAATAATAAAAAATAGAAATATGGAAAGTTTTGCAACACAAGGATTCTCATTTGATTTGCCAAAGGGAAATTCTTCAATAATAAAAGTAATAGGCGTTGGAGGTGGTGGAAACAACGCGCTAAAGCACATGTACGAGACCGGGATCCACGGAGTGGATTTCGTGGTTTGCAATACCGATGCGCAAACTCTAGATAATAACCCCGTAGCCAATAAAGTACAGCTTGGGGCTTCCACGACCGAAGGACTGGGCGCTGGTGCCGATCCGGACGTAGGCGAGAAGGCAGCTATTGAAAGCATGGACGAGATTAAGGCTGCCCTGGGTCAGAATACCAAAATGGTTTTTATAACCGCGGGTATGGGGGGCGGTACCGGAACGGGCGCCGCACCGGTTATTGCCAAGGTGGCCAAAGAGATGGGAATCCTAACCATAGGAATTGTCACCGTGCCATTCAGTTTCGAAGGCAAGCGAAGGCTGGAACAGGCAGAAATAGGCCTGGATAAATTACGAAGCAATGTAGATTCTCTCATTGTAATTAACAACGACAAACTGCGTCAACAGTTTGGGGATTTAGGATTTAAGCAGGGATTTGCAAAAGCGGACGAAGTGCTCACCAACGCAGCCAAAGGTATGGCGGAGGTAATCACAGGATATTTCGACGTAAATATTGACTTCCGTGATGCTAAGAGCGTACTGCAAAACTCCGGTACTGCACTTATGTCTACGGGCCGCGCACAGGGAGAGAATAAAGCGGAGGAGGCAGTGAAGAAAGCACTGGACTCCCCACTGTTAAACGACAACAAGATCACTGGGGCGAAAAATGTGCTTCTTCTCATCCGAAGCGGAAACGAAGAAGTTACGATGGACGAAATAGGAGTGATTATGGACCATATCCAAAAAGAAGCAGGACATACTGCAGACATTATTTTTGGAGTGGGGACGGACGAAGAATTAGGAGATGCCGTTAGCGTACTGGTTATAGCAACAGGTTTTGCTAAGGACAACCGCAAATACGATGGCCCTACCGAAAAAATTCGGTTTTCTCTGGAGGATTCCAGTGCGCAGCGCCGCGAATCCCCATTTAAAACGAAGGCAGAAGTGTTAGGAAAAGCAGAACCTTCCCAGCAGAATGTCTTCCGTTTGGACGACGAAGAAGACAGAGGCTTTAGCCCGCTGGATGGTAACAGTCCTGCCATGAGTATCACTGCAAATCCGATGATGGTTCTTGAAGACCCCCAGACAGAAACCCCAACGCAAACCGAGTCCCTAGAACTGGATTTGTTTAGCTTTGAGGAATCTGAGGGTGACCTTCAGGCCGAGTCTTTCACGTTTGAAACCGAAGAAAAGCAGCATACAACGGCGCAGGACACCGGTGCGCAGGAGACTCCAGTAGAATTTGCTTTTAAAATAGCGGAGCAGCCGCTTGAGGATGCGCAGGAATCCATGGAAGCCGCTGCTAAGGACATTACAAAGCCTCAAGAGCAGATTACAACAAGTGCCGATCTTTCATCACAGGTTGAAGAAAAAGTAGAGGAGCAGCAGTTTACCTTTATAGAGAAGCCAGTGGATCAGGATAAAGTTCGTGAAAGAAGAAATAAGCTGAAGGAGTTTAACTCGCGCTATCAGGTAGTGGATGAAAAAAATGAATTTGAGACTATTCCGGCCTTTAGAAGAAAAAACATCTCCCTGGGTGATCAGCACCATTCGACCTCCACTATCGGTTCATTCCTCACGGAAGACCAAGAGCCCCGTGTACGGGAGAATCAGTATCTAAATAAAGACGTGGATTAATACCTATTTCGTGTTATGAGCTTAGAAATTACGATCACAGAAGCCATCAAGGCTGCTATGCGTTCCAAGGACAAAGTAGCACTGGATGCCCTGCGGGCAGTAAAAAGCCAGCTTCAACTTCTTAAAACAGAGAACAGGGATCAGGAGATTACTTCCGAGCAGGAAATCAGCATACTACAGAGACTGATAAAACAAAGAAAAGATTCCATTACGCAGTTTTCTGCGCAAGGAAGGGAAGATTTATCTGAAGTAGAGCGTGCACAGATGGAGGTAATTGAACGGTTTCTTCCTGCGCAGCTTACCGAGGAGGAATTGGAAGTTCAGGTCCGCATGCTGATCGAACAGACCGGCGCCTCAAGCATTAAGGATCTGGGGAAGGTAATGCCGTTGGCAACTAAAACCCTGGCCGGAAAATCCGACGGAAAGAGTATCTCGGAGATGGTCAAAAAACTATTGTCCTAAAATGGACGTTTAGGCAGGATATTCAACCTTTGCATATCGATTTGATTGTAGCCCGGAGCGTACGTCTCCGGGCTTTTTATGTCAATTTGGCTTATACGTAGGTATGGAACAGTTTTGCTTTTAGTACTTTAAGAAAGGATCGGATTTTTATCTGTAACTTTGCAAAAGGATTATTTATAACTAAAAATTTATTGATATGTATCCAGAAGAATTGGTATTGCCTATGAAGGCAGAACTTACAAATAACGGGTTTGAGGACCTGACTACTGCAGAGCAGGTAAATGAGGCGCTTAAAAAGCAGGGAACCACTCTGGTGATGGTAAACTCTGTTTGTGGGTGCGCGGCAGGTGCTGCAAGACCCGGAGTAGTGCACTCCCTGACAGGGAGCAAGAAGCCGGACCAGTTAGTTACCGTGTTTGCAGGATTTGATACTGAAGCCGTGGCGGAGGCCAGAAAGCATTTCGCGCCGTTTCCACCGAGTTCTCCAAGCGTAGCCCTTTTCAAAGACGGCGAGCTTGTACACATGTTGGAGAGACACCACATTGAGGGTAATCCTGCAGGAGCTATTGCGGCTAATTTGCAGGCAGCCTATGAGGAATACTGCTAAAAAGACGAAACGTAAAAGAGGGTCCTGGAAAGTTTGATTTCCAGGACTTTTTTTATGCCTCAATTAGCCAAAAAAGAGGTAGGCAAGACTAATTGCAGTGATAATACCTACTAAATCCGCAAGAAGCATGGTACCCACTGTATATCGGATATTTCTGATTCCTACTGCTCCAAAATACACTGCAATCACATAGAAAGTGGTATCCGAGCTTCCTTGCAGAATTCCCGCCAGGCGGGAAGGAAAGCTGTCCGGACCAAAGGTGGTCATAGTATCTACCATCATACCGCGCGCACCGGATCCGCTTAAAGGTTTAATTAAAGCGGTAGGAAGACCATCTACAAACCGGGTATCCATATTTGCGGCAGATGCTACGTACTTCATTCCATCTATTATAATTTCAAACACGCCCGAGGTGCGTAGCAGCGAAATAGCTATGAGCATTCCCACCAAATACGGAATAATCTTTACGCAGGTCCAAAAACCTTCCTTTGCTCCTTCGATAAACGCGTCAAAGATGTTGATCTTCTTATAAATTCCTCCCAGGATAATCGCAAAGAATATAAAGAGAATCATTCCATTACTGAGCACTTTGCTGAAACCATCCAATTCATCCTTGCTTAACTGAACCAAATACACCACAAGCAGCGCAATAGCCGCAGAAATCCCCCCTATATAAGCAAGGACAATGGGCTGAAACAAATTAATACGCTGCTTTATGGAAACAATGATCATTGCGGCCATCGTAGCGGCAAAAGTAGCGATAAGACAAGGCAGGAATATATCGGTAGGGGTTTGTGAACCCATCGATGCCCGTATGGCAATAATCGATACCGGAATTAAGGTAAGACCGCTGGCGTGCAGGCACAGAAACATCACCTGTGCATTGCTGGCCGTGTCTTTGGAAGGGTTAAGGGTCTGAAGACTTTCCATTGCCTTAAGTCCAAACGGCGTTGCAGCATTGTCCAGACCGAGTAGATTTGCACTGAAATTGAGCGTCATATGGCCAAAAGAGGGGTGGTTCTTAGGTATTTCCGGGAATAGGCGTGAGAAAAAAGGTTGGATGATCCGCGAAAGAAGATTTATTCCTCCCGCCTTTTCGGCAATGCTCATAAATCCCATAAAAAGAGTCATTATACCAATTAAACCCAGACAGATTTTTACGGCCGTCTCCGAGGTGCCAATGACTCCGTCGGTCGACTGAATGCGGTAGATCTGCACACTGGAGGAACCTTCCACTTTTTTGTATCCGATATGATCTACTTTGGTATCTGGTGCAGTTTCCAGCGCATACTGAACGTTCATAGGAAGCGAGGCCAGTGGCTGAGAAGCTATTGCGACTGTATCTCCCCCTTTTCCTACCACCATATCATTGTAGATTGCCTTGTAATTAGGAGAAAACAAATACTTAATGCTGGCAACCACAATTGCCACTATTATAAATGCGGACCAAATCCTACTTAGCACCATGGAATCAAAATTTGGATAAATTTAAATTAAAATTTGAATTAACCTTGTATCCGACGGTCGGGAAGTGTTCTTAAAAATGGGTTTTTACTGTAATGGCATTTTTAGGGTGCTAAATGTCATACGTTTTAGTATGGTACATAAATACTTCGTCTGAAAATGTTTTGTAACTTTATTAACATCAAAATCAGCAGGATACATTATCATGGGTTTTTGAGACGTAACAATTAAAAATGTACACTATGGTTACTAACACTTCTAATCTTCGTAATGTCGTACTTCTGGGTCATGCCGGAAGTGGCAAGACCACTCTGGCAGAAACTATGCTCTTTGAAGGTGGTGAGATAAAACGACGCGGAACAGTACAGGCGCACAATACGGTTTCGGATAATACCGATATTGAACATGAGCGTGAGGCCACCTTATTTTCGCACCAGCTGCTTGTGCATTGGCGGGAAAATAAAATCAATGTTATTGACACTCCCGGAGCCGATGATTTTGTCGGTGAGGTCGTAGGTTCACTTAAAGTAGCGGACACAGCGCTTATTGTGCTCAACGCAGCAGGCGGTGTAGAAGTAGGTACAGAACTGGTTTGGGAATATGTAGAGCGGTTTAAAACACCGGCCGTATTTGTGGTAAACCAAATGGACCATCCAAAAGCCGATTTTGAAAGTACGTTGCAGCAAGCCCAGCAAAGGTTTGGCCCAAAAGTGCTTCCCGTACAGTATCCTCTGAACAGCGGTCAGGAGTTTAACCAAATAGTAGATGCACTTCGCATGGTACTATATGAATTCCCAGCAGAAGGCGGTAAACCTTTTAAGAAAGAAATCCCGGAGAGTGAATTGCCTAAGGCCAAAGCCTACCATAATGCCCTCGTTGAAATTGCTGCAGAAAACGAGGAAGGTCTAATGGAAAGATATTTCGAAGAAGGAACCCTCTCCGAAGAAGATCTGGCTAAAGGCCTGACGATTGCCTTGGCGCATCAGCAGTTCTTTCCAGTGTTCGTGGCATCGGGCTGGAAAGATATGGGTACCGGTAGAATTATGGGATTTTTGAATGATATAGGACCCTCGCCTGCCGACAGACCCTCGCGCATCCTAACCGACGGAACCGCTCTAGGGTGCTCTTCAGAGGATAAAACAACACTTTATATCTATAAGACGACTTCGGAGCCGCAAGTAGGCATGCTGTCCTATTTTAAGGTACTTGCCGGTACCGTAAAACCGGGAGATGAACTCGTCAATGCCCAAAACGGTGAAGTGGAGCGTATCGCGCAGCTTTTCGTGGCACGCGGTAAAGAGCGCTTGCCCGTTGAAAAACTTCAGGCAGGAGATCTGGGTGTTACTGTGAAACTAAAATCAGCCCATACCAATAATACACTTAATGCAAAAGGCGTTCAGCGCGAAATCCGCCCGATGGAGTATCCGGAGAGTACTATTCGCAAAGCCATCTTCACAAATAATGCAGCCGACACAGAGAAACTTTTCGCTGCCCTAAACAAAATAAAGGAAGAAGATCCTACCGTAGCGCTCTCCATCGATCAGGAAACCCGGGAGGCGATTCTTGGAGGACAGGGGCAGATGCATCTTGACTTAGTAAAACAAAGGCTTCAAAAGGAATTTGGGATTGAGATGGAAATGAAAAACCCGCGGATTTCCTACCGCGAAACCATAACTTCCAAAGCATCTGCAGAATACCGACACAAAAAGCAGTCCGGCGGAGCGGGTCAATTTGGTGAAATTCATATGGTAGTGGAAAACTACTACGAAGGGATGCCTGATCCACAGGGATACAGTATACGGCAAAAAGAAATTGAAGACTTGCCGTGGGGCGGGACCCTGGCTTTCTACTGGTGCATCGTGGGCGGTGCAATCGATAATCGCTATATAGGAGCCATCAAGAAGGGAATCATGACGCAAATGAAAAACGGCCCTTTGACCGGTAGTCCGTGTCAGAATATCCGTGTAATTGTCTTCGACGGCAAAATGCACAGTGTGGACAGCAACGATATTTCGTTCCAACTTGCTGCATCCGGAGCATTTCGTGAGGCCTTTGAAAAAGCACATCCGCAGTTGCTCGAACCGATATACCACCTCGATATATTATGTCCTGACGAATCTACAGGGGATGTGATGGGCGACTTGCAGACCCGAAGGGCCATGATTACAGGTATGGACACCGAAGGGCATTACCAAAAGATCATGGCAGATGTTCCACTGGCTGAGCTAAACGACTACGGCTCCAACCTTAGATCCATTACGGGAGGTAAGGCAAAATTTTCAATGAAATTTTCATCCTACCAACTAGTGCCTGCTAATGTGCAGCAACAGCTTGTAGCAAAATACACAGACCTTACTTTGCACGAATAGTACATCGCAGTTGTAAATTAAGCCCTTTGCCTTCCGCTTAGGGCTTTTGCTGTTTTGTGGCAAGCAGGTGCACTACACTTCCCACGCCCTGATGCAAAGCGCCTTCGCGTAGGGAAGTTTCCGCACTTTGTAGGTGGGTTATAGAAAGCATGGTAAAATCGTTTTGAAGCTGCTTGCAGGAAAATAGGTACTCCAATTGGCGGGGGCCTCCAATGTTCGGATTGGTTTTTTGGTAGGCCGCATGCTCTTCACTGAAGGCCTCGAGAAGCAGCGTACCGCCGGGTTTTAAAAGCGTTGCCAGCTTTTGGTGGTAGCCGGCTCGGATCTCTGGCTGAAAATGGGCGAAGATAAGTGCAATGCAGTCAAAGGAATTTTCAGGATAATCCAACTCCAAGAAATTTCCCGTTTGGTAGTGGACTTCTACGCCCTACGCCGCTGCTAAAGCTAAGGCCTTACTGCGAGCCTCTGTGCTGGAATCCATGGCCTACACCCTCCAGCCCCTACTTGCGGCGTAGACCGCGTTTCGGCCTTCCCCCTCCGCCGGAAGCAGCAGAGCGCCGGGAGCAAGCTTGTCGAGCTGTTGTTTGAAAAACTGGTTGGGAAGCTTCCCGTACACATACTCCGCGCTCGAATAGCGCTCGCCCCAAAGGGTTTTTGCTTGTACTCATCTGTATTTAATGGATTCGGTATATAGGGTACTTCCTATGGGATGATTCGTAGTGCGGAGAGGCGTGGTATATCCAGTCCAGTTGCTGCCTGCTGCTTTTTTGTGCGCCCGGATTTTCTTTAAGCATTTTTTTAAAGCGCTCCCGAAGGTCCGGATTCTTAGAAAGGAGTTCCAGGGCCGTATCTTCAAATACATAGTCGGAGTAGTGCTCCTTCTGTCCCAAGATCGAATCAAAGTAGTTCCACGCAAAAAAGCTGTCTACGCCCTGAGGTTCCAGTGTTTCCAGAAGGTATTTAATGCCCGGCTGGGCAGTGGGAACGAGCAAATCCCCTAATTGCAGTCGCACGGACTCCATGGTAGTATCTACCTGTACGTTGGAATGCAGATAGTGTCCTTCGTAGGGCGCAGCTACGGTGTTAAAATCTTTAATTCGGTACACTTCCGCCGTAACTAAAGTATCTTGGGTAATGACGGTGGTTTGGATTCGGTTGCGCTTTAGATGCGCAATAATAGGCCACTGACTTTTGGGAACCACGTAAAAACGCGGGACTTTGACCGCCAGGGTGGGCGTATAATTTGTGTAGAAAGGTATGTGTTTGGTATAGGGCGCATTCCGGTCGTACTTTAAACGGGTAAGTCCCGTAACCCCACTGGGAACCTCAAGGCCTTTGTACCCGCTGAACAGCAGAGAATCAGAAACAGAGCGGTCTACTTTCCATTGCAAAGGATAGTTTTTTCCCGCTGTATACTCCCGGCGGTTTTCTTTGCGCGCCTTGTGGAGCTTTTGCCAGTTTTTTTCCAAATAGCGCAGATGAGAGAGCATGTTCTGGTAGGTGGCTTCTTCGCGCTCTGCATAGGGCTTAAGCATATGGGTTTCCACTACCGTTCCGGGTATATCGAATAATGAGGTGTATCCAGTGGCATAGCGTGGAGAATCCATAAATTGATCGTACCCTTTGTCGGGTGTGGTGCCCCAAACATTTACATACGGTATGGCTTCAATACCTTTGGCTTTTAAATCCTTAAGTACTTCCGGGTTCATCGTACGGTGGTAGAACTCTCCCAGCGTTTTTCCCAGGCGCTCTTTGTTGGTTGCGATATAGGTGAGTGTATGCTGGTAGTCGGCACCGTTACTTACATGGTTGTCAATGAAAAACTCAGGCTTTAATTCGTGAACCAATTCCTGGAAGGAAACGGCGTTGCGGGAATCCGTTTTAATGAAGTCCCGGTTTAAGTCAAAGTTGCGGGCGTTACCACGAAACCCGTAGGATTCCGGACCGTTTTGATTGACCCTTGTAAAGGCATTTCTGTTTAGCATTCCTCCCACATTATAACTTGCAACCACGGCCACTGAGGTGTTTTTCAGGTGCGGAATCTTCCCCGACGCAAGATCTCGTAATAGCCGCATGGAGGCATCAATACCATCGGGTTCTCCCGGATGGATCCCGTTATTTATCAGTACCAGCCCCCTGTCTTCTGAAAAGGTCTTTTTGGGATTGTAATTATAAAATACAATCAGCAGGGGCTCACCACTGTCGGTAGTTCCCCACTTGCGGGTGGTAATGGATGGAAATTTTTCCAGCTCGGCGTAAAAATCAAGCATTTGCTGGTAAGAAGCAGTCTGGTTTCTGTTTCCACGCTCGAAAGGCGTGGCTAGAACTTGTGCAGAAACGATTGAGCAGATTCCGAGCGATAAAAAGAAAGAAAGAAAAGAGCGTAGGGCAGTACAGTTCATAATAGGAGATTAACCAAAAAAGGTACGGTAAAAATAACTAATTAAATCGGGACTAATCGTTCTCGTTTCTAAGATAAACCAGCTGGCTGGCTTCAGGGGTGTGGTCGGAATCAAGAATCTGTGCGCTGCGGCATTTGATTAAAAGGTGTTCTATAAAAAAACCAGTTTCAAAAAACTGCCGGTGGACACCTTCGAGCAGTTCAAAATAGAGATGGATTCCTACACTGTTGTTGTGCAGATCCATTTTCTTTTCCAGAGGCTCGTTGGGAAATAGTTCCTCATGGAGATCGGTGAATTTCTTGCAGTAGCGCCGCGCTTTTTCGGGGGAAGAAATCTTCGAGCAATACATTAAGATAAGGCAACACCATAAGGCATGGCGGAAGGCATTTCCCACCCCACTGGTAGAATTGGTATACGGGAAATAGCGCTTTGCAATGCTAAAGGTTCTTAGGGTCGCATAGAGGCTCAAAAGTGTAAACAGGGGATGAGAAAGTGCTAAAGAAAGTAACTTTAGAATCTTTTTCAGAGATAAACTCCGCAATGACGATACGACTACCGATAATGCACTTCTCATAAATAATAAATCCCATCGTTAAGGATGAGATTTTGTTTTATTATGCGCTAGGGATTAAGGAGATGGTTTGTCCTACTTTCGCCTTCGCCTCGGTTCGTTTGACAATGAAATCCACGAAGCCTTTTTCCATTAAAAACTCTGAAGTCTGGAAGCCCTCAGGCAGGTCTTTTCCAATCGTTTCTCTAATTACCCGCGGTCCTGCAAATCCAATCAATGCTCCTGGTTCCGCCATAATGATGTCGGCCGTCATCGCAAAGGAAGCAGTGATTCCTCCAAACGTAGGATCGCACAGGTAGGCGATGTACAGTAAACCTTCGTCCCCAAGCTGCGCTAATTTTGACTGTACTTTCGCCAGCTGCATTAATGAGAAGGCTGCCTCCTGCATTCTTGCCCCACCGGATTGACAAATGATCATATACGGAAGTCGGTGTTGGATACAGTAGTCTACAGCACGACGGATCTTTTCTCCCATTACAGAACCCAAGGATCCTCCAATAAAAGCGAAATCCATACAGGAAATAACCATTTCCTTTCCATCCACTTTGCCCACAGCATTTCTTATGGAATCGCTTAGTTTTGTTTTGGCTTTGACTTCTTTCAGACGGTCCGAGTACGCTTTAGTATCTTTGAAATGCAGCATGTCAACACTCTCTACCTGCGCGTCGAGTTCCTTATACTTATTATTGTCAAAGAAGATTTCAAAAAATTCGTTACTGCCAATACGCACATGGAATCCATCTTCAGGAGATACAAAGTTGTTTTTCTTTAATTCCTCGTGTTCTACAATCTTCCCGGAAGGGGTCTTGTGCCACAGGCCTTTCGGAACGTCCTTTTTATCTTCCGTAGAAGTGGTTATGTTTTTCGTTTTGCGCTTAAACCAATCAAATGCCATAATGTTTTATTTAAGTTCCCTGGCACAGTAACATGCCAGGGAACCGCAAATTTAATAAAAGTTAATTTACTATTATTTTAAAGTGTTCACATTATTCAAATCTTCGAATGCTTGCGTCAGCCTGGCACTGAAAGTTTCCTCTCCTTTTCTAACCCATCCTCTAGGATCGTAGAATTTTTTATTCGGTTTATCGTCGCCTTCCGGATTTCCAATTTGCGTTTTCAGGTATTCCACATTTTGGATCATGAAATCTCTAATGCCCTCTGTATAGGCGAACTGTAAATCGGTGTCAATATTCATTTTTACTACGCCGTAGTCAATGGCTTCGCGGATTTCTTCCAAAGAGGAACCCGATCCTCCATGGAATACGAAATTGATTGGTTTTTTTCCAGTACCGAATTTCTCCTCAACAAATTTTTGTGAATTGTCCAGGATTTTTGGCGTTAACTTCACGTTGCCCGGTTTGTAGACGCCATGGACATTACCAAAGGCCGCAGCGATAGTGAAGTTATCTGAAATACCTTTAAGACGCTCATAAGCATAGGCCACTTCTTCAGGCTGTGTATAGAGTTTAGAAGAATCCACTCCCGAATTATCCACTCCATCTTCCTCACCTCCGGTCACCCCTAATTCTATTTCCAGAGTCATTCCCATTTTGGCCATTCTCTGGAAGTATTCCGTAGAAATGTCCATGTTTTCTTCAAGACTTTCTTCCGATAGATCCAGCATATGAGAGGAATAAAGTGATTTTCCGTTCTGCTTGTAAAATTCTTCACTTGCGGTAAGAAGTCCGTCGATCCAAGGCAGTAATTTTTTTGCGCAGTGGTCGGTGTGTAAAATTACCGTGGCCCCGTAGGCTTCGGCAAGGGTATGGATGTGTTTAGCGCCGGCAATACCCCCCAGGATAGCGGCGCGCTGGTTTTCATTGCTAAGTCCCTTTCCGGCATTGTACGCAGCACCCCCGTTGGAGAACTGTATAATTACGGGTGCGTTCAGTTTTGCAGCAGTTTCCATAGTTGCATTAACATTACTTGACCCAATGACATTCACTGCAGGCAAAGCAAATCGGTTTTCCTTTGCATATTGAAAAATTTCAGTAACCAAATTTCCTGTGGCAACTCCGGCCGGAAACATTCTGCTCATAACGTGTGGTATTTATATTAAATTCAGTTCGTTTTACTCTTGTAAAGTTAAGAAAAAGGACCGCAACCCCCTAATTTCTTTTGTCCTTACCCCAGAGTAATTTCTGGCGTATGGTCTCGTAGAAACTCAGTTCGTTGGGCTGTACTAGAAGCAGTTCAAATCCGGCTTTTCGGATTCGTAGCTCGGTCTGGGTGTCAATGTGCACCAGTCGCGAATCCAGCGACAGGGAATACTGAGGAACCCTGCTCTCCACCCTTAATCTAAATTCTGCGTTGTCCTTGACTATCAGAGGACGTACATTTAAATTATGCGGGGCAATAGGTGTAATGACAAAATTGTCATTGTCGGGTGCTATAATCGGTCCGCCACAGCTTAGTGAGTAGGCCGTGGATCCCGTGGGCGTGGAAATAATTACCCCGTCTCCCCAGAATACATTGAGAAATTCATCGTTGATGAATGAATCCACCGTTATCATCGAAGTGGTTTCCTTTCTGGATATGGACAAATCATTCAGAGCAAAAGGAAAAATCTCTTCGGGTAGTGGACTTACCACTTCTATGACCGAGCGCCTTGAAATTTTATAGTCACCGGCAATAATAACGTCCAGCTCCTTAAATACATCCTCCTTGGTGAAGCTGGCCAAGAAACCAAGCCGCCCCGTGTTTACCCCCACTACAGGAATCTGTGTGTCCTGAACATACAGTAGTGAGGTCACCAGTGTTCCGTCTCCACCAAAAGTAAAGAACAGATCCACCTCCTGGTCCTTTAAATCCTCTTTGCATGTGAACGTGGAAAAATCTTTGGAGAACTGCATCGATGTGGCAGTCTGCTTAAAAAGTACAGAAGTTACACCACGTTTGTCGAGCTCAGAGATGAACTTGCTCAGATAAAGAAAGGTGTCCAGGTCGCTTTTTTGGGTGTAAATGGCTGCCTTCATTCTGATTATAATTCCATGTATTTTTGAAGGAATCCGTAGCGGTCTTTCATGAGATCTTCTTTTTCGTCCCCGTAGTGTTTGTTTTTAATTACATAGCCGTAGCGCTCAAAGGTCTGGTCTATGGAACTCAGATGCTCGCTGCTGATCTTCAACGTAATTTCAATATTGTCTTCGTTGATCGCACTTACAAAACAGCCGAAAATCTTGGCGTTATTGCTTTCCACGATCTGCGTGATTTCCGAGAAGCTGTAATGGACGGTTTTGGTCTGTACCGTAAGAATCGCGCCGGATTCGGAAAAAAGGGGGTACTTGGAAAACTCATTAAAAATATCGTCGCTGCATATATAACCCAGATATTTCTCATTCTTACCTATAATAGGTACAATGTTCGCATTGAAAGTGTAAAAGAGTTTGACGGTATCCAGAAGGTTTCCGTCTTCAAGAATGGCAAATTTCTCAAAGTGCAGTTCCAGTGAACTTAATGGCCCCTCAGGACTCTCTTCCAGAAAGTTCTGGCTAAGGGCACCTACATACGCTCCCTTTCTTTTGATAAAGACGTGCGAGTACCCAAATTCTCTAGCCATTTCGCATGCTTCTTCAATGGAGTCTGAATGGTTAAAGGCCGGATAGTCTTTCGAAATATAGTCTTTAATAAACATTAGGCTAATTTAGGAATTTTTAAAAATACCCAAGCCCCTGCGTGCCTGAATTAAATTAGCTATTGGAACGGAGCAATTCAAGACTTACTTTTTTATATTTAAATGAAGTTCCCGGTAAAACTCCCACAGAACGATACTGCCGCAAACCGATACATTGAGGGAATGTTTGGTCCCACTTTGCGGAATTTCAATAAAGCTTGTACACAGCTCCACTACTTCCTGGGATAAACCCTCTACCTCGTTTCCCAGCACTAAGGCATATTTAGAAGCGGGAGCGATAACAAACTCTTCCAGAGGCTTGCTGGCGGTTGTCTGTTCAATACCCACAATTTCGTATCCGTCCTCAAGTAGTTTTTTTAATGCCCCAGCCGTATCTTCACAAGCGATCCAGTCCACACTTTCGGTGGCACCTAGGGCAGCTTTTTGAATGTCCCTGTGCGGTGGACGGGGGGTAATTCCTCCGAGTATCATTTTTTCCACCAGAAATGCATCGGACGTACGAAACAAAGAGCCCACATTAAGCATGCTTCGAATGTTGTCCAGGACAACTACCACCGGAATTTTCTCTAACTTTTTAAATGTAGGAATATCTACGCGGTTGAGTTCCTCCAGTTTAAGTTTCTTTGTGGTTGACATTTTTGTATTTTTGGCAAAACTACGATAATTCACGTATCCAGCGGAACTATACAACTATGGCGAAATCAAAAAAAGAAACCCCATTAATGACGCAGTACAACAGCATCAAAGCCAAATATCCTGATGCTCTGCTTCTGTTTCGTGTAGGGGACTTTTACGAAACGTTCGGGCTGGATGCGGTAAAGGCATCCAAGATTCTTGGAATTGTCCTTACCAAAAGAAACAACGGAGATTCCCATACCGAGCTAGCAGGTTTTCCGCACCACTCTATTGATACCTACCTGCCCAAACTGGTGCGCGCGGGGCTTCGCGTGGCGATTTGCGACCAGCTGGAGGATCCTAAAATGGTAAAAGGCATTGTAAAGAGAGGAGTAACAGAACTTATTACTCCAGGCGTGACTTTTAATGAACAGGTGTTGTCCTCCTCCAAAAATAATTTTCTTCTTTCGGTACACAGCGTTAAAGAGGAGTACGGAATGGCACTTCTGGACGTCTCCACTGGAGAATTTCTAATCTCCCAGGGCGATGAGAAGCATCTGCTGCATATCTGTTCCAGTTTTGATCCAAGCGAGATTATTTACCAGCGCACCAAACAGCTCCCTTTAGGACTAAAAAGCAAGAATACCTTTAAATTGGAAGATTGGGCCTATCAGTATACCTATGCCCAAGAAAAGCTTACGTCCCATTTTAAAACCCAATCACTTAAGGGCTTTGGAATAGAGGACTGCCCTCTTGGAATTACGGCTGCGGGGGCCGTGCTGGCTTATCTAATTGAAGATACGCACCATAATCTTTTATCGCATATCAGCGCGATTAGAAAGATTAACAAGGAGCACTACGTAACCATGGACTCCTTTACGGTATCCAATCTTGAGCTTGTGCGCGCTTCCAGCCCTGAAGGCAAAAGTCTTTTGGATATCATCAACCATACCATCACCCCCATGGGGGCAAGGCTTTTGCGCCGGCGGATCCTGCTGCCTACGGTACATTTGGCAGAAATTGAAAACCGGTTGGATCGGGTCGCTTTCTTTAATGACCGTCCCGAGCTAAGGTTTCAGGTACGGGATCTCCTTAAAGGGGTCTCCGATGTGGACCGCTTACTTGCCAAAGTGTCTTCGGAGAAGATTTCTCCCAAAGAATTAGGAATGCTGCGCGACAGCGCGAAACTAATGAGCGAAATCGACCGGATAGTATCTATGGAAGCTGTAGCCCCTTCTTTGTTCGGTATTTTTCAGAGCATGAAAGAAGTGTTAGAACGTTTAGAGAACTGGCTTAACCAAGAGCTTCCTGTGCATCTTTCCAAAGGCAATGTGATACGCAGCGGAATTCATTCTGAGCTGGATCGCTTGCGCACACTGCAAAATGAAGGACAAGGCTATTTGCATGAGATGTGCCAGCGGGAAATAGCCGCCACGGGCATTACTTCCTTAAAAATTGATTACAATAATGTATTTGGGTACTATATAGAGGTTCGTAATACCCACCGCGACAAAGTGCCTGAAGGTTGGGTTAGAAAACAGACCCTTGTAAATGCCGAGCGTTATATTACCGAAGAATTAAAAGAATACGAAAACCAGATACTGGGCGCAGAATCCAAGATTGCGCAGCTGGAAACGGCTTTGTTCCGGGAGCTCTGCAGCTTTGTACTGAATTACACGCAACTTCTGCAAAGCAACGCAGACTGGATCTCCAGGCTGGACGTAGCGGCAGGATCCTCCGAACTGGCAATGCTGTGCAATTATACGCGCCCTGAAATTAACGAGGGGTATGCTATAGACCTTAAGCAGGCCAGACATCCCATTATTGAGCAGTCGCTTCCGCTGGGAGAAAAATATATTCCCAACGATTTGTTTTTGGACCGGGATACCCAGCAAATACTGATGGTTACAGGCCCCAATATGGGAGGTAAGTCGGCGGTTTTAAGGCAGACGGCGCTTGTGTGCCTGTTGGCTCAGACGGGGAATTTCGTTCCGGCGCAGCATGCGCACATAGGACTGGTAGACAAAATATTTACCCGCGTAGGGGCAAGCGATAACATTTCGGCGGGAGAATCTACCTTCATGGTAGAGATGAATGAGGCGGCCAGTATACTAAATAACTTATCCGATAGAAGTCTTATTCTCCTTGATGAGGTAGGGAGGGGAACCTCCACCTACGACGGCGTTTCCATAGCCTGGGCCATTGCAGAGTACCTCCATAACCACCCTTCCAAGCCCAAGACGCTTTTCGCCACGCACTACCACGAGCTAAATGAAATGAGCCAAGTACTAAAGCGTATCAAAAATTTTCATGTGACCATTAAGGAAAGCGGAGAAAATATCGTTTTTCTGCGCAAGCTAGCGCCTGGGGGAAGCGCACACAGTTTCGGGATCCATGTCGCAAAGCTTGCCGGTATGCCCTCTTCGGTACTCCGTAGGGCTAGTGAAATTCTGGAGTCTCTGGAGAAAAACCGGCAGGATGGGCTACAGGTAAAGGCTTCGGAAGTGAGCGAAAGCATGCAACTCTCTTTTTTCCAGCTCAACGATCCCGTGCTGGAGAATATCAAAGAAGAATTGGACCGTCTGGACATCAACCAACTCACTCCGCTGGAGGCTTTATCCAAACTGAACTTTATAAAGAACATGGTAGGAAAATAAAACTTCCTAAAACCGCGCATTCAATTCCATTGCTATTACGAAAGCCTCACTCCAGCACGCCTGAAAATTAAAACCACCGGTAATACCGTCTATATTAAGGATTTCGCCAGCCAGAAAAAAATTCGGATACCGCTTGGATTCCATCGTTCTAAAGTCAATCTCCTTTAAATCTACTCCACCGGCCGTGACAAATTCATCCTTATTGGTCGATTTTCCGACTACCTCCAGCTTGCACTGGGTTAGCAGGGCAGTTAGTTTTTCCAGAGCAGGGGTTTTAACTGTCCCGATTTGCTGGGTCGGATCGATTCCACACAAATCAAGAACCCGGCTCCAAAACCTCTGAGTAAGTGCCGCGGGTTTTGTGGCGCCCATCAATTTTTTAGGACTGCTCTGTTTTTGGAGTACAAAATGCTGCTGTACTTGGGCAAAAGGTTCTGCAAGAAAATTCACATGCAAAGTAAACCGGTAGTCGGCGGCAAAAAGCTCTCTGGCTTTCCACGCCGATATTTTTAGAATTGCAGGGCCGGAAAGACCCCAATGCGTGATAAGCAGCGGCCCCTGTTCTTTGCTCTTAAACTCAGGGATGGAAAGCTGTGCATTAGGAAAACTGGTTCCCGGAAGCTGCTCCAGCAGGGGATGGGAGATGTTGAAAGTAAACAGGGAGGGCACGGGAGCAACCGTAGAAAAAGACAGGTCCTGCAGTATCTTTAAGCTTTTAGGAATGCTGCCCGGAGTGTATACTATGCAGTCTGCCCAAAAATTCCCCTGGGAGGTCTGCACCGTATAACGACCTTCCTCTGGCGTTATAGACAGCACGCGGTGTTGGAGCTTAATTTCCGTACCGTTTAAAGCAGCCTGCTTTTTCAGTACATCTATTATGGTTTCTGAACTATTGGTCTGGGGAAATATCCTGCCGTCTTTTTCTGTTTTAAGGACGACCCCTCTTTGCGAAAACCACTGGATGGTGTCCTGTGGTTGAAACCGCGAAAACACGCTGCGCAGTTCCCTGTTGCCCCGTGGATAAAACTGGACCAGGGCCGAGGGGTCAAAACAGGAGTGCGTCACGTTGCACCTACCCCCTCCCGAAATGCGCACTTTCTGCAGCACATCCGACGACTGCTCGAGCAGGATTGTATGAAATTTGCTGGCGTCCAGATTGGCTGCCGTAAAGAAACCAGCGGCTCCTCCCCCTACAATAAGTACTGTTTGCTTTGCCATGTATCTTCTATAGTGTTGCAAAACTACAATTTTTCTTATCGCCTTTAAATGCGTAATTTTGGACCTTTATAAAACATTAGCATGTCTGTATATTACCATAAATTTGAAGTACGATGGAGTGATATTGATGCCAACAGGCACCTGGCAAACTCCTCCTATGTCCAGTATTGTGCCCAGGCACGCATGGCCTTTATGGCCCAACATAAAATGGGGCTTAAAGAGCTGAACCGTTGGGGAATAGGGCCGGTGATCCTGCACGAGCGCTACTCGTTCTTTAAGGAGATTTACATGGATCAGACCGTATACGTATCCCTGGAAATTGACGGGGTATCGGAAGACGGAGGGATTTATCAGTTTCTGCACAAATTTTATTTGGCCGACGGTACGCACTGTGCCACCGCCGAGGCATTTGGAGTATGGATCGACATGATGCTCCGAAAAGCAACGACCCCTCCGGCAGATATCATGGAAGTGCTTAATCAATTCAAAACGCAGGACACCAAAATATTTACCAAAGCCGATATCAAAGCGCTTCCTTTCCGGCCGAATGATTTAGATCCCGCCCTTTTTACTACGGAGTAACCAACAACCAATTATGCTAGAAGAAAAAAATCCCCAGCGTACTGCCATTTCCACACTAGGAGAAGTGGGTCTTATTAAACACCTTACCGATGCGCTCCCTACCATTCAGCCCAGTACCGTTTTGGGTGTAGGAGATGATGCTGCGGTATTGGAAGTAGGCACCGGACAGATGGTTGTTTCCACCGATACGTTGGCGGAAGGTGTGCATTTTAATCTGGGATATGTGCCACTGAAGCATTTGGGATACAAGGCCGTAGTGGTTAATCTTAGCGATATTGCCTCGATGAATGCAGTGCCTTCACAAATTTTAGTATCCATTGCGGTTTCCAATAGATTCCCTGTGGAGGCCCTGGAGGAAATATACCAAGGCATACGATTGGCCTGCCAACACTACGGGGTAGATCTGGTGGGTGGAGATACTACCAGCTCTACTTCCGGACTGATACTTACCATTACTGCAATTGGAGCGGTGGAGAAAGGGAAGTTTATTGCAAGAAAGGGAGCGAAAGAAGGCGATTTGCTGGTGGTTACCGGAGACTTAGGCGGCGCCTATATGGGACTGCAGATTCTTGAGCGGGAACACGCCGTGTACTTGGCCAATCCTCAGATGCAGCCCGAGATGGAAGGGTACGAATATATCTTGCAGCGACAGCTTAAGCCCGAAGCCCGAACCGATGTGCGTACGGCATTGGAGCAGTTAGAGATAGTGCCTACTTCTATGGTGGATATTTCGGACGGACTGGCATCGGAAGTGCTGCATCTCTCGGACCAGTCCCAAGTAGGAATACGCGTGTATGAGGATAAGATTCCGCTAGATCCCCAAACCCTTTCCACGGCAGAGGAATTCAATTTAAATCCTACCGTGTGCGCCCTGAGTGGAGGAGAAGACTACGAACTACTCTTTACGATCAGCCCATCGGATTATCAAAAAATAAAGAACCATCCCGATTTTACCGTAATAGGACATGTTGTGGAAAAACAGCAAGGAAGCCATCTGGTACTCTCAGGCAGCGGCGAGCTCTCGCCCCTAACCGCACAAGGTTGGGATGCATTTCTAAATAGGGAGTAAAGTATGTCGATATACCTTTACAATATCTGAGAAAGATGCCAGCGCTCATTACTGAAGACAAGCGGGGTCTGCGGCTGGTTTCGGCGCCTGATAGCCGTAAAGGTGATAATATAGTGCGGTGTTACGATTACCTTTTCCTTATTAGAACTGTATCCCACCCAAACCACATGCCGCGCTTTGGCAGAGAGGGCGTGCTCTATAATCTGTGCTTCTAGTTCCTGAGAAAAAAATGCCTCGTATTTGTGAAGTCTCCGCAGCAGTGTCTTAACTGGAAGTACCCGTCTGAAGACCGATAGAATACCGCGCACTTCAGGAGCGCTCAGCGATGCGAGCGCCTTGATGTATATTCCAGTACGCAGCCTTGAGAGGGGGTTGTGTCCTATCCATGCCCCATCCAAAATTAAATGGCGCTGCTGCTTCTGGTCGGTGTAAATGGCGTAGGGAGTATTGGGCGAGTCGGCAGGGCGGCTCATTTCCCGCAGAGCTATGACCCTGGTGTCTTTTCCAATGATTTGGAGTACAGCGCCAATTTTCTGGCAGGTCTTGTCTTTTCGAGCCGGCGAATTGGTAAGGATCACCACACCGGATCGATGCATTTTAAGTTGAATGCATAGGTTTTGTACCTGTCTGCTCTTAAGTTTATGGAGTGCAGGTACTAAGATAAACTGCGTATGGGGTAGGTGCACCATAGATCTTTTGATCAAAGATACACCAGGTCCTTACAGGCTGTATTACAGAGAGGTTAAGAATTTTGTATGCTTTTATTAATTGGCATTCTTTACCGCCTTGGCAATATTTATAATGACTTTCACTGCCTTTTCCATAGTTTCCAGTGCCACATATTCGTAGGGACCGTGGAAATTCATTCCGCCGGCAAAAATATTAGGACACGGCAGCCCCATGTAGGAGAGTTGGGCACCGTCGGTGCCTCCCCGGATGGCTTTGATCTTAGGTTCAATGTTGGCATCTTTCATAGCTTGCGCAGCTATATCGATGATATGCATTTTGCCTTCAAACTGCTGCTTCATATTACGGTATTGCTCTTTTATAACCACGTGTGCGGTGTTTTCTCCATGAATGGTATTGAACTGAGCAACCACCTGTTGCATAACGGCCTTTCTCTGATCAAATTTAACCTCATCGTGGTCGCGGATAATATACTCGAGCTTGGCGTGCGATACATCCGCTTTTATTTCCATCAGATGATAGAATCCCTCAAAACCTTTGGTCGTGGAAGGCGTCTCTTCTTTAGGAAGCATACTGGCAAACTCTGCGGCAAGTAAAGCGGCGTTTACCATTTTTCCATAGGCGTACCCCGGATGCACGCTTAGGCCATTTATTTCTACTACCGCCGAGGCCGCATTGAAATTCTCATATTCCAGCTCACCGGCTTCACTACCGTCCATGGTATATGCCCACTCAGCGCCAAATTTTTCGACATCAAATTTATGTGCGCCTCTGCCGATTTCTTCGTCCGGAGTGAATCCAATGGCAATACGTCCGTGCTTGATCTCCGGGTGGGCCAATAAGTATTCAGCTGCCGTAACGATCTCTGCCACACCCGCTTTATCGTCTGCACCCAGCAGAGAGGTGCCGTCCGTGGTAATTAAGGTCTTGCCCTTATACTGCCGTAAATTTTCAAATTTATTTGGTGATAGAACAAACCCTGTCTCCTTATTTAGCAATAGGTCGCCCCCATCGTAGTCGTCCCAAATAATCGGATTCACGTTCTGGCCATTAAAATCGGGCGAAGTGTCGTAGTGCGCAATAAATCCAATGGTAGGTTCGTTATCCTCTTCCAGGTTAGAAGGTATAAAAGCATAGATGTATCCATTGCCGTCCAGTTCAACCTGCTCCAGACCTAATCCTTGTAGCTCCTCAAATATATATTTGGCAATATTCCACTGCTGCGGTGTGGAAGGAGTGCTTTCGCTTTCTGGATCACTTGTGGAATAAATCTTTGCATAGTTAATAAAACGATTCTGAAGTTTTAATTTCCATTCCAAGTTAAATTCGATTGTCTGCATACAAAGATAATTTTAGGTAAAAACAAATATAAGGCTTTTCTTAGTGTGTATAGTCTAAACTTCCGCTTAATAGAACGATAGAGCAACTTCGGAGTGAAAAGTAAGCCTTTTTCGAAATTGTTTATATTTACCCGTACCAAAAATACTTAGAATGTTTCTGACTGAATGTCCGCGGGATGCAATGCAAGGCTGGGGTGAATTTATTTCTACCCAAGACAAGATTGATTATATAAATCTGTTATTGGGTGTGGGGTTTGATGTGCTGGATTGTGGCAGTTTTGTTTCTCCAAAGGCGATTCCTCAGATGGCGGATACCTCCGAGGTGCTTAAAAACCTAGACAGATCGGGATCCGATACCGCTCTTTCCGTAATTGTTGCCAATATCCGCGGCGCCGAAAGGGCACTTGCGCACTCGAATGTAGACATCATCGGATTCCCTTTTTCCATTTCTGAAACGTTTCAATACCGAAATACCAACAAGAACCAGCAAGAGGCGTTCGACCAGATCCGCACCATAAATGAGCTTGTGAAACAGGAAAAAAGACATCTGAACGTCTATTTTTCTATGAGTTTTGGAAATCCCTATGGCGAGCGGTGGAATTTAGATCAGCTTTTAGACTGGGGTAAACAATTTAGAGATGCGGGCATTTTAAATATCCAATTATCCGACACGATCGGTGCGGCTACCACGGAACAGATCAGCCTGGTATTTGAGCAGATGCAGAAGCAGGTTCCGCAAATCAGTTTCGGTGCTCATTTTCATAACCGGTACGACGAATCGCGCTCAAAAATCCAGGCAGCCTACCAAAGTGGCTGTAGGAAGTTTGACAGTGCCATCAAGGGTATCGGAGGTTGTCCCATGGCTAAGGATGAGTTAGTAGGCAATATGCCCACCGAACAGATCATCAATTTTATGGCAGCTAATAAAATAGAGCATAAACTGAATTTGCTGCACTTTGAGAGTGCCTATAACAAAGCCAAAGACATCTTTAAATTTTAGGGTTATGATTTTAAGCCCGATTATTAGTGCAAATGAATTGCTCGCGCTTTTGGAAAGCCCCGAGATTGTTGTAGTGGATGCAAGGTCGGGCGCCACCTCAGAGCAGGCGTATAGAAAAGAGCACATTAAGGGTGCGGTTCATCTGGAACTCGAAGAGCATCTCTGTGCGAAAGAAGGCGATCCTAAAGTAGGGGGTCGCCACCCTCTTCCCAAGGTGGATAAGTTTATTCAGGCTTGCGCCCAAAAGGGGATACATCCCAAAAAGCGGATCGTAGTGTACGATAATCTTTCTGGTGCCAACGCTGCGGCGCGCCTATGGTGGATGCTCAGTGCCGTGGGATGTGCCCAAGTGCAGGTATTGGACGGAGGAATGCAGTCCTATATACAACTTGATAATGCGCCGATGCACGCTGGGGTTACCCAGGGCAGTCCCGTGGAGCCCTGGGCTTGTGCACAGTGGCAACTACCCCTTGTCTCTATGGGCGAAATAAAGACCGATTCCGAAAGGAAAAATCTGTTGCTTGTGGATGTTCGTGATACGGGTCGTTATGAGGGTAAGTTCGAACCAATTGATCCTACTGCCGGCCATATACCTGGGGCGGTTAATGTCCCCTATAAGCAGAATTTGGACGCAAAGGGTTGTTTTTTAAGTGGTGAAAAACTCGCTAAGCAGTACCATCCGCTATTTAGGGCTGGTAAATCGGTGGTATTTTATTGCGGTTCAGGAGTTACCGCGTGCCATGGGATACTAGCTGCACGAATTGCAGGCGAGCCTTGGCCTGCACTCTATGTAGGTTCGTGGAGTGAGTGGTGCCGCAATTAAACTAGAATAGAATTCCGAGCTCAAATTTAGCTTCTTCGCTCATCATATCTTTATTCCAGGCGGGCTCAAAAGTAAGTTCCAGATCCACGCTCTGTACTCCGTCGACACCTTGGACTTTTTCGCGTACTTCCGCAGGCAAACTCTCGGCTACAGGACAGTTTGGAGTGGTAAGCGTCATTATAACCTTAACATCTCCTGCGTCGGAAATTTGTACATCGTATATAAGCCCCAATTCGTATATATCCACAGGAATCTCAGGGTCGTACACCGTCTTAAGTGCTAAAATTATTTCTTCTCCAATCGAAGCAATCTGTTCGTCCGTTAATGCCATAATCCTTACAAAGGTTCAGTAATCTTTAGTAAATCTTCCTGCCGCATGCGGCGGAAAATATTGGCCAAAGTTAAGACATCTTTCTCACAATATTTAACTATTCTAAATAAATCTTTGTCTATGTGGTAGATAGAAGAAACCATTGAACCGTCAATATCGTCCTTGGGGGTGGGAATGGAAAAAACGTGTGCTAAAAGTTCCAGAGATACCGAGGAGCGGAAATCCCCAAACTTCCAGAGTTCCATTGTGTCCAGATGCGAAATTTCCCAGGGTTTTTTCCCAAAGAGCTGGAAGGGTTTGGGAGGTTGCATTCCCTGTATTAAAAAGCGTCGGGCAATCCAGGGAAAGTCGAATTCCTTACCGTTGTGTGCGCACAGGATCACCTGCTGCATCTTGGGATGGTTAAATAGTGCTCCGAAGTTCTCAAGCAAATCCCGCTCGTCGTCTCCATAGTAACTTTTTACGCGTAAGGCCTCTCCGCGCACCTGACCGATACTGATGCATATGATTTTTCCAAATTCTGCATAAATCCCTGCGTGGGAACCGTAATACAGCTCCGCGCTCTGCTCTTCGGGGCGTCTGTAGGCGGTTTTCTTATCAAATAAGTTTTGTCCCTGAGGGTCTAACTGCTCCCAATCGCTATAAAAAGGGACAGTTTCTATATCAAGAAAGAGGACATTTTCAATAGGAATAGACTGTAGCATTTTTTTTTAAAATGGGTTTATTATTGGTGTATAAAATTTGTTACTTATTTGATTATCCGTGGTTTGTAAATTAATTGGCACAGAATAAAATTATTTATTCTCATTGTTAATTGTACAATTTAGTTAAGAACATGATTGATTTTGTACACTTGTGATTTCTGGGCGGTCTATTTTTGAGCCACTAATAACCGGTCCTACAAATGAACGAATTCTATTACTATCTTCTTTATTTCACTTCAGAGTATTTTTCCCTGCCCCTCATTATTAGAATCACCCTGTTCTTGATAGTATTGCTGTTGCTTCTCTATCTGACGTTTTTCGGCCGGGTGGTATATATTTCACTCTTTCAGTTTTTGGAAAAAAAGAAAGCCCAGCGTCTCGAGCTAAAATACGCTTCTAAACTTCAATCGCTTCTTGAGCAGTCCAATCTGGAGTCCGACAAGATCCGGGCAGAAATGGGATGGACCCACAAAGTCCCGGCAAAAACGGATCTAGAACTACTGACGATGCTTCTGATTAGAACACGCAACGCTATTTCCGGATTTAATGTGCACAACTATTCCGTGATTGTGGAGATTCTGCAATTACGAAAATACTGGAAGCGAATAGTTGAGAAAGAATCGATGTTTTCCAGCAGCAGGGCACTTAAGATTTTGGGCGATTTGGAACTGGAAAGCAGTGAAACCCTCCAGGGACTTAACATTAAAACCAAAGACAAGGATCTGCAGAAATACGCCCGCAGTGTATTTTTTGATGTTTCTTCTTCTGATCTGTGGGAATCTTTTGACCGGGAACTTTCCTCTGATTTTACCTCCCTGGACGAGATCCGGCTGCACAGGGCTTTGCGCAGGAAAGCAGCCATGCGGCCCCTTCCTTCACTAATGCGCTGGGTGCAACGAAGCGACAATGAGGATTTTAAAGCTTTTCTGGTCAAAGAAATCTCCTTTTTCAAACAGAAAGAGTCGATGCAGTCTCTTATGAAGCTCTTGAAGGAAACCACTTCCATTAAATTGAAAATTCAAATTATCACTACCCTGGGAGAACTGGGATGCAAGGAGGCAGTTCCCCTACTTAGCAGTGAATTCCATTACAATTCTGCCCGTACCCAGCAGGCCATTATTGCAGCCCTTGCGACCATTGGAGTAGAAAAATCCCTGAAATTTCTGGAGTTCGAATACAATCACTGCAAAAATCAGGATTTGCTCATAGATTTGGTACGAGGTATTTACACCATAGACGAAAAGCAAAAGACCGGTACCTACGAGCAGTTAAAAAGTACTTCAGCATCATTATTCACTTCCTCTATTTTTTCTTTTGTAGAGCGGGAAAATGTGGTTTTAAGTTAATAGTGCACTGTGGAAAACCTATTCTTCGGTTACCAATACCTCATCTTCTTTTACTCTTTTGCTATTACGGTGGTGTATCTACTCCTGGCATTACTGGGCTACCTTAAAATTCAGAAGCTGCGCGCCCGCTATACCGCATACGAAGAAAAGCAGGTGCTTGGGGGCGACGATTTAGTGCCCGGAATTTCAATTGTTGCTCCTGCATTTAATGAGGAGGTAATCATTATAGACAGTGTGAACTCGCTTCTCAATATGAATTATCCTCGTTTTGAGGTGGTTATTGTCAACGACGGTAGTAGAGACCAGACCTTGCCCTTGCTTATTAGCACTTTTTCTTTGGTAAAGTCCGATTTTCCTTATGTAGAGAAAGTATACTGCCAGCCGGTACATACGGTATACAAGTCCACCGATCCGCAGTTTTTCCGGCTGATCGTAGTGGACAAAATAAACGGCGGAACAAAGGCCGATGCGATGAATGCCGGGGTTAATGTGGCCAAATACGATTACTTCATTAATACTGACGTGGACTGTCTGCTGTCTAGCGATACACTCACCAAGTGCATCCTTCCCGTTCTGGATTCTCCTGTAACGGTCATTGCGGTGGGAGCCACAATGCGTATGGTAAACGGGTGCGACGTTAAAGACGGAGTTATTACAAGGGTGCGCCCGCCGCATCAGCTCATACCGCTTTTTCAGGAAACAGAATATCTTAGATCGTATCTGGTTGCGAAAATGGGATGGTCCACCATAAATGCCATTCCCAATGTCTCGGGCGGTTTCGGGCTTTTTAATAAGCTTGTGCTGATCAGTGCGGGGGGCTTTGATTCTTCTTCGCACGCGGAGGACATGGATATGACCCTGCGCATGGTGGCCTATATGCGCGAAAACAATAGGCCGTACCGAATTGCGCAGATTCCGGACACGTGCTGTTGGACCGAAGGACCTTCCAATCTGCAGGTACTAAAGCGGCAAAGAACGCGCTGGGGGAGAGGCCTTTTACAAATCTTCGTAGTACACAGGAAATTTTTATTTAACCCTAAGTACGGCCGCATGGGTCTGGTAGTAATGCCTTATGCGCTTATTTTTGAATTTCTGGCCCCAATGATTGAGGCAACGGGCTTTCTCTTTATGCTGTATTTGATTGCCACAGAGCAGATCAATTACCAAACGTTTTGGCTGATGCTTGTTTTTGTCTACCTGATTGGGGTGACCGTTTCGGTCATCACCATATCGTTTGATTTAACCGTAAAAAGGCAGTACCAGAGTATCAGGGAGTATCTCAGACTCATTCTTGTGAGCTCCTTGGAAGCAATTGTATACCATCCCTTTATTGTAGTGTACAGTATCATGGGGTACTACCAGTTTCTGACGCAGAAGAATTTTACCTGGGGCGCCATGACCCGGCAGGGCTTCCGCAGGACCCAAACCGACTAACTGCCTATTAATTTTATGTGATTTTTTAGTATCATGATCCGATTTCGCTTTTTACTTTTTCTTTTTTCTCTATTTGCTTCCTCCCTGTTTGCACAGGGTGGTGGGCCTGCCACCACGCCCGACCCCGAGTTCAAGTCGGTAGTAGATGATTTTTCCAAAGGACGCTGGGAGTCGGCGCGCAGTAAGCTTGAGCGTCTTAGTACACAACGCCGTGACAACAGCGATCTGGAGTTTTTATGGGGTAAATACTACCACCAAAAGCAAGAGTACAGCAAAGCCCGATACCACTTACAGAAGTCGCTGAAAAGAGCACCGAATGATTTGGAAGCAAAGCAGCTGTTGGTAAATGTAGAAACAGCCTCGCAGCGCTACTCGAGCGCCGTGTGCTACGTCAATGAACTTTTGGAAGTAAACCCGTACTGGAAGAGCTTGTGGCTCAAAAAGATAGAAATTTACGAAGCGCAGGGGAATCTCATCCAGGCCGAGCGGCTCCTAAAGCGTCTTTTCCAGATTTATCCGGAAGATGTAGAGATTCGGCAGAAATACGTGGACCGAGCGAAAGAAAAATCACTCGTATTAAGTAAAACGCAAGATCATACTGGGGCGATTAAATTGAAGGAGGAGCTATTAAGTGCCGATCCCCGGGACGTGGGTACCGTGAACGGACTTTTTAATGATTATTTAAGATCGGGACAGCTCGACAAAGCCGTGGCTTTAATGGATCAGGCGATGTATATGTTTCCGGCGCAGGAAGTATTTCTCTTGCGTAAGGTAAGTATCCTTTCCACACAGCAGCGGTTCTCCGAAGTGCTCTATATTCTGGAACAGCGTCTAAAAACCAGGCCGTCTCCGGAAATTCGCAGGCAGTACAATTACTACATGCAGGAAGCGGCGCGGTATTCGCTTCAGCGCGAGCCGGAGCAGCTGTACGGAAAAATATTTCAAAGCAATCCTTCCAATGTGGAAGCCTTCCAGGTTGTCTATAATGCGGCAGTAAGCGCCGCGCAGTACGATGAGGCACTTTCTCTTATCTCTCAGCACAGACGTTTTGCTTCCGGCTCTAAGAATTTGGATCTTAAAGAACTTCAGCTCTTTAAGCTAAAGGGTGACGAACTGAAGACTAAATCAAAGATTAGGGAACTCTACATAAAGTATCCTGGAGACACCGATATCGCATACGATTTTGCCCGAGTTACTCTAGCCGATGCGCGGCAGGCGATGGAAACGGAAAACTGGAGCGAAGCCATTGTACTTTGGGACCAGGTGCAGCGCTCAGGCGACAGAGAGATGAAAGAAACGGCGAGCAACTCCCTGATTAGTGCATACAGTAATTATGGAAAGTACGAAGAAGCAGAACGGGAAATTAACTCGTCTCTCGAGCTTTATGGCGATAGTCCCTACCAACGTATCCGCTTGATGTCCCTGAATTTCAAAATGAAGCAGTACGAGCGGGGACTGGAGCAATGGGGCTATGTCCTGGAACAAAGCGATCCGGACCAACAAAATTTTTATCGGCAGGGACTGGGTGAATTAATGCAGCCTGTTCTGAAGGAACTCTCCGAAGCATATGATTTCGAGCAGGAAAGGTTACTGGCGGAAAAATGGCGCGCATTGGATTCCACAAGCGTCGAGGCCAATAAAGCAGTTGCTACCGCCTATATTAAAACCAATCGGAAGGATCTACTTAACCCCTTTTTAGAAGAAGCGGTAGAGAAGTTTCCAAACGATCTGTTTTTTTCCGACAAACTGCTTACCACGGCTGAAAGCGATGAGAATAATACAGAAATATTGTACAGTCAGGCCGAGCAGAATCTTTCGCTGCAGCCCTATACACCGGCGCTTCAGAACACTTTCGTTGAGAAATCCGTAGATTTTTCCAAGCTGCTTCTCAAAGACAAGCAGTCCACGGCAGCGCTGGAAGTCCTTGACAAAGCGATGAAGGTGCAAAAGGAGAACTCGGATCTCATCACATTGAAGGGCGCCGCGTTCCAGCAGCAAAAACGCTACGACTCCGCCTATTACTATACTGCAAAGTACACCCCGTCGGTTGCCGAACTGGGCGAATACAAGCAGAATCTTCGTTTCCTACAGTCGCATCAGTACACAAATGAACTTGAAGTCAACCACCTGGTGGGAAGATTTCAGGACACCACGGACCTTACCTCGGTATCCTCTTTTAACTTTCGCAAAAAAATCAGTACGGACCTCTTTGGGTTTGGCGTACACTATGCTGGAAGAACTACAGGGCAGGGAGTACAGGTGTTAGGCTCCTGGGAACGGCCTTGGACGGAGAAATTTAGAACGTCCATTGAAGCCGGGTATGCCAGTAAATTTTTTAATAAGCTGCAGATCTCTGCGCAGGGGTTTTACCGCACAAACCTGTTGCAAGGCTCCGAAGGAAAGCTGGGAATCGGATACCGCTCACTTGAACAAGGCAGTCTTTTAAATGCCAATGTCGGCATCAGTAAGGAACTGGAGAAATGGGTTCTGGACGCAACGCTAGGAAATTATGTACTTGAAAGTAAATACCTGTACAATTTTACGCTGCAGGCGAGGCATCTGCTAGGAAATCCTAAAAGTTATCTCCTACTGCAGTCGGGTATTGGAACGGCCCCACAGGTAGAGGTTTTGAACACTAAACTCTATCAGGGTCTTAGCGCAGACAATGTCTCGGTAACTACCGGTATTGTCCATATGCTAAGCGCCGCACTCAGTGGAGGTATTTCCGGTAGCTTTTACCATTACAAAACCGCTGAGAACTACAGAAATTTGTACAATGTAAACCTGACACTAAATGTACGTTTTTAAAATACTGTTTCTAACAGCCGTACTACTTTTCAACCGATGCACCAGCCAGGTTCCTGAATTTACAAGTGCTTCCGGCTACCGCATTGTTATAGATTCACAATCAGAGAGGTGGGGGCATGTTCTGGCCGATTCTTTGAAAGCACATACGGGGCAGCAGGGTTTGGTAGAGTTGGTTTCTTCCAGCCGGAACCAGCAGCAGGGAGTGGAGATCTACGTGCGTCTTAATAGCCAGCAAACCGACCAGTACTGTATAGATTTTGATGGAAACAGACTGCAGCTCTCTGCGCAAAACCCCCGCACACTTCTTTTTTTAGTGCATGAAGCCGTTAAAGTCATCCGCGCGCATGACAAAAGATTTAATGCCGATGTAGAAGAACCGGCGCTGCTTAGGTTTTCCAGTGGCTGTGGAAATTTTGATTTTTCCTACCGTGAAGTATATAATCCGAGCAACTTAAAAGCAGGATATGCCGAGCGTAATGGCAACCACAGTGTAGATTTGGATTGGGGTATCTGGGGGCACAACCTTAGTAAAGCACTAAGCGCCCAGAGCCACCCCCACTATTTTGCAGTCCACCAGGGAAAGCCCACTGCAGAGCAGCTGCGCTTTTCCTCGCGGGAACTCTACAGGGCCACCCACCACTATATTACAGACAATTTTGGCGACGGAAGCACTGGCAGCATGCACTTTGTGATCGCCCCAATGGACAGCCCTATCGTTAGTATGGACAGGGAAAGTGTAGCTTTGGGAAATACCCCTACGAATGGTACACCGGCGCTTTCTGATTTCATCGGAAGGCTCGCCCTTGATTTTCCCAGGCATAAATTCTACACCATTGCGTATTCTACTACGCTTAGTCCCCCTCTTCGAAGGCTTCCCCCGAACGTGGGGGTTGTAATAAGCTCCATGGGCCTGTCGCAAAAGCCCCAGCCCAATTTTCAAGAAGCCGCCTACCGCGATTTCAGCACCCTGGTTTCCCAATGGAAAACAAAAGTGGCAGAGGTGCTTGTTTGGGACTACAGCAATAATTTCGACGATTATCTCACACCGGTTGCAAATCTTAATGCTATGAAAAGGCATCTGCAGTACTTCAAATCACTGGGAGTTAGCGGTGTGTTTATTAATGGGAGCGGTTACGATTATTCGGTCTTTGAGGATGTACGTACTTATGTACTCTCAGCATTACTTAAAAATGTGCATTTAGACGTTAATGAGCTCACCCGGAGCTATTTAGAAGTGAATTATCCACAGACACATCCACTGCTCTATACTT
Source organism: Planobacterium oryzisoli (assembly GCF_015354315.1). Lineage (GTDB taxonomy): Bacteria > Bacteroidota > Bacteroidia > Flavobacteriales > Weeksellaceae > Planobacterium_A > Planobacterium_A oryzisoli. Next base: position 128,093 of record NZ_JADKYY010000007.1, read on the forward strand.
ATTTAACGGAGGGAGAAGCGCTAAGCATTCGACGCAATGCTCCTTTGCATCTCTACGGTTCGATGGAAAACAATCTTAAAGACCACACGGACTACCAGGCAGTTCAAAGACTCTACGACGCATTGGACCAAAAACTTAGCGCGCTTTCGCAAGAAGAAGCACTGCGTGTGGATAAGATTCGGGCGGCCTTAAGCTATACTCTCCTTCAGGGTGGATACCAACGGTATGTGGAGGCACTATCGGGTAATTCCCTAGCGGTGTATCCTTCCCCTTTGGCAGGGAAGTGGCGGTTTTCACTGCAGCGAGCGCTGCGTCATAAGGATTTAAAGAACTATAGAGAATCCGGAACTCCAATAGAATCGTATCTAAGCTACGTGGAATATAATGCGAAGCCTGTTGTTAACCAGCTTGCACTTAACGATCTGCAGGTGGAGCAGCAGGGAGTCTCCGAACAGAATACTGCAGTATTGACCGACCGCATCCAAGGCTTCGGACTGGACTACCACCATGGCTGGTGGATTGGATTTCCAAGGACTATAAGGGTGAACATTAGCCCCGTGACCCAGGACCGACTGCTTAGCATCTCATTCCTAACTATGAAGCGCCACGGATTTTCCCCACCTGGCAGTCTCGCCTTAACGCTCTCAGGGAGACGTTTGCTTCCCACTTCTCAGAGTTCTAAAAGAGAGAATGCGGTGCAGTATTCCTGGCGCATACCTAAGGACTTTTCGGGTGAAGCACTAATTGATTTTGGTTCCGGGAAACAGAAATTGGGCATTGACGAAATACTTTTAACGCATTATGAGAAATTTTAAGTTCTATTTGACCCTGGTACTGTTTAGCATTGGTCTGCAGGGTTGCAATGACATCCTCAAACAAACAACGACCCTTCAGATTATAGACAACAACCGGAAATACTACCCTATATTAAATGGGGAAACCCTCGAGGTGGTATTTGATGTACGCAATTCGGGCCCACATCCCTTTATCCTTTCCGAAATTTTTACTTCCTGCGGATGCCTGCTCAATGAAACCAAACCGTTTGCTTCCATTGCTCCCGGTGAAGTAAAAACGATTCGCCTGAAATACGACAGTTCAAAAAATGTCGGTGCAACCACACATTATGTAACTTTGTACGGAAATTTAAAGGAACCGACAGAAAATGAATTTGAGTTTCATGTGAATGTCGTCCCACAGTCGCAGCACTTAAAAGATTATGAGGAGTTATACCAGGAAAGAAGCGACACAGGATTCGATCTGCGTAAATGGGTGGATGGAGATAAAACACAGAAGCCTTATTATTTTGAACGCGGAGGAAAGATTATTGAAAAACGAAAACCACAAATACAGTGATTCTACAGTCATTTAAAAATATGCCTTTGCGCTTTAGTTTTAGAGAGTTACTAAAGGTATTTATAGGGTTAGAAGTTGTCGAGATTCTTCTTCGGATTTTCTTTTTACCCCAACCCATATCCCTAATGGTGCCGGGGATGGTTCTGGTGCTCTACTGCAACCGGATTCAAAAACCCTTTACCACGCCTTTGGCCCTACTTCTTCTTCTGCCGCCCGTGGGGCTTTATATTCTTCAGGCGCTTTACATGCTGCTGGATTGGGACATGCATTTTTTCCGTGTAGTCTTTGTCTGTACCTACGTCGTTTATACCTGCTGGATAATTGTAACGGTATTCTTGAAGATCCCCTTCCTTGGAGTCTCTACCGACCATAAAACGGTACTCATTAAGCAAATCGCCCTGTTGGTATTTATGCTGATGCTGATCCGGCTGCTATTGATTTATCTGGACGGTATTGGATTTAAGGCCTCTCTTTTAAATCAACCCAATCTGCTCCGTATCACTTTTATCATAGCGTTAATCGCTATAAAAGTCATCTATCTTCTCACGGTACCCGACACTTCCCCCGCTGTTGAAACGCCCGAGGAGTACGAAACTATTGAGCGCCTTAGGAATCGCTTGGAAGAGCTTTTTACAAAGGAAAAGTTCTTTCTGAACAAGAAGATTACCAAGCAGAAGTTGGCTAACGAGCTGGGCTGCACCAAATCCGAATTTGATTATTTTATCGATACCCATATTGAAGGAGGAATAAAGAATTATATTGCGCGGCACCGCATTAATTATGCATTGGAACTTTTTAAAACGAAGGGTTCACTGCATACCATAGAGGCCATAGCACTGGAAAGTGGATTTAGTTCGGTGCAGACATTTAATAAGTATTTTATAGCTTATATTGGCCATACCCCTTCGAAGTATTTTAACCGTATTAAACCGCCGCAGATATGTTCATCCTCTTTAGAATAATTGCGGCCATACTTTGCCTGCTTGCAATGCACATTCTTTTAAATGCCCGCAGGAAGGACCTGGAGCGGGACTATCTCTTGCTTATTATCGGCGTTTTCTTGGTACACAATATATTCATATTCCCAATCTATTTTACTGATTTTAATGCCTTAAAAATTGTGGATGATGCAGCTCCTTTCTGCAGCGTGTATGGTCCCCTTCTTTTGGGGTATTATTACATTCTTTCTACCGGAAAAATAGCCATCCGAAGCATTCTCCTTCATCTTGCACCGGTACTGCTGCTTTTTACAGCCTATTATATTTTTGTCACCAATGCTGATCTACAGCAAAAAATAGCACTGCATTATTTTCGGATTGTATATTTACTACTGGGGATATCCATGATCGGATACTCCGTACTGGTTCTGCTTAAAGCAAAAAAACAGCCTGAGGTAGCGCTCCGTGTCAGCCTCTTTGCACGGTACTGTATATTAGGGGGTGTATTTCTTTTTTCGGTAGCTTTAAATGGAGAGTACCACCGTATAAAATCGCCACAGGGACAGAATCTGGATGCGCTTTTGGTTGCCTTTATGCTTATTTGTGGAAGCATAATATTGCTATTTGAAGCGTTTTCCCAGTTCAAACGCAGTCTTGGAAATCAAGTGGTTAAAGCAGATCCCGAAAGTGCTCTTTCTAAGGATAGGGAAGCAAAAGAAGAGGATTGGGAAGAATACCTCTCTGTAGAGTCGTTTTTACAAAGTGAGGAAATTTTTCAAATCGATCTGGACCAAAGTAAGATAGCACTTCGATTAGGCCTTAGGCCCGAGAAATTAGAACACCTGATTGGTAAGTACTACAAGTCCAATGTGCAAAGGGTTCTTGCTACCAAGCGCGTGCTGTTGTGTATGAAAATGCTTGCCCTGGACGATAAAGAAGTGAATTTTGAAGCACTTCCCTACCAGGTAGGTTTCCGCTCCAAAGCTACGTTCTACCGTAACTTTGCGCATCTTGCAGGATGCTCTCCCAAGGAATACCGCCGCCGCGCACTCTCCACTAACCCCATTACTACCATAGGATGATAATACTATTAATGACGGCGATCTTAGTTCTGGGACTGGTGAATTTGGTTCTTTGTGGAGCTACGCGTATCTGGAAGCGGCCCCACCACCGCTTTTTGTTTCCTGCGATTGGATTAGTGTTCCTCGACATTGTCATGTTTCTTTCGGTATATGTCCAGGACAGCAGTGTAGTTGAATTAGGAATGTTCTATTATCCTATTATCTACTATGCTCTGCTTTTTATGGCCCTATTCGGTTATGAAGTGTCTTACCAGCGTAAAGTGCCTGTGCTGTTGTTTTGGGGGGCACTACTACCGGTGGTTTTGATTTCTGTGGTCCATCTAGCACTTCGCTACGAAATTATACTGTTCCAAAGTCCCATCAATACATACCTTCGTTACGGAGTAGGACTTTTTGTGGGCGTGCTTTTTCTGCTGCTTATTGGACGTGCTATGCCTAAAGTACATTCTACGCGACCCCTAGAATTTAAACTTGTACTGGCTTTACTAACCAATCTTTTCTTTACCTGTTTGGTTTTATTGCTGTCGGTTCTCATCAGTGCGATGCTGGGCAGTGTCTTTGTTGTTCCGTATTACTATTTTAAGTGGGTGGAATTTTTTGTACTCATTATACTGTATCTCTATCTTTTCGAGTTGTTACGCAGACAACTGATGCAAATAGAGATGTCCAAATCTGCACAAAAGCGGCCATTTATTTCTATTCCACAGGTTCCTCCTATCGAAATATTCTCCCCGGAGGTTTCACCCACTGCGGGTTTAGTGCGCACTCCGAGGTTTCAAGATGGGGACGGCATAAAAAAAATAGCACAGGACATTGAGCTATTCTTTGCAACGCATCAGGATATGTACCTGGAGGCGGGATTTAATTTCAGTACCCTGTGTGCGCATATGAACGTATCCCCTAGAGTACTCTCGCTTGCTTTCTCCAAAGAGATCCGCTGCTCTTTTCCCGATTATATCAATAAATGGAGAATCTCCCATGCGATAATTAAACTAAAGGCCCAGCCGAGCGTCACGGTGACGGAGCTATGCTACCACTGTGGATATAAATCCCGGGCTACATTGTACACTAACTTCAAGAAAGAAACGGGAATGGATATTTCCCAGTACCGCAAGAGCTTAATGTAATTGTACCCGCAGTTATTCCAACGCATCCAGCAGCGTCTGCACTTCCATGCGCTGGGGCGCATATTTTACCTGGAGAGGTCCCTGCGCTTCCATACGTGAATAGTAGAGAAGTGCTTTTTGGGCAAATTGCTTTCGGTTGAAATCGGGCGCGTCCGGAATTTGAGGAAAGACCTTGTGGAACAGCATTTCGTAGTACGCCTGAAACTCTCTTTCGTTCTTATCCTCCACAAAGAATTCAGGATCTCTCTGCCGTACGTGCAGCAGTTCATGTGCCAGTAAGTTTAAAACCAAGTTAAAGTTGAACTGAAATAAATTGCTCGGAACGTATACTTTCTGCCGTCCCTTTAAAGGACCTTCCGCAGTAAGAAGTACCGTGCTGCTCGAACTGGAAGGCCGGATTTCTACCGATTCTAAATTTCGGTGATCCAAGCGAAATGTCCTTAATATAAAGTGCACGGCGTCCTGAATTTGGTCTACCGATAGGTAGGCCTGTACGTGCTGGTGAATCCTGGTGTAGTCCATAGTCTAAAATAACACAATCTGCCTTAATAGAAAGGCAGACTGTGCACTAGTTTACAAAAAATTAAAAAACGACCTACAACGAAATGCTTACTTCAAGCTTCTCTGCAAGCAGATCTGATATTTTATTCTTAAGAGGTTCTATATCGATGTTTTCCATAGCGTCATTGGCAAAAGCATAGAGCAGCAGGGCCTGAGCCTCTTTCTTGGAAATTCCCCGTGCCTGTAAATAGAACAGCGCATCATTGTTAAGCTGACCTACCGTACAGCCATGCGAGCATTTTACATCATCTGCAAAAATTTCAAGCTGGGGTTTGGTATCAATAGAAGCACCTTCGCTTAAAAGCACATTGTTGTTCTGCTGGTACGCATTGGTTTTTTGCGCCAATTTATCCACAAATACCTTCCCATTAAAAACCCCATGTGCCTGATCCTTGAATATTCCTTTGTAATTCTGGTAGCTCTCACAGTGCGGTTGGTTATGGTGTACGGCAGTATGGTGGTCTACCAGTTGCTGGCCGCCGATAATGGTGATCCCGTTCATAAACGAGTGGATATTCTCTCCGTCCTGTATAAAGTCCAGATTGTTTCTGGTCAGTTTCCCTCCAAACGAAAACGTGTTGACCGTAGCAGTACTGTCGGTATGCTGTTTTGCAAAGGTATGGTCTACTAAGAAAGCAAATTCAGAATCGTTCTGGAGTTTGTGCCAGTCTGCCTTGGCATTGGGGTAGGTAAAGATCTCCGTTACTGAATTGGTAAGTACATAGCGCTCATCGAGATTATGATGACTCTCAATCACCTCTACCTTGGCCCCTTCTTCTACCACCAAAAGGTTTCTGGTATTATAAAGCGTATTGAAGTCCTGATCTTGAGAGAAATAAAATACGTGGATCGGCTTTTCAATTACAACATTCTTAGGAATCTTCATAAAGAACCCTTCACGGAAATAGGCCAGGTTCAGATTAACAAAGGAAAGATTCCGGTTGGCAATGGTATTGAAATACTTTTCAAAAACCTCCCTGTACGCGGAATCGTTGAGGGCATGCTTAAAAGTCATGTACTCTACATTTTCAATGGAAATCTGGGAGAGCTCTTTACTTAGGATGCCGTTGACAAAGACAATACGGTCAAAGTGCTCTTCTCCTAAAAGGTACGGTTCCAGCGCCTTGGGGTCCAGGCTGTGGTGGGTAGAGGGAAACAGGTTGTATTCTTTCTCGGTGACTTCCCTTAAGTTGGTGTATTTATATTCTTCGTCTTTCTTCGTGGGAAAACCCTGTGACTGGAATTGACTCAGGGCCTCTATACGGACCTGGTCAAGAAATCGGTGGCGTAGGGTTTCCAGAAAGGCGATATGACTGTCGGTAATAGTTTCAAATAGTGGCATAAACTCTGGTTTTTGCTCGGTTTACAATGGGGTAGATGGCTAGGAGGTTTGTTAATTTACAAGCCAGTCATACCCTTTGGCTTCAAGCTCTAGTGCAAGTGTCTTGTCTCCTGTCTTTATAATTTTACCGTCGGCCAGCACGTGGACGAAGTCCGGCTGTATATAATCGAGCAAACGTTGGTAGTGGGTAATAAGTAAAACAGCATTCCCCTCGTTTTTAAATGAATTTACACCGTCGGCAACGATGCGCAGGGCATCGATATCCAGTCCGGAATCCGTCTCATCCAAAATAGCCAGCTTCGGGTCCAGCATAAGCATCTGGAAAATTTCATTACGCTTTTTTTCACCGCCCGAGAAGCCTTCATTCAGGGAACGGCCAAGAAAATCCTTTTTAATATTGAGTTTTTCTGCATTCTGACGTACCAGGGCAAGTAAATCTTTTGCGCTCATTTCCTCCTGACCTCTGGCTTTACGGGTTTCGTTAATGGCCGCTTTTATGAAATTCGTTACACTTACTCCAGGAATTTCAACCGGATACTGGAACGAAAGGAAAATCCCTTTGTGCGCTCTCTCTTCCGGTGCATCTTCGTTAATGGAGTCGCCCAGGAAATTGATGTCTCCTTCGGTGATTTCATATTCTTCTTTTCCTGCAATTACGGAAGAAAGCGTTGATTTTCCGGCACCATTAGGGCCCATAATCGCGTGCACCTCTCCTGGCTTGATTTCCAGATTGATTCCTTTTAATATTTCGATGCCCTCCTGTGTGCTGGCGTGTAAGTTTTGTACTTTTAACATAATCTATATTTTCAGAATTGGACTTTTTAAAAAGTCCGTTTTAAACAAGTAAATATTTGGTTACCCTACGGATCCCTCCAAAGAAATCTCCAGTAGCTTCTGGGCCTCAATGGCAAACTCCATAGGAAGTTTGTTAAGTACCTCTTTACTGAATCCGTTTACAATGAGAGCGATGGCCTTTTCGGTTTCGATCCCCCGCTGGTTACAGTAGAAAATCTGGTCTTCCCCAATTTTGGAGGTTGTAGCTTCGTGTTCCAACTGTGCCGAGGGATCTTTTATTTCGATGTAGGGGAACGTATGCGCACCGCATTCGTTGCCCATAAGCAAAGAGTCGCACTGGGAGAAATTTCGCGCTCCTTTTGCACTTGGCATCACTTTTACTAGACCTCTGTAGGAGTTGTTTGATTTTCCTGCGGAAATACCTTTCGAGATAATGGTAGAACGCGTGTTCTTACCAATATGTATCATTTTAGTACCGGTATCGGCATATTGGTGGTTGTTGGTAACTGCGATGGAATAGAATTCTCCAATGGAGTTATCTCCTTTCAGGATGCAGCTTGGGTATTTCCAAGTAACGGCGGAGCCGGTTTCTACCTGTGTCCAGCTGATTTTTGCATTTCGCTCGCAAAGACCTCTTTTGGTTACGAAATTATATACGCCCCCTTTTCCCGACTCGTCCCCTGGGAACCAGTTCTGTACTGTGGAGTATTTGATCTCAGCACCGTCCATGGCAATAAGCTCCACCACGGCGGCATGGAGTTGGTTTTCGTCCCGGGCAGGGGCTGTGCAGCCTTCCAGATACGATACGTAACTGTCTTGGTCTGCTACTACTAGGGTACGTTCAAACTGGCCGGTTCCTGCCTGGTTGATTCTAAAATACGTGGAGAGTTCCATGGGACATTTAACCCCCTTAGGAATATAACAGAAACTACCGTCGGAAAATACCGCGCTGTTAAGTGCAGCATAAAAGTTATCGCCTCGGGGCACTACTTTTCCTAGGTACTTACGCACCAAATCCGGATACTCCTTTATCGCTTCGGAAATAGAGCAGAAAATAATTCCTTTTTCCTTCAAGGTTTCCTGAAAGGTGGTCTTAACAGAAACCGAGTCCATTACTATGTCCACGGCCACTCCGGCAAGCCTTTTTTGCTCTTCGATATTGATGCCCAGCTTTTCAAACGTTTTCAAAAGCTCAGGATCTACCTCGTCCAAACTTTCCAGCTCCGGTTTTTTCTTGGGCGCAGCGTAGTATCTAATCGCTTGGAAATCCGGTTTTTCATAGCGGATATTTGCCCAGTCCGGTTCTTCCATCTTCAGCCATACGCGGTAGGCTTCAAGACGCCACTCCGTCATCCATTCCGGTTCCTGTTTTTTCAGGGAAATCATCCGGATAATTTCTTCATTTAATCCCGTCGGGAAATCCTCGTATTCAATATCGGTATAAAATCCCGCTTCGTATTCTTTGGTTTTAAGATCTTCCCTAAGGTCGTCTTCCGTGTACTTACTCATTGTCTTTTGTGTTTACTGTGTGAAGCGAATTTGCCCGACACGTGATGCTACGCTTCTTGTAATCAGTTATAAACTGAAACTCTCTCCGCACCCACACGTGCGCGAAGCGTTAGGATTATTGAAAACAAAGCCTTTCCCATTCAGTCCCCCCGAATACTCCAGTGTGGTTCCTGCTAGGTAAAGGATGGATTTCTTGTCAATAATGATTTTTATACCGTTGTCTTCGAAAATCTGGTCTGAAGCATCACTCTGGTTGTCGAATTTAAGCACATACTCCAAACCGGAGCACCCACCGCTCTTGACACCCACCCTGATGAAACCGGTATTGGCATCAAAGCCTTCTTCGCTCATTAGCTGGACGGCCTTTTCTTTTGCTTGGTCGCTTACTTTTATCATTGTATTTATTTAGAATGATTTTAGATTGCAAAAGTACGAACTATTCAACTGATTATCAAATTAGATTTTTCTTTTTGCCTATGGCAATGATTGAGTTTATAATTACCCTTTGCACCTCATAATCACTTAACATTATCCTTATTTTGCAATCAAAGTTGAAAACGTTTATGAAATTACTATCTCTCCTTTTGGCCCTATGCATGGGTGGAATTGTTTCGGCGCAGCAGATGCGTTATGTCTATGAACTTTCCTATTCGGCGGGATCTGCTTTAGATACGCAAAGAGCATCGGAAAATATGTACCTGGATATACGTAAAGAGGGATCGATTTTTAGAGCGGAGAACGCTGTTAGACGTGATTCTATAATGCAACGCATGCGCGATACGCGAAACTTTGACCGCCAGCAGCTCCAAGGACTGCGCAGTCCATTTAATTTTCAGATAGAGAAAAAATACGGCAGCGAAAAAATCGTGTATCAGGAGCGCATTGGAAGGGATTTGTACCAATATGAGGAGGACCGGCCCATTACGTGGCAAATACACTCCGAAACGAAAAAGATAGGGGACTATCTTGCGCAAAAGGCTTCCACCGAATTTGGAGGAAGACACTGGGACGCATGGTTTACCGCGGACGTGCCGGTCTTTGACGGACCTTATAAATTTTCCGGACTTCCGGGTCTAATAATAAAGGTAGAGGACCGCGAAGGCAAGTATAGCTTTGATCTGAAAGAGATCCGTACATCGGTAGAGGCAGGTTCCGCTGATTCTCCCACGTTCATTCCCCTCAAACGCGCTGCGTTCGAAGCGCAGAAAGCCCGGTTTATAAGTGACCCGCAAGCGTTCATGGGACCAATGCGCAGAACAGGACCGCAAACAGGATCCCCGGGCGGGCGTATGGGCGGAGTACGTATGCAAAACGACGGCTCCACTGCGGTAAATCAGTTGGAAATCCCGGAAAAGTAAAGCACCAAACGTCGCTTTTAGTACTGGTGTGTACTACCGGTTCTTTTGGTCCGCAACCAGTGCAATAAAAAAGACATTATACTTACGTAGGGCAAAAAAAATGCGCCGCTTCTTTTGTTGAAAGAAACGGCGCAATATTGTAGTACGGAGTAGGATTATTCCGCAGCGGTAGCCTCAGGAGCTTCTCCTTCGCTTGCCGGTACCTCATCTTCGTCGTCGTCATCCATAACTGCACCTCCTTTCATTGCAGTTCTAGACATCTTCACTGCAACAACTACTGCATTGTCTGGATGCATGAACGTGTACGCATCGGTTTTGATGTCGCCTACATAAAGTTTGTTTCCGATACGAAGTGGAGTAATATCCACAACGATTTCATCCGGTAGGTTGGATGGTAGAGCCTTGATTTTCAGTTTTCTGAAAGATTGTCTTAGCACACCGCCGGCAACCACACCTTTGGAACGTCCAGTAATACGTACAGGAACTTCCATAATTACTGGCTTGTCTTCCGATAGTCTGTAAAAGTCGACGTGAAGAATTTTATCCGTAATTGGATGGAATTGGATGTCTTGAAGGACAGCCGGAACGGTCTCTCCGTCAATGACAAGTTCAACTGTGTGTGCTTCTGGAGTATATACTAAGTTTTTGAATGACTTTTCCTCTGTGGAAAAGTTCACCGGCTCAGCACCACCATAAACAACACAAGGAACTAGTTCAGCATCACGTAAAGCTTTTGTAGACTTTTTGCCCACGCTTTCTCTTTTTGCACCTTGAATTGTAATAGATTTCATTTTATTAAGATTTTTTCGAGGTGCAAATATAGTGATAATTTATGTATTTATAAAAATTGCGCGTTAGATGATAAACTTCTCACTGATAGACTGGTGCTCGTGTACCATCTTCATTACGTCGGCAAAAAGAGCAGCGCAGGAAAGCACCTTAATTTTAGAGGAAAGTTCTGTCTTCACAGGAATGGTATCGGTGACGATAATTTCCTGAAGCTGGGAGTTTTCAATATTTTGGTAGGCATTACCGGAAAATACTGCGTGGGTGGCCATTGCACGAACGGATTTTGCTCCATTCTTAATCAGTATTTCGGCAGCCTTGCAAAGCGTACCCGCCGTATCGATCATATCGTCAATAAGAATCACATTGCGGTCTTTCACATCCCCAATAAGGAACATTTCTTCTACCACATTGGCTTTTTTTCTTTCTTTATAAGCGATAACAACCTCTGCGCCCAAATGTCCCGCGTAGTTCTTTGCACGTTTGGCACCGCCCATGTCCGGAGAAGCTATGGTGAGGTTGTCCAGATTCAGAGACTGAATATAATCCACAAAGATAGAAGAGGCGTAGAGGTGGTCCACTGGAATCTCAAAGAATCCCTGGATCTGGTCCGCATGCAGATCCATAGTCATTATCCGGGTGGCGCCTGCGGCAGTTAAAAGATTTGCCACCAGCTTGGCGCCTATAGGAGCGCGCGGCTTGTCCTTACGGTCTTGCCTAGCAAGGCCATAGTACGGGATAACTACGGTAATACTTTTTGCAGAAGCTCTCTTGGCAGCATCAATCATTAACAGCAGTTCCAATAGATTATCTGCCGGTGGGAACGTGGAACCGATCAAAAATACCCGTCCTCCACGAACAGATTGATCGAGTACCGGTTCAAATTCTCCGTCACTGAATTCCTGAAAATTGATTTTACCCATTTCCTGACCATAGTATTCTGCAATTTTCTTTGCGAGATCTTTACTGGTTCTTGTAGAAAACAAGTAGCTTAATTGCTCTGCCATGTTTATTGTTTATAGTGCAAATTTAAGTATTTTTTAATCTTCAGTTAGTGCATTGTACAAAATATTCCCTCAGGCGAGAAAGACTGTCCAATAAAAAAGCAGCATCCCCTGGGAGATACTGCTTTGTTTTTAATAATCATATATTTAACTACGGAAATGTGATTCCTGAGTAGCTGTTTACGTTCACCTGTGGAAGGCTTGATTTGTACTTCGCATTGATTGCCTTGATAAATTCATTGGCGATCACCGCATACCCTCTACCGGTTAAGTGCACCCCATCGAGAGAGAACGTCCCACCTGTAACAAACGTTGTGGTGTATTTCACACCGTCGAACTGAATGCCGGAGGATTTAGCAAGTTCCAGCATTTTGGCGTTGGCATCTACGAAGGCAAGACCTTTGGAAGTAGCCGCAGCGCGGATTACTGCATTGAATTTAGCCGTAGCATTAAGAACTTCGGTTTTTTCTGCAGCGCTTAGAACGTGCTTGTCTTCCAGTGGGAAAGTCACCCCAAATTTATCAAACGGTGCCACTGCCATCTGTGAGGACGGTTTAGCTCCAATGGCAGAGCGCGTAGTGAGAGGAATAAGGTCTGCTGAAGTGGCATGTCGTGCCTGTCCGAAAACCATCCCCATAAGTCCGGCCTGCTGCGCAGGTACCCCACCACCGATAAGAGCAGTAGTAATCTGAACCGAAAGGTCCGTGAGTCCTTCGTCCTTAAGTAGGAGTGGATTGTTAGCAGTACCTAAAAGTTGTAAACGCGCGCCCTGTCCGTACGCGGTAAGAATCTGCTTAAGTGGTCCAAAAACCTGTTGGTTTAGAGCCGTCACACTTGCAGCATCCAGTGGTACAGGGTTATACGGAACGGTGGTAAAGAAAGGAATGGCCGTTACATTCGGTAGATTCGCTACAACACCCTTTGCCCCGCCTGAGGTTAGCGTGTTTACCAGTCCGTTGTAGGCCTGAGTAAAGAGCGCCTCGCTGGTGATAGGGTTGGATCCGTCGCCCCCTGAAGTGGCATAACCTAATACATCGTTGTTTCCTATCCATAAGGAAAAGAACGTCGGGCTTTGCGCCATAGCATCTGCAATCACTGTGGTGTTGGCAGAAGAGGAAAAGCGTACAAAATACGGGTTGGCAGTTCCTTGGGCTAGGTTTGCTGCGCTACCGTATCCCGGAGCCAAAAGATGGAAGGATTTTGCACCGGGTACCCCCATGTTCTGGTACGGTCCGGAAGAATAGATATTCTGAAGGGTGGTAGTGCCATTACCACTAGCTACAACCGGTCCCATCACTCCGTTGGCGTTCACTGCCAGAACCAGTTTATTTCCTACGCCTACACTTGGAATACCTCCCAAGTTGTCTGCCATCAGGGGCTGCTTGAAGTCTCCGCCCCCGGCGAGTTTCATCTGGGTAGCCAGCATATTCGGGTACGATTCTATCTGACCATCTACATAAAGTGCATTGTCACGGTATCCCGCGGTTAGTGAGTTCCCAAGGGCTACATACTTACTGAAATCTGCTTCACCACTGCTGACCGCAATAGAGTTGACGTCGGTTTCAAAATCGGTATCGCAACTGTAGGTAAACAGTAGCATTGAGGCAGCAAATGCCGATATAAATATTTTTTTCATTTTCAGTAGATTAATTGAAATTGTAGTTAAGTCCTAAACCAAAGTAGTAGGTTTTTGCTTTTGCCTGTCCAGCGAAGTTATAGTACTGGTTATTGAAAGTACGGGATTTAGGGAACGACATGGCTGCTGCCAAATCTACACCTAACCCGCCGAATTTCAGTCCTAAACCGGCAGTCGCCACGTGCGCGTCGAATGATGGGGTCTCTGGGATGAAATATTCATCGTCGTACGGTGCTTCGTCAAAATACCATCCTGCACGACCGACAATCATATCGGAGAATCTGTACTCAGTACCGACACGTACCGTGCGAGTATTTTTAAAGTTCTTAGGCGTTTTAAGAACCGTAGGATCCGTTGGTTGATTCCCGACCGGTGCATTGGCAAAGTCTAGAGTCAAACTCTCGTATCGGGCCCAGCCCGTATAATTAAAATCCGCGGATAGTTTCCAGTTTGGAGTGGCTTTCCAGGTAGCCCCCACCGTGTATTCATCCACAAGAGGAAGCGTCGCCGTGAATTGGTCCTGCCCCTGTGCGTTGAGTCTTAGGTTAGGATAAAGTGCCGGAGATATATTGAAGGTCGCCGTTCCGTTTTCAGCTTTCATATCCACCGGCGAGCGATAGGCAATGCTCACGTCCACCGTAGAACTTGGCTGGAGATAGAATCCCACGCTGAAACCACTGCCAGAGGCTTCTTCATCATTTATATTTAGAGATCCACCCAGCTGAGATACACCTTTATCCCAGTCTACCGATCCTTTTGCATGGATGTAGCTGGCACCTACCGCAGCCCAAGGCGCAAGTTTTACCGATACCATCGGCTGGAAGAAGTAGGCCTTGAGGGACATCATCTGTACCATTTCTGATCCTGCCCAATCCTCACCCCAGTCAATAGTACTTCCAAAAGGGGTTGCAAAGCTAAAACCAACAGAGAGGTTTTCAATAGGCTTGTACGCTACGGCCGCATAAATTGGCGTTCCAATAGGATTGTCTGTTTCGTACGACTCCATAGTAGTTGGATTTTGGTAGGTCACCGTAGAGATGGCTCCAAAACCTCCCGCTGCCACACTGAGTTTGGCAGGAATAAAAGAAATCCCGGCGGGATTGAAAAAAGCAATGCTGGCGTCCTGAGCATGTGCACTGGTATGTGCCATTGCTAACTGTTTAACACCTTGCAGTGAAACTCTGAATCCTCCTGCATATGCTGTCATCCCTGCAAGAAGAGACATGGTAATGATTAATTTTTTCATATTTTCCATAATTATTGCTTCCAAATTTATAATTAATTTATATACGGATGTTAATTCCTGTTAACATTTTTAAACAAAAAACTATTTTTAGCATTGGTTTAACTTCAAATTTTAAGGGGCTTGTTTTTTAACGCGCCTATTTTAAATGGAGTTAAGTGCCTACCGAAGCTCGGTGGTAGAGAGGGTGTTTAAACTTAAACATGGGTAGTTGCATGCGCTGCTGTTGCGCGGTCTGGGTTTATTACGGTAAGAGAGGCTATTCTGCGCAAAAAGGCCTCTAAATAAAAGGGCTCGCGCAGCAATCAGCTGTTTGTTAAAATTTATATTAAATTTGCAAGGAACTAAACCAATTATATATGAGTTGTGGATGTAAAACATCCGGCGATTCCTCCCATTCCTGCGGAACGAAATCCGCTTCTGGATGTGAAAATGTAAATACGTGTGGAAATAGCTATAAATTAAGTGTTTTTGATTGGCTTTCGGATATTAAAAGTCCGGTGGAGTTACAACAGGAACAGTATGTAGAAGTCCGATTTAAAAACGATAGGAAAAGCTTTTTTAAAAATACACAGAAACTGCCGCTTCAAATCGGTAGCATTATTACAGTGGAAGGAAATCCCGGGCACGATGTAGGGATTGTAAGTTTGACCGGTGCGCTGGTCAAAATACAAATGAAAAAAAAGCATTTCTCAAAAGAGCATGCGCTTAAGATTTACCGAATAGCCAATCAAAAGGATATCGATGTATGGCAACAGGCACGGGCAAAAGAGGACGCCATTAAGACGCAGGCAAAAATCATTGCCTCACGCTTAGGCCTGGAAATGAAAATATCCGATGTGGAATTTCAGGGGGACGGCTCGAAAGCCACCTTCTATTATACCGCCGACAACCGGGTGGATTTCCGCCAACTGATTAAGGAATATGCTTCCTATTTTAAAACGAAAATCGACATGAAGCAGATCGGTTTCCGTCAGGAATCGGCTAAAATTGGCGGAATAGGCTCCTGCGGACGCGAGCTCTGCTGTTCTTCATGGCTGACGGATTTTAGGAGCGTAAACACCAATGCCGCCCGCTACCAACAGCTTAGTATAAACCCGCAAAAACTTGCAGGACAGTGCGGAAAACTCAAATGCTGTCTTAATTACGAACTGGACAGTTATCTAGATGCGCTAAGTGATTTTCCCTCGTCCAATACCACCCTGGATACAGAAAAGGGTAAGGCCTACTGTATTAAGATCGACGTGTTCAAAAGAAAGATGTGGTTTGCCTATGCGGAGAATCCCATTACTTGGTACGATATAGACACGCACAAAGTTAAAGAACAAATCAGCCGCAATAAGAAAGGTCAGAAGGCGCAGCTACTGGAAGAACTGGTATCGGTCAGTATGGTGGCAGAAAAAACAGTGGATCTGATCCAGGAGAATAATCCGGACCGCTTTGAAAAGAAGAACCGTCCTAAAAACAAGAAGGGACCTAAAAATCAGAAAGACACGCGAAATTCCAAAAATCCGGGAGGTAGTAGTGAAGGCAGTAATCCACAGTCAGGTACGCAACCCAAGCGCCCTGCAAACAAACCTGCCCCTTCCAAAGGGTCAGGAGGGTATAAGGGAAAGAAAAATGCGCGCAAGCCCAGTCCTGGAGAAGGTCAGTAGTAAACAATGAAAAACCGGACTTTTTCACTACTACTCTTGCTGCTTGTGTTGTTTTCTTGTAGCGACTCTAAGGAATCCGTTACCATGGTAAACACGGGCGGAGTCTGGTCAAAGGAGCAGGCTCTGGTCTTTACTCTTCCGGACAGGCGGGCAGAAGAAAGCAAGGAGGTCTTTTTTATCGTTAGAAATAATGCCGCATACCCCTACCAAAACCTGGTACTTGAAGTGGAAGTTACCGATGGAGCTACCCAGCAAAAAGTACGTGAGCGCATAACGTGTAGCCTCACCAACGACCAGGGGCAGTGGAAAGGCCACGGATTTGGTGAAGTGAAAGAACTGCATTATTTTTACCGAAAACTTCCAAGTACTAAATCCGTTCTCACGCTCCGCCATAAGATGCCGCGAAAGCAGCTGCCGGGAATAGAGGATATTGGAATCAAATTAAAAACAGTCTCATCCGACGATGGAAAATAAAAAGAAACCCGGGAACCGCAGTGGATTTCCATTACCTCCCAAAAAACAAAAACAAACCGGCTACAAAAAGTGGATTAAGTTCATTTGGATGGGACTTCTGGCTCTTGTCCTGGGCATTGCGCTTTTCTTTTTTGCAATTTCCCAAGGCTTTTTGGGGGAAATGCCGGAGGTGTCCGAACTAGAAAATCCAGATATCTATGTGGCCTCGGAAATTTACTCTTCCGACGGTGTTCTTCTGGGAAAATTCGAAAAGGAAAAAACCGAACCAGTAACCTACAAGGAGCTCCCTCCGCATCTGGTATATGCCCTTCAGGCCAAAGAGGACGAACGCTTTAAGGAGCATTCCGGAATCGATTTAAAATCGGTAGCACGCGCGGTCTATTTTCGCGGAGAACGAGGTGGGGGATCCACCATAACCCAGCAGCTTGCAAAATTACTTTTCACCAAGAAAGTTTCTTCCAATCCCGTGCTTCGAGCGATACAAAAGCTAAAAGAGTGGGTAGTAGCCGTGAGCCTTGAAAAGCGTTATACCAAGGAAGAGATTATAACGCTGTATTTCAACAAATTCGATTTCACCTACAACGCCAACGGTATTGAGATGGCCTCGCGTATTTATTTTAATAAAAAGGCAAAAGACTTGACCCTTCCCGAAGCGGCCATTTTTGTATCCATGCTGGAGGCTCCTATTGCCAATAACCCCTTGAGAAATCCAGAACGCGCGAAACGCCGCCGGGATGTAGTGCTGGAACAGATGTATCAGACCGGATACATTGATCAGAGTACCTACCAACAGGCAATCGATACCCCGATACGCACGGACTACCACCCAGTGAAAAGTATCGATGAAGGATACTCGGCGTACTATAAATTTTACTTGCGTAAAGAAATTGAGCAGTACCTGACCGATTATGAAAAACAAACGGGAAAACCTCTGAACCTATTTAAAGACGGATTAAAAATCTATGTCACGCTGGACTCTAAAATGCAGCGCTACGCAGAGGAAGCCATCAAGGAGCATCTTACGGATCTTCAGAAATCTTTTGACGCCGAGCAGCGAGGCAGAAAAGACCGTCCGTTCTATCTGATCTCCCAGCAGGAAATCGATAAGATCATGCTCCAGGCCATGAAGCGGACCGGACGCTACAAGCAACTCGAGGCTGCGGGCGTACCGCAGGATTCCATTATGATGGAATTTAAAAAACCGATACAGACCACCCGCTTTACCTGGGCTGGTGAGGAAGAAGTAGAGATGTCTCCCTACGATTCCATTCGCTACCACAAGCAGATCGCTCAGGCGGGACTTATGTCTATGGTTCCCGGAACAGGGGAGATTAAAGCCTGGGTAGGAGGTATTAACTGGCAGCACTTCCAGTACGACCACATCAAGCAGGGACGCCGTCAGGTAGGATCTACCTTTAAACCTTTTGTGTATGCTGCAGCGATCATGAACCTGGGAATGACTCCGTGTTCCAGAGTATCCAATGCCACCTTTAACGAACGCGGCTATAAGGTGGAGGGTACCGGAGGCGAACCTACCCTGAAGGATGCCTTAGCGCATTCTCGCAACCCCGTGGCTGTACGTCTGATGGACATGGTGGGTACCGACAAGGTCATTCAGCTGGCGCGCGATCTGGGCGTTACGCAGGAAATTCCTAGAGGCCAGCTTGCAGTAGCACTGGGATCCTCCGATATTACGATTTACGAAATGCTCGGTGCCTACAGTACGTTTGCAAACTTTGGAAACTACATAAAACCCGAAATGATTTGGCGGATAGAAGATGCCAACGGCAGGGTAATTAAAGAAGTGAAAAACGAGACTAAGGAGGTGATGAACGAGATGTATGCCTACACGATGATTGATCTGATGAAGGGAGTAGCGCAGTTCGGTACGGCTGCGGGAGAACTCGGCAGGCGGGGTATCGATCCTGGTATTGAGATAGCTGCCAAGACCGGAACAACCCAAAACAATTCCGACGGATGGTTTATCGGACTCACTCCAAATCTTGCAACAGGTGTTTGGGTAGGATGGGAAGACCGCGCAACGCACTTCCGAAGTACCGGAGAGGGACAAGGAGCCCGAATGGCGCTTCCGATCTGGGCGATATTCATGAAAAAGGTATACGCAGACAAATCCCTGGGTGTACTCCCGGAAGATAAATTCATAAAACCTTCGAATTGGACCGGAGATTGCAGTGATCTGCAAGGATTGGGAGGTTATGGAGATGAAGGAGGACTGCAGACGCTTGAGGAACTGCGTAATCCGGAACCACAGCCAACTGCTCCCGCTCCACAGAAGGCACCACCTAAAAAAGAAGAAAATCTCAATGAGAATCTCAACAAAGATTCCAATGTAGATTTTAATCAGTAATAAGTGAAGCCGTCTCAATACTAAATTGAGGCGGTTTTTTCATTTTAGGAGGTTTTAGTGTTGTATAATTAGGAGGTATTTTGTATCTTTATTACTGATAATCAACAAGATGCGACCTACTTTCAAAG
>NZ_JADKYY010000008.1 GCF_015354315.1 Planobacterium oryzisoli
AAAACGGATTTTGTCGAAAAATGACTATTTTTACTCATCGTATTTTTTATGTCGCAAACACAAATTTACGATGTTTTCAAGAAGCCATTAAATTGGCTTCTTGTTTTATCGGACAACAATGATAAAAAATAAATAATCTATAACTTAATGTTTATCGGACGAGGATGATAAAAATTCTTAAATTTGAAATTCTATCATTTTATTGAATGGATAAAAAATTACTCTCTGAAAGAGATATTTGCACGAAATTCATAACTCCCGCTCTTGAAAATTCAGAGTGGGATAAATTTCGTCAATTCAAAGAGGAAGTTAATTTTACAGATGGTAGAATTATTATTCGTGGAAAGCTTTCTACGAGAGGAAAAAGGAAAAGGGCAGATTACATACTCTATTACAAACCCAATATTCCAATTGGGATTATTGAGGTTAAAGAAAATAACCATTCCGTGGGAGCTGGAATGCAACAAGCTTTAGAGTATGCCGATATTTTGGATTTACCTTTTGTCTTTTCTACGAATGGAGATCGATTTTTATTTCACGATAAAACAAATTCCGAAAATCTTGAAAGTGAAATTGAATTAACTGATTTTCCATCTCCCGAAGTTTTATGGGAAAAATACTTGAAACACAAAGGCATTGCAACTAATGAAGCAAAAAAGGTTGTGGAGCAAGATTATTTCTTTGACGGTTCAGGAAGATCTCCAAGATATTATCAACAAAATGCAGTTAATTTAACGCTTGAAGCCATTGCGAAAGGACAAAATAGAATCCTTTTAGTAATGGCGACAGGAACTGGTAAAACTTATACGGCATTCCAAATTGTTCATCGACTTTGGAAGTCAAAAACGAAGAAGCGAATTTTGTTTTTGGCGGATCGAAATGCTTTGATTGACCAAACTAAACGTGGGGATTTTAAGCACTTCAAAGATAAAATGACGATTGTTCAAAAAAGGCAGGTCGATAAATCTTATGAAGTTTACTTGGCAATTTATCAAGGATTGACCGGAACGGAGGAAGAAAAAAATATTTTTAAGCAGTTTAGCAAAGACTTTTTCGATTTAATTGTGATCGACGAATGTCATCGTGGAAGTGCAAATGAAGATTCTGCTTGGCGTGAAGTTTTAACCTATTTTGAATCCGCCACTCAAATCGGTTTAACTGCGACTCCAAAAGAAACGGACACAATCAGTAATTCTGAATATTTTGGAGAACCAATTTATACTTACACTTTAAAACAAGGTATCGAAGACGGATTTCTTGCACCTTATCAAGTTGTGAGAGTAAGTATTGATGTGGATTTAGAAGGTTATAGACCAGATAAGAATAAGAAAGACAAAGACGGAAATATTGTTGAAGATCGAATCTACAATCGCAAAGATTATGACCGCAATTTGGTTATAGACGAAAGAACACAAATTGTTGCTCAAAAAGTGACAGAGTTTCTTAAAAATTCCGGGCGTTTCCAAAAAACTATCGTCTTTTGCCGCGATGTGGATCATGCGGAAAGAATGCGCTCCGCTTTGGCCAATCTGAATTCGGATTTGGTAGGGCAAAATCATAAATATGTGATGCGGATTACAGGTGACAATGATGAAGGTAAACGCGAACTCGATAATTTTATTGATCCCGAACAGACTTATCCCGTTATTGCCACCACTTCCGAACTGATGACGACCGGAGTTGATGCCCAAACGTGTAAACTGATTGTTTTGGATACGGAAATCGGTTCAATGACGAAGTTTAAACAGATTGTGGGGCGTGGAACAAGAGTGAACGAAGAGTTCGGAAAACTGTATTTTACCATTATGGATTTCCGCAATGCGACGGACAAATTCGCAGATAAAGATTTTGATGGCGATCCGGTGAGGATTAAGGAAATCAAAGGTGATGAACCAATTACAGGCGATAACGATCCTGCTGAAGATGATGAACCTAATGATGTCGAAAAACCCGTTGTAAAAGATCCACCCGAAAATTACGGTAATGATGATCCATTCACAAAGAAAAAAACAAAACTTCAGAAAATCTATATCAACGGTGTGGACGTCACCATCTTAAATTCCCGTGAAATGTATTTCGACAAGGATGGAAAACCTGTCACGATGAGCATGAAAGACTATACCAAGTCGCTGTTAAGTGAAAAGTATGAATCGCTCGACCAATTTCTGAACCTTTGGAAATCAGCCGACCGTAAGGAAGCTCTCATTGAGGAACTGAATGAGCAGGGAATTCCCGTTGAAGAACTGCTGAAAGCCGTAAACCGCGAATGCGATCTGTTCGATATTATTTGCCACGTTGCCTTCGACCAAAAGCCGTTGACACGGAAAGAACGAGCCAACAATGTGAAGAAGCGTAACTATTTTACTAAATACGGCGAAAAAGCAAGAGCAGTGATTGAAGCACTTATCGAAAAATATGCCGATGAAGGTATCGAAAATATTGAAAGTATGGAAGTGCTGAAACTGAATCCGCTTTCAGATTTTGGTTCGCCACTCGAAATTGTAAAATCTTTTGGTGGGAAAGATCAGTATCTGCAGGCTGTGCGTGAACTGGAAGATGAAATTTATTCGTTTGCGTAAATATGTGTTCGGTCTCAGATAAAATTGTCTTGTGCACCTGCAAAGTTTCAAATGTTGAAAATTTGAAGCATTATTGGATGCTGTTCCGGTATAATCCCGAAAAAGGAGAAATAATTGTGGGACAGCCTATTTCTTGGGAAACGCTCCTTCAAATTAACAATCCCGATAATCCCAAGATACTTTTGAAGAAGCTTAACGAACAGAATATTTTTGACAAACCACTTGAGTTTTTTGAAAAGGACAGATTGCTGATTTCGGTTCAGTTTAGAGAGAATGAGTGCCGGACTGACTACGGTTTTGAGTATAAAAAAGGCAAATGGAAAATTAAGGAATTTGATTATTTCGGATGGATGGCAGAACATTATGAATTTAAAGAAGGAAAAATAGAAAACGCTGTAGTAAGAGGAAAATGATTGATATAAAAAATGCTGCAAAAAGTTACATCGAAAATCTTACAGCAACATTAGAAAGGGTTGCCAAATATTCAGAAGGCATATCTTTTCAAAAAATAAAGTTAGACTTCGTTGACTACCAAGAATCCCATTTAAAAATATTGGATAAAAGCAACGGTATTTATATGATTGCCTTATCTGAAAATTGCAGTATAAAACCTGAAAAAATTTGCAGCAAGGTAAATTCGTTTAAGAAAAATAAAAGGAAATACAAATTTCCAAAAGTTAATGAGAAAAATTGTGTAGGTGAAAACAGAATTCTTTACATAGGTAAATCCAAAGGGAATATGAAGAAAAGGATTGAGGCTCATCTAGGTCTTGCAAACCCTTCAACTTATGCCTTACAGTTGAAATTTTGGGGAGAAGACAATTATCTGAAAGATGCGAAACTTGAAATTCATTACGCGTTTGTAGAGATGCCCGATGAAGACATTGAAACCGATATACTGGAAATTCTCGAAACCGCCTTACACAAAAATTATAAACCAATGCTCGGAAGAAGCGGGCATTAAATATGTTTAAACTCAGAAAATGAAAGTAGCAGAAAAATCATCTTTACATTTTATTAAATATGAAAAAATGCTTCTCAATTTTAGAAAAATAAATAAAATTGAAGTAAATGCACCAACCTATATGGAAATTGCAGGCTACCCACATTTTGAAAATGTTAGTAGCAATATCCTGAGTTTTTTCCTGAATACAAATCAAAAACATAAGCTAAATGATTTGGTTCTAAAATCTCTTTTGCAATGCATTGAAGGATTTGATGAAACAGCCTATCGGTTAAAAACTAATAATATCTATAGGGAATATGGTATCAGCAACTTAAAGCGTATTGATATTCTTGTCGAATGCCCTGAGATGTGCGTTAGTATTGAAAATAAAATATTTCATTGGTTACACAACGATTTAGAAATTTACGAAGCTGATATTAATAGAAAATTCTTTGGTAACAAAACTTTTCATGTTGTTTTGTCATTAAAGAAAGAAAACGTTATAGGAAGTTTCGTAAGTATAACTTATGAAGAATTTTTTGAAAAAGTTAAAAGTAACTTAGGTCAATACATCTTAAAAGGAGAAAGCAACTATCTTGCTTTTTTACTGGATTACATGAAAACTATTGAAAATCATTTCAAAATGGAAGAGATCAACAAAGAGATGTTTGCTTTTCTAATGGACAATTCAGAAACTATAACTGAACTACAAAACGAGAAAGTGAAACTGGAAAACAGCCTCTATAGAACTGTAAACCAATTAAGTCAAAGAATTAATTTTGAAGATCCATTGGTTAAAGTTTGGCGATATGAACGTTATGTAATTGTTTATGATTTCCTTATAGAAGATTCAAAGATTGCCGTTGATATTAACGTCGATTATGATAAACTAACTGTAGATATTTTTGAAAGAGGGAGAAGCAGCAATAACGAAGTCTTAAGTAAGACACAGCTTATCAAAAATTACAGTTTTGCAAGGAATCATCGTGGTTATGTCCTTTTAAATGAAAGTAAAAACTTTTTTGATTTAAATTTAGATGAAGTTGCAGAAACAATACATAACTATCTAACTCAAATAAAAATCTCATGAGCATATCCGGAGTTTTAGAATCCATCAGAAAAATCATGTGGCAGGACAGTGGCCTGAACGGTGATGCACAGCGGCTGGAACAGCTGGGCTGGATGCTTTTCCTGAAAGTGTTCTGCGACAAAGATCAGGAGCTGGAACTGATGCAGGAAAATTACGAATCGCCCATTCCCGCAGAATTCCGTTGGGAAAACTGGGCAGCAGATGATGAAGGTTTAACCGGCGACGAACTGCTGGAATTTATCGACCGAAAACTTTTTCCGGCACTGCGCGACATCGACTTAAGCACCGGAAATCAGCGTGCCGTGATTGTGCATGAGGTTTTTTCCGGCAACAACAATTATATGAAAAGCGGCATCAACATTCGCAAAGTGCTGAACAAACTCAACGAGATTGATTTCAACTCGTCTAAAGACCGCCACGATTTTGGTGATATCTACGAAACTTTGCTCAAAGATTTGCAGAGCGCCGGAAAATCGGGAGAATTTTACACGCCGAGAGCCATTACGCAGTTCATCACCAAAATGATCGATCCCAAACTCGGCGAAAAAGTGCTGGATCCGGCTTGTGGAACCGGCGGTTATCTTACCGGCGTTATCGAACATCTTTCGGCACAGGTGAAAAGCGTGGAAGACCACAAAATTCTGCAGGAAAGTATCAAAGGGTGGGAATACAAACCACTGCCTTACCTTTTGGCAACCACCAATTTAATTCTGCACGATATTGAAGTTCCGGACATTACGTACCGCGATTCTCTCGATCAGCCTTTATCGCAATACCGCGAAATTGACCGTGTGGATATTATTGAAGCCAATCCGCCATTTGGAGGAATTGTGGCGAACAGCAACGAAAATAATTTTCCGCAGAGTTACCGCACCAAGGAATCGGCGGATCTGTTTCTTATTCTCATGATTCATCTTTTAAAAGTGGGCGGAAGAGCCGGAATTGTTTTGCCCGACGGTTCGCTTACCGGCGACGGTGTGAAAATGCGGGTGCGCGAAAAACTGTTGAAAGACTGCCGACTTCATACCATTATCCGCTTACCGAACTCCGTGTTTCAGCCGTATGCAACCGTGGCTACGAATCTGCTGTTTTTCGAAAAACTGCACCACAACAACGAGACTGCAGGTTTTGCCACGCAGGAAGTCTGGTATTACGAACACCGTTTGCCGGAAGGACAAAAATCTTACAGCAAAACCAAACCCATCCGAGAAGAAGAGTTTGAACCGATAAAACAATGGTGGAACAACCGCACCGAAAGTGACATCTGCTGGAAAGTTGATATTGAAACTTTGAAAGCCCGCAATTTTGATTTGGACATTAAAAACCCGAACAAAACCGAGGAAACTATAGAACATACTTCTGCTGAACTGATGCAGAAACTGTCGGATTCTTTCCATAAATCTGAAGATTTGCTGGCGAAACTTAAAATGGCTACAGCAGAATGAGTAGAGGCAGAAAAATCACAATTAATTCTGAAATAGATAAATCGCAAAAACTGTTTTTTGAAAATGTAGGTTTTTATATGTCGATTATCAATAAAGAACTTGGAAAAAAGTATTCTCCCGAACCATTAGCAAATTTCATAAAGATTGCAGGTGGATTCGCATTTAAAACCTCTTCTTATAAAAAAAGCGGAATTCCTATCATAAGGATTTCTGATTTTAACAACGAAAGAATTGATTTGTCTTCCTGTGTTTTTTATGATGAAGATGCATCTCTACAAAAATTTTTACTAGAAGAAGGAGATATCATTATTTGCTTGACAGGTGGAACTATTGCAAAACTTGGAATTGTTCAAGGCGGTCTTGGGAAGATTTATTTAAATCAGCGTGTCGGAAAGTTTGAAGTTCTTGATGAAAATATTTTTGAGAAAGAATATGTTTACTGGCTTGCAAAAAGTGTTGCCAATACAATAAAAAACTTGGCTTGGGGTGCTGCAATTCCCAATGTAAGTCCAAAACAGATTGAAAAAATTAAAGTTTCTATTCCTCCGAAAGACATTCAGATTGGGATTATTTCTTTTCTGAACGATTTGAAAAATGAAGATTTTAAGAGGGAATTTTATTTTGACCCTGAAATCGAAAAGCATATTTTAGATTTACACGAAAGTTCTAAAACTACCAATATTCTCTCCTATGAACTCACGCACCAACTATCCCTGATTTCCCAACTTAGGCAAGCTTTTCTTCGCGAGGCAATGCAGGGCACTTTGGTAAGCAACGAAACTTCCGACGGCAAAACCGGCGCAGATTTACTGGCGGAAATAAAAGCCAAGAAAGAACAACTTATCAAAGACAAAAAAATAAAAAAAGGGAAACAGCTTCCGCCAATTTCCGAAGAAGAAATTCCTTTTGAGATACCGGAAGAATTGTCTTTTATTCGCCTTGGGGAAATTTGTAAGGTTGAAAAGGGTAAAATTGGCATTCAAAGAGCAGAGAAATCTGGAAGTATTCCACTTGTTGTGACTAGTGAAGAAAGACAATCTCACAATGAAATTCATTTTGACGGACCTAGTGTAATAATTCCTTTAGTTTCGAGCACAGGGCATGGACATGCCAGTATGAAACGAATTCATTATCAGGAAGGCTCGTTTGCAGTTGGAAATATTTTGGGCTGTATTCAAACATACCTTCCTGCATTTTTTAATATGAAATTTTTGTTTCATTATCTAGATACTTATAAACAAACATTCTTTGTTGAAAAAATGAAGGGAGCAGCAAATGTTTCTTTAAAACTTTCATCCATTGAAGAAACGCCGATTCCTTTGATCAGAAAAGAGATTCAAGATAAA
The DNA here is from genome assembly GCF_015354315.1 of Planobacterium oryzisoli. Lineage (GTDB taxonomy): Bacteria > Bacteroidota > Bacteroidia > Flavobacteriales > Weeksellaceae > Planobacterium_A > Planobacterium_A oryzisoli. The sequence continues at coordinate 7,407 of NZ_JADKYY010000008.1, forward strand.
TATGAAGAACTTATTTTGCATTTAGAAAATCTCGAAGCCTCGGTAAAAGAAAGCCAAAACTATAATGCCCAACTGCTGCAACAGGTGTTGAGAGAAGCGCTGGAAGGGAAGGAGGAAAGAAAAGAAGTGTTGACTTTGGTGGCGGAAGATGAGTTAAAGTACAATACTCAAACATAAAAGAATTCTTAAAAAAACAAAAAAACTATGGATATATTTGGTGATAAAAAGAGTAAACAAATAGAATATTTGGAGGAAGAAAGAAAAAAACTGTGGCAAAGAATTACTGCTCTTGAAAATGAAGATAAAAGACTCCAAACAGAAATTAACAAAAAAGCAACTGATGCGGAAAAAGAGGCCGCACAAAGTTCTAGGAAAGCGGCAGAATACAGAAATAAAACTGAGCAAAGAGCGACAGAAGCAAACGATTTTGTTGTTACAATTCAGGCAAAAGTTGATGAAGCTGAAAGATTGCTTGCAAGTATTGGAGAAAAGAATGATAAAGCAACAGAATTAAAAACAATATTAGAAACAAATGAGGAAGGATATAAATTGTCGTATGATGAGTTAATTTTAAAAGTAAATACTCTAAACTCTTTTCTGGAAGATTATCCTGACCTAGATTCTAAATTAACTGTCATAAGCGATTTTGTTTCTGGCGTTGAAGATAATCTTGGAAAATCAAAACTTAGTTTAACAGCATTAAATAAAACGAAGAAGGAAATTGATGATTTTCACCGTGATATCTTTGGCTACATCGATAAGGATGATGCAGGTGATGAAATCGTTATCGAAGGAAAGAAAAGCGATCTGGATGAAGCTTATGAAGATTTACATGAAAAACTTGAGCAAGCAAACAATAGAATAACAACTATTACAGATTCTTATAAAAAGAAATATGACGAATTCGAAATCAGCCACAAATCAAATTATGAGAAAATAAATAACGAAATTGAAAGCCTACTTCCGGCAGCTTTAACAGCGGGATTGAGTTCCGCATTTTCTACAAAGAAAGGAGAAGAAGCAGAAAATTCCCAACAGCTGCAAAGTCGCTTTTCAATGGGAATTTATATGTTGATAGTGGTCAGCTTGCTTCCTTTCGCTGTCAGTGTATATTTTCTTTACACCGGAACTGCACTTGAAGAGGTCATTAGTAAGATACCAAGATTAGTCTTAGCAATCATCCCGATGTATATTCCTGTGCTTTGGTTCACATATTCCGCAAACAAAAAACTTAATTTATCAAAAAGATTAATTGAAGAATACGCTCACAAAGAAGTACTAAGTAAAACTTATGAAGGACTGTCTAAACAAATTGCTAATCTTGAAGATGAAGAGCAAACAAGTGAACTCAAATACCGGCTTTTATCTAGTTTCTTACAAGTGACATCAGAGAATCCGGGTAAATTAATTTCAAATTATGAAGCTTCCGATCATCCTGTTATGGAAGCTTTAGAACAAAGTTATAAATTTCAACTTGCAATTGATAAATTAGAAGGTATTCCTGGTATGGGCAAGGTTGCTGCAATCTTGGAATCAAGCTCAAAACGAAAATTAAAGGAGAAGCAAGAGATCATAGATAGAGCTTTAGGTGCGAACGAAGAGGAAGAGGAGGAAGAGGAAGAAGCATAATCGAACATTTGATTTATGAAATATGAACTATCAGAAAAATCCTCAAACTTATCCTCCGAAAAACTCTGGCTAAAAATCTGCGGCAGCCTTGTAGATAAAGCAGAAATATATTCACTTACCGGAAAAGTATATCAACTTATGGATGTTTCTTATGCTGAGATTATTTATTCTTCTCCCTCAAGAAATAACGGTGAGCCGGAAAGTATTTTGAGCGAAGATTGTATTGCATTTCTGGAAATTCTGAAACAGCAGAATTCGTTCAGCACAGCTTCAATAAAAGAACTATTGCCAAGTGTTATTTATAGAAAAAGGTCGCCGCTGTTTGCTTTCTTAATTGCAGCAGGATTAATGTCAGAATAACCTATTTCTTGTTTTGAATTTTATTGCTATTTTTGTTCATAAATTAACATATATGTTAATTTTTTTTTGTTTTTTAAATTTATATGAGTAACTTTGCACTAGAAATTTTTGATGACGAAAGTCCAAAATGTCAGTTTTACACAGTAAAACTGGATGGTGAAGAACTCTCAGAAACCGATAAATTTTTTGAGAAACATTATGAAACAGATAGGTTAAAACCATACGTTCAGCAATTATCGGTATTTATTTCAGATACCATTGGAACAAAAAGAGGAGCGATCAATGATTTTTTTAGGGAAGAACGAAAAGCTCAGGCGTTTCCACCACCTGCAAAAATTGAAATTGAGGAAGTAGATTTTGGAGAAGACTTCCCGCTACGTTTGTATTGTATGCGCCTATCATCTTCCTGTGTTATTTTGTTTAACGGCGGCGAAAAAACAAGTTGGACGGCTCAGGATGGAGAAACGAAAGTAGCTTTCAGAGAGGCAAATCACTACGCTGATAAAATACAGATGGCCTTAAATAACGGAGATATTAAACTCTGCGCAAAAAAGAGAGAAATTCTTGATACAACTACAGAAAAACCTTACACCGAATTATTCTAAATGAAAAGCAAAATTTTTAAAAAGATTTTAGACGAAACACCATTGGAAACTAAAATCTTTGTGGAAAAATATTCCGATCTAATTATCCGGATCAATCAGATTCTTAGAGATAAGGGAATTTCTCAAAAAGAACTTGCTGAAGGAATGGATAAAAAACCTGCGGAAATCAGCCGATGGCTTAGCGGAAATCAAAACATTACCCTAAAAAGCATTGCCAAACTGGAAGCAGAATTGGGAGAGCCTATTATCGAAATTCCGGTGAAGCGTTTTTCTGCGTGCTTTAAAGACGAATGGGAAAAACTTGAAGTAAGTTTCACCGTTGAACGACGTAAAGAAACTTATTCTAAAGATACACAATGGTTAAATGAGGAAAAAGTAAGATATGCCTAACCCTTTTGATGCTGAAAAATTGGCTTTAGAGTCGTTTAAAATTATCAGCGAAAATATTTTTGTACCCGAATTTTTTGATGAAAGTCTAATTAAAGAATTTGGTTCTACAAACCAGCTCAGTATTTCTTTCAATCTGGAGCAGAAGTTGATCAGGGCGGAATTTGATTTTGAAATTTTAACCAACTCTGAATCTTCGGAAGAAGCCAAAGCAAATTACAAATTTGTTCTCATTTACAGTTGTTCAAATCTGGAGGAACTTGCACATGCCGATGGAGATGAGCTTAAAGTGAATTCACAGTTAGGTTTTGCAATCTCTGCCATTTCCTATTCAACCATTAGAGGAATTTTACTGATAAAACTTAGCGAGACGGTATTTCAGGATTTTATTTTGCCAATTATAAAACCTAATCTCCCAAATTAGTTCATACAAAAAGAGCAGCCTCCGCTGCTCTCTTACTTCTTGTTTTTCTTCTTCCTTTTCCACGGCGCATTTTTCTCCTATCTTCCTGCCATAATGCAGCTAAAAGACATTACTTCATTAAGGATTTCACCAAGACCGAATCCTTCTAATTGGCAGCGTGCGGAAGCTGCACTTTTCTTGGCTACTCGGCAATTCCGAAACGTCGATTTCGTTCGAGAAAAATCGTACGTCCAAACCTTCGGTTTCTTCGTGGAAAATATCTTCAGTCGCGCGTTTCAAGATTACGATATCTTACTGCAGATGCTTTTCCAGTTCTTCTGCCGGATCGTAGCCGTTTTCTACCATTGTTTCTAAAACTTCGTATCTGTTCTCTTCAAATAAAGATTTTGCCTTATTCTGAAAAGCTTTATTCAGTGCTCCTTCCGACCAGTAAAAGCACCGCCAAAAGCGATGCCCTTGAAAACTATATTTCGTCGGCCAAACTGTCCCTGGCAGGTTGCTCCTCATCAGAGCCTGATTCCGTTCTAAATAACTGTAGTTCAGAGTTAATAGACATATATTCTGCGGTGAGGTTGAGTGCCACAAGTTCCAAATCAGACATTTTTGGAAGCCTAATTTGCTTACTTGCAGTAATATATTTACAGGTGTGTGTCAATTCTTTTAAAATAATTTTGTAGTTTTGAATAAGATTGTTCATGTATTTAATGACTTGGTAATCAATTAAATATACGGTTTTTTAATCAAATGGACAATCTTTTTTCTTTTTTAATTCCTAAATGCACAACAGGTTTATAATTATAAATTATGTACTACTTTAGTACACGTCAATACTCTAAAACTATCATTAATAAAAGGAATTTCACTTTCTGTATCGAAATATGATGAAATTAATACTATTTCTATAATGTTACTATTATTTGTAACTAATTGATTTATAATATTATTAATATTTGTGGTTGGAATAGACGTTTTGTGCTACAAAATTCATTTTTTAATAAAAAAAGCGTCCAGATCTCCTTGTCATCCTCGTTTATATTTTATCTTTTTACTACTTCCCCCTTCATCAAAAAAAGTTTTCTTTAAGTCCGTAGTAATATCTACTAGGAGCTTTTAAACAACCAACTGTAAAACAGATGGTTAATAAAATAAGGAGTGGAATTGGAGGGACTGTGATAACTTGCGTACAAACTATTTAATAAAATTCTTTATTTCTCTTATTAACTTATTGTTTTTTTTCATAGTAGAGTACATGACTCCCCTCTATGTTTTTAATCTTCATGTTAGAAAATTTAAAATCATTGGGATGGTCTTTGCCTATAGCTACATCTTTAGTTCCATTAATTACCAGCACGGGAGTTATTATTTTATCAGAGATTCTGGTATAATCCATAAAGTACTCTGGCATAGAAAAAACTCTTGAAGCAAAATCCCACTGCTGTGGCTTTTCAAAGTCTACTTCCATAAGCTTGTCAAACGCTTCTTTGGTATCAGTTAGTAAAATGTAATCCAAACCTTTCTCGGAAATTTCCTTTTTTGCGCTCATGAAATCTTCCAGTAGATGAGTAGAGCGTACTTGATGGTTCTTTCCCGTGTATTCATTTAGAAATTCAACTTGCTTTCGGAGGGAGTATTCTACGTTCAGAGTACTGTTCATTAAGATTAGCCCTTTTAAAGAGTTAGGGTAGTGGTATGCGTAATTTGTGGCGATAATTCCTCCAAAGGAGTGTGCTAGTATATATGTTTTATCGACTCCGTAGTGGTTTTTAATTTCCTCGATGTCCTTAATCATCCTAGCAATAGAGTAATCTTGATTTTGCGCAGACTCGGACCTTCCACTGCCGCGTTGGTCGTAGTAAATCACGGTCATGAACTTTTCAAGCTCATTTCCTTTTAAATCCTCAAAGGAGCGGCTCCAAGCTCCTGGTCCTCCGTGGACATAGATAACTACTGGACCTTTACCTGCTTTCTTGGTAAATAAGTTTACTCCATCGGATGTGGTAACAGTTTGCTCTTGGGCTGAGATTAGTGATAGTGTAAGTACGGTAGATGCGATCAGCGATTTCTTTAAGAAGTTCATAGTTATCATTTTTAAGTTTTAATTTATGGCATTAGTAGTATAAGAAGGTAGTATGTTACACCTACTAGCTAAAGAAATGATATTCAACTGAAATACACTATCTTTAAGAAGCTAATTCTGTAACCCATGAGATCAATCTTTTTTGTAAGTGTTTTATTACTTACCGTTCTTGGTAGCTGTGAGAAAAAAGAGGTGACTACTGCCCAAAACAATGTTGTACAAGAAATAACTCTAAACGGGACAAGTCAAAGTTTTACTCCCACTGAAAAAGAACTAATAGTGCTCAATCGTGATAGAGAAGAGTACTCTAAGGGCCTACTCGATGAGATTAAAAATGTTGCTAATTTTTATACCAGCAGTTCTAAGAACGATATGGTGATTTACCACCTAGAAAACCCGTCCTCCCAATTGGGCTATTCCTTTGAGAGAAGTGAATGGGAAGGCAGAAGTTATATCCAGATGGGAATTTTCACCAAAAGTGGATCTAATCTTTCAACTTTGCAGTGGCTATTCTATGATCCGGAGACTAAAGAGCTCTATGAGTTTGATTTACACGCGAAGAAATTGCAGAAGTTCCCGTAAGGGCTTATATTTGAGTAAAATTATAACCTATGAATATGCTTATTAGACTGCTAATTACTGCAGTATCTGCCTATCTGTTACAGATGATTCTCTCAGGAGTCCATTTCTCTGATTTTACCACTACCTTAGTTTTTGCGCTGGTTCTGGGAATTTTGAATCTGATCTTAAAGCCTATTTTAAAGATTTTGGGGCTTCCATTAACCATCATTACGTTAGGACTTTTCTCTTTTGTTATTAATGCAATTGTGATTTTAATTGCCGACTATTTTGTCGAAGGTATGCAGGTGGATGGGTTCTGGTGGGCTCTTATTTTCAGTATCCTACTTTCCATTGTAACTTCTGTACTTAGCTCCCTCTTCATCAAAGAAGACTAGCTCGAATGTCCACAAGAAGTAAAAGAGCAGATTCCACTCCAGGAGTGGTAGGTAGTACTTATATTGTAGGGTTTGTGTACGTGCTTTCTTGGATTGTACTTGGTTGCGCAATGCTGGCCTTTGTGGTAGTACTACTCTCAGGGCCTTCCTCGAGCGGCCTGGTGGTATTCTATCTTCCAGAGGGACTGCAAAGACTAGATAAAGAGGCCTGGCAAGCACTAAAGGCCGTGCTACTGTCCCTTGGTGCTCTAGTGATCTTGTTATCATTGGCATCGCTCTTTCTTTCCAAAATGGTGCTTAAAAGAAACCATTTTCTCTTAGAGCAAGAAGAAATTAGAAGTCGTAAATAAATTCAATGCTATGAAAGAAATTCCCACGGCGCCTATCGATCGATTTGCCAAAATCATGACGATAGTAGTTGCATTCCTCATACTGGTGACGCTAACAATGTATTTTGCAGGCGAATGGAGTGACGCTGGAGTTTGGGGAGTAGGAATAGCCGTGCTACTTCTACTTATTTTGCCCTTAAGCTATATGCTAAGGCCTCGGCTTTTTGTAAGTCCTACGCATTTTGAAATGCGAAGTATTCTTTATTCCATTAAACTCCCAATTAGGGAGATTAAAATGGTAGAAATGGATCAAGAAAGAACTATAAATATCCGCACTTTTGGAATTGGAGGTGTATTTGGCTATTTTGGCTACTACAATGGAAAAGATCTTTGGCTTGTTACTAATAAGTCCAAGAGGGTAGTACTCAAAACAGCGAAAGGTAAGACCTACATGGTAAGTCCACAGGATCCTTTAGAACTAATAAACGAAATTAAAAAGTACCAATAAAGAAGATATGAATTTAAAACACAGCTTAATGGCCATTGGCTTTATCGCTCCACTTTTAATCGGTGCGCAGCAGGTGCTTACGCCTGAACTTATGTGGAGCATGAACCGTCTGGGAGTACAGGCTGTAGCTCCTGACCACAGTGCACTAATCTACAAGGTAAGTAAAACCGACCTTAAGACCGAGAAATCCTCCAGTGAAAACTTCCTTCTAAATCTTTCAACCAGCGCAGCAAAGCAAATCGATCTTGGAAAAAAATCCCTCGTGCAGTGGGATAAGAACGGTCTGTATGCTTTAGAAGAAGGGACCCTCTACATATCAAAAGACCTAGGCAAAACCTGGAGCAGTTTTTATGCTCTTGGAAAAGTCGACAACATCCGCATTTCTCCGGACCAGAAATTCATCGCTTTTTCCAAGGAAGTAAAACTAGAAGAGACTCTAGCAAAAGAAAAATACAGCGACACGCCAAATTCTACCGGCTATATATACAATGATTTGAACCATCGCCACTGGGACACTTTCAGTGAAGGCAGGTACCACCACGTCTTTGTGGTGCCTGTAGGCGCTGAAGTAAGCTCCGCCAAAGACCTTTTAGAAGGAAAACTTTGGGATTCTCCGCAGCGGCCGTTCGGGGGCGCAGAGGATTTTATCTGGAGCCCGGATTCAAAGTCGCTTCTATACGTCGTAAAACCCAAGAGTGGAAAAGAATATGCCACTTCCACAAACACCGATATTTTCGCATACGAGATTGGTACTGCAACCACCAGGAACCTTACCGAAGGCATGATGGGGTACGATATGAATCCTAAGTTTTCTCCGGACGGAAAAATGCTGCTCTGGCAGAGCATGAAGAGGGAAGGCTATGAGGCGGATAAGAACGATATTGTAGTAATGGACTGGAAAACGGGCGTAAAAAAGAACCTCACTGAGGGATGGGACGAGAGCGTTACGGGATCTACCTTCTGGGACAAGGATTCAAAGCGGATATTTTTTACTGCTGCGTTTAGGGCTACCAAGCAACTCTTCTCCCTCGATGCTAAGACCGGAAAGATTTCGCAGATCACTTCTGGAAAATTTGATGTAAACGATATATACGCGCAGCCAGGAGAGAGGTTACTAGTTTCTAGGACCGATATGAACCACAGCGCCGACCTTTATGTCGTAAACACTAAAGGAGGTGCCATGGGGCAGGTTACCGACATTAACAAAGCACTTTACGCAAGTATTACGCCGGCCTCTACCGAGCTTAAGATGGTACCTACTACCGACGGAAAAGAGATGGGCGTTTGGATGGTATACCCACCGAATTTTGATCCTAACAAGAAATACCCAACACTTCTTTACGCACAGGGAGGACCACAGTCGGCCCTTACCCAGACGTTCAGTACGCGTTGGAACTTAGGACTTATGGCGGCTCAGGGATACATAGTGATTGCTCCAAACCGTAGAGGAATGCCGGGCTGGGGAACAAAATGGAACGAGGACATCTCCAAAGACTGGGGCGGACAGGTGATGCAGGATTATTTATCTGCGGTAGACTACGCTAAGAAACTACCTGGGGTAGATCCAGAGCGAATAGGGGCTGTTGGGGCCAGCTATGGAGGGTATAGCGTTCTTATGCTAGCAGGCATCCACGAAAACCGTTTTAAGACGTTTTTCTCTCATAACGGGCTATTTGATATGAACTCCTGGTACCATACCACCGAAGAACTCTGGTTTGCTAATTGGGATATCGGAAGTCCGTACGAAAATCCAAAACCTAAGGCATTCACCGAGTTCAATCCCGCCAACTACGTGCATAAGTGGAATACTCCATTAATGGTAGTGCAAGGGGGTAAAGACTACCGCGTGCCATACGAACAGGGCCAAGCCGCTTTCCAGGCCGCGCAGCTTAAAGGACTTAAGTCCCGACTGCTTTATTTCCCGAACGAGAACCACTGGGTGCTTAATCCACACAATGCCCTGGTATGGCAACGTGAATTCTTCGGATGGCTGAAAGAAACGCTCTAAGTTTTGATCAAAAGATTTAATTTCAACGGGTCCCCTGCGCATGTGTGCAGGGGACTTTTTTATTCAGCTGGTGAGTAAAAAAAGATTCTCCTTGACTTCCGCTGGCAAATAGCCTATCTTTGCAGGCTAATTTTTAAACCGTAATTTAAAAAATGAAAACATCCGATTTCAATTTTGACTTGCCTGCAGAACTTCTTGCAGAGCATCCTTCCGAGCACAGAGACGACGCGCGCCTGATGGTACTTCACCGTAAAACCCAGACGATCGAACATAAACTCTTTAAAGACGTCATTGACTATTTCGATGAAGGCGATCTTTTTATCTTTAACAATACTAAAGTATTTCCTGCCCGTCTTTATGGGAACAAGGAAAAGACCGGAGCCAAGATTGAGGTTTTCTTACTTAGGGAACTTGACAAAGAGACCCGCGTATGGGACGTACTGGTGGATCCGGCAAGAAAAATCCGTATTGGCAACAAGCTTTTCTTCACCGAGGATGAATCCCTGGTAGCAGAAGTTATTGACAACACTACTTCCAGAGGGAGAACTCTTCGTTTTCTTTACGATGGAACCTACGAGGAATTCCGTGCAAAGCTTAAGGAACTGGGAGAGACCCCACTTCCGAAGTACATCAAGAGAGAAGTGGAGCCGGAAGATGCAGAAAGGTACCAAACCATCTACGCCAAAGTAGAAGGCGCTGTGGCTGCACCAACCGCAGGACTGCATTTCTCTAGACACCTAATGAAAAGACTTGAAATCAAAGGAGTGGATTTTGCAGAAGTGACCCTTCATGTGGGTCTAGGAACTTTCAATCCTATTGAAGTGGAGGATCTTTCCAAGCACAAAATGGAAAGCGAGGAGGCTATCATAGACCAGAAAAATGCCGACATAATTAATAAGGCCGTAGAAGAGGGAAGAAGAGTGTGCGCTGTAGGAACTACTACAATGCGCGCCGTTGAAACTTCCGTATCTTCCAACCGTAAGATTGGACCGTACCACGGATGGACCAATAAGTTTATCTATCCTCCGCACGACTTTGGAGTGGCCAATGCGATGATTACTAATTTCCATACCCCAAAATCAACGCTAATCATGATGATTGCAGCGTTTGCAGGGAAAGATTTCATCATGCATGCGTATGAGGAAGCAATCAAAGAAAAATACAAGTTCTATTCCTACGGGGATGCGATGTTAATACTCTAAACACGAAGTTCATACAGTATTGCAACCGTCGTCTCTCTATCCGTAGGGAGACGATTTTTTTTTTTCCAAGGAGAACTTTCCTTAGAAAAACAGGTAGTACAGCAGGCTCCAGACGGCGAGGAAAAAGAGGCCCACTCCCAGGGTAGGATAGAAGGTTTTCCAATCTTTTTTAATGAGAGAAAGGTTAGGAAGATACCCAGCAAAAACCAAAGTTAGAAGTAAAGTAAAAGTTAGAAGTAAAGTAATAATTGTATGGACCATAAAGTTTGTATTAAAAAGTAAATAGAACTGTAGTGTTTCCATTTGAAAGAAAGTTAATTTGATCCTGTTAGTAGTTTAAAATTTCAAATAAATTTTCTTATAAAACGCAAAAAATCAGTTGTTTGGTAAATTCACTATCTTTGCAGCGCTAAAATTTAAATCCCTCAGAACGTTGAAAGATATACGAACCTTATCCCTTGAAGAACTCACTGCCTATTTTGTAGCGCTTGGCGAAAAACCCTTTCGTGCAAAGCAGGTATACGACTGGCTCTGGAGCAAGAACCAGCATTCGATAGAGGATATGAGCAATCTTTCGAAAGAGCTTAGAGAGCGTCTAGCAAAGGATTTTATTATTAAGCCCCTTTCTGTGGATTTGTTTCAACAGTCTAAGGACGGGACGATTAAAAACGGAGTGAAGCTTCATGACGGATTACTTGTAGAATCCGTGCTTATCCCTACGCCTACACGCACCACGGCGTGCGTTTCGAGTCAGGTGGGATGCTCGCTCAACTGCGAGTTTTGTGCCACGGCGCGCCTAAAGCGTATGCGAAACCTGGAGGTTGCAGAGATTGTCGATCAGGTAGCACTTATTGACCGTCAGAGTAGGGAACATTTCCAAAGGCCTCTTTCCAATATCGTATTTATGGGTATGGGAGAGCCTATGATGAACTATAAGAACGTTGTAGCAGCCATCCGTAAGATCACGCAGCCGGACGGGCTGGGCATGTCTCCGCGTAGGATAACAGTCTCTACTTCCGGAATACCCAAGATGATAAAAATGCTGGCCGATGAGAACCTTAAGGTTAAGCTCGCACTTTCCTTGCATTCAGCAATCGAATCCACCCGAAACGAAATCATGCCTTTCTCAGAGAAGTTTCCTCTCACAGACATTATGGAAGCCCTTCGCTACTGGTACGAGCAAACTGGCTCGGTGGTTACGTTTGAATACTGCGTATGGAAAGGTATAAACGATTCCATGGAGCATATACAGGCCCTTATCAAATTCTGCCGTCAAGTGCCTTCCAAGGTAAACTTAATCCAGTACAACCCCATTGGTGAAGGTAAGTTCGACCATCGGAGCATAGAGGCCGAGGAGCGTTACGAAAGGGAACTCACCCGCGCAGGAATCACCGTTATGGTTAGAAGAAGCAGGGGATCCGATATTGATGCGGCCTGCGGACAGCTGGCCAATAAAGCAACAGACTAATGTTTCTTCATAAGGGTAAGTCCAGAACCAATGCCCACAACCTCTCTTTAGCTTCGCTCTTAAGCCTGGTCGCAGGCCTTGTAAATGTAGTAGGTTTTTTCTCCGTTGCCGTGCTTACCACCAACGTCACGGGCCATTTTGCTTTTATGGTAAAGGAAGTCTTTGACTTAAAGTATACGGCGGCCCTGCATGTGTTTCTGTATGTGCTGATGTTTTTTTTAGGCGCATTCTTTTCTAATTTCCTGGTAGAGAAAATCTACCGTCTTCGCGAGTCCAGGATGTATGTAATTCCAACGCTTATTGAGGCGGGCATACTGCTTTGCCTTGGAATTTGGGGAGAAGCACTGCTAGATTATTCGCCCGACCTTATAGCCCTGCTATTATTATTTGCCATGGGCATGCAGAACTCTCTGGTTACAACCATATCCAACTCGGTGGTGCGCACCACGCACCTTACCGGTCTTTTTACCGACCTGGGCATTGAATGTTCGCAGCTGTTTTTTTATTCGGACCTCAAGAAAAAAGCGCAGCTTTACCGCTCCATACGCCTTCGCCTTATAATTATTTTGATGTTTTTCCTAGGAGGAATACTAGGAGGCGTACTATTTTCCTATTTAGGTATCGGAAGTCTTCTGGTGGGGGGAATTTTACTTATTTTTGGTTTGGTGCGTGACCTTTTTAAAGTCCAGCATGCACTCTACAGACGAAAACGCTATGGTTAAAAAAATTTTTCTACTTGTATTATTCTCTTTTCTCTATTCCTGCACCTCGCAGCCTAGGGAAGAGTGGCTAAAACTTAAGCCCTACAAGATTGCATCACTAGAAAAGGAGTTAAAAGAAATATCCGGTCTCTTTTATCTGGATTCTCAGCTTTATGCACTGAACGACGGTGGAAACCCCGCCGCGCTTTACCGTTTGGATCCAGGGCAAGGTTCGGTGCGCTCCAGGGTAGATATCGCAGAAAAAAACCGCGACTGGGAGGCCCTAACCGGGGACGGGAGATTCCTTTACATCGGGGATTTTGGAAACAACTGGGGAAACCGAAAGGATCTAAAGATCTATAAAGTAGTGCCTGAATCCGGTGAGATACTTCGGAGCTTTTCTTTTGATTTTGAAGAGCAAAAAGAAATAAGGGACCTGCCCCATGCACATGATTTTGACATGGAGGCGATGGTCTTTGACAAAAGGATGCTGCACCTGTTCACAAAAGAGTGGAAGAGCCTTGGAACGAGCCGCTACGAGCTGGATCCAACGATGGAGTCGGGTTTACAGCAGACCCTTAAAAGAAAGGAGCGTATAGAACTGGGGTATCTTGTAACCGATGCAGCGGTGCATGAAGAAACCCTGTATCTTATCGGCTATACCAAAAAGATGGAAGTCTATCTTTCCGTGTTTCAAAGGGACTTCCGAGGCAATTATTTTTCGCTTCCGTACAAGAAACACTATCTGGGTCTTGCCTCGGGACTAGGGCAGATCGAGTCCCTCACTGCAACAGAGAAGGGCCTGTATATTGCGGGCGAGCGTTTTACCTATAAGTTTCTTTCAGCCGAGCCTATGCTGTACTTTGTGCCCTTTGAAAAGCTAAGATAAATTTTTCTGTAGGGTGAAAAGCTTTATATTTGTAAGATTGTAACCCTTTTCAAAGCCTATAGAGTTCTGTGTCCACTGTTGTAGAAGATATTAAAAGGCCGATTGCCGGCGAAATGAAGCTTTTCGAGCAAAAGTTCTATGAATCGATGAAAAGCAGTGTGCCTTTACTCGATAAAGTCACCCGTTTTATCGTGACCACCAAAGGCAAGCAGATGCGACCGATGTTTGTGTTTTTATGTGCCAAGCTTGTGGGTGAGGTAACGGAAAAAACCTTTCGTGGAGCCTCGATGATAGAGCTTATACACACGGCTACGCTGGTACACGACGACGTGGTGGATGAGAGCTATAAGCGCAGGAATTTTTTCTCCATCAATGCGCTTTGGAAGAACAAGATTGCGGTCCTAGTAGGGGATTATCTTCTGGCTAAATCCGTTCTTCTTTCCACCGACAATAAAGAGTACGACCTTCTTTCCGTTATTTCTCGGACCATTCGTGAGATGAGTGAGGGGGAACTGCTGCAGCTTGAGAAAGCCCGAAAATTAGATATCACTGAGGAAGTGTACTACGAGATCATCCGTCAGAAGACCGCAACCCTTATTGCGGCCTGCTGCGAAGTAGGGGTGCTTTCCACATCAACTGATGCGGCGCTTGCCGAAAAGATGAAGGATTTTGGGACCTACACGGGCATGGCATTCCAAATAAAGGACGATCTGTTCGATTACTTAAGCAGCAATGTGATTGGAAAGCCCGTGGGTATCGACATCAAGGAGCAGAAAATGACCCTGCCTCTAATTTATTCCTTAAGAGAAGCCTCTGAAAAGGACCGTAAATACCATTTTCAGACCATAAAGCGCTACAATACGAAGTCTTCACGCGTTAAGGAACTGATAAATTTTGTCAAGGAATCCGGAGGACTTACCTACGCCGTGGAAGTGATGGAGAGCTACCAGCAAAAAGCTAAGGCGCTGCTTAATGAATTCCCTGATTCAGAGGCCAAAACCTCACTTCACCAGATGCTCGACTACGTCATTGAACGTAAGTTTTAGAGCTGTTTTACCTGTTTTTTCTTGTTTTTCCTATTGCGATTTTGATAAAATGCAGGGGCCTTTTTTGCATTTGAACAAAAATCTTATCTTTGTAAAAATCAATTAAGACCCATGCAGACAACCTATATAGAAACCCAGCAGATTTCTTTTCTGGATTTTAAAAAAACCGTGCTTGAGGACTACAAGCTGGGAAGAATTTCTCGTGAGATGTCCCTTATGGGAAGACGTGAGGTTCTGACCGGAAAAGCCAAGTTCGGAATATTTGGCGACGGAAAGGAACTGCCGCAGCTGGCCATGGCTAAAGTCTTCCGCAATGGAGACTGGCGCGCCGGATACTACCGGGACCAAACCTTCGCTCTTGCGATCGGCGCCCTGTCGGTAGAGAGTTTCTATGCGCAGCTTTATGCAGATACTAGCGTTGAAAGGGAACCGGCTTCGGCAGGAAGACAGATGAACGGGCACTTTGCTACCCGTACTCTGAATCCGGACGGAACCTGGAAAGACCTTACCCAAATAAAGAACATCTCTTCCGATATATCTCCGACCGCAGGGCAGATGCCACGTCTCTTAGGTCTTGCCCTTGCCTCCAAAGTATTCAAGGAGGTGGAATTTGAAGGAAGCGAGAAATTCTCCTCCAAAGGTAGGGAAGTGGCTTTCGGTACCATAGGGGATGCTTCAACTGCCGAAGGACATTTCTGGGAATCGTTAAACGCTGCCTGCGCTCTTCAGGTTCCGATGGTGGTTTCCATCTGGGACGACGGCTACGGGATTTCGGTTCCTACCCACAACCAGAGAGCCAAGAAAGACATCTCTGAGATGCTTTCGGGTTTCCAGAGAAAACAGGGAGAGAATCAAGGCTGCGAGATCATCCAGGTGAAAGCCTGGGACTACCCGGCGCTTTTGGATGCCTACGCCAAGGCTGAAGATTTTGCACGGAACCACAGTGTGCCTGTGGTGATCCACGTAGTGGAAGTCACCCAGCCGCAGGGGCACTCCACCTCGGGATCCCACGAGCGCTACAAGAACGGCGAGCGCCTGGAATGGGAAAGCAAATACGACGGGCTTCTGAAGTTCCGTGAGTGGATCCTTAGCTATTCGGTAGAGATTGAAGGCTCCGAGCATATTCTTGCCACGGTAGAGGAACTCGACATAATCGATGCCGAGGCCAAGCAAATAACCCGCGAGGGACAGAAAAAAGCCTGGGAAAGCTACCAGGGAGCAATCAAGGAAATTAACGCAGCATTACTTCCGCTGGTAAAGGACCTTGCAATTGAGAGTGTGCAGGTTCAAAAAGAACTGGAAAAATTTGAAGGGCTGGTGTCCAAGGCCAAGAAAGATATCTTCCATCTGGCGCGACGCGCTCTTCTTCTTACACGAAGTTCCAGTACGCCGCAAAGAGTAGCGCTGGAGGAAAAGTTCCAAGCCCTTTTTGCGCAGGAAAAAGAAAACTACTCCTCTCATCTCTACTCCCAAAGTAGTGAAAAAGTAACGGAAGTTAAAGAGGTGCCGCCGGTGTATTCCGAGGATTCCCCGGAAGTGGACGGAAGGGTAGTTGTAAGAAACAATTTTGACAAGATATTTGAAAAATACCCGCAGACCCTAGTATTTGGGGAAGATGCCGGAAACATCGGTGATGTGAACCAGGGACTTGAGGGAATGCAGGAAAAATACGGAGAGCTGCGTGTAGCGGACACCGGAATTCGTGAGGCTACGATCCTGGGACAAGGTCTAGGTATGGCCATGCGCGGACTTAGGCCCATAGCCGAGATTCAGTATCTGGATTATATCCTGTACTGCCTCCAAGGCATGAGCGATGATCTGGCCACCGTACAGTACCGTACCCGTGGAGGACAAAAGGCGCCTCTTATCATCCGTACCCGCGGCCACCGACTGGAAGGAATCTGGCATTCCGGATCTCCTATGGCGGGGATTTTAAATCTTTCCAAAGGAATCCACGTCCTGGTTCCTAGAAACCTTACGAAAGCGGCAGGATTTTATAACACCATGCTTCAGAGCGACGAGCCGGCCCTTATCGTAGAGTGTCTTAATGGCTACCGCCTTAAAGAGCGCCAGCCGGAGAATCTCGGAGAGTTTACCGTACCGGTAGGAAAAGTAGAAACTACCCGTGAGGGATCCGATATTACCCTCGTGACCTACGGCTCCACGTGGAGACTCGTCATGGAAGCTGCCGAGGCACTTTCAGAGCTTGGAATTTCTGCCGAAGTGATCGACGTGCAGTCTCTGATTCCTTTTGATCTTTCCAGCGATATCGTGGAGAGTCTAAAGAAAACCAACCGTCTTGCAGTAATTGATGAGGATGTAGAGGGAGGAACTTCTGCCTTTATCCTGCAACAGGTGCTGGAAAAGCAGAAAGGCTTCCGCCATCTGGACAGCGATCCTCTTACCATCTGTGCGAACGACCACCGACCGGCCTACGCCAGCGACGGGGATTATTTTTCCAAGCCTTCCGTAGACGATATGGTAGAGAAGATCTATATGCTATTCCATGAGGTGAATCCATCGAAATACCCTGCGCTCTAAGCCGTAGGAGGAAAGTTAAGCAGTGGCACGTAGTGGCCAAAAAGTATAAACCAAAGGAACTGTCTTTTACGGCAGTTCTTTTTATTGCTTTGAAAGAGAAACAACAGCCCTAGAAGCAAGAGAAATGTCAGCGATTGGGGCAGGAGAATTCCAGAAATTTTTCCGTATTTTTGTAGTTAAATACTTATCAAATGAACTACGATATCATTGTTGTCGGGAGTGGTCCCGGAGGTTACGTAACTGCAATCAGAGCATCGCAGCTGGGTTTTAAGACCGCTATTATAGAAAAGGAAAACCTAGGAGGTATCTGCCTTAACTGGGGATGTATTCCTACTAAGGCGCTTTTAAAATCAGCACACGTGTTTCATTATCTGAACCATGCCGAGGAGTACGGACTCAATAAGGTGGAAAACCCAGGGTTCGATTTCTCAAAAGTTATTCAGAGAAGCCGCGGGGTAGCCACTAAGATGAGCGGGGGTATTTCGTTTTTGATGAAGAAAAACAAAATCGACGTAGTGATGGGTGAGGCTAAGGTGAAGCCCGGCAAGAAAGTGCAGGTAACCGATAAAGACGGAAAAGTATCTGAACTATCTGCCTCCCATATCATCATCGCTACCGGTGCACGTTCCAGAGAGCTTCCTAACCTTCCTCAGGACGGAAAGAAAGTAATTGGATACCGCCAGGCACTTTCTCTTGCAGAGCAGCCAAAAAGCATGATCGTAGTGGGCTCTGGCGCCATTGGCGTGGAGTTCGCAGATTTCTATAACACGATGGGTACAAAGGTGACGGTAGTGGAGTTCATGCCAAACATCGTTCCTGTAGAGGACGAGGAAATCTCTAAGCACCTTGAGAAATCCCTTAAAAAAGCAGGTATCAATATCATGACTTCTTCCTCTGTGGAAAGCGTGGATACCAGTGGTGAGGGCGTAAAAGCCAGTGTGAAAACCAAGGACGGAATGGTAACCTTAGAGGCCGATATCCTTCTCTCCGCAGTGGGTATTACGGCTAACATTGAAAATATAGGACTAGAAGAAACAGGAATTAAGACCGACAAAGGTCGCGTGCTGGTAAACGAATGGTACGAGACCAGTGTTCCGGGATACTACGCCATTGGTGATATCATCCCGACCCAGGCACTTGCCCACGTGGCTTCTGCCGAAGGGATCACCTGCGTAGAGAAAATCAAAGGAATCCACACCGAAAAAATCGACTACGGAAATATCCCGGGATGTACCTACTGCGCCCCTGAAATTGCCTCCGTGGGTCTTACCGAGAAACAGGCTAAGGAGAAAGGCTACGAGATTAAGGTAGGTAAATTTCCGCTCTCGGCCAGTGGTAAAGCTACGGCCAACGGGAACACCGACGGGTTCATCAAAGTAGTCTTTGATGCCAAATACGGAGAATGGCTCGGATGCCATATGATCGGAGAAGGCGTAACGGATATGATCGCTGAGGCAGTGGTAGCTAGAAAATTAGAGACTACGGGGCATGAAATCATTAAATCCATTCACCCGCACCCAACGGTCTCTGAGGCGATCATGGAGGCGGTGGCCGCAGCATACGGAGAAGTTATCCATATCTAATCCCTTACAAAACTATACTACAACCGCAGCTGTATCGCTGCGGTTTTTTTGTACTTTTACCCATAAATAACTATGCTATGTACAGTTTAGGACTTGCCCTTTCGGGTGGGGGTACCAAGGGGGTAGCCCACGCAGGGGTCCTTACCTTTTTAAATGAGAAGGGTATTGCTCCGGATATTCTCTCGGGAACCAGTGCTGGGGCTATTGTAGCCAGCCTCTATGCGGTAGGTAAGAGCCCACAGGAAATTATGGCGTTTTTTAAGAGCGTGTATTTTTTCCGGTGGAACCACTTTGCCCTTACGCGGCCGGGAGGATTCATCCATTCCGACGTCTTTAAAAAATACCTGGACCCTATTTTCTCCGACATGAAGATAGGGGATCTCCATAAAACGGTACGCATTACTGCTACCAACATGGTTTCGGGGAAAATAGAAGTGTTTGGGCCCAGCGTAAAGGTTAGTGATGCAATTATTGCCTCGTGCGCCGTGCCCATGATTGCTACGCCCTATAAAATTCAGGGCTCGCTCTACAACGACGGTGGTATCTTAAATAATTTTCCTGCCGACGTACTTAAGTACGACGCAAGAAAAATCATAGGGGTGTATTTTTCTCCCCAGAAAAAGATTCAAACGGGGGATTTAAAAAGTCTTCTGGATATCACCTCCAGGGCCTACGACCTTATGACCTCGCAGAGTGAGCTTGGAAAAAGTACCGTATGCGATTGGTTTATAAATCCCGTAGAACTGGCCAATTACAGTATGTTTGAGAGTAAGAAGCCTCGACTGGACGAGATGTTTGCCATCGGGTACGAGGCTGCGAAAAGTTCCTACAGCAGTGTACTTCTTTAGTTAGTGCACAATGCTCTCCCCGCATTTTTTGCAGTAGTTGGCATCATCGTCAATATCCTCATTTTTACACCGTGGACAGGTTTTCTCCAGGTTTTGCCTCTTGTTGCGCATCTCGGCCGTTACGATTCCCGTGGGAACTGCAATGATGGAGTAACCGGCAAGCATCAGGACGATGGCAAAGAATTTCCCCAAGGGCGTGGTAGGGGAGACGTCCCCATACCCTACGGTAGTTACCGTAACTACCGCCCAGTAGATACTCTGCGGGATACTTTCAAAACCTGCCTTATGGCCTTCCACCATATACATCATGGAGCCCACCACCACTGAGAAAATCATTAGAAACAGAAGGAAGATGTATATCTTTCGAGAACTGCTCTTAAGGGCTTTAACGATTAAAAAGCCGTCGTTCATAAAATCCAGGAGGTTTAAGATCCTAAAGATCCTAAGCATCCTAAGCATCCGGATGATAAGGAAGAACTTGGTGACTGGGAAGAAGAGGCTTAAATAAAACGGAACGATAGCTAAGAAATCAATCACTCCAAAGAAACTGAATATGTAGTCTTTTTTATTGCGGATCGTAACGATACGCAGTACGTACTCAATGGTAAAGATCACCGAAATAATAATCTCAAGGGTGACAAAGATCGTATGGTACTTTAGGTCAAAGGACGGCACACTCTCCATCATGACAATGAAGGTGCTTACGAATATCAGGATAAGAAGGGAAATGTCAAAGAGTTTCCCCATCGGCGTATCCGCACGGTAAATGATGCGGCAGAGCTGTCGTTTCCACTTGGCTTTTTCGGGAATATAACGGAACTCCCTTTCCAGGTGCGGATGTTCTTGCATAGAGAAGTAGTTGAAAATTATCACTAATTTCGCTACAAACATAACAAAAATGACGATAACCCAATTCATTTCTGAGTTTCAAAGTAGAATTCCCCTCGCTCAGGCGGAAGATTTTGATAATGTGGGGCTTCTGTGCGGAGACCCTTCAAGGGAAATAACCGGGATTTTGGTCTGCCACGATGCACTGGAGAAGGTGGTAGAGGAAGCGATAGAACTCGGCCGTAATCTTATCGTGTGCTTTCATCCCATCCTTTTTAGAGGTATCAAGTCCCTCACGGGAAAGAACTATGTAGAACGTGCACTGCTCAAGGCTATAGAGAATAAGATCGCCATTTTTGCGGTGCATACGGCCCTCGATAACGACTATTTGGGAGTAAATTACCGGATCTGTAACGCTTTGGGTCTAAAGGAGCAGAAAGTCCTGGATCCAAAAAAGGAAGATCTGTACGAACTCTCCTTCCAGGTGCCCTCTGAGCACAAGCAGAAGGTCTTGGACGCAGTGTTCGCAGCCGGCGCCGGATCGATTGGTTATTACGATCGGTGCAGTTTCTCCTTGGAAGGGGAAGGGCAGTTTAGACCGCGTCCGGGGGCAGATCCTTTCTTGGGAGATTTGGGGGAACTAGAGAAAGTATCGGAGCATAGGGTAGCAGTGATTCTGGAGCGCTACAAGAAAGGAAGGGTTATTTCCGCGCTTTTAGAGGCGCATCCCTACGAAGAGGTAGCCTATCAGATGACTCCAATCGTTAACGATAACCAGTATCTGGGTCTAGGCCGTTACGGGGAGCTCGAGCGTCCTATGGAAAGTAGGGAGTTTCTGGAGTTTGTAAAGGAGACTTTCCATGTTCCTGTCATCCGGCACAGTAGCTTAATAGGGCGGCCTATCCAAAAGGTAGGGGTTTTGGGAGGATCCGGAGCACAGTATATACCTCTGGCACTCTCGAAAGGAATTGATGCCTTTATCACGGGGGACGTTAAGTACCACGACTTCTTTCAAGGGGAAAACCGTATGGTGATTCTTGACATCGGCCACTACGAATCCGAGCAGTTCGTTGTAGGACAATTATTTGACCTATTGTCGGAAAAATTTCCTAAATTTGCAATCTCTAAATCTAGGGAAAACACTAATCCTGTTAATTATTTTCAATAACATATGGCTAAGAAAACAACCGAAATATCAGTTGAAGAGAAACTAAGAGCGCTGTACGATCTACAGATCATCGATTCCAGACTCGATGAGATCCGCAATACCCGCGGAGAGCTTCCTATTGAAGTGGAAGATCTGGAAATTGAAATCGAAGGACTGGAAAAAAGAGCCCAGAAGTTCGAAAGCGAGATTCAGGAGCAGACTGCGGAGATCAACACGAAAAACGAGGTAATCGCTCATGCCAATACGCTTATCGAAAAATACAAGGCGCAGCAGGACAACGTTAGAAACAACAAGGAATTCGAAGCCCTTGCTAAGGAGATAGAATACCAGGAACTGGAAATCCAGCTTTCTGAGAAAAGAATCAAAGAGCATTCTGCTAAGATCGATTTCAAGAAAGAAGGTCTAGAGGAACTTACCACTAAGATCGAAGAATTCAAGAACCACCTTAAATTCAAAAAAGAAGAACTAGAGGGACTTATCTCTGAGACGCAGAAAGAAGAAGACTACCTAATTGAAAAATCCAAGGAGTTTTCTCAGAAGATCGACGAGCGTCTTTTAAAGTCGTATCAGAAGATCCGTGACAACTCTGCAAACGGTCTTGCTGTAGTAGGACTTGAGAGAGGCGCACCCAAAGGATCTTTCTTTATGGTTCCACCTCAGAAGCAAATGGAAATCGCCCAAAGAAAGAAGATCATTATCGACGAGCACAGTGGTAAGATCTTAGTGGACGATGATTTAGTAATGGAGGAGTCCGAGAAAATGAAGGAAATCATCAAATTCCAATAAGAAATAGTTTTTTCTTTACATACAGCCACCTGTTAAGGTGGCTTTTTTCATTGGTATAGAGTATTCAATATAAAATAAAGCAGGACCCCTTTAAAGGTCCTGCTGAAAGTTATAAAGTACCAAAGTGTTATGCTTTTTCCTCTCCGTACATAGCGCGGTAGAGATCCATATAGCGCTCTTTTATAGCTTTTCTCTTTAGTTTTAAGGTTGGCGTAAGCTGTCCGTCCTCTATGCTCCAAACTTCCGGAGTGATCTGGATTTTCTTTATTTGTTCCCAGTTTCCAAGCTTGGTGTTCAAATAGTCAATCTCTTTTTCAATTCGGGCTTTAAGCTCTGGGCTCTGCGCCATTTCCCTAGGAGTATCTCCCAGTTTATAGCCCTTTCTCTCGGCCCAGCTGCGTACAAAGTTAAAGTCCGGCTGAACAAATGCACACGGCATCTTCTCGCCTTCACCCACCACCATGATTTGCTCAATGAACTTGGAAGCCTTGGCTAGGTTTTCAATTACCTGTGGAGCGATGTATTTACCACCTGAGGTCTTGAACATTTCTTTCTTACGGTCCGTGATATGAAGGAAGCCCTCCTCATCGATGTGGCCGATATCTCCTGTCTTAAAGTATCCGTCCTGAGTAAATGCCTCACTGGTCATTTGCTCGTTCTTAAAATAGCCTTTAAACACGCTTGGTCCTTTTACCGTAATCTCTCCATCGGCCTGGATCTTCACATCCAGATTATCCAGTGGGTGTCCAACGGTTCCTACTTTCATTCGCTCAAAGGAGTTCACAGAGATTACCGGAGAAGTCTCCGTAAGACCGTAGCCTTCTAGAATCGGAATTCCTGCATTCTGAAACAAATAGTTCAGCCTTGAGGAAAGAGCAGCAGAACCAGAGACCAGCGTAATAATATTTCCTCCCAGTCCTTCTCTCCATTTTTTGAATACCAGCTTGTCGGCAAGCACTTCAGAGAATCCCGAAGGTCTGGATATTTGTTTCTTGCGCCGGTTTACGCCCAGAGCCCATAAAAAGATCTTACTTTTCACTCCTCCTGCGCTGGTGCCTTTATCGTAGATCTTATCGTAGACTTTCTCTAAAAGCCTTGGCACCACACTCATGTAATGCGGCTGCACTTCCTTGATGTTGTCTCCCATCTTTTCAATGCTCTCTGCAAAGTAAATGGCAAATCCATTGAACTGGAACAGATAAAAAAGCATACGCTCAAAGATGTGGCAGATAGGAAGGAAGCTTAGTACTTTTACTTCCCTGTAGTCAATACCCCGTCTTCTAGGTATCCTGTGGTCGGAGGCAAGAACGTTGGAGACAATGTTCTGGTGGGTTAGCATAACGCCTTTGGGTTTACCGGTTGTGCCTGAGGTGTAGATAATGGTGGCAAGGTCCTCAGGATTAATGGTAGAGGAAATGTCTTCTACCTCGCCCTGATTAGCATCGTCTGCGCCCATGTCCACCACTTCCATCCAGTTGGGTACTCCCTGGATTTCATCAAAGGAGAATACGCCTTGTAGGGTAGAGACTTCCTGTTTGATGGCAGCTACTTTCTCATAAAGATCCTTATCGGATAGGAAACAGTATTTTACCTCTGCGTTATTGAATATATAATTGTAGTCCTCGGAAGAAATGGAAGGGTAGACCGGAACCGATACGGCTCCAATCTGAGAGATTCCAAGATCCATCACTGCCCACTCGGTTCTAGAAGCCGTAGTGATTAGGGCAATCTTATCGCCTGGTTTGATTCCCAGTTTGAGAAGGCCTCGGGAGACTTTATTTCCTAAACTGACAAATTCCTTGGTGGATGTTTTCTTCCATTCTCCATTATATTTGGTAACGAACATTGCTTCGTTCGGAAATTTCACCAAAGCCTGGTGGGGAATGTCAAAGAGTCTTCGGATGGACATAATTATTGGTGTTTTTTTAAGTTAACTGTATATTAATTTTGATATTCGTAAATGTATCATTTTTTATCTAAACTCCAAAAAAAGTTTATTTTATAGGTCCATGCGAAAATTGTATTTTAGCCGGCAAACAATTTAAAAAAGTTATGAATTTTAGTTTATCTGAAGAACACTTAATGATTCAGCAGGCAGCAAGGGATTTCGCACAGAAAGAGCTTCTGCCAGGTGTAATAGAAAGAGACCGCGACCAGAAGTTTCCCACCGAACAGGTGAAGAAAATGGGAGAGATGGGTCTTTTGGGAATGATGGTGGACCCTAAATACGGTGGCGCCGGAATGGACAGCGTATCCTATGTGCTCGCTATGGAAGAGATTGCCAAGGTGGACGCTTCTGCGGCTGTGGTTATGTCTGTGAACAATTCCCTGGTCTGCGCCGGAATAGAGAAGTTTGCAAGTGAAGAGCAGAAAATGAAATACCTGGTTCCACTGGCCTCTGGAGAAAAATTGGGAGCCTTTGCTCTTTCAGAGCCTGAAGCAGGATCCGATGCCACTTCCCAAAAAACCACAGCCGTGGATATGGGAGATTACTACCTTTTAAACGGTACGAAAAACTGGATTACCAACGGTGGTACTGCTTCCTACTATGTAGTGATTGCCCAGACCGACCCTGAGAAAAAACACAAAGGAATCAACGCCTTTATCGTAGAGAGGGAATGGGCAGGATTTGAAATAGGCCCTAAGGAAGATAAATTGGGAATCCGGGGAAGTGATACGCATTCTTTGATGTTTACCGATGTTAAGGTACCAAAGGAAAACCGTATCGGTGAAGACGGGTTTGGATTTAATTTCGCAATGGCGGTACTTAATGGCGGACGGATCGGGATTGCTTCCCAGGCCCTTGGAATTGCATCCGGAGCCTACGAACTGGCCCTTAACTATGCCAAGCAGAGAAAGGCATTCCGCACCGAGATAATCAACCACCAGGCGATTGCCTTTAAACTGGCAGACATGGCTACGCAAATCACTGCAGCTAGAATGCTGTGCTTCAAGGCAGCGGTGGAGAAAGACGAAGGCAAGGACATATCCGAGAGTGGAGCAATGGCCAAACTGTATTCGTCCCAAGTAGCAATGGACACCACAATTGAAGCGGTGCAAATCCACGGTGGGTACGGGTATGTGAAAGAATACCACGTGGAGCGTATGATGCGCGATGCGAAAATCACGCAGATTTACGAAGGTACTTCGGAAATTCAGAAAATTGTTATTTCCAGAAGTATTGCAAAGTAACTTATATTAGGTATACTATAACAAAGGAAGGCAGTCTTGAAGGACTGCCTTTTTTCCTAACTTCAGTTTAAAAACTATACTACAACCCTCATTGTACTACCATGAAAAACTACCTGCTTAAACGCCATGCGGTAATTCATCTACTTTCCCTTATGGCCATTGTGGCCTCCGCATTTATAGAAGATCCGCTGACTAAAATACCGCTGCTTCTTGTAGGAATCTTTGGTCTCTTTGTAGTGTCTTTAGTTAAGGGCAAAAAGATCGTAACCTATATCTATGGGGCGCTTCTTTTGGTAGCCCTTGTAGGAGGGTACCTTTATCTGGAGGGGGCAGGCTTACTCTAAAAAAAAGTCCCGCGGGGGACTTTTCTTTTGGTTACTGCTTGGGTTTGTATTTAGCCCACGGATCTTCTTCCTCCTTTGATGACTCGGGCGAACTATTCGAGCTTTCGTACGAAGGAGATTTTGTCTCTAGGTTAGACTCATGAGTTGTATTTTCCTTATTCTCCATTTCATTAGGTCTCTTATAGTCGCTATCTTCCGAATTATACCCTGAGGCAGTTCGCTCCTCTTCGAATACATCACTTTGTGGCACTTGTTTTCGTCTCCTGAAGCGGTATACCAAGTACCAAACAAGCGCTGCAATGAGAAGAAAGGGCCAGGCAGGAAGCACAAACAAAAGGGCACTTTTAAAAAGGTCCAGTCCTTTCATGAACGCCGAGGCGCTTTTGTCTTTATACGTGCTTGATTCTACTGTAGCAGTACTGTCTGACTCCAACGGACTTTGCGCCGCTACAGGTCCCATATCAATTAACCGTATTTCCACTTGGGCCATCGTAGCATTTGGCGCAGAGCCGGAGCCCCGGGATTCGAGCTCTTTACTGGTTATAAGTCCTACTGAAGAGAGTTCCTCTAGAAAACGATCGAAATACTGTGAAGGGACCTCTGCGCGAATTTCGCGTGAGTTTCGGTCCTCTGCCCGCGCAAAACTCTCGTACTGGATCTCTCCACCATAACTGTTAATGAGCTCCTGGGTCAGCTTGGTTGCTGCTGAAAAATCCTCTGTTTCAATTTCTACTTTTCCTGATCGCATTAACGGTACTGGCGCGGGAGCCATAGACGGTTCCTGCTGCTCACTGGCACTCCCATTAGAGGCCTTAGACTCAGGCTCCTGAGTAGGCTGCTTAGAGTCCGAAGTCTGGGGCTCGTTCTGTATGCTGGTAGAAATCTTATCCAGTGTTTTGCTTATAGTGGCAAGGGCATCCAGGGGAGAGGAAGAGTTTTCCAGTACTGCCCTGGCCGAGTCCATGTCGATAAGGATTTCTCGGCCTTTTTGAATGGTCTTTGTGGAACTCTTGATAACGGCACTGATGGAGTCCAGGCTCTTGGCATTTGAAGTGATGACTTTCTCTACGCTTCGCTTTGTTTTTTCTATTTCAGGAACTACGACGCGGTTCAGTGCAGCAGTGTCTTTTACGATCTGCGTAAGGGAATCTACCGCCTTTACCGTCTCTTTGGTAGAACTTATAAGACTATCGGCACTGCGCATGGTTTCGCGGGCCTCTTTGATTTCTTTTTGTGAACACCCGGCAAAAACCATTGCCAGGAGTAGGATACTGATACTGTTCTTCATTGATAGGTTACAATTAGATTTGCACTGCTCTAGTGCAATTTGCATTCCTCTTTTTTATAAGGAATGCCAGTACCTTTTACTACCCACTTGTAAAAATTATAATGCGCTCATTGTAAGGGTATTGTAATGGAGTTTTACAACTACTTTTCAAAAAATAAGGACCGCTACGGGCGGTCCTTGGTACTGAAAAAAACTGTCTTATTTCTATTTAAGCATTCTCCCTTTTAAACTCACTGATGAAATGCAGCTTAATACTTGGGAATTTCTCCTCAGTCATATGGATGGTGAAGGATGAATCGGCTAAAAATACAAGTTGGTTGTATTTATCGCGCGCTAAGAAACGCTGCTTTAAACGTGCAAATTCCTTGAATTCCTCACTTTTCTCGTCTGCCTCCACCCAGCACGCCTTATGAATGGAGAGGGGTTCGTAGCTGCATTTAGCACCGTATTCATGTTCGAGTCGGTACTGGATTACCTCGTACTGAAGTGCCCCAACGGTACCAATGATTTTTCTTCCGTTCATTTCCAGAGTAAAAAGCTGGGCTACACCCTCGTCCATAAGCTGGTCGACGCCTTTTGCGAGCTGCTTGGCCTTTAACGGATCGTCGTTGTTTATATAGCGGAAATGCTCCGGAGAGAAACTAGGAATTCCTTTAAACTGCAGTTTTTCTCCCGCGGTTAGGGTATCTCCAATACGGAAGTTACCAGTGTCGTGCAGACCCACGATGTCGCCAGGAAAACTCTGGTCTACGATTTCTTTTTTATCGGCAAAGAAAGCGCTGGGCGCAGCAAACTTCATTTTCTTTCCCTCCCGAACAAGTAGGTAGTTCTCGTTGCGCTTAAAGGTCCCTGATACGATCTTTACAAAAGCCAGGCGGTCGCGGTGCTTGGGATCCATATTGGCATGGATCTTAAATACAAAACCGGTAAACTGTGGCTCCTCGGGACGTACTAACCGAATGCTTGATTCCTTGGGCTGTGGATTTGGCGCAATATCGATAAATGCATCCAATAGCTCGCGTACTCCAAAATTATTTAAGGCCGAACCAAAGAATACCGGCTGCTGGTTTCCGGCCATATAATCGTCCCGGTTAAATTCGGGGTAGACGCTTTCAATGAGTTCCAGTTCCTCGCGAAGTGTAGCAGCCGCCTTTTCGCCGACCAGCTCATCCACCTTTGGATCCGTAACATCGGTGATCTTTACAGACTCCCCAACGCGCTGTTTTTTCTCTTCCAGGAAA
Organism: Planobacterium oryzisoli; assembly: GCF_015354315.1. Lineage (GTDB taxonomy): Bacteria > Bacteroidota > Bacteroidia > Flavobacteriales > Weeksellaceae > Planobacterium_A > Planobacterium_A oryzisoli. The sequence goes on from NZ_JADKYY010000008.1 coordinate 35,815, forward strand.
AATTCAATGTTCTTTTCCCAGAGGTTGTATATGCCCTGAAAATCCCCGCCCATACCGATGGGAAGTGACAGAGGAACGACTGTAAGGCCCAGTTTCTGTTCTACCTCATCCAATAGGTCAAAGGCATCCTTTCCTTCACGGTCCAGTTTGTTTATAAATACGATCATCGGAATGTTACGCATCCGACATACCTGAACTAATTTCTCGGTCTGTTCCTCGACCCCTTTGGCAACATCGACCACCACAATAACCGAGTCTACGGCCGTTAAGGTGCGGTAGGTATCTTCTGCAAAATCCTTGTGTCCTGGAGTATCGAGGATATTGATCTTATGCCCGCGGTATTCAAAGGCCAGCACGGAGGTGGCTACAGAGATTCCTCTCTGCCTTTCGATCTCCATAAAGTCGGAAGTGGCTCCTTTCTTTACTTTGTTGCTTTTCACGGCTCCGGCCTCCTGGATAGCGCCTCCAAAGAGGAGCAGCTTTTCCGTAAGGGTAGTCTTTCCGGCATCCGGGTGGGCAATGATACCAAAGGTTTTTCTTTTCTGTATTTGTTCTAGTAATTCGGACATAAGGTAATTTGTGGGTGCAAAAATCGTGATTTTTAGCGAGATGAGAAAACGCTAGGGATAAGGTGAGACTTTTTTTATATTTGCGGTAAACCCTTTAAGGATGTCTCAAGTCCCCAACCAAGCTCTTCCTAAGTACCGATTCGACTGGAAGGGCGCAGCAGCCCTGTTCTTTGGCGGCTTTGTGCCTGCCATGGCTCTTTCTATCATTAATGTACTAATGATGATGCTTTTTAAGGTGAACTACCAGTTTGAAACCTGGTATATGGTGCTTTTGAACCTGGTGATGTGGAGTGGGGCCATTCTCTCGTTTGATTATTTTATCTGCCGGCCTCAGACCGGAAAGCACCTAAGGTTCAATTTTTCCACGAAGAACCTTTCTACCTACCTTTTGGTGTTTCCGCTTATGCTCGGCGTTATATTTATCGCTGAATTCTTTACCTCGCTGATTCCTATCTCAGGACCTGTCTTTGGACCACTCTACGAGTATTTCTCCGAGATGATGGAGCAGCTAACCTCCTCGCTTTGGGGAATGATTCTAATGGCTGTTCTGATGGCCCCGGTATTTGAGGAAATCGTTTTTCGCGGGATCATCCAGAAAGGCCTTATTAATCGGGGGTACTCCGCAAAGGCTGCAATCTGGATCGCAGCGTTTCTTTTTGGATTGGTACATGCCAACCCGTGGCAATTTGTAGGTGCCGTACTCCTGGGAGCAGCCATAGGGTACGTCTATGAAAGAACCAAATCGCTCTTTCTGGCGATCTTGCTTCATATGTTCAACAACGCCCTTGCAGCAGTCCTTATCTACGTAGGAGGTACCGAGAGTTTTGCTGAGTATTTTGGTATCTCTGTATACCTGCTTCTTGCGCTAGGACTTGTCTTGCTTGGCGTTTTCTATTATCTTTTCACCTACAAATACGAAATCCACCACAGCGAATAAATTCCTTTTAATGAAAGAACTCCTTGTAGCCACCCACAACATCCATAAGAAAGAAGAAATCCAACAAATTCTCTCGAGCCACTTCCATATTAAAAGCCTCTCGGATTATGCCCTTTTAGAAGAGATAAAAGAAGACGGGGATTCCTTTCACGCGAATGCACTTATAAAAGCGAAATTCTGTTACGAAAATACTCAGGTAGATTCGTTAGGGGACGATTCGGGTCTCGTTGTTGAAGCCCTCGACGGAAGGCCTGGAATTTATTCAGCACGCTACGCCTCCAACCACGATTTCGATAAAAACATAGCGAAGGTCCTAGAGGAAATGGAAGGCGTGGAAAACCGCCGCGCTTATTTCATTACGGTACTTTGCTATTATACATCCCAAGGCCCTAAGTACTACGAGGGACGGGTTTACGGCAATCTTCTCACCGAGCACCGCGGATATAAAGGATTTGGATACGATCCCATCTTCGTACCCGAGGGTCACGAACTCACTTTTGCCCAGATGCTCCCAGAGGATAAGAACCAGATATCCCACCGTAAGAGGGCCCTGGACCAGTGGCTTGAGGATTTAAAATAACCTTCGAAAGGCTATCGCTTAAAGAGACTATTTCTATCGTACCTAACTCCTTGCAGCGCATGCTCTGCAAAGAAAATTTTATACCTTTGCAGCCAGCTTTAACTAAATAAATCCACTCTTTGAGCGCACATCTGACCATTCTGGGATATAATTCCGCGATACCAACCGTAAACTCGTCGCCTACGGCGCAGTTTCTCGAGATGGAGGAGCGCCACTTTCTCATTGACTGCGGTGAGGGTACACAGGTCCAACTCCGCAAGGCCAAAGCACGCTTTTCAAAGATAAACCACATTTTCATCTCGCACCTCCACGGTGACCATTGTTTTGGTCTTCCGGGGCTTATTGCTTCTTTTAGGCTTTTGGGCAGAGAAACACCTATTCATATCTACGGTCCGAAAGGCATCCAAGAAATGCTCGAGACCATCTTTCGCCTGACCGATACCCATAAAGGTTTTGAAGTTGTGTACCACGAGCTCGATAGTAAGAAGAGTGAGGTAATCTATGAGGACAGTCGTATTGAGGTATCCACGATTCCCTTGGACCATAGAGTATACTGTAATGGCTACCTTTTTCGCGAGAAACCCAAGGACAGGCACCTGAACATGGCGGAAATCTCCAAATATCCGGAGATCGAAACCTGTGACTACCATAACTTAAAGCGCGGAAAGGATTTTGTTCTCTCCGACGGATACGTTCTTAAAAACGAGACTCTTACCAATGATCCTACCAAGTCCGTGTCCTATGCCTTCTGCAGCGATACCCGCTACCTGGAAAGCATAGTTCCTATTATTGAAGGTGTGGATGTGCTGTACCACGAAGCCACGTTTCTACACGATCTAAAGAAAATGGCTGACTATACCGGACACACCACCGCACTGGAGGCCGCGCGGATTGCCCGCAAGGCGGGCGTGGGCAAGCTCATCCTTGGACACTTCTCCAACCGCTACCACGATCTTTCGGTATTTACTAAAGAGGCGCGCGAGGTCTTTGCTGAGACTTATCTCCCTGTAGCGCTTCAGCCAGTGGAGATCAAATAAACTATTTAGATGGAGAGGGAAATGCTGAAGGATTTTTTGGATGAGAAGGTGGATCTATACAACCATCCTTCCTATATTGATTCCGACCCCATACAGATTCCTCATAGGTTTTCTTCTCGAGAAGATACAGAGATCATGGCCTTTCTTATGGCCACCATTGCCTGGGGAAACCGTAAAAGCATTATCGCATCGGGAGAAAAAATGTTAGACTGGATGGGAAATTCTCCCCACGACTTTATACTTAACCATTCCCGAAAGGATCTACAGTCTTTTGAAGGTCTACCACTTCACCGGACTTTCAGTGGTGAAGATTTTGCACATTTTGCCGGCCATCTCAAGAGAATTTTTTCAGCATATGGAAGTCTAGAGCCCCTGCTGCTTCCTTTGCAGCAGGAGGAAAACTACTACCATGCCCTGTACCGATTTCGCTGTGCTTTTCTCTTGGAGAGTACCCACCGCTCCTGCAAGCACGTAAGCAGTACCTATAAAAACTCGGCGGCCAAGAGGCTTTTAATGTTCCTTAGGTGGATGGTCCGTAGGGACAGTAGAGGAGTGGATTTTGGGCTCTATACGACGCATCCCGCTCATAAACTCTCGCTTCCATTGGATGTGCATGTTGGAAATATCGCACGGGCACTGGGTATCCTTTCCCGCCGGCAGAACGACTGGAAGGCAGTGGAGGAGTTGGACCTGATTGTCCGAACGCTCGATCCTAAGGACCCGGGAAAGTACGATTACGCACTTTTTGGACTGGGGGTAAGTGGGGATTTTTCACCTTAAGTGTTTAGCAATTCTAGTCTCCCGTAGCGTAGTGCCACTTGCCGTCTTAGCTGGATGCCTCCTTTCACATACAGCACGCTGGTATCTATGCCCTGAAATTCCATTTCTTTTAGCAGGGCATAAAAAAAGAAATGAGAGGCAGTAACGGGTTGGAACGTCACGGTCTTCTCGTTAAAGGTTCGTACTAACTCGGCGCCGGACATTGTTCTAAAGCGCTCGGAGAATCCGTAATGGTCGTTTTTCATCTTAAAATGTTTTCACGTGAATTTAACTAACCATTCAAAAGGGAGGGAGAAGCATTATATTTTGACCGCTTGTGTCCTCATACTAAACCACCGTGGAATGCTATTCTCGGTTGGTGACTTCCTCTAGTGTAGGAAATGCTCCTGATGAATGAACTCCAAATGTACTAAAAAAAGTAACTTGCTCTAGCACATATATAGTATACTTTTCTTGTATCAGTAGGACTGCTTGGTAGGGATTACTCCACGCACTCCACCTCTTGGATTTTCTGTATCTCCCTTGTATCGAGGTATCAAGTGAATGTGGGCATGCATAACAGTTAAGTACCTGCGTACAAGGCTCTATCACATATGCAGCATGAGACGTGCAATGGTGAAGTAGATCAGTACTCCAAGGATGTCGTTTGAGGTGGTGATGAAGGGTCCTGTGGCAATGGCCGGGTCGATTTTGTTTTTATCAAGAATGATAGGTACCACCGTACCAATGACAGCCGCCACTAGTATTACCGCCAGTAGCGAAATAGAGATGGTAAGGGAGACCGTAAGGTCGTGGTGGTTGAAAAGGAGGTTAAAGCCGAAAATCAAAATAGCCAGAATTACACCGGAAGCCGCCGAAACGCTGACCTCCTTAAGTAGCGTCTTATACGTGTCCTTGCCCAGTGTGTCGTTGGCAAGACCCTGTACGATGATTGCCGAAGCCTGTACTCCAATGTTTCCCGCTGTTGCGGCAATAAGTGGTACAAAGAACATTAAGGCAGGTACGTTCTGAAGTGCCGACTGGTTGCCCTGCAGCACGCGCGAACCTACAAGTCCCCCTACCATTCCAATGAAAAGCCATGGAAGCCTTGCTTTGGTCATGCTGAAGATGGTATCGGTATGGTCCACATCACTGGAGATACCTGAGGCAAGCTGGTAGTCTTTTTCAGTTTCTTCCTTTACAAAGTCCATCACGTCGTCTATAGTGATCCTTCCCACAAGTTTTCCCAACGCATCCACTACAGGAACTTCAAAAAGGTCGTAACGCTGCATGAAACGGGCTACTTCTTCCGCTTCGTCAGAGTCCTTGACCCAGCGAACCTTGGAGTTGTAAACCTCAGAAACTCTTGTGGCTGAAGAAGTGGTAAGTAGTTTTTTAAGACTTAAAATTCCTAAGAGTTTATTGGTCTCATCCACTACATAAATAGAGTAGACTTCTTCCAGTTCCTCGGCTTGCTTCCGCATTTCCTTTACCGCAGCAATTATGGATAAATCCTCTCGTACCTGCACTAGTTCAGTGGCCATAAGACCTCCGGCGGTATCTTCGTCGTAGCGGAGTAGATCCACGATGTTTTGTGCATGCTCCTCGTCATCTAAATGCTGAATGATTTCATCCTGCTGCTTCTCGGGAAGTTCTGCGATGATATCGGCCGCATCGTCGGAATGTATCTCGTTGATGATCTCATCGGCGATCTCCTTGGAGGAGAGCTGCGTTAAGAATTTTTTCCTTTCGTCCTCATCGATCTCCAGAAGCATCTCTGCGGATTGCTCGTTACCCATTAAGTCGTAGACAAACTTCTGTCCTTCGGTGTCGAGCTCTTCAAATAGTTTGGCAATGTCCACTGCCTCCATCTCTAAAAGCACGGAGGAGACCTCACTTACGCTGCGAAGAGAAATGGCTTCCTTGAGGTGGTCGTGTTGCTGTAGTGTGCTTTCAGTCAAAACGCTGTATTTTAGGATGAAAAACTATTTTAATTCTAGGGTTTTGCAAATTTACAGAAATTGGCTCAGTAATTAGTACTAAAGCGCTTTTACAATACTGCAAGCCGAGGGTTAACTGTTTATAGACTCTTGCCAGAGTAGGGTGAAATCAATGAAATCCGCAACAGATAGCTCCTCGGCTCTTTGATCGAGAAACGGATGCGACTGCATAGGTTCGGGGATTCCCAGGACCTTAAGCGAATTGCTTAGTTTCTTTCTTCTTTGGCCAAAACCTGCCTTTACAATGCGTTTGAAAAGGACTTCGTTTCCTTCAAGGCCCGGCTTAATATTGCGCGTTAGACGTATCACGCCCGATTTTACTTTGGGCGGAGGATTGAACACGTTTTCGTGGACGGTAAAAAGGTACTCCACGTCATAGTAGGCTTGAATAAGTACAGACAGTATGCCGTAGCTCTTTGTTCTCGGGGCACTAGCCGTACGTTCGGCTACCTCCTTTTGAAACATTCCCACTACTGTAGGAACCTTCAGGACATGGTCCACTACATGGAAAAGTATTTGGGAGGATATATTATAGGGGAAGTTACCAATGACCTGGACCTGTTTTCCTGAGGCAAAGGAAAAATCGGTTTTTAGGAAATCCCCAATAAAGCTGGATTCCTCTAGCGCGTCGTAGTGCTGTTTGAGGTAGGCAACCGATTCGGTGTCGATCTCCGCCAAAAACACATGGGCCGGACTCTCTAACAAATACTTAGTCAGTACTCCTGTACCGGGGCCCACCTCCAGGACCAAATCCGAGGGGGTAAGTGGCAACGAATCCACTATTTTCCTTGCGATGTTCTCATCGGTTAAAAAATGCTGTCCCAGGTGTTTTTTTGCTCTGACGTTCATGTTTGGTGGGGTTGGTTAGGGTCTTAAAAATTCCTGAGAAAATCAAACCATTGCTGTGTTTTTTTTAACACGGATTTTATCACTTCTGCCCGCAAATTTCGGAAGTTTTTTTCTATTTTAGCCGAAAAATTTGATTAGATGGCCAAATCTGTAGACGATTTTAACAAGCGACGCCTGCGTTCAAGCAACATCACCGTGGTAATATCCATTGCGTTGGTTCTGTTTTTACTGGGACTTATGGGAATGATCCTTATCAATGCCCAAAAATACTCGGATTATATCAAGGAGCAGCTTGTAGTAAATGCCTACTTTGACGAGAACTACGATGCCAAAGACTCTTTAAAGATTGCAAAGCTGGAAAAATCTGCTTTTGACAAAATTCAGGTTCTTCCTGCGGTAAAGCGCGCTACATACATCTCCAGGGAGATGGCAAGCGAGGAGGCAAAAAAGAGTATGGGAATTGACAGCGAAGCGCTTTTCGACACCAATATATTTCCTTCGTCTGTAGAGGTGGCCCTTAAGCCCGACTATGTCGATCCCAAGAAAATCGACGGCGCCATTCAGCAGATTGCAAGTGTTCCGGGGGTAGTGGAAGTGAAAAACAACTCTTCCCTCATGGTAGACGTCTACAACAATTTGAACCGCATCTTACAGTGGATCCTTGGATTCTCCCTTCTCTTTTTGGTTTTGGCTGTAGTTTTAATCAACAATTCCATCCGACTTAAAATATTCTCCAAACGTTTCATCATCAAAACCATGCAGCTGGTAGGTGCCCGCCGCAGGTTTATCTTAAAGCCGTTTATCCTGGAAGCAGTTCTACTTGGACTTATAGGGGCTTTCATAGGAATTGCAGCGCTACTTGGCGTGTGGTATTACTTCACCAGTCAGATCGGGCAGGAATTCAACCAGAACGATGTGAATTATCTCTATTTAGCCCTTTTAATTATTGGGGTGGGAGTCCTGATCACCGTGGTAAGTACCATTTTTGCAACCTGGAGATTTCTTAAGACGAACATTGACGATTTATACTACAACTAATGGGTAAGAAGATCTACGATGAATCGCAAAGCGGTACAGAGAACCACTCAAAGGGTTATTTTTATTTCGCAAAAGAAAACTATAAATGGATGCTTATAGGCCTTTTGCTGATACTGGTAGGATACGCTCTTATGACCGGTGCCGATGCCAATACGGTGGACGGGAAATACGATCCCGCTGTCTGGAATGAAGGCATCTTCTCCGTAGTTAGGATCCGAGTGGCTCCTTTCCTGGTGGTGCTGGGACTGTGCGTAGAAGCCTACGCTATTCTAAAGAGACCCAAAGACCTGTAGAATTACTGTTTAACTATATACCTACGGCCATTAAGCCTTCGCTAGCTTGATGGTCTTTTTAATACACTCTATGGATTTAATAAAAGCAATAGTTATTGCCATCATCGAAGGACTAACCGAATATTTGCCGGTGTCTTCCACTGCGCACATGATTTTTACCAGTTCCATCTACGGTATTCAGGAAGACGAATTTGTGAAGATGTTCCAGGTTTCTATACAGTTTGGAGCTATCCTTGCCGTGGTGTTTCTTTACTGGAAGAAATTCTTTGACTTCAGCAATCTTAAATTTTATTTTAAACTTGCCTTAGCGGTAGTTCCTGCACTGGTTCTGGGATGGATCTTTGATGATAAGATCGAAGCCGTTTTGGGAGACCCCGTGCCCATTGCCATTGTTCTAATATTAGGGGGCATTGTTCTTCTTTTCATTGATAAGCTGTTTAAAAATCCAGTGGTGGACGATGAAAAAGATGTCACCTATAAGAGTGCCCTTCTGATTGGATTTTGGCAGTGCCTTGCCATGATGCCGGGTACCAGCCGCAGTGCGGCTTCCATCATTGGAGGGATGCAACAAAATCTAACGCGTAAGGCTGCAGCGGAATTTTCTTTTTTCCTTGCCGTCCCTACTATGCTTGCCGTTGCGGTGTACTCGGTTTTTGTAAAGGACTGGAACTACCAAGGCGTAGAGCAGAAGGGCTACGAAATGCTTCTTACAGGAAATAACCTTATGCTTTTCCTTGTGGGAAACGTAGTGGCCTTTGTGGTAGCGGTAGTAGCTATAAAATTTTTCATTGGAGTTTTGACAAAATACGGTTTCAAACCATGGGGTTGGTACCGTATCATTGTAGGAATTGTCCTTTTGGTTTATTTTACGCAGTTTCAATAGTAGATGAGTGTAGAAGAACTTCTTGAAGGCCAGGTCCTTCTTTTGGATAAACCGCTGGACTGGACCTCATTTCAGGCAGTAAACAAACTTAAGTATAAGCTAAAGGCAGAGTTCCGTTTAAAGAAACTCAAGATTGGACACGCAGGTACACTTGATCCGAAGGCTACCGGTCTTCTGATTGTGTGTACCGGAAAAGCCACCAAACAGATATCCCAAATTCAGGATGCGGCGAAAACCTACCAGGTGGAAATCAAGATTGGGGTACAGACCGAGTCCTACGATACCGAAAAACCCGAGATACTTCCCACCGACTACAGCCATGTAACGGCAGAGAACATTCGTGAAGCGGTACTGTCCTTCCAGGGCGAGATTGACCAGACTCCCCCGGTATTTTCTGCCATTAAGATAGAGGGAAAGAGAGCCTATGATCTCGCGCGGCAGGGTAAAGAGGTTGCGATGAAATCCAGGAAAACCACCATCCATTCCATTACGGATTTGGAGCTTTCACTTCCCTATGTGCGTTTTACGGTGCACTGCTCCAAGGGAACCTATATACGAAGCCTTGCGCACGATATAGGAGAGCGGCTAGGCATAGGGGCTTACCTTACGGCCCTTCGCAGAACCCGTATTGGAGAATACGATGTAGCGAACGCACATTCCAAGTATTTAGAATCCGATTTTAGATTTTCAAACGGCGATGGAGAAAATACGCATCAATAAATACCTGTCGGAGATTGGCTACTGTTCCAGGCGGCAGGCCGACGTGCTGCTTCAGGAAGGACGCATCACTATTGGAACTACCCCAGTGGAACTAGGAACTAAGGTTAGTACGGAGGACGACGTACGGGTAGATGGGGTCCCTGTGCGTAAAGACCCTGAGGCGCGCCATACCTATATTGCCTTTAACAAGCCGGTGGGAATAGTCTGTACGACCGACACCCGAAGGGAAAAGAATAATATAATTGATTATATAGGCCATCCCGAGCGGATTTTTCCCATAGGGAGGCTGGACAAGCCCAGTGAGGGACTGATTCTTCTTACCTCAGACGGGGACATTGTAAATAAGATACTGCGCTCTAGAAACAACCACGGTAAGGAATATATCGTACGGGTAAATAAACCCATTACCCCTTCGTTTTTGCAAAAGATGCGTAGCGGTGTACCTATATTGGGTACGGTAACCAAAAAATGTGAAGTGGAGCAGCTCGATACCATGAGCTTTAGAATAGTACTCACACAGGGTCTAAACCGTCAGATCCGACGAATGTGCGAATATTTAGGCTATGAGGTCAAGAAACTAAAACGTATCCGCGTGCTTAATATCCATCTGGATCTGCCGGTGGGGAAATGGCGTGACCTTACAGAAAAAGAACTCTCAAAGCTCGAAGAGATCCTAAAGGATTCGGAAAAAACCAGTGACTAAGAATACTACTACTGCTGGGAGTCCTCTTCGCGGGGTTTTTCAACCAGTGAATCCTTAAGTTTTAATAGCTCGCTTTTTACAAATTCCAGACGGTCGATCATCGATACGGTGGAAGAGACTTTACTATTGGTGGTAAGAGCTATACGCGCGCCGTCCAAAGTATACCCTTTCTCTTTTACCAAATGGTAGATGATTTTTAAATTCTTGATATCCTCGGGCGTGAAATAGCGATTGCCTTTCTTATTCTTCTTAGGCATTAGGATAGGGAATTCCTGCTCCCAATAGCGGATCAGCGACGTGTTCACATCAAAGGCCCGTGCCACCTCACCGATAGAGTAATAGAGTTTATCTGGTAAATTCAGTTTCATAGCGAAACCAAAGATACATATTTTGTTTCGAGCCTTAAAGCCCGTACACGGACCTGATGAAAGTACGTCAATCAACGGACCGCAAAGCCCCTGCGTCAAATAAGATCGGGCGCACCGAGAGGGTCTTGGAAAAAATGCATCTCTAGATGCTATTGTTTCAATATTTTCCGTAAATTTGCACCACTTTTTGTGGGAAGGTCTTCGAAAGTTAACACACTTAAAACTAACATCTTCCATTTTTTTTAGCACCGCAGTAGAAGACCGCTCTAAAAACATGGAATACAAAGATTAATTATTATGTCTGAAAACAAAGACATGGTTCGTATGAACCAAAACGTAGCACCTGAGCAGTTTGACTGGGATTCATTTGAATCCGGACTTGATGCAGATGCGAGAAAAGAGAAAAGTGACCTGGAGGAAATCTACAACGGATCACTTAACGACCTTTCTGATAACGATGTACTTACTGGTAAAGTAGTACGCCTTACAGACAAGGAAGCTATCGTAGACATCAACTTTAAGAGTGAGGGTGTTATTTCTCTTAACGAATTCCGTTACAAGCCAGATTTATCCGTAGGTGATGAAGTGGAAGTAATGGTAGACAGAAGAGAAGACAAGTCCGGACAGCTTCAGCTTTCCCACAAGAAAGCAAGAACGCTTAAGGCTTGGGACCGCGTAAACGAACTTCACGAAACAGGAGAAGTTGTAAACGGATACGTGAAATCCAGAACTAAAGGAGGTATGATCGTAGATATCCACGGTATCGAAGCGTTCCTTCCAGGTTCTCAAATCGATGTGAAGCCAATCAAAGACTACGATCAGTACGTTGGTAAGACCATGGAGTTCAAAGTGGTTAAAATCAACCCTGAGTTCAAGAACGTGGTGGTATCGCACAAAGCGCTTATCGAGGCAGACATCGAAGATCAGAAAAAAGAAATTATTGCCCAGCTTGAAAAAGGACAGGTACTTGAAGGAACCGTTAAGAACATTACTTCCTACGGTGTATTCGTGGACCTTGGTGGCGTAGACGGACTTATTCACATCACTGACCTTTCTTGGTCAAGAGTGAACCATCCATCCGAAATCCTTGAAGACGGACAGACTGTGAAAGTGGTTATCCTTGACTTCGACGATGAGAAAACAAGAATTCAATTGGGTATGAAGCAGCTAGAGGCGCACCCTTGGGATGCCCTTTCTGCAGATATGAAAGTGGGAGACAGAGTGAAAGGTAAAGTAGTGGTTCTTGCAGACTACGGTGCATTCGTTGAGATTGCCCCAGGTGTAGAAGGACTTATCCACGTTTCTGAAATGTCTTGGTCTACGCATCTTAGAAGTGCAGGTGACTTCGTAAAAGTAGGTGATGAAGTGGAAGCAGAAGTACTTACTTTAGACAGAGAAGACAGAAAAATTTCCCTAGGTATCAAGCAACTGAGCAAAGATCCATGGGAAGCGATCGAAGAAAAATATCCAGTAGGATCCCAGCACAAAGGAATGGTGAGAAACTTCACTAATTTCGGAGTGTTCGTGGAACTTGAGGAAGGAATCGACGGTCTAATCTACATCTCAGACCTTTCTTGGACTAAGAAAATCAAACATCCTTCTGAATTCTGTAACGTAGGAGATAAACTGGACGTAGTAGTACTAGAACTAGATACTGCAGCGCGTAGACTTTCCCTAGGACACAAGCAACTTCAGGAGAACCCATGGGATAAGTTTGAAACCAAGTATGCAGAAGGAACTGTGCACGATGGTAAGGCTACCGATGTATTCGATAAAGGAGCTCAGGTACAGTTTGAAGACGTAGAAGTGGAAGCTTTCTGTCCTTCAAGATTACTTGAAAAGCAAGACGGAACCAAAATCAAGAAAGGGGAAGATGCGCAGTTCAAGGTAATCGAGTTCAACAAGGAATTCAAAAGAGTAGTAGTGTCCCATACTGGAACATTCAAGGATGAGGAAAGAAGAAACGTTAAAGAATCTTCTTCTTCCAACAAGCCAGCTGCTTCTTCAGGAGACGAGAAAACCACACTTGGTGATATCGACGCTCTTGCAGAACTTAAGAAGAAAATGGAAGGTGGAGAATAATCCCTGACCTTTCTTAAATACCAGACCCTTCAAACTTTTGTTTGGAGGGTTTTTTTTGTTTCCAAGTAATTGTAGTGGTTATTGAATTTTTCCCAGGAGCGTGCGGATTATCCGTAGTAGAATACTTATTAGTCTTTAGCAGTAGGGCTATAGTGATAAAAAAAATGCTGCAGTCACTACGAATCAGACGGCAGCATTTTTTTTCTTAGAGGTTTTCCAATCTAAAGGAAATACGCTCCCTCTATGGGACTGATCGGAGAATACTCGGGGCGCATGCGCACTACTCCCGTATAATTCAGTAGAGGTTTAGCGGTAAGTAGCCATTTGGGGGCTTTTTTGATTACTCCATCCTCGGGTATGAAATCAAGGATATTCTGTACTATTTCCCAGTCTTCCAGCTCTTTTTCTCTGCTGGATCCATCTTCTTCCTCCTGAGTAAAATCCACCATACCTCCTTCCCATGGGAACACTAGTTGCTGAGCGAAGAGTCCTATGACATCAGGCGTTTGGAACGCGCCCGCCGTCCAGTTGTGGAAAAAGGCAAACGTCATTTGACGGCCTGAGACTTCCTTTAGATCCATATCCACCTCAATTTCCTCGCTGCTGGAGGCTACCACAATGGTGTCTTCATTCTGTACCGACTGCTTGTCCATTTCCTGGAGCTCGGCACCGGTTAGCCTGGAAACCACTTGAGCCAGAAGCCAGGCATTTTTTTCCATAGTGGGATACAGCACTTTACGCGGAGTAAATTGAAGTGCTTTCAGGGTAGATTGTAGCTCTAATAGCACCGAGGCGATCTGCTCGTAACTAGGGGATAGAAAAGTGTATTGGGGATGTGGGTTGAACTCATCTACAGGGCGGGTATGTAAGAGAACGCCGCCATAGAGGATGAAGTGCCACTGCTGAAGATCCAAAGGCTGGTCGGACTTAAACAGAGCGTAGCGGGAAGGCATCTTCTGTGCCTGTTCCACTATTTCCTGCTGCGCTTCTTTCTGCTCGGGATCCGTCATGAGTTGTGGTAGGCGAGCTATGAGCTCTAGTGCGCGCTTAAGGTGGCCCTCAAAGAGCTCAAGGCGCAGTAGAAGGTAGGTGTTCCAGAAATCCGGCTGCGGATCTTCTCTGAGCAGTTCCTTGGCTTTCTCCTTGGCGCCGGTCTTAAAGTAGGAGAGCGCCAGATCGTGCCGGGGCGCAGTGTACTCAGGGAGAAGTTCCAGTGCTTTTTTTAGATAACTTTGGGCTAATACATGTTGGCTACCTGCCAGAAACATCGATCCAAGCTGATCAAAAACCACAGGGTTGTCGGGACTCTTAAGGGCCCCCTCAAAAAGTTCTGAGGCGCCGTGCGCTTCGAGCGCAAGGCTTACTTGCTGCGCCAAATCAAGTAGAGTAGGATGTAAAGGCTCCTCTCTAAGACCTTCTAAGAGTTTGTCGAAGCTCTCTTCGAAGGCCTTTTTAGTGTAAAGTTCCTTAGCTTCCTTAAGTACGCGGTCAATAAGCTCCTTTCTAGAATCAGAGGCATTAAATTCTTCCATTCGGGATTCTTAGATTTTTAATAGTTCGATGGTGCGCTCTGGATCCTGGGAAGCAAAGACGGCATTGCCAGCTACCAATACGTCCGCTCCTGCGGCAAAAAGTTTCGAGGCATTCTCCAGATTCACTCCACCATCAATCTCTATAAGGGCAGTGGAATTTCTTAAGAGAATCATCTCCTTGGTCTGGGCTACTTTCTTATAGGTGTTTTCAATGAATTTCTGACCTCCAAATCCTGGGTTCACGCTCATTAGAAGCACCAGATCCACCTGTTCTATAATGTCTTCAAGCATTGCTACCGGAGTAGAAGGGTTGAGCACTACCCCTGCTTTGGCGCCAAGGTCCTGTATAAGGCTTACCGTGCGGTGAAGATGCGTAGAGGCCTCTACGTGGACAGAAACCAAATCGGCCCCTGCTTCAATGAATTCCTTGATGTAGTTCTCCGGCTGAAGGATCATAAGGTGCACATCTACGAATTTCTTTCCGTGCTCGAGGATGGTCTTCATCACGGGGAAACCAAAGGAGATATTGGGTACGAAGCGTCCGTCCATTACATCGACGTGGAGCCAGTCGGCCTGGCTGCGATTAAGCATTTCCAGATCCCTTTGTAGGTTTCCAAAGTCTGCAGAAAGAAGGGAGGGAGCAATAAGTCTGTTTTTCATGCGGGTATTTCTAATGGTATTTCAGTTTCATTGTGGGATCCAGAGAAAGAAGAGTTTCATAAATAAGATCTATGACATGTGCCACGTCCTCTTTGTGCACCATTTCTACCGTGGTATGCATATAGCGAAGGGGTAGGGATATAAGGGCGCTGGGAACCCCACCGTTGGAATGGGCAAACACGTCGGTATCGGTACCGGTTGCCCTGGATGCTGCAGCACGCTGAAAAGGAATCTTTTTGCTTTTGGCAGCTTCCACTACCACGCTCCTTAAGGTATGGTGGACGCTGGGTGCAAAGAATACCACGGGACCTTTGCCACACCGCTGGTCACCCTCTTTTTTCTTGTCAATCATTGGGGTGGTGGTATCATGGGTTACATCGGTAATGAGGGCCAGGTTAGGCCGGATGGTATCGGCTATCATATCCGCTCCGTAAAGCCCTACTTCTTCCTGTACCGAATTGACGATATAAAGCCCAAAGGGAAGTTTCTTTTTCTTTTCTTTAAGCAGCCGCGCTACCTGGGCAATCATAAATCCTCCGATGCGGTTGTCTAGTGCCCTGCACACAAAATAACGCTCGTTTAGTTCAAAAAACTCGTCCGGATACGTGATCATGCATCCTACATACACCCCTAAATTTTCGACCTCTTCCTTGGAAGTGGCTCCCACGTCGATGAATATGTTTTCCAGTTTGGGAACCGGCTCGTTGGAATTGACGCCACGGGTGTGGATGGCCGGCCATCCGAAAAGACCCTTTACAATGCCTTTTTCTCCGTGAATATGTACCACTTTGGATGGTGCGATCATCTGGTCAGAACCTCCGTTGCGAATCACATAGATGAGCCCCTCGTCGGTAATATAGTTTACATACCAGGAGATCTCATCGGCGTGCGCTTCAATCACTACCTTGAACTGGGCCTCAGGATTGATTACACCGTAACAGGTACCGTAATGGTCCGAGTGGAGTTCATCCACATAAGGCCTTAGGTAATCCATCCAGACTTTCTGTCCCGCGTGCTCCATGCCGGTGGGGGATGCGGTATTGAGGTACTCTTCTAAGAATTTAAGTGATTTTTTTTCAAATTTCATTAAAAGGAACGTTATTTGTTGATTGATTGAGTGATTTTAAGTTGAGTAAAAGTAATGAAATTATACAGAATACTACCCATTGCCATGGTGTTTTTGGCCGGCCTTCTCAGTGCCCAGAACGACACCATAGCTAGGCCCCTTAGCCAATACCCACCCGAACTTCTTCAAAAAGACGAGTTTGGAACTCCCTACTACTACGACGAGCGACAGAAAGCCAAAATTTACGAGATTAACGGAGAGACCGTGGTGGTGATGGACGAGCTAGTCCTACAGAAAAAACCCACGTTCAATAACCAATTGGATATTAACTACTACTATTTTTTAAATAAAAAACTCAATCGAGTATATCCTCTGTTTTTAACGGCTCTCTCCCAATACCGGGAGTTAAATTCTACGCTTTCCAAGATGAGCGGAAACGAGCGCAGGCAATATGCAAAGATTCGGCAGGAGCAGCTTGCAACGCAGTATGAGAACCAACTTCGGGATTTAACGACCAGTGAAGGACAGGTTTTTGCCAAGCTCATGTATAGGGCGACCGGTAAAAGTGTCTACGACATTATAAAGGAACTTCGTGGGGGTTGGAGTGCATTTTGGTGGAACGTAAAAGGCAACGCTGCCGATATTGAACTTCGCAGGGAATACAACCCGTACCGATACCGGGACGACGAATTTGTGGAATCCCTTTTGCAAAGTAACTGGAATATCGGATATTTGCAGCCGTATCCCGGGTACCGGGATTTTAAATTATCCAAAGAATGATACGAAACCTTGTAGTAAAGGGACTCGCCGTAGCGGCCCTTATGGTCTCGGCCCAGAGTTTTGCCTGGGGTACGACCGGTCACCGCGTAATAGCGGAAGTGGCAGAAAACAACCTAAAGCCTTCTGCACGACACCAGCTTAAAAAACTTATCGGAAACCAGAAACTGGCCTACTGGGCCAACTGGCCGGATTTCATTAAGAGCGATACCACCGGCCACTGGAAACATGCCGACGTCTGGCACTATGTCAATATTGCCCCACAGAGCAATTTCCAGAGTTTTGAAAAGGCCCTGCGTGAGCAGAAAGGACCTTCTCTCTATACCGAGATTAAGACAACCTCTGAAAAACTCTCCAACCGGAACCTTTCCAAAGAAGAGCGCGAAATAAATCTGCGATTCCTTATCCACCTGATGGGGGATCTTTCCCAACCCATGCATACAGGCAGGGCAGAGGACCTAGGTGGAAATCTTATCAAGTTGAAATTCTTTGGGGACAATACCAATTTACATTCCCTTTGGGACGGTAAATTAGTGGACCATAATAAATACAGTTATACCGAATACGCAAGAGTTCTTGATGTACTTTCCAAGAAGGAAAAGAAAGACATCATGAAAGGCTCTTTAGAGGAGTGGCTTTACGATTCGCACCAAATTGCAAACAGCCTCTATAGTTACACCGAGCCAGCCAAGAACTATTCGTATGATTATGTCTACCGTTTCCAGTCCACTTTGGAACGCCAATTATACTACGGAGGGCTTCGTTTGGCAAAAGTGCTCAATGAGGTTCTTTAAGGCAGCTTCTGCTGCAGCAAAGTAAAAACTTTCCGGTCAATCGGAAGAACGAATGGGTTTTCCTCTGAGAGGGAAACCCATCGTATTTTCTCGATGCTGGAATCCTTAATTTGAAGTTCCGAGAGGTTTTCAATTTCTATTCGGTAGTAGATGGTAAGGAGCTGCTCCTTAGCGTTGAATAGGGAAACTACATACTCTTCCTGAGTGTAAAAATGCGCAAAGGATTTGGGCCGAAGGTTTAGTTCCTCAAAAAGTTCGCGCGAAAGACAATCCAGAGTCCCTTCACCAAATTCGAGACCTCCTCCGGGAAGCTTAAGAAGTTTTTCTCCGGCATACATTTCCTCTAGTGCCAAAAGCTTATCTTGTTTAATATACAGGCCGTAGACCCGGATGTTCACTTTATGTAGCATAGGTTATTCACTGGGTTTAACAGCGGTGATCATTTCTCTTTTTCCTGGCGGACCTTCCCTTTTTTCGACTTCCATTCCTAATTCCTGCAGTAACCTTCGCACACTGCCTTTAGAGGAGTAGGTGGTAAGAAGTCCTCCACTGCGCATCTTTTTATGTACGAGGGTAAAGAGGGGCGCTTCCCATAAATCGGGTTGCACTCTTGCGCCAAAACAGTCAAAATATACTAGATCTATAGGGGGCATCGCTATGCTATCCAGCTCGTAAAAATCTCTTTGGTACTTGGTAAGAAAAAAACCCGCAACAATCTCCGTTTCCTCTTCCCAGGGGGCTGAGTGGATCTTTTGGTTTATTTCCGAAAGATCAGACCCAGAAAATAGGGAAGGATAATTCAAAGACTCGATTTCCTGAAGAGAAACGGGATATTTCTCTAGAGTATGGTAGTGCACTTTTCTTTTCTTGCCATTTTGCAAAAATGAATTAATTGTTACCAAAACATTAAGTCCGGTCCCGAAACCAAGTTCAAGAATATTGATTTCGTAATTATCTAGTAAATTATATCCAAATTTGATAAATACATGCTCGGCCTCCTGAAGAGCCCCGTGGTGGGAGTGGTAACACTCATCTAAAGTACTGACGTACAAAGTTTTGCTACCGTCAGAAGTTGTTTTAATCTCTCTTTCCATTGCTATATTTGCCAAAATTAAATTAAATTTATATATTTAAAAAATTAAAGTATAGTGCTTAATTCTAAATATTTTTATAAAAATGATAATTCAAAAATCTACTCAGCCGCGCATCGGATCGTTTGACCCGGAAAGTTACTCTTTTGGTGACCACTTCATCGATCATATGATTGTCTGCGAATATCAGGACGGTAAATGGGGTGAAGTGAAGCTAATGCCCTACGGTCCACTTTCTTTTTCGCCGGCCAACATGGCTTTTAATTACGGTCAGGCATGTTTTGAAGGAATGAAAGCCTATAAAGATAAGGATGGAGAAGTGTATTTGTTCCGTCCGGAGAAGAATTTTGAAAGAATTAATAAAAGTGCCGCAAGGCTTGCCATGCCGGAAATACCTAAGGAAGTCTTTATCGATGGGCTAAAAGCACTGGTCGATGTGGACCGCGCGTGGATACCGTACGGAGAAGGAAAATCTCTTTATATCCGTCCGCTGATCTTTGCAACCGAAGAAGCCCTTAAGGCCCGTGTTTCCCATAAGTATATGTTTGCCATAGTGGCTTCTCCTGCCAAGAGCTACTATACAGCCCCTGTATCGGTAAAGATCTCTGACTACTACTCAAGAGCTGCCAGCGGAGGAGTAGGATTTGCAAAAGCAGCAGGTAATTACGCCGCTTCGTTCTATCCGACCAAACTTGCCAACCAGGAAGGCTACGAGCAGGTGATTTGGACCGACGATACTACCCACGAAAATTTTGAAGAGAGTGGAACCATGAATGTTTTTGTTCGGATCGGAGATACGATCTATACGCCGAAAACTTCCGAAAAAATCCTCGATGGAGTCACGCGTGATAGCTTCATTAACCTGGCCAAGCGCCGAGGAATTGAGGTGGTCATTGGAGATGTGAAAGTAAAGGACGTAGTTGATGCGTACCGTAACGAAACCCTTAAGGAAGTGTGGGGCGTGGGCACCGCCGTGGTAACCAGCGTCTTTGAAGCCATAGGATACAAAGACGAAAAACTCATCCTTCCGAAGTTGGAATTTGAAGACAGCTATGCGCTTACCCTTCAAAGAGATCTAGTGGCAATACAAACCAACCAAGCTGAAGATCCTTTTGGATGGAGAGTAAAGGTAGAGCGTCATGTACTGGAAGGAGCTTAATCCACTTTGCACTAAATAACAAAATAACCGGACACCTGTTCCGGTTGTTTTTTTTGCATACAGAAAATTCTTAATATTGCAGGAAAGTTGCTGGAAAGAAAGAAAATACCTAATTCTATCGGTAGCGCTATAAAGAAATCATGGGCAAAAATTATCCAAAAATTTTAATGGCATTAGCGGGAATCTCGCTGATGAGTTGTACACCAATATATAAAAAGATGAACGTAGACAAAGAAATTTATGAAGGACTCTCCGAGGGTCTTTATGCCAACCTTCAAACTTCACAGGGTGCCATGCTGGTAAAACTGGAAGACGAGAAATCACCAGTGACCGTGGCTAATTTTGTGGGCCTTGCTGAGGGCAAAATCAAGAACGATAAGAAAGGAAAGGGCGAGCCGTTTTACGACGGAACCATTTTCCACCGTGTAATTGAAAACTTCATGATCCAGGGAGGCGATCCGCTTGGAACAGGGATGGGCGATCCGGGATATAAGTTTCAGGACGAGAAAAACGACCTGCAGCATACCGGAAAGGGGATTCTTTCCATGGCCAATTCAGGACCTAACTCCAACGGATCCCAATTCTTCATCACCCAGGTTGCTACACCTTGGCTTGACGGAAAACACACCATCTTTGGAAAAGTGGTGGAAGGAATCGAAGTGGTGGACAAGATCGCAGGAGTAGAGAAATCCGCTCAGGACAAGCCAAAAACCGATGTAGTGCTGGAAAAGGTATCGGTATTCTCTAAGGGCGATGCCTATAAGAATTACGATGCAGCAGAAGTATTCCAGGAAGGAAAAGGGCAGATTCTAAAGCGTAATGAAGAGTTTGAGAAGGAGCAGAAAGAAAAAGCCGAAAAAGAGTTTGCAAAGATGAAAGAAGGTATGGAGCAGACCCCTTCAGGACTGCTGTTCAAAATCACCAAAAAAGGTGAGGGTCCTAAAGCAGAGAAAGGAAATACTGTAGCCGTACACTACGCAGGAAAGCTTACCAATGGAACCGAATTTGACAACTCTTTCAAAAGAGGAGAGCCTATCGAATTCCCTGTGGGTAACGGTATGGTCATCAAAGGTTGGGACGAGGGTATTCTTTTACTCAACGAAGGCGATGAGGCTACCTTCCTTATCCCACCGGACCTAGGATACGGACCGCGTGGCGCCGGTGGCGTGATTCCTCCAAACGCATGGCTGATCTTTGATGTAAAGCTGGTTAAAGCGAAGTAAATAGTATACAGTTGAAAGGTAAAGCCCTGAGATCCTAACGGTCTCAGGGCTTTCTATTGTCAGGTAAGACGTGCAAACTTCTGCAGGTCTGTGTTGGCTCCGTAAAGCACCAGGATATCGTCTTTCTCTATGATGGTATCTTCATTGGGAAGTCCCTGCACTGTAGGAACCACACGCTGCTTACCTAGAAAGCTGCGTTCCTGGGTATTTTTTATGGTGGTTAATACCAGTAATTGGTAGTTGTCCCTAAAGTTCACCTGCTGAAAGCTTAAACCTACAAATTTCTCAGGAGCAATAATCTCTACGATACTGTAGTTCTTGTTTAATTCGAAAGAATCCACTACGCCTTTAAGGCATAGTTTTTTTGCCCAACGCTCGGCGGTTTCCTCCTCGGGCCGTACTATTTCACTTACTCCGATGGCTTCCAGAACACTCTCGTGCAGCGGATTGATTGAGCGGCTGATTAAACGGTTCACACCCATGTTCTTGAAATGCGCTGTGACCATAATATTGGCGCCTTCGTCCTCCCCGATACATACAATGACCACATCACTGTTTTTTAAAGGAAGATGTTCCAAGGCAGACTGTTGTGTGGCATTCAGGCATATGGCCAAGGCGAGCTTATCCATGAAGTAATTCACCTTGTCGGGGTTGGTATCTACTCCGATGACCTCATTTCCTTGCTGGGTAAGCTTCTCGGCCAGAGAACCTCCAAAATTACCTAGTCCTACAATAATAAATTTCATGTCTTAATTGATTAGAATTTCCTCCCGTGGGTAGCTGTAGCTAGCCAGTCGGGCCCTTTTAAACAGGGAGATTAGAATGGTGAGCATGGTAACCCTCCCAATAAACATTGTGATAATAAGTACAAGTTTACTCTGCCAGCTTAGCTGCCCGGTAATTCCCAGGCTTAATCCCACGGTACTGTACGCAGAGAAACTCTCAAATGCTATATCCAGTAGCGGTTGGTCCGGATCGAAATGCGCAATCCAAAATACGGACATACCAATCACTACAAGCGATAGGCTCATAACGGCAAAAGCACGTTGCACGGATATGTCGGCTATCTGTCGGTTGAAAATTTCAATTTTGTGTTTGCCTCGTGCCAGGGAAAAGAAATTAAGTGTAGCAATGGCAAACGTACTGGTCTTTATACCACCACCGGTCGAAGCCGGAGAGGCACCCACCCACATAAGGAAGATGATGATGATAATGGAGGAGAAATGCAGCTGGCTAAAATCTATGGAGTTGTAGCCCGCAGTACGCGGAGTGGTGGCGGTAAATACCGCAGTGACTATTTTTCCCAGCAGACTGTGTCCTTTCAGTACATTATCGAACTCCTTATAGAGAATAATGCATGTACCGACTAGGGACAATATAAGTGTAGTGGAGAGGTTCAATCGATTACTTAAGGTGAGAATCCAGGGTTTGAAGCGGTACTGTGTTCCCTGGAGCCTGTAAAACAGCCTTAAGAGGGTATATTTAAAATAACGGAGGGAATTGATTACAATGGGAAAGCCCAGTCCTCCAAATACGAATATCCCTATGATACTTAGCTGAAGAGGATAATTGAATAGCACTCTTTCGTCCGCCATCCCCAGGGTAAGGGTAGAGAACCCTGCATTACAGAAGGAAGATATACTGTGAAACACCGAAAAGAAAAGCTTTTCACTCCAGGAACCTTTAAGTGAGTCTCCTAAAGTAGAAAATATCATCACTGCACCGATAAGCTCTACCAGAAACGTGATGACAATGATACGACGTAGCGTGGTGAAAACTTCGCCGATTTTTTCCGAGCTGGTTATATCACTCAGTGCTATCTGATTCTCGTAGGTTGCCCCACCTTTAAAGAAAAAGCTGAAATAACTAGCAAAGGTCAGAATCCCAAGACCGCCCACCTGAATGAGCGCCATGATGAGCCAATGGCCCAGGGGAGTGAAGTGGGCCTGCGTATCCACTACGATAAGCCCTGTAACACAGACGGCGCTGGTGGAAGTGAACAGTGCATCGATCAGGGAAATACCACTGTAGGTAGCTTTGGGAAGCATTAAAAGTCCCGCACCGAGAAGGATGAGCACCAGGAAACTGCCTATAAAGAGCTGCGCTGGATTAAGAAAGGACCTGCGGTAATTCAGTCGGAAGCGTGAGAAATGGCGCAGCGCCTGAACAAAAATTGCAAAATGGATCCATTCACTGTAGTATCCTTGAAATCCACTGAATAGTTCCTGAAAAAGTGCAACCACCGAATAGAGTACTAGAAGCCCGTCCAGTATTAAAGCCGATGGTTTTCGGCTGCGTAGTCCTTGGTATGCGCTAATTGCCAGATGGAGTGCACCCACCAAAGCAACTGTAGAGAGAAAGACCGCTAGAAGTTCCTGTTCCTCCGGGGAGATTCCAAAACCTATCTTCCACAGTAAAGTGGATAGGGCAGCCATATAGAGTAGTAAGAAACCAAACGCTACTGGTGTGTGCCGGCTTTTTGGTTGGACCTGATACTGCATTTGCTATTATGGGGCATAAAAAAGCACCCTTATTTAATTTTAGGGTGCTAATGTAGATATTTATTTTTTTTTACCAATACTTATCAATCATATAAATAAGCTGGGTCATGGCAGAGGCTCCAAGTAAAAGTTCGCGTCGGTTGACCTTTTCCAGTGTGTCTTCATGGGTGTGGTGGATGTCAAAATACCGCTGCGGATCGGGAAAAAGCCCCGATAGGGGAATACCCAAACTTTTAAGCGGGCCTATGTCCACACCGCTGTGCCGGCGCTGGAAATCGTGTATTCCGTAGGGGCGGAAAAGATCCTCCCAGGAGGTAATCTGTCTGATTTTTTCTTCCTCCATATCCATGGCAATTCCCCGTGGAGTGAAACCGCCCGAATCGCTCTCTATGGCAAAGAGATGGGGTTCCTTGGATTTCTTAACTGCATCTAAGTACGCGTAACCACCCCGGACGCCGTTCTCTTCATTAGCATAGAGAATGACCCTTATGGTATGGTTGTTTTTTATTCCCAGTTCTTTGAATGTGCGTAGTACTTCAATGCTTTGGACTACTCCCGAGCCGTCGTCGTGTGCCCCTTCACCCACGTCCCAAGAATCCAGGTGTCCTGCCGCTACAATAACTTTGGAGTCTTTATGGCCAGTAATCTCTCCAATTACGTTGTAGGAGAGTTGCTCGCCTTTATTGGTGGCCTCAGAGTTAAGAAGTACCTCAAGTTTTTGCTTTTCAAGCAAACGGGCTAATCGGTCCGCGGATTCATTTCCTATCGCTACTGCTGGGACCTTCTTAAGCTCTTCTTCGTAACGCAGCGACCCGGTGTGGGGCTCATCATCGAATGCGGAAGAAAGCGAGCGAATTACCACGCCCACGCCCCCTTTTGCTGCGGCCCAACTTGCCGCCGAACGGCGGTATTTCCCGGCCTCTCCATACGCCTTGAAGGGTTCTACATGATGGTGACCCCATGGGAAATTAAAGAAGACGAATTTCCCCCGTACTTTGTCTGCAGGAAGCATCTGAAATTCCTTTTCACTGGAAACCATGATGAGTTCTGCTTTAAGGTCTTTTCCCTGGGTGCCTTCGGAATTCCCCAAAGAAAGCATCTTGATTTCTTCCCAATGTCCTCCGTTTGTACGAATTTTAAGGGATTCCTTTCCGCGAACCCACACAGGTACCATCACGGGTTGCAGGTACACTTTATCGGCCCCTGCCTGTCTTAGTTTTTTCTCACCCCATACCACGGCCTTCTCGTAGGCCGAAGAGCCGCTTAGGCGGTGTCCAATACCTTTGGTCAGTTCCTTTAAATCGTTGTAGGACTCACCATGAACCAATATATGCTCTGCGATGGCTTTAAATTGTACAGAGTCCTGGGATTTCTGCGCGGAAACTAGACCCGTCAGCAGCAATGAGGAGAGTAATAGATGTTTCATGAAATAGTTTTACGACGAAAATAGGAATTTTTTTTTCTTTCAAGGCAATCGGTGTACACTTTAGGAGCGCGCTTTAGCCCTACAGAAGAGTTAAGGTATACGGAAGAAAAAGTCCCACCTGCAGGAGGATGGGACTGTTCTGTTCGGTTAGTTATAGAGGACAGTACTATTTCATGTCGTACATCACCAAGGCAGTGACCAGTTTGGGTTCGATATAGGTGCACTTAGGAGGCATAATTATCTTATGGTCTGAAATGCGTATCATCTCATTGAAACTTACCGGATAGATGCCGAATCCTGCAGTGAATTTACCACTATCTACCGCTTCCTTAAGCCTTAGGATCCCTTCCGAGGAGCTGGTGCCTTTAATGTAGTCGATACGGTCCGAACTGTCCGTGTCTTCTATACCTAGTATTTCGTTGAAAACCAGCTCATCGAGCAGGTGGTGGTCAATATGGTTCAAGGAAATGTCCTGCGTCCTTAACTCGTGCTTTACGTGTAGGGAGTAAAACTTCCCTCCCAGGTACATGGAAAGGTGGTATTTCTGGGAAGGGTAGTAAGGATGGTCTCCCTTCTCATGGATGTTGAAGGATTTTTCCAAAGCCTTAAGAAAGGCCTCGCTACTCATTCCGTTCAGATCACGCACTACACGGTTGTAGTCGTGTATTTTGATGGACTGGTTGGATACAATAAAGCTGAATACAAAATTATAGGGTTCGGTACCCGTATGGCGCTTGTTCTTTGCTCTAAGATTACTTGCATTCAAGGCTGCAGACCCAATACGGTGGTGTCCGTCGGCAATATAGAAATTCTCTATAGATTCAAGTACTTCCTTGAATTGCTGCATTTTAAGTCGGTTGTCAATTCTCCAGATCTTGTGCTTTATACCCTGACTGTCTTCGTAGTTTAGAATGGGAACATTTTTCTCCTCGTGGTTCATGAGTAGCTCCACCTTGGAATTACTGGGATAGGTGAGAAGCACCGGCTCGCTCTGCAAATTCACTTTTTCAAGGTAATGCGCCAGGCGTTCTTTCTTCTGCGGTATGGTACTCTCGTGCCTTTTTATCTTTCCGTTCCAGAAGTCCTCCACCCAGGTAAGGCCCAGAAGCCCCCTAAATACCGATTTATTAGGATAGATCTGTTCGTAAAGGTAGTAGGCCGAACTGTCTTGAACGAGTTTTTTCTCGCTTAACATCTCCTCGTAACTACTCCGAATCTTGCGCAGGTTGCGGTCCACGTCTTTGCTTTTGCTAAGGACGTAGGGCTTGATCATCTGTATGTAGGAGCTTTCCAGTTGTGCTTTCTGGGTGATTTCTTCCAGGGAGAAATTATCCAGTGGGTGCGTGGGAAAGCGGTCTATATAATCGTCCACGGGTCTGATACCACGAAAAGGTCTGAATGTCGGCATAAGTTATCTCTTATCTTAAAAGTTGGTCTTTTATTTCAATGATCTGGCGGGCAAGTTCCCGGGAAATTTTTTCCTGTGCCTCGACCGTGTTTCCTCCTAGGTGTGGAGAAAGGGAGAGGGCAGGGTTCATAAGGATCTGTACTTCGGGTTGGGGTTCGGTCTCAAAGACATCGAGGGCTGCACCTTGAATATGGCCTGCTTCGATCTGCTCCAGTAGTTCCACTTCATTAAGCACCCCACCACGGGCAGTGTTTACAATATAGATCCCTTCCTTCATCCACGCAAATTCTCGTTGGTCCAGCAGGTAGCCCTCCGTTTTGGGGGTGTGAATAGATAAAAAATCCAAATCAGAGAGAAAGGACTCCATATCGGTTTGGGTTTGCAGCTGAAACGCTACGGGGGGAAGTGCGTGGAACCTTAGTTCCAGCGTTTCGGTCCGCTCGGTGCGGGTAAGCACTTTAATGCGCATGCCCAGAGCGGTACCCATTCGGGCCACTTCCTTTCCTATATTTCCCAAGCCTATGATTCCCAGCGTCTTTCCTTCCAGTTCAAAGGCACGAGCAAACTCTTTTTTAAGTTCTAAAAATCGGCTTTCTCCCTCCAACGGCATCAAGCGGTTGCTTTCGTGCAGATGGCGGGCCATTGAGAAGAAATGGGCAAATACCAGTTCTGCCACCGACCTACTGGATGCTCCGGGCGTGGTAACCACTTGGATTCCTGCGCGCTGGCAATAGGTAAGATCGATATTGTCGGTTCCAATTCCGCCCCGGCCTATGAGTTTTAAATTGGGACATAAGGAAAGTAGCTCCTGGTCCAACTGGGTGCTGCTTCGAACCAGTATCCCCTCGATACCTTCCGAATTAATAAAATCGGCAAGATGCTCCCTGGAGATGCGGTGCTCAATTACCTCGAAGCCTTCCTGGCGCAGTTGCTCCAGCCCTTCGGGATAAAACGAATCTGCAGCAAGTATTTTCATAGGAGTGGGGGGTATTCAATTATTGTTTATAGGGATTGCATGACACTTACTAACACTTCCACGCTTTCTATAGGCATGGCATTGTAGATACTTGCGCGGTATCCACCCAGGCTACGGTGTCCGTTAAGGCCACTGATCCCAGCCTCTTTGCAGCGCTGATCGAACATCTCTTTAAGCTCTGGGCTTAAAAGCTCAAAAGAGACATTCATTACGGAACGGTCCTCTTTCACGCAGAACGTCTGGAAATGATCGTTGCGGTCTATCTCGTTATAAAGCAGCTCGGCTTTGGCGCGGTTTCTTTTTTCTGCGGCCTCAATACCTCCTGTTTTTTCCAGATGGCGAAGGGTCAGAAGCGTGGCGTAGACATTGAATACCGGAGGGGTGTTAAACATCGATTCCTTGGCTATATGGTTCTGGTAATCGAGATACGAGGGAATGGTACGTCCCGTTTTTCCAAGAATCTGTTCGTTCACTACCACAAGGGTAACACCCGCAGGTCCCATGTTTTTCTGTGCTCCGGCATAAATAAGGTCAAACTGGCTGAAATCGAGTTTTCTGGAAAAAATATCCGAGCTCATGTCACAACATACAGGGACAGGTACTTTCGGAAACTCCTGCATCTGGGTCCCGTAAATAGTATTATTAGAGGTACAGTGGAAGTAATCGTAACTATCATCCACCGTGAAATCCTTAGGAATATAGGAATAGTGCTTTTCTTTGGAGGATCCTACAATATCTACAGTGCCCAGTTTTTTTGCTTCTTTTATGGCGTTTGCTGCCCAACTGCCTGAATCCACGTAGGCCGCTTTACCTCCCTGCTCTTTCATCAAATTGTAAGGGGTCATAAGGAACTGCAGGCTGGCACCTCCTGCCAGGTACAGAACGTGGTAGTGTTCTGGAAGCTGCATGAGGGTGCGTACCCGCTGCCTGGCTTCCTCCATTACTGCCACAAAATCCTTACTTCGGTGGGAGATTTCAAGGATGGAAAGCCCCGATCCGTTAAAGTCCAGTACTGCTTGTGCGCTCTGTTCAAACACTTCCTTTGGAAGTATGCTGGGACCGGCGCTGAAATTGTGTATCTTCATGGGTTATAGTAGGATTTATAAAAAACCGATTACGCATCGGAGGGAAAAAAAAGCCTCATTAAATGAGGCTCAAGTTTTATTCATCGTGAAGGAAAGCCTTTTTCGCAAGTAAACTTTCTTCCGATTCTACATTGTCTTCATCCGGTACACAGCAGTCTACAGGACATACAGCAGCACACTGAGGCTCCTCATGGAAACCTTTGCATTCGGTACATTTATCGGTGACAATAAAGTACACATCGTCACTGACGGGCTCCTGGGGTGCATCTGCATCCACGGTGAGTCCCGACTTTAAAGTGACCATACCCTTAAGGGCTGTGCCCTCAGAGGCTTTCCAGTCTACGGCACCTTCATAAATTGCGTTGTTGGGGCATTCCGGCTCGCAGGCTCCGCAATTGATACATTCATCCGTTATTTTAATCGCCATTGCTGATTTTAATTTTTATAAATTTGCACAAAATTAGTAAAAATCTCGCAATTCCCCCTTATAATGCACACTGAAAAACAAATCACCGGACTGGTGAAATTAGGAGAATATATAGCTGCTTTTTTGGAGCATGAAACAAATGCGGGCAGTAGCGACTCCTTAGATTTTCAGCAACTCAAAGAGGCAGTTGCAAGGTCAAAAGCAGAAAATTCCTGGTTCACGGAGCAGAACCAATACCAGGCCCTACGCGCTCTTTCATCTGAATTTAAAAGGGAGCAGATTCACTTGTGGCTAGAGGCCTACGAATTTTCTGGTCAGGGCGTACAAGTAGGTCTTATTCTTGCGGGCAATATTCCTTTAGTGGGTTTTCACGACGTACTGTGTGTGCTTCTAAGTGGAAATAAAGCCCTTATCAAGCTTTCTTCAAAAGACAAGAGGCTTATTCCCGTGCTGCTTGAAAAATGGCAGGAATTTACCGGGGTAGATTTGGCCTATGAATTAGTGGAAAGACTGGAGGATTTTGATGCGGTAATTGCTACGGGAAGCAATAATACGGCGCGCTACCTAGAGCAGTACTTTAAAGCCTACCCCCACATAATACGTAAGAACCGCACCTCAGTGGCAGTACTCTCAGGCCGCGAGACTTCAGAGGAGCTGAAGGCACTTTCCAGTGATATTTTCTCCTACTTTGGACTAGGATGCAGGAATGTTTCGAAACTGTTTATCCCGCGCGATTTTCTCCTGGACCGTCTTTTTGAAAGCTTTGTGGGATTTGGGGAAATTATCAACCACCATTCCTACGTCAACAACTACGACTACCACAAGGCTATCTATCTAATGAACCAGGAGCAGTTCTGGGACAATAATTTTGTGATGCTAAAGGAGCAGGACGCGCTCTTTTCACCGCTGGGCGTAGTGTATTTTAGCCGTTACGAAAACCTAAGCGATCTTGAAGAAACGTTGGAGCGCTCAAGAGAGCAGATCCAGTGCGTGGTGAGTTCTATGGATCTGTCCCTACCAACCGTACGGCCTGGGCAGGCGCAATGCCCCTCGCTTTCAACCTATGCCGACAACGTCGATACGATGGAGTTTCTTGCGGGCCTTACGAAAGGTAACTAAAGGGTGCTTGACAAAGGGTTGAGCAGTGTTTTGAATACCAGTACCTGATCCCCGAACCTTTCTAGAATACGCTCAGTGATATTCTGTAGCTCACTTTCCAAGAATTCCATGCGCTTCTGTGGTGAGGCAAATACCAAAAGTACATTGGTGTTGCTTCCCTCACTGAGCATTTCGCTCTCCACTTGGGAGAGCATGTATTTCTCCACGTCCCACAAATTGTTAACCAGTTCTTCCAGCTCCTTCTGGGCATAGGAATTCCACTCCTGTTCGATGGCGGCAGTAGTGTGAAAAGTTAGGCTTAGTACGCTCATTTTGTGCTTGGTTTAAGGATTAATTTTACAAGTTTCCGCAGCAAAAATCGGGATTTTTTTCCTAAATTAGCACGTTATTATAAAGTGAAGAAAAACAAAAAATAACGGGTCTTGTAACGACCTGATACTCATTTATTAATCTAAATATGAATACAGAAGGAGAAAGGTTAATACCCATTAATATTGTCGATGAGATGAAATCCTCCTACATCGATTATTCGATGTCGGTTATTGTTTCAAGGGCTTTGCCCGATGTGCGCGACGGGCTAAAGCCGGTGCACCGAAGGGTTTTATACGGTATGTACGGTTTGAACGTGTTTTCCAACAGAAAGCACCTTAAATCCGCCAGAATCGTTGGGGACGTACTGGGTAAGTACCACCCCCACGGAGACAGCTCCGTATACGATGCAATGGTACGTATGGCCCAGCCTTGGTCCTTAAGATATACCCAGGTAGACGGACAAGGTAACTTCGGTTCCATGGACGGGGACCCACCAGCAGCAATGCGTTACACCGAGGCGCGTCTTAAGAAAATCTCCGATGAAATCCTTGCCGACTTAGACAAGGATACGGTCGATTTCCAGAACAACTTTGACGACTCGATGACCGAACCTACTGTGATGCCTACCAGGATTCCTAACCTACTGGTCAATGGTACCTCCGGTATTGCTGTAGGGATGGCTACCAATATGGCCCCGCATAACCTCTCTGAGGCAGTGGATGGCATTTGCGCGTACATAGATAACCGCGAGATCACTGTGGACGAGCTCATGAAACATGTAATTGCCCCGGATTTTCCTACCGGTGGTATCATTTACGGGTATGAGGGAGTGCGTGATGCCTTAACTACTGGAAGAGGCCGCATTGTTATCCGTGCGAAAGTAAATTTTGAAGAAATTGGAAACCGTAACGCCATCATTGTTACGGAGATTCCTTACCAGGTCAATAAAGCGGAGATGATTAGCCGGACCGCGGAGCTTGTCAAGGATGAGAAACTCACCGGTATCCACGAGATCCGTGACGAGTCGGACCGTCAAGGTATGCGTATTGTTTACGAACTAAAAAACGATGCAATTCCTAATGTGGTGCTGAATCTACTGTATAAGTATACTGCACTGCAGACTTCTTTCAGTGTTAATAATATTGCTCTGGTGGCGGGACGTCCCGAGCAGCTGAACTTAAAGGACATCATCGTGCATTTTGTGGCGCACCGTCACGAGGTGGTGGTACGAAGAACCGAATTCGAACTTAAGAAAGCAAAAGAGAGAGCCCATATCCTTGAGGGCTTTATGAAAGTAATTGGAACGCAGCAGTCCCTGGATAAAGCAATTGCCATCATCCGTCATTCCTCCACACCGCAGCACGCAAAAGAAGGCCTCATCGAGGAATTTGAGCTGTCCGAAATACAGGCCCAGGCCATTTTGGATCTGCGTCTTGCGCGTCTTACCGGAATGGAACTCGATAAGATTCGCGCAGAGTATGAAGAGATCATGGCCCTTATCAAGGATTTGGAGGATATTCTTTCCAATGAAGGACGTCGCTATGAGATCATTAAGAATGAAATGCTCGAAATTAAAGAAAAATACGGTGATGAGCGCCGCACGGAAATTGACTACGCCGGAGGCGATATGTCTATTGAGGACTTCATAGCCGACGAGGCCGTGGTGGTAACCATCTCCAATGCGGGATACATTAAAAGGACTTCTCTTTCCGAATATAAAGTGCAGTCGCGTGGTGGGGTAGGAAATAAGGCCGCTACTACCCGCGATGAAGATTTCCTTGAGTATATCGTCTCTGCAACCAACCACCAGTACATGCTGTTCTTTACGGAGAAAGGAAAATGCTACTGGTTGCGCGTCTTTGAAATACCGGAAGGTTCCCGCACTGCTAAAGGTAGGGCTATACAGAACCTTATCAATTTGGAACCGGACGATAGGGTAAAAGCCTATATTAAGACAAACGACCTGAAGAATTTGGAGTACGTACGTCAGATGTACGTGGTAATGATCACCCGCAACGGTACGGTAAAGAAAACCTTGCTTGAGGCGTATTCGCGCCCAAGAGTCAACGGTATCAACGCCATCGAGATTCGTGAGGACGACCAATTGCTTGGCGCATGGCTGACAAGTGGCAACTCGGAGATCATGATCGCAACCAAGTTCGGTAAGTGTATTCGTTTCCCTGAAGAGAAA
The DNA here is from genome assembly GCF_015354315.1 of Planobacterium oryzisoli. GTDB lineage: Bacteria > Bacteroidota > Bacteroidia > Flavobacteriales > Weeksellaceae > Planobacterium_A > Planobacterium_A oryzisoli. The sequence continues at coordinate 68,380 of NZ_JADKYY010000008.1, forward strand.
GCCCGCGCCGTAGGCCGTGGCTCGATCGGGGTACGTGGAATTGCTTTGGATGAGAAGGACGAAGTGATCGGAATGATTGTGGTTAACGACAAAGAAAATGAAAGTGTGCTTGTGGTATCTGAAAAAGGATACGGTAAGCGCTCCGCTGTAGAAGACTACCGCATCACCAACCGTGGTGGTAAGGGAGTAATTACCCTCAACGTAACGGAAAAGACCGGTAATCTCATTGCCATACAGAATGTAGTGGACGGAGACGGCCTTATGATCATAAACAAGAGTGGAGTTGCTATCCGGATGAGCGTGGATGAACTGCGTGTCATGGGTCGTAATACCCAGGGAGTGAAACTCATCAACCTTAAGAGTACCGACGAAATCGCTGCGATTGCCAAAGTGGCAATGGATAAGGAAGTGGAAGACCTCGAGCAGGAACTTCTAGAGGATGAAGGTTTCAAGGCGGCTGTATCTAGTGATAAGGTAGAATTTTCCGCTACCGAGCAGACGGGAGACAACCAGGTGTCCAACGTGGGCGATGAGCAGGCTCTGCGCGCCATAGAGGAAGAGGAGAAAAATGCTAAGAAAAACCCTCCTGTAGAGGACGGGGAATCTGAGGAAATTTAACATTTCCCTTAAAAATCAATCCAACCAAATTAAAAAGGTATAACAACAATGAAAAAGATTATTTTAAGTTTAGCAGTGGTTTCCATGACCTTTGCCTACGCTCAAAAGAAGGAAGTATCGGCGGCATTCAAGGCCGCACAGTCCAACGATGTTGCCACGGCAACATCACAGCTTGCAGCAGCAGATGCAGCCCTAGGTGGCAAGACCTACCTACTCGAGCCGGAAGTGCAGGAACAGTACTATTTTACCAAAGGGGTTACACTTCTTAAAAGCGGTAAGACGGTAGAAGCAGCGCAGTATCTGGCCAAGGTAGCCGATATGGGTAAGCAGAAAGTATACGCAGGGAAGGACGGAAAAACCAAAGTATATTTCGTAGGTAAGGCGCAGGCGGATGCTTCCGGCATCTCCGGACTTAAAGAAGAATCCTACCAGCCAACACTTGTTCCTAAGATTGCCGAGATGGTGAATCCTATGGTACAGGCTGCCAATAAAGCAGCAGTGGATGCGTACGATGCAAAACAGTATACGGTAGCAGGACCTAAATTCCGCGAAGTATACAACCTTCTAAAAGCAGCAGGACAAGAGAACAAGCAGTATCTATATTTTTCCGGAATAACCTATGCGATGGCGGAAGACAAACCAAACGCCATTGCGGTTTACAAAGAACTCATCGATTCAGGATACAACGGCGTACAGACTCGTTACTATGCAACAGAGAAGAAATCCGGACAGGAGCAGGAATTCGATAAGTCCTCATGGGATCTATTAAAGAAAACCGAAGCTACAGGCGAGTATTCCGGTTTCCGTAACGAAACGACTCCTAATATCGAGCAGGAACTCTACGAAACGTACGCAGGACTACTACTTGATGCTGAGAAATACGACGAGCTGATCGCACATACCAAGGCGGCGAAAGTTAAATTCCCAAAAAGTGCCCGTCTTACCGAACTGGAAGGAGTAGCGTACTACCGCGCAGGTAAAACAGACGATTTCATGGCAAGCCTTAAGGAACTGGTAGCTAAGAATCCACAAGACAAGATTAGCTACTACAACCTAGGAGTAATTGCAAGCAAGGATCCTAGTAAGCTTCAGGAAGCGGAAGGATACTTTAAGAAGGCAGTGGAAATTGATCCAAACTACGCTCCGGCATACCAAAACCTTACCTATATGATTATGGACGTGGACAACGACCAAAAGCATATCGATAAATACAACGAACTACGTAAGGCACAGAAAAGCGCCGAAGCCAACAAAATCATGGAAGACCGTAGAGCCCGCTTCGCACGCGCTTTGCCTTTTGCGGAAAAATGGTATCAGGCAGATCCTAACAACCTTGATGCAGTTACCCTGTTAAAAGGTCTGTACCAATCTACTAGAAACGAAGCTAAATTCCAGGAATTTAAGGCCAAGGAAGCAGCAATGAAGAATAAAAAATAATCGGTACGCGATACCTAGTACTAAGGCCGCTCTTTTAGAAGATAGCGGCCTTTTTTTTTAGGATATGCGCTCCACAAGCAGCCTTTCGCACACGACTTTGCTTAGGATATGGGTGCGCGCAGCGTACTTAAGGGTAGTGGAACCATCAAAGGGTTCTACATGGAGTACTTCCACAAGTGCCCCAAGAGAAAGCGCTATAGTGTCCAAATGGTTCAAAAGCTCCACTGGAGCCTCAGAGAGTGCGGAAAAAATACCTTTCTCACCATTATTAAGCTCTGTTAACCGGATGTAATTAAAATGCGGCACACGACCTTCTTTATCGGGAATGGGGGAGCCATGAGGATCGGCCTTAGGAAAATTAAGCAGGTGATCTATCTTTTCAAAGAAGGCCTCGGAATTAATGTGTTCGATTTCTTCGGCAATTTCGTGTACCTCGTCCCAGGCAAAACCCATTTTTTCTACCAGAAACATCTCAGTAAGCCTGTGCTTGCGCACGACAAGGGCTGCTCTTTTCTTGCCTTCAGGAGTCACAACGATCGGTTTGTAGCTCTGGAAATGGACCCAGTCCTTTTCCATGAATTTCTTCATCATGGAATTCACGCTGGGCATCTTTACTCCCAGCATCCTGCTCAGTTCGTTGACTAGGACCGTGTCTTTATCTTTGGTAAGATGGTAGATAGCTTTCAGGTAGTTTTCTTCGGTAAGGGTCGTCATAGCCGTAAAGGTATGAAAAGTTAGCTATAGGTTTAAAAAGGCCTAACAATTACACCACTTCACTCAAAAAATGTACATTTGTACGCTTAAGACACAGCGTATGCAAGAGACCATTTTACGTTATTTTCCCGATCTTACTCCGAAACAAATCCACCAATTCGAGCAGCTTGAGGCGCTGTATCGGGAATGGAACGCAAAAATCAATGTAGTATCGAGAAAAGACCTGGACGCACTTTATGAAAGGCACGTTTTACATTCTTTAGGAATCGCTAAGGTCATGGAATTTGCCGCAGGTACTAAAGTCCTTGATGTAGGAACCGGAGGGGGGTTCCCGGGCATTCCCCTGGCCATACTTTTCCCAGAGAGCGAGTTTACCCTGGTGGATTCCATCGGAAAGAAAATCCTTGTAGTAAAAGAAGTCTCCAGCGCATTGGGTCTTGAGAACGTTACGGCGATACATGCGCGCTGCGAAGAGATAAAGGACCGCTTTCACTTTGTGGTTTCACGAGCAGTGACGCAAATGCCGGTATTTCTCAAATGGCTTAGAGGGAAGTTCTTGAAGGATCAGATCAATTCCCGCCACAATGGTGTGCTCTACCTAAAGGGGGGCGATTTGGGCGAGGAATTGCAAGGAATCCGTGCAGAGATTTTCCAGCTAAAAGAATTTTTTCCAATGGAATTTTTTGAAACCAAAAAAGTGGTGTATATTTCTAAAGGAAATTTTAATTCATAGTATCTATAACCCGTCTTATTACATTATTTATCCGTTCCAGAGCCTTGGCTGCAGTATTTTTCAGTGTGGCTCCATTGTTTTTTTCGCAAACCATCCCCTGGAAGGCAACGCAATCTATACAGTGGTCCCATTTTAGGGAGCGCGGGGATTTAAGGCAAGCGGCGCAAAGCGCAGTGGGAATGAAAGGCCGTTCAGGTAAACTGGCATCGGGCAGGTATTTTATTACGGTAGATGCATTTTTTGATCCTACCCGTTCGTATGTGCACCCCAAAGCAAAATCGAGCGCACTTCTCTCCCACGAACAGGGCCACTTTGATCTGGCCGAAGTCTATGCGCGTAAAATAAAGAAGGCAGCTTTGCAGAGACTACGCTCACTGGAGGATTTAAAAAAGGGTTTTAAGCCCCTTTTTGATGCCTACTATGCGCAGTATCTTAAAGAACAGGAAAAATACGATACCAAGACCCGTAAAGGAACCCATCCTTCCTTTCAAAAAGCCTACGAGCTGTGGATTGAGAAGGAACTTATGCAACTTCAACACTTTAAAAGCACAACCCCTTGAAATATTCATTTCTTTACCGCATCGCCGCTGAACTTATAAAAGACGCAAAAGACCTGAAAGACCATGTGGTGGTTTTCCCGGGAAAACGACCGCAGATTTTTTTCAAAAAGGCACTTGAGGATTTAGGCTACAGCGGATTTCTTCCTCGAATGAAAACCATCGAGGAGTTGACTGAGGAAATCTCAGGAGCCACCTGTATCCAGGGCCTAGCATTAACTCTGGAGGCCTACCGATTTCATACGCAGCTCTACCCAATGGAATTTTCGGAATTCCTCAAGTGGTTTCCCGCGCTTGCAAAAGACTGGGACGAGATACTCAAATTTGCTCCCGAGCCCTTAGCGGTGCTAGATTACATGCAGGAGGAGGAACGCATTTTACAGTGGGCAAAATCCCTAGGACAGGACGAGCTTGGAGAGGTATCGCAGCGTTTCCTGGATTTCTGGAAGAAAAACGGCGAGTATCTACCTCAACTTGACCGGCATCTGGAGCAGCAGGGACTGGCCTCTCCGGGTATGGTACACCTGATGGCACTTAAAAATGTGGGGCAGTACATAGCGGCATCCAAAGAGCGGTTCGTGTTCTGTGGTCTGAATGCACTGACCCGACTCGAAGAAAAACTCATCCGTGAACTGCTAGCCCTGGACAAGGCCCAATGCTACTTCCATTCCGACAGTTACTATATGGACAACTCCGTGCAGGAAGCCGGAGCATTCCTTCGCAGGCACCGACAATGGAAGGAATTCAATGATTTCCGGCAGTTTCAGTGGGTGGACCAGGATTTCATGCAGTCTAAATACATTGCCTTGTACGAAGTGCCTGGTAACGTTACACAGACCAAGCTTCTTAGTTCCATTCTGCAACAAATTAAGCCTGAGGAACTGGAAGACACTGCTGTGGTGTTACTGGATGAGAATCTATTGCCTTCGGTGATCTCTGAACTGTCTTTTGTAGAGCATCTGAATATAACTATGGGTTATCCTATAAAGAACATGGCCTTCTCTCAAGGTATACGTGCGCTCTTACATCTCCACAAGCAACTGGAAATCCGTTCGGGTAGTTACTACTATAAGGACCTGGTGAATATTCTCACTGCCATTCCAGCTGCTGTAACGGATAATGAGATTATCGCCACATTTCAGAAGGAGCTCGTGGAAAAGAACCGCGTCTACCTCTCTTATAAAATGCTCAAAGAACTGCTTGGCGATTTGAGTTATTTCTCAATCCTGGAGAAATGTTCTTCTCCCATGGAACTTTTGGAGAAACTTCTGGCATTCACCACCGATCTAAAAACATTTAAACTCTCCGATTTGCAGTACGAGAATATCTCGCATTTTGAAAAACAACTAAGGATCCTTTCCAACCAATTGGCGGATTTTGACTTTGTGCACTCGGTAGATGTGCTCGAGATACTAATCAACCAGCTGGTGCAGACCCAGACCATTGACTTTGTAGGGGAACCCTTAAAGGGACTGCAGGTGATGGGACTCTTGGAAACTAGACTTCTTACCTTTAAGAACGTAGTGCTTCTCTCTGTAAATGAAGGGAAACTTCCCGGATCCGGAGGCAATTCCTATATTCCCTTTAACGTACGCGCGAGCCACCAGATGCATACCTACCTGGAATCGGACAGCATCTATGCCTATCATTTCTACCGTCTGATCCAACAGGCAGAAAAAGTATATCTGCTCTACAATTCACTTACCTCCGGTATAAACAGTGGTGAGAAAAGTAGATTCATTACCCAGTTGCAAATGGAAAGTCCCCACAAAGTGCACCATTTCGTAGTGGATACATCCGCGACGGCAACGGAGACTTCCGAGATGTCTGTTTCAAAAACACCCGCTCTTTTAGAACGCCTAGAACGCTGGAAAAGCCGTGTGGCGGCATCGCATCTGAATTCGTACCTGTACAATCCGATGGATTTTTACCTAAAGAATATCCTTTATTCACAAAATGAAGAGATAGAGGAAGAGCTTTCGAGCAGAAATTATGGAAACCTTATTCACTTTTCACTGGAGTACCTCTACGAGCCCCTGGTAGAGAAATATCTTACTACTAAAGATCTAGAAGGCTTGTTAGGGCAAACCGAGGCGGCTTTGGCCCATGCCATGGAGCGGCTGAAACACGATCCGGCTTATTATGCTGTGGGAATGAATTATATCCATAAGCAGATGGCTCTCTCCGTGCTTGAGCGGATCATAAAGAAAGACACGCAGAGTGTGGAAGAAGGTAGCTCGCTGCGAATCCTTGCGGTAGAAAAACGCTTTTCTGGAGTTCCTCTTGAGATTCCGGGGCACGGCAGTGTAGAGCTTCGGGGCATCATTGACCGTATGGATGAATTTGATGGTCAGGTGCGTCTCATTGACTATAAATCTTCTCTAAACTCGCAAGAACTGTCCTTTGGTTTAAAGTCCTTTCAAGAGGGACTCTCCTATAAACACAGCAAAGGCCTTCAGCTTGCCTTCTACCTCTATGCTTTGGGACAGGATGCAGAATATAGCGGTAGAGCATTTTCTGCCGGAATATGGTCCTTTGCTAAGGTAGGGGAAGGGGTGCAGCCACTACAAATGAAGGACTATACGCTGGAGGATCTGCTGGAAGGAATAAAAGGAGTCATCGCAGAGATCCTTGACCCCGACGTACCGTTTACCAGAACGCAGAAAGTAATCTATTAGGGTGTAGGGGACTTTAGTCTTTTAGGCGCATGCTAAGCTGTACCCGACGCCTTTCTAGGTCCACTTCCAAGACTCTCACTTTGACATGTTGGTGCAGATGCACTGCCTCCGTGACGCTTGAGAGAAATCTGTCGGAGACCTGCGAAATATGCACCAGGCCGCTTTCCTTAATGCCGATGTCCACAAAACATCCAAATGCCGTGATATTGTTGACAATGCCATTTAAGACCATTCCTTCATTAAGGTCTTCAAGCTTGCGTATGCTGCTGTCAAATACAAGCACTTTTGCACTGGTCCGAGGATCCAGTCCCGGTTTCTTAAGTTCTGAGACGATATCTTTCAGTGAAAGTATTCCCAGCTTTTCGCTAGTGTATTTTTCAAGTTCCAGACTATCCAGCAGCGGGGCATTACCGATGAGCTGATCTAAATCCATCCGCAGGTCTTTTGCAATTCTTTCTACAACGGGATAGGATTCGGGGTGTACTGCGGAATTATCCAAGGGATGCTTGGACTGTGGAATCCGAAGAAATGCAGCGCACTGCTCAAACGCTTTGCTACCAAGGCGTGGTACGCTTAGTAATTGTTCCCTTGAACTAAAGCCTCCGTGCTCCTTGCGATATTCCACCAAGGCTGCAGCTAATTTTTCACCAATTCCCGAAACGTACTGCAAAAGCGAAGCACTGGCAGTATTTACATTGACCCCTACGCTATTGACGGCTCCAACCACCGTGTGGTGCAGCTGTTGTTGAAGTAAAGACTGGTCGACATCGTGCTGGTACTGCCCTACACCGATGGACTTGGGGTCTATTTTTACCAGTTCTGCGAGCGGATCGCTAAGTCTTCTGCCGATGGATACTGCCCCTCGGACCGTTACATCGTAGCTGGGAAATTCGGCGCGTGCCAATGCACTAGCGGAATAGACCGAGGCACCAGCCTCCGAGACCACAAAAACTTCCGGAGGGCGTTCAAATGCTATTTTTTGTAGAAGCGCTTCGGTCTCTCTGCTCGCCGTGCCGTTACCAATCGCTATGGCTTCTATTTTGTAAGCACCTACCAGTGAGCGAATTTTCTTTATGGCCTGGGTAGTTTCCTTTTGCGGAGGATGGGGATAGATTGTCTCATTGTGGAGCAGCTCGCCCTTCTCATCGAGACACACCAGCTTGCACCCACTCCGATACCCTGGATCTAGTGCCAGTATTCGTTTCTCTCCCAACGGAGCGCTGAGAAGTAATTGCTTCAAATTTTGCGCAAATATGTCGATGGCCGCCTGATCCGCTTTTCTCTTATAGTAGCCCAGCACCTCCGTACTTAGTGAAGGATAGAGTAGGCGGGTGATACTGTCTTTGAGCGCCAGTTGCATTTCCCCCAAGTGCGTATGGTGGGGTTTTACCACCAAAGGCTCGAGAGTTTTAAAGATCTCCTCCGGGTCCACTTCTACCTTCATTCGTACAAAGCCTTCCTGGCTGGCCCTTAAAAGGGCAAGAAGTCGGTGGGAGGGCATTTTGAAAAGCGGTTCATGCCAGTCAAAGTATTGCCGGTATTTTTGGGCCTCGGGGTCCTGCGCTTTCGCTTTGACCAGTACGGATTTCACTGCAGCGCGACGTTCAAAAAGCCTTCGCAAAGTCTTGCGCACCTTAATATCCTCACTTATCCACTCTGCCAGGATATCGCGGGCTAGCTCCAGCGCCCTACTTGAGGTTGGGAGTTCAGGGCAAAGAAAGCGCTCTAGAAAGGAAGGAGATAGCGTTTTACCTTCTTTAAGGGCACGGGCTAGGGGTTCAAGGCCCAGATCCCGCGCGCTCTGTGCCCGAGTATTTCTTTTTCGTTTGTATGGGAGATAAAGATCTTCCAGCTCTTGTAAATCGTAGCTTGCCACTATTTTTTCCTCGAGTGGCTGTGAAAGCTGCTTCTGATTCTCTATGGCGGACAGAATTGCTTTTTTTCGCTTTTCTATTTCATCGAATTGGATTTTAAGATTCTGTATCTTTTGTATTTCCACCTCATTAAGGTTACCGGTCTGGTCTTTTCGGTAGCGGGCAATAAAGGGAATCGTGGCCTCAGCGGACAGAAGCTGAATGGTGGAATCGATACTTCTTCGTGGTAAATCCAGATGCGATTGTATATAATCAAGTGCGGTCATAAGTGAGGGCAAATGTACTGAACTCCGGAGAAAAAACCGTACGTTCTAGCGAGAAGGACTCGCTGCGGCTAGAATTACACGTAAACGAAAAGCGGTAATACCCTTGCAAGTATTCCGCTATAGTTGTAGTATAGTTACGTTAAGGTTATTTAGCTGAATGCGTTAATACCTGTAATATCCAATCCAGTGATTAAAAGATGGATGTCATGGGTTCCCTCGTAGGTAATTACGCTTTCCAGGTTGGCCGCATGACGCATCATAGGAAAGTCTCCCATGATTCCCATGCCCCCAAGCATTTGTCTGCTCTCACGTGCGATCTCAATGGCCATTTTTACGTTATTACGCTTGGCCATGGAAATCTGCGCTGGAGTAGCAGTCTCCGTATTTTTTAGGTTTCCTAACTGCAGGCATAGAAGCTGTGCTTTGGTAATTTCGGTAAGAAATTCAGCTAGTTTTTTTTGCTGCAGTTGAAAAGAGGCTATAGGCTTTCCAAACTGTTGACGTTCCTTAGTATATTGTACTGCAGTACAATAGCAGTCAATGGCCGCTCCAATCACGCCCCAGGAAATTCCGTATCGCGCAGAATTCAGGCAGCTTAAAGGTCCTTTCAGACCTTCCACGCCGGGAAGAATGTTTTCTGATGGTATCCGGACATTTTCAAAAACCAGTTCCCCGGTCTTTGAAGCTCTAAGGGACCATTTATTATGTGTTTCTGGTGTGGAGAAACCCTCCATTCCTCGCTCCACAATGACTCCGCGCACCTTGCCCTCTTCATCCTTTGCCCAAACCACAGCCAGATGGCAGAGCGGGGCATTGGTAATCCACATTTTAGCGCCGTTAAGTGTGTAGCCATCCGCTGTTTTCCTTATTGTAGTTTCCATGGAGCTTGGATCGGATCCGTGGTTAGGTTCCGTCAGGCCGAAAGCACCAATGAGTTCTCCTTGGGCGAGGCCTGGGAGAAATTTTTCCTTTTGCTCTTTACTGCCGTACTTGAAGATGGGAAACATCACAAGGGAGCTTTGTACCGAGGCGGCAGAACGCACCGCAGAGTCTCCACGTTCGAGCTCTTGCATGATGATACCGTAGGCAATTTGGTCTAGACCAGCGCCTCCATACTCTTCGGGAATATAGGGACCAAGCGCCCCAATTTTACCCAGTTCCTGCATCAGGCCCGGTATGTCCCGATGCTCTTGTGCAGCCTGATCGATCTGGGGGATAACAAAACTCTCCACCCAGTCCCGAACTGAGGAACGTATAAGTTTGTGTTCTTCAGATAGTAACTGGTCCAGCATATAGTAATCTGGAATACTTTGCAAAGGATAATACGACATGGAAATCTATTTTGGTCTAATTTAGGAATATTTCTCCAACCTCAAACGCTGATTTCACTTGGTAAGAATTTATACAAATAGGGGGCTTTATTAGGGGATCCGTCGTAGAACTTCTCCAGACGTTCCAGGGTTCCCAAACTGAGCATTTTTCGCTGGAAATTATTTCTTCTAAACTTTTCACCAAGCACCGTTTCGTAAAGCTGCTGGAGTTGCATCATCGTGAACTTCTCAGGCAGGAGATTGTAGGCAACCAGCTGCGTGTCAAGGTTCTTGCGAAGATGTATAAGTCCTTCGTTTATCATACGTTCATGGTCAAAGGCCATATTTGGAAGCTTATCTACATCGTGCCATTCCACTGATTCGTTCAGTGCGTCCGGGAAGGTTTCCGACATGGTATAGTCGATGAGACTGCAATAGGCCACACTAATGAAACGCTGAAAAATCCAATGGTCTTTGGGTACCTCGATACCCTTGTTTTGAAGCAGTATTTGGTGGACATTATTCTCCGTGCGGTCGATACGTCCAAAAGTATGAAACTGGTCCAGGAAAAGATCGTGCAGATGAGTGCGTTCGTAGAGTACCCTTGCGGCAGCCTGCCTAAGATCTTCGTGGTTGAATACAAATCCTCCTGGTACCGAATACAGGTCCAGGTCGTGGTATTTTAATAGCAGTACTTTGAGTTTATCTTTATGAAACCCGAAAATAATGCAGTCCACTGAGATATGTTCGACAAAATCAGTGGTATTGATCAGGTCTAGCAGACTCTGACGGTTCTTAGAATCATCCAGTTGTGTCATGGCTGAAATATTGTCCACTAAAGATAAGACTATTTTATCAATTTGAGATAATAATTTTTTTGAAATGCAAGGTGAGAATAAATAGAAGGGTAAGAGAGCCTAATACAAAGAGTGGATAGAACTCCGAAATATTCCAGTGGAAAGCTACGGAAATATAGATAGATCCCAAAGAACTTCCCAAAGAAGAAAATATCACCAATCCGGAAATAAGGACTCCTACTTTCTTTTCATCGTACCCAGAAAGCATTCGGGAATTAACTACAGGATACAACGGTGAGAGAAACAGGCCAATGGAAGGAATCAGAAAAACAAGATAACTGCTGTTATTTGGAAAATAATGGAGAGAAAAGAACATTAGTAGTAAAACGAGTGCCACCACCGCCATGCAAAAACGTACGTACGTAAACCAGTGGAAGCGGTGGATGATTTTACTGGTTAGATACCTACCCACAAAGGAGAAAAGTGCTAGAAACGCACTGCTCTGCAGCGCAAATCCAGAGGATACTGAAAAATTAGCGCGGTAAAATGCGGGTAGCCACGAATTCAAGCACTGCTCTGTAAAGACAATCAGCATCATGATTAATAGGAATACAAGGGTTGGACCTTTCAACAGTCCCAGGAAGCCCGTAAGTGCAGTAGCCGTAGGAGGTTCATGTACTTGACGGTACCCGGTGGTTCGGAGCAGATACATCGTGAGCAGACATAAGGCCGCAATTCCCCAGAATCCGAACATCCAATATTCGCTTAAAGAACTTGAAATCAACCATCCAAAACCAATATTTACAAAGAAAATCCCAAACATAAAGGAGGCTTCTACCTGGTTCATTACCGAGGCGAGCGCACTGCTTTTAAAATTGAACCGTAAAAGAGAAAACGTTGCCATTTTTCCTACAGCGAATCCTACTCCAATGAGCGCGAACCAGATTTTCATAAACCAGAACTCTCCCACAAAAGGTATGACAAGGCAGCAGAGAGCGGCAAAACCAAGCGCAAAATACAGGCTCCACTTGGCTCCAACCCGTGCGATCACATTGACCAGCACAAGGGAGCTGACCGCTATTGGAAGGTCTTTAAAAGCCTCCAGTAGTCCCAAACCTCCATAGGAAATGTTTTGCTCGGAAAACTGTATAATAATTATACCCATGCAGTTTAAAAGCATGGAGAAAATCAGGAAAACAAGGATAAGAGGGTAGTGCGTAGTTTTTTTTAAGGCCATGCCAATTTTTTAACGTTTGGTAACACTTTTTGGGTACTGTTGGGAGCAGAAAAATACTCAATTTGAGACAATAATTAAAGAATTTGATTTCGGAATCGCCCACAAATAAACGAAATTCTAAAAAAAGACGAAAATCATTAGGTCAGTTAACAAAATGTTATAAATTTAATGTCTCATTATGAGATAAAAATCGGTATATATGAAAAAACAAATTCTTAGTGTTTTGACCTTATCGATGTTACTTACTGCTTCCAGCATTGGAGCGCAGCAAATTGACAATGATACAGTCCGTGAAAAAGCTATTGAAGAAGTAGTTTTGGTAAACGTGGGGTATGGTGTCCAAAAAAAGAGTGTGGTCACCGGTGCGATTTCCAAAGTTACTGCGAAAGATTTTGAGAATGCACCCAACGGTGGAATTGGGCAGATGCTTCAAGGACGTTCTGCAGGGGTAACCATTGCTATGAACTCCGGAGCACCAGGATCGACCTCGACCATTAGGGTTCGTGGGGTAACTACCTTCTCTGGTGCCAACGATCCTCTTTGGGTTGTAGATGGAGTTCCTTTGGAGAACGCCGACATCGCTACACTAAACCAGGCGGACATCGAGTCCATAGAAATCCTTAAAGATGCTGCTTCGGCCGCAATTTATGGGGTACGAGCCGCGAAAGGGGTAATCCTAGTGACGACCAAAAGTGCTAAGAGAGGTAGAATGAGCGTAGCCTACAACGGGTACACCAGCTATTCCTCTCCATCCAAGGTACTTAAACTCCTTAATGCTACGGAGTATGGGGTGCTGATGAACGAACGTTCCGTTAATGGTGGCGGAGATGTACTATTCAATGATATCTCCACGTTAGGGGTAGGTACCGACTGGCAAAAGCAGGTTTTCAATACCAGTGCTTTTGGTATGAACCACGAACTTAGCTTCAATGGTCGTACGGATAAAAGCCAGTTCTATGCATCCTTTGGGATCCAGGAACAAGAAGGTATCGTAGCCACACCTATTTCAAACTACAAGAAACAGACTGCAAGAGTTAACTCCTCACACAAGTTTCTTAACGACATTTTGACCTTTGGTCAGAACATCTTCTATACCCACCAGAAAAACGTTGGTATCGGAGACCAAAACCGGGAATTCGGTGGGGTACTTGCCGATGCACTCATGCTGGACCCTCTAACTCCTATCATTGAGTACGATCCGATTCGTGCCAATTCTGCTCCTTACACAGCCTCACCGTTTATTCTTCGTGACGCCAATGGCAATCCTTACGGGATCTCCAATATGCAGCAGTCCGAAATCGTAAACCCTCTGGCCTACATTCAGACCCGCCTTGGAAATTACAGCTGGTCCGACGTGATTGTTGGTAACGCGTATTTGCAAGCAGACCTACTTGAGAATTTAAAATTAAGAACTACCCTAGGTGCTAAGAAAGCGTTCTGGGGAGACTACAGTTTCAATCCTAGGTATTATTTAAGTTCCCTAAACCTAAATGTGGTACAGAATAACCTTAACCGCGGAAACGGTCAGGGACTGGACTGGAACGTAGAGAATACTTTAAACTACGACAAAACTATTTCCGATCATGATTTCGCAGTACTATTAGGACAGGGAACCTACGTGACCGGTATAGGTAATTTCAGTGGCGTGACCCATTTCAATCTTCCAACAAACGATTACCGTGAGGCTAGCTTCAATATGGCGGTAGCTCCAACGGATAAGATCGGTTACAGCTACAACTTCAACGAAGTGAGAAGAACTTCACTTTTTGCACGTTTGAATTACAACTACGCAGAGAAATACCTTTTAACTGCTATTGTTCGTAGAGATGGATCTTCCCTCTTTGGACCGAATAAGAAGTACGGAACCTTTCCGTCGGTATCTGCCGGTTGGGTAGTAACGAAGGAAAACTTCTGGCCTGAAAACTCCGTAGTGAACGAACTTAAATTCAAAGCCGGATACGGTAAGAACGGTAACGACGGTTCCCTTGCTCCAAACCAATACGAGTCTTTAATTTCCAATGGGTACAACTATTACTTTGGAACAGGACCTTCCGTAATCATCGGTAGTGCACCAGCGACACTTTCCAACAACGACCTGCACTGGGAAACCACAACGCAGAAAAACATTGGTTTTGACGCTAGACTATTTAGAAATTTCAATTTAACGGCGGAGTACTACGAAAAAGTAACCGAAGGAATTTTACTACAGTACCAGATTCCTGGATACGTAGGGGTAACCAATAATCCTTGGGGAAATATCGGGGATATGCGTAACGAAGGTTTGGAACTTGAACTTTCTTACCGCAAGAACTTCGGAGATCTTCGATTCAATGCATCTGCCAACTATGCCACACTTAAAAACGAGGTTACCAGGCTGAATGGATTGGAATTCATTTCAATGGCAAGCTTTCAATCTTTAAATGGTGAGGTAGCAAGACTTATGGAAGGACTTCCTTACGGTAGTTTCTACGGATGGAAAACCGACGGTATCTTCCAAAACTGGGATCAGGTGAATGCCTACACCAATGCGGAAGGAACTCTAATCCAGCCCAACGCACAGCCAGGCGATTTTAAATGGGTGGATACCAATGGCGACGGATCTATTGATGCCGAAGACCGTACGTTTTTGGGAAGCTCCCTTCCAAAAAACACATTTGGACTTAGCGTGAATCTGGAATACAAAGGATTCGACTTAAGCGCAATGCTTCAGGGCGCTTCAGGGAACAAGATTTTCCAAGGTCTGCGCCGTTTGGACGTGAGTCGTGCCAACTACCAGACTACAGCACTTTCACGCTGGACCGGAGAGGGAACTTCCAACGACTATCCAAGACTTACCTCCGACGATACCAACGGAAACTTTACCAACATGTCGGATTTCTATCTGCAGGACGGGGACTACTTAAGACTTAAAATTCTATCCCTTGGATATTCTCTTCCTAAATCTCTAACCACCTCTATTAATGCAGAGAAAATTCGGGTTTATGTTACAGGGAACAACCTGGTAACCTTGACGGACTACAACGGGTACGATCCTGAGATTGGTGGTGATGTAATGGGTGTGGATAAAGGATTTTATCCGCAGCCGAGAACTCTCATTTTTGGTTTAAACTTACAATTCTAAGACAATGATTAACAAGCGATATATTAACATAGCTGCAGTGTCTCTACTACTGCTCGCAGGTGCTAGTTGCTCGGAGGAGTATCTCAATGTGCCTAACGACGGGCAGCTTACCGAGACCAATTACTATAAAAACGAAAGCGAAGCATTCTCAGGACTTGTTGCTACCTACGATGTGTTAAGAAAGAACACCGGAGGATTTGAAAACATGGTAACGATGATGAATGCAGGATCCGACGATAACTACGCCGGTGGCGGGGGGGAAACCGATGGAACAGGTATCCAGAGTTTCTCTAACTATACCATTAGCCAGTTCACGGTTCCAAGAAGCTTCTGGAGTGACCACTACCAAGGAGTTTTCCGTGCCAATATTTTATTACAGAAATTACCGGACGTACCGATGGATGCCGCAAAGAAAGACCGTTTTGCTGCCGAAGCCAAATCCCTACGTGCACTGTACTATTTCAATCTAGTACGCATGTTTGGAAACATTCCATTACTCACCGCTCCGGTGGATCCAGTGGCCATGTACGATGTACTACAATCTACTCCGCAGGAGGTGTACGCACAGATCGAGAAAGACCTTCTTGAAGCAATAGAAGACCTGCCTATGAGCGTTGCTTCTGAAGAACGCGGCCGAATGACACAAGGTTCTGCGCGCGCGCTGCTTGGAAAAGTGTACTTAACACAAGGTAAAAAATCGGAAGCTGCTGCCCAGCTGGCGCAAGTAAACGGTACGCCAGGGGGTACTTCCCAATATGGCTACAAGCTACTCTCTAATTTTTCAGACCTATGGGTAACGGACAATAAATTCAATACCGAATCCATTATTGAAGCTTCCCACACCAACCTAAGTAATGCAGGATGGGGTAACTGGGGTAGTGGCACCGATGAGGGGAATTCTGCCAGTGTAATGGTAGGTCCAAGAGGGTATACGAAGATCACTGCGGATGCACCAGATATTCCAACGGGTTGGAGTTTCAGTATTTTCACTGAAGATCTTCAGGCAGCAATGAAAAGCGATCCGCGTTATGCTGCTACCATCTTTGATATGAAAGCGCTTAAAGCTGCAGGTAAGGCCGATTACACTCCTGGATATAAGGATACCGGTTTCTTCCTAAATAAATTCCTTCCAACCAATGCAGATATTACGGACGGTGCAGGGGATGCGGTTCTTAACTACCGTAAGAATTCCTACGTGATCCGTTTGGCCGACACTTATCTAATGGAGGCGGAAGCACTTGGAGGCAACGGTCCACGCGCACAGGCTCTTTTAGATGCAGTACGCGCAAGGGTAGGTCTTGCACCAGTGACTGTCTCTATGGATGCGATCAAGAAAGAGCGTAGACTGGAGCTTGCAGGAGAAGGACACCGATTCTTTGATCTGGTACGCTGGGGTGATGCAGCGCGCGTGCTCGGTCCTAGAGGTTTTGTTGCCGGAAAGAACGAAGTGTTCCCAATCCCTTATCAGGAGCTTCAAAACACCAAACTGGTACAGAATCCTAACTACTAAAAGAAAAAGCAATGAAATATTCTAAAATTTATATGGGTCTGCTTGCACTTTCCTTAGTGACGGTAGGATGCCAAATTGAAGGAATTAATGAAGAGGTGCCGCAGCTCATTGACAATGCTGCCGGCAACTACGACAAGATCTTCGATATCAGTACAGATAATTCAGGTACCGTTAAGATTACGCCAATAGGACAGGGCATATCCAAATCCACCGTAGCCTTTGGCCATGGGACGGGTGCTGCTGCCTCGGCAGTTCTTACTCCGGGCGCCTCGGTAACGCATGTGTATCCTGAAGGTAGCTACACCGTTACCATAACTACAACCGATCTTACAGGAAATGAGACGGTGACCACCTATCCATTGGAAGTGAAGTTCACTGCTCCTACGGACGTACAGATAGAGACTTCCCTTGCCGGTAATACCCTTACCGTGACTCCTCAGGGAGTGAATGCTACCGGCGGATACCGCGTATTCTTTGGAGAGACTTCCACGGAGACTGGAGTACTTGTGCCTCAGGGTGGTTCTGCTACCTACACCTATGCTACTCCTGGTATCTATAATGTACGCGTGGTAGCCTTAAGTGGTGGTCAGGCTACAACGACTGTAAGTCAGGAGGTAACGGTATTCCAACCGTTTGGACTTCCGGTGAGCTATGAGAATCCACTGGTGAACTACGGAGTAGGAGGTACATTTGGTGGTGTTTCTACCCGTATCATTGAGAACCCGTATTCGGAAGGAACCAACACTTCTGCCAAGGTACTTGAGTATACCAAAGGTGCAGGAGCAGAAAGCTGGGCTGGAACCTGGACTCCGCTAGGAGCTCCTAACGGAACTCCTGTGTTGCTGGAGAATGGAACCAAGTTCACCATTCAGGTGTACGCAACAGAAACCGGTAAGAGCCTGCGGTTCCAATTAGAGGACGGGCAAGGATTTAATCCGGGTGTGGAAGTTCCTATTACCACCGCGAATGCGTGGCAGACGCTCACCTTTGATTTCTCTTCCCAGAACATTGATCCAGCACACGTTTTCGGTCAGTACGTAATACAGTACAACCTAAGTGCATCGGGTAACGGTGAAGTACTTTTAATCGATAACATCACCCAAACAAATTAAAAGATCATGAACAAAAGTATACTAACGAAGTTTTCCGCTCTACTGGGTATGGCACTAGTGCTCTTCACAGGCTGTAAAGAGGAGGAATATACACTGGGCGCCTTAAGCTCTCCTGAAAACCTAATCATAACCACGGAAGTAGTAGGCCAGAATGATGCGAACCCTTATGGCGACGGTAGTGGACTGGTGAAAATTAGTGCCACGGCCGACAATGCCATGACCTACCGCATCGGTTATACCGATGTGTCAGACCTTAATGCATCGCCTACTTTGGAAGCAATGCCAAAAGGATCCGTCAATAAAAAGTTTAGCAAACTTGGAAATGTAACCTATCGTATTACGGTGGTTGCCTACGGTGCCGGTGGTGCCTCTACAGTGGCAACCAAGGACATCACAGTTAAAAGTGTGTTTAACCCAGATCCAACGATTGTTGCAAACCTTACGGGTGGAAGCAGCAAGACTTGGAAAGTGGATGCTTCCGTAGCAGGACATATGGGAGTTGGACCTTACAGTTCTACCTCGATTTCACCAGAATGGTGGTCTTCGGCAGTGAATGAAAAAGTGGCATGTTGTAACTGTTTTTATACGGCAAGCTTCACTTTCACTCAAGTGAATCCAACAACCTTTACCATCAATTCCAGTACTCCGGACGGAGCGCTAACTAAAACAGGTACGCTTTCTGGTATTCCAGGAATACCGGCTTCCGGAGAGGAAGGATGTTATCCGTACGCGGGAGGCACTGGAGCATTCTCCTTCATTGAAGCTTCTGCAGGGCTCCCGGCAGATGCTACAACGTCTACCAGCATTCTACTTGCAGACAACTCCACCTTTATTGGTTATGGAGCTACCAAGAAGGAATACGAGATTTTAGAGATTACTGCTGACTATATGTACTTAAGAGTACAGGGAACAGAAACGGGCAATGCCTGGTATCTGAAACTTATTCCGGTTCAATAATTATTTAGTTTCTCACGGGGAGCGGAGGTGAACCGACCGCTCCCTTTTTTTTAATACGGAATACAAACACCACGCTTTTATGAAAATTCTACGCTCACTTTTATCCGCACTTATAGGTACAGTACTACTTTTTGGAATTACAAACTGTTCATCGGGCAGTGAGGGTGCAACAGGTGGCGAGACCATAGCGCAAACTCCAAGTAATTTGGTGGTTTCTACGCTTATTAAAGGTAGTAATGCACAAAATCCTTACGGGGACGGTAGTGGAGTTGTAGACTTTAGTGTAAAGGCAGACAATGCCACAACGTATAAAATGCTGGTCAACGGAGAGACCTTGACTTCGTCGACAGGAACTTTCTCCTATACATTCAAGGCCCTAGGAGTGCAAGAGTACACTGTGTATATCTCGGCGTATAAAGGCGAGAAATTCATTTCAAAGACCCTAAATATCAAAGTCAATGTACAAGCCAAGTTGGTTTGGTCAGACGAGTTTTCTACGGAAGGCGCGCCCGACCCAAGCAAATGGACCCATGAAATTGGGACCGGACAGGACGGATGGGGTAATAATGAACTTCAGTACTATACCAATCGATTGCAAAATTCACTTGTAAGCGATGGTACGCTTAAAATACGCTTAATCAAAGAAGCGTTCTCAGGAAGTACCTTTACCTCGGCAAGACTGGTGACCAAGAACAAGTACCAGTTCAAATACGGAAAAATAGAATTCAGAGCGAAGCTGCCTACGGGCGGTGGTACCTGGCCGGCGCTTTGGATGCTGGGAAGTAATATCGACCAGGTAGGTTGGCCTGCCTGCGGCGAAATAGATGTCATGGAGCATGTAGGCAATCAGCAGAATCAGGTATTTTCTACACTGCATTACCCAGGAAATTTTGGTGGCAATGCCGTAGGAGGAAAGACCACACTAGCCACTGCCTCTACCCAGTTCCATGTGTATGCTGCGGAATGGTCTCCAAGTCACATCAAGTTCTATATAGACGATACGCTTTATTTTACATTCAATAATAGTCAGTCGCTTCCATTTAATCAGGATTTCTTCATTATCATGAACATGGCAATGGGAGGGAACTTTGGAGGAACCATTGATCCTTTGGTCACCAATGCTACCTTAGAAGTGGACTACGTACGCGTATATCAGTAATTAACGCCTTAAAAACAACATTTCATGGCACTACAACGTTTCTCTACACAAATTTTCACTATACTACTTGCAGCCAGCTCCCTGGCTTGCTGCTCGCGCAGCAGTGTTTCGGAACCTTCCGAGCCCAAACCACCCGTAACACCACCTGTGGTGGAGAACCAGATGGATGCCTGGGTGACCAAAGGGGACGAATCACAAAAGCTTGTAAAATTGCAGAACATTATTGCTTTTAGCTCCCAGACCAATACCCACCCTTTCATAGATGTGGATCTCAACCAGAAATTCCAATCCATTGACGGGTTTGGCTATACACTGACTGGCGGAAGCGTGGAGGTACTGAACCGACTAACTGCCTCAAAGCGCTCAGAGCTACTGAAGGAGCTTTTCTCTACTGCAGGCAATGGGATAGGGGTGAGTTACCTTCGGTTAAGTATCGGTGCTTCGGACCTGAATCCCGAACCTTTTTCCTATAATGACCTGCCTTCAGGTGAGACGGACCTCAGCCTAAGCAAATTTTCACTAGAAAAGGATATGGCCCTTATCACCATGCTCAAGGAAATACTTGCCATCAATCCTGCCATAAAAATAATGGCTACCCCGTGGTCGCCACCAACGTGGATGAAAACCAATGGAAGTACTATTGGAGGAGAGTTACAGCCTCAATATTATTCCGTGTATGCACAGTACTTCGTCAAGTATATCCAGGAGATGAAAAAGCACGGAATCAACATTACGGCCATTACCCCACAGAACGAACCGCTGCATCCCGGAAACAATCCAAGCCTTTCTATGTCGGCTGCGCAGCAAGCAGAATTCATTAAAAACCATTTGGGACCTGCGTTTCGCAGCAGTGGAGTAACTACCAAGATTGTAATTTACGACCATAATGCGGACCGACCGGACTATCCGATTGCCATACTATCCGATCCGCAGGCTGCACAATACGTGGACGGAACTGCCTTCCATCTTTACGGAGGGGACATTAATGCGCTTCAAGGTATCCACGATACATTTCCTACGAAAAACCTTTATTTTACCGAACAGTACACTGCATCGAATGGAAACTTTGGAGGCGATCTGAAGTGGCATATTAAAAATGTCATCATTGGTTCTATGCGAAACTGGAGTAAAAATGCACTGGAATGGAACCTTGCTAACGATTCTCAGTTCAAACCGCATACTCCAGGAGGATGTACTACTTGCAAAGGTGCTATAACTGTAAGCAGCAGTGAGAACTTCTCACGCAATGTGGCCTACTATATCATAGCGCATGCCTCGAAGTTTGTACCGCAGAATTCCGTGCGCGTGGCCTCCAGCCAAAACGGGGGAATTGCTTCGGTAGCGTTTCTCCAGCCCTCTGGGAAAATTACCCTCATTGCCCTGAACGAGAACGCAACGACGCAGTCCTTTAATATTCGGATCAACGGTAAATGGGCTACCCTCACCCTGGATGCAGGAGCGGTAGGTACCTACATTTTTTAATCAGAACCTATGAAAAAATATCTTTCAGTCCTAGGACTGGCATTTGCCATGGCCGGGGCTCAGCAAACTACGGAGCAGCGCATCGAGCAGCTACTGGTGCAAATGACCCCCGAAGAGAAGGCAGGACAGCTTAGTCAGTTGAACTCAGACTGGGAAGATCTTACCGGACCGATCGTGCAGAAAGGAAAAGAAGATAAGGTTGCACTTATACGTGAGGGGAGGCTAGGGTCGGTACTTAATGTACGTTCCGCAGCCCAAACGCGCATGCTTCAGGAACATGCCATGCAGTCGCGCCTTAAAATCCCGCTTCTATTTGCTCAGGACGTAATTCACGGTTTCCGTACCACGTTCCCTGTGAACCTGGGACAAGCTGCCTCTTGGGATCTTGCCCTTATAGAGCGTTCCGAACGCATTGCAGCTACGGAAGCTGCGGCCTATGGAATCCATTGGACATTTGCACCTATGATAGATATTTCACGTGATGCCCGATGGGGCCGGGTAATGGAAGGTTCAGGAGAAGATACGTTCTTGGGTACCGAGATTGCCAAAGCACGGATACGTGGATTTCATGGAAAGGGTATCGGTCATACCGATGCCTTGCTTACCACCGCAAAGCACTATGCTGCCTACGGTGCTGCCGTGGGAGGAAGGGATTACAACAGTGTGGATATGAGCCTTCGCGAGCTGCACCAGGTTTATTTGCCGCCGTTCAAAGCCGCCGCTGCTATGGGTGTGTCCACCTTTATGAATGCGTTCAATGACCTTAGCGGGATTCCTGCCAGTGCGCATCCGTACCTGCTACGGGAAGTACTTAAGAAAGATTGGGGCTTCAAAGGATTTGTGGTCTCCGACTGGGGAAGTATCGGAGAAATGATAAATCATGGGTATGCTGCAAACGGAAAAGATGCAGCGCAAAAAGCACTCAATGCCGGAACCGACATGGATATGGAAAGCAGAGTGTATGCACAGTATCTTCCAGAGCTACTCAAGGAAGGTAAAATTTCCCAAAAGGATTTGGACGATGCCGTTCGCAGGGTTCTAAGGATGAAATTCGCGCTTGGACTTTTTGAAGACCCGTACCGTTTCAGCGACCTTTCCCGAGAAAAAAAATACACGAATCATAAAGAGCATTTGGAGTTTTCAAGAGAATTTGGCTCTAAAAGCATGGTGCTTCTTAAAAATAAAGGCAATCTATTACCGCTTTCAAAGGAACTGAAAAACGTAGCGCTTATTGGCCCCTTTGCAAAGGAGACGGTAGCTAATCATGGATTCTGGTCGGTACCTTTTAAGGACGATAAGGACAGGATCGTTTCTCAGTATGAGGGTCTAAAGAACGCTTTGCCAAAGTCAACGAAGCTTCTTTACGCTAAAGGAGCCGAAGTGGAGGGCACAGATACTTCCCTTTTTGCAGAGGCAGTCAAAGCGGCAGAGGCTGCCGACGTGGTGGTGCTTTCCCTGGGAGAAGGTCACGCAATGTCCGGCGAAGCCAAGAGCCGAAGTATGCTGGAATTCACTGGAGTGCAGCAACAACTTCTCGAAGCAGTGCACCAAACAGGTAAACCTATTGTTTTACTAATCAATGCAGGACGTCCACTGGTTTTTAACTGGGCTTCGGAGCATGTGGATGCTATAGTATATTCTTGGTGGTTAGGTACTGAGGCTGGGAACTCCATTGCCGATGTTTTACTGGGGAAAGTAAATCCTTCCGGTAAACTACCAATGAGTTTTCCACGGTCGGTAGGACAGGTTCCGGTATACTACAACCATTACAATACAGGACGTCCTGCAAGTTCACCTACTAACCGCAACTACGTCTCCGCTTACATTGATTTAGATAACGGTCCCGCATATCCCTTTGGATACGGACTCAGTTATACTACATTTTCTTATACACCAATTACGCTAAGTGCCACAACCCTGAAAGGCAATACATCACTACGGGTATCGGTTAAAGTTACCAATACGGGAAAAACTGCCGGAGAGGAAGTAGTTCAGCTTTATATAAGAGATTTGGTTGGAAGGGTCGTACGTCCCGTACGCGAACTCAAAGGATTTGAAAAAGTACATTTGAATCCTTCCCAGACCAAAGAAATAGTGTTTACTATTACTCCAGAGATGCTTTCATTTTACGATGATCAACTCGTTTGGGATTGGGACGCTGGAGAATTTGAAATAATGGTAGGGGGAGACTCTACGACTCAGAATAAAGCCAAGATCACTTGGGAAAAATAGATATTTTCATGAAAATAAACCTACAATTATGTGCCTTTGTCCTAGGCTCCCTAAGTATACTTAGCTGCCAAAGCCAAGTTCCTCAGAAGCTGGATGGAAAAAATCTTGTATGGCACGATGAATTCGATAAAGGCAGCACTCCGGACCTTACTAAATGGAAATACGATACCGGAGGCCATGGTTTTGGAAACAATGAGTTGCAATACTATACTACATCGCCGAAAAACGCCCGAATTGAAGAAGGAAATTTGATTCTTCAGGCGCATAAAGAGAACTACCAATCCAACCATTATACTTCTGCAAAGCTCCAGACCAAGGGTCTACACTCTTGGAAGTATGCAACGGTGGAAGTACGTGCAAAACTTCCTAAAGGGAGAGGCACCTGGCCAGCGATCTGGATGATGAGTGAAAACATGAAAGATTGGCCAAGAGACGGGGAGATAGATATCATGGAGCATGTAGGATACAACCACGGTTTTGTCCATGCCTCCATTCATACCGAAAAATATAATCATATCATAAATACCCAAATAACCGATACCATTGAAGTTCCTACTGTGAGTGAGCAGTTTCATGTCTATAAAATGGATTGGAACAAGCAGGGAATCACTATGTATGTCGACGGGGTAAAATACTACCATGTGGAGAAAAGCAGGGCGGGTACGACGCCTGGCCTTTCGATCAGCCTTTCTATCTGATTTTGAATCAGGCTGTAGGAGGAAATTGGGGAGGTAAGGAAGGAGTCGATTCCACCATATACCCGCAGAGTTTTCTCATAGACTATGTAAGAGTCTATCAATAATAAAAGTCAAAGAAACTATCTAAATATACGCATATGAAAAAAGTTCTAATGTCAGCCGCTGTTCTTTCTTTTGCCCTGCAAATCCAGGCGCAGCACTACTGGAAACATAAGACTTCCCAGGAGGGGAAACGCATTATGACCCATGCCAAAGCAGGAGAGAAGTTTAAAGATAAAGGCGCAGTAAAATTTGTGGATTTTGAGCAGCCCAAAGAGACCGATGTAGCCATCTTTGTGGATCCGGATTTCAAATACCAGAAATTAATCGGTATAGGGGGAGCCATAACGGATGCTTCTGCAGAGACGCTCTATAAGATGCCCAAAGACAAGCAAAAGGAGATTCTAGATGCCTACTACGGAAAAGACGGAATAGGATACACAGTGGTGCGCACCAGCATGAATTCCAGTGATTTCTCCAGTGAGATGTATACTTACGTGAAGGATAATGACACGGAGTTAAAGACCTTCGATATTGCCCACGACGAGAAATACAAGCTCCCAATGATCAAGGAGGCACAGAAGAGGATAGGAGAGGATTTTAAGTTCTACTTCTCACCATGGTCTCCACCGGCCTGGATGAAATCCAACAACAGCATGCTTCGCGGAGGCAGGTTGCTTGATAAGTACTACCAAACCTGGGCAAATTACTATGTGAAGTTCATTCAGGAGTACGAAAAGAGGGGAGTGCCTGTATGGGGTCTTACCATTCAGAATGAGCCAATGGCTACCCAAACTTGGGAGAGCTGCATCTGGACTGCCGATGAAGAGCGCGAGTTCTTGACCCAAAACCTTGGACCTACACTGTGGGAAAACGGATACAAAGATAAGCAGGTGATTATCTGGGACCATAACCGGGATCTCATGTACCAACGGGCTACCACTACATTAAACAACGATCTGGCAATGAAATACGCCAGTGGAATAGGGTACCACTGGTACGAAACCTGGACGAACGACTCGCAGCTTTTTGACAATCTACAGGAAACACATCGGGCATTCCCAGACAAGTTTTTAATCTTCACTGAGGGTTGCAAAGAAAAATTCAGTTTTGACAACATCTACGACGTCTCCCTCGGAGAGCTTTACGGCCGGAATATGATCAATGATTTCAACAGTGGAACCTCTGCATGGACGGACTGGAATGTGCTTCTTGACCATACGGGTGGTCCAAACCATAAGGACAATTATTGTTTTGCTCCGATTATTGCAGATACTAGAACCGGTGAGGTGCACTACACCTACGAGTACTACTATATAGGACACCTTTCCAAATACGTGAAGCAGGACGCGCAGCGTATTGGAACATCTTCCAACAGGGATTATCTTCTTGCAACCACATTTATGAATCCGGACGGAAAACTGGTGATGGTGGTTATGAATGAGGGTGATAAGGACACAGAATACAATCTTTGGATTGAAGGTAAGAGCGCCAAATTAAGTGCTCCAGCCCATTCGATCCAGACAGTGATACTTTAATTTTTTCTTCCATATCAATTGAAAAGGAGCAGTCTGAATTAGACTGCTCCTTTGTATATTTACATATAGAAATACGTTAAAGTCCTATCTTTTTAAAGTGTTTCTCTGCTTGTTCGCAGTCCATTGGGCTAAGTACGTGCCCCCCTTCGAATTTCACTTCTTTAGCGGAGGAAAAACGCTCTCCGGACTTATCGTACGGACCGATACCTTCTACTAATTTTCCATCCTTCTTAAGGAACCATAGTTCTCTAAGGGACCTAGTTCCTTCGGCCTCAAAATCGTATTCCACCTTGATGGTATCACCACTTACCGATCCAATCAGCGTTCCAAACGAGGAATCTTTCTCGAAGTTGTTATAGAAGAGCTTACCAGTAACCGTTCCTAAATTGTCATCAATTTGGGCAATAAGGGAATCTTTACCTGTTACCTGCAGATAGCACGTGGTACTGGTAACTAAGGTGGAGTCCGTAACGGATACCTCGTCCACAAATACTCCAGAGGAGTCGATAGTATTCTGAGTCTGTGTTTCTGCTTTCTTCTCCGAACAAGAAGTCCAAGTCATGGCCACCACAATTAACGCAACAATCTTCGTCATAACATTTTATTTTGATAGTACACTGTAAAAGTAACAAAACGCTGGTGAGGGTGCAAGTGATGCTAATTGTTTGCAACATTGAGTCACATCATTAGATGAGAAATAATGAAATTACTTTGTATTTTGCTCAAGTTCCTTAATTTTTTCCTTCATCACGCGTATTTCCTCCAGCTGCGTCTGTATGATTTCTTTTCCCAATTTCTTAACATCGGGGTCGGACAGTTCTGCTTCTTCAACCATCAGAATTGCGCCTGCATGATGTGGAATCATAGACTTTAGAAATTGCGTATCACCAACTACTGCCTGCGTGCGTATAGCCAACCAAAAGCCTATAAGAAGGGCAGCGCCCGTGGCTAATAGAAAAGTATTTAATTTTTTGTTGGGATACATGGATTTCATTAGAAGCAATTCAAAAATAAGCATGGGCGCAGTCATTAGTCCTGCCATGTAGAATTGGTTGACATTCGGAATTACGTTCTCTAGGCGATCTACCATCGCATACATAAGTATGTACATGGATAGGAAGGAAAGAATCATCATCCAAAGTAAGTTACGGTAGGAATTTTTATGCTTGGCACTTTGGTGAGTCATCCCGCGCTCGTTATGAGAAGATGGCTGTGATGTATCGATCTGTTGTGTGTCGTGTGTTGAATTGTCCATAAATAAGAGATTTTATTTTGTACCTCTAAATTAGAAACCAACAAGTGTAAGCTACTTACAGAATATGAAGTATTATCAATAAAGTTTCTAGTTTTAACCACCTACAGTCCATTATAATTTAAAATGCCCTATAATTTATATTATGTTAAATCGGATATATTTTAAGAATTATTTCTTTTAAAACCACTGCATACTCTCGTACCCTATGCTTTTGTATCGAGATTAGTTTACACTTCGGTGTATCCATGGTATTTGGTGCTAGATAATATACCTAGCACCGTTATACTATTTATCTTTAGCTAATGGAAAATCTACTATCCTTAGTGAGATAGATCAATCGCCTGCCTTGTCTCTACCTTGATGTGTAGAACCGATCTTTTAACCATAAACTCACTCGTACCAAAAGAATTAGTACCGGAACCTCGACCAGCGGTCCTATCACTCCGACAAATGCCTGCGGTGAATTAATACCAAATACTGCAATGGAAACCGCAATTGCAAGTTCAAAATTATTTCCTGTAGCTGTAAAAGCTATGGATGCATTTTTATCGTACGCAATTCCTGCACTTTTATTGATAAAGAAACTTACAAAGAACATTAATACGAAGTATACCACCAAAGGGACTGCAACTCTTAGGACATCGAAAGGAAGTTCTACTATCTTCTCCCCCTTTAAACTAAACATTAGCACGATCGTAAAAAGTAGCGCATACAAAGTCACAGGAGATATACGGGGTACAAATTTGCGATTGTACCACTCGATTCCTTTTTGCTTTACAACAAGATAGCGCGTAAGAAATCCTGCCAGAAATGGAATCCCTAAGTAAATTAAGACACTCTGCGTCACTTCAGTTATTGACACTTCTACAGAAAAGCTTCCAAGTCCTAATTTTTCTGGCAATACATTGATAAAAAGCCAGACAAAGAAACTGTAGGAAAAGATTTGAAATATACTGTTTAATGCTACTAAGAGTGCCGCATACTCACGGTTTCCTCTTGCTAGGTCATTCCATACAATTACCATTGCAATGCAGCGTGCCAATCCAATCAGAATTAATCCAACCATATATTCAGGATACTCCCGAAGAAAAACGACAGCCAGGATAAACATGAGGATAGGGCCAACTATCCAGTTAAGCAAAAGAGATATACCCATCACTTTTTTATCTTTCAAAGCCAAAGGAAGTAGTGAATAGTCTACTTTAGCCAGTGGAGGATACATCATAAGTATCAGCCCTGCAGCGAGTAAGATGTTGGTTGAACCCCAAGATAATGAAGTGCTTAACTGCGCAAAAGAAGGAAAGAAATAACCAATACCGACTCCAAGGAGCATTGCGAGAAAGATCCACAAAGTCAAATAACGGTCTAGAAATTTTAGTTTCGGTTGCATGTTGAAAGATTAATTAATTCCATTTATTTTGCTTCGGCGTTCCAAAAGTACTGTGTCACGCCATACCCCATTTAGTTTACCAATACGTTCTCTAAATCCCACTTCTCTGAACCCAAGTGCTTTATGTAGTTTTACTGTAGCTTCATTTTCTGGAAAGACACCACTTTGCAAAGTCCAAAGTCCGTGTTTCTCACTCTGCTCAATTAGGGCAGTAAATAACATCCTCCCCACTCCCTTTCCGCGGTGCGATTCGCTGATGTAAATACTAACTTCAGCTACTCCGCCGTAGACGCACCGATCACTTACCTTAGAGAGTGCAGCCCAGCCAATCAGTTGGTTGTTGGCTTTTACCCCTATCCTACAATGATTTAATTTAGAAAGATCCCATTCGGGCCAGCTCGGTGCGGAAAGCTCAAAGGTAGCCTGACCCGTAGCGATTCCTTCTGCATAGATGGAAGCTATCTGTGGGTAATACTCTTCTTTTATTTCAATTAGTTCCATTACTCGGCTACTTGAGAAAAAATATAGTACATTTCGGAAGCGATCGCCAGACTGCGTTCTCTGTAGACTTCATCCTGTGATGGTGTACCGTCGGAAACTTTGGGATCTCTATACTTTACAGGGAATCGCCCGTCTGCTCCCGCTACGAAGGGACATCCTTGATCCGCATTATCACAGGTCATGACAGCGGCGAAGTTCGAAGAGGGATTGAAGGGATGATCGTACTTCTTCGAAAAACAAATAATAGCAGGCGCATTCTCTGCAAATTTTATTGCATAAATGGGATTTTTACCTTCACTTATTTCAAGGACAGTAAAACCTTGATTTTTCAAAGTATCCGCAACTTTCGGATAAAGTGCCGTTTCTTCTGTACCTCCTGAGTAACAAAATAAATTGTCGATTTTAAAATAGAAGGCCATAGTTTGTGCCCAAATCTGAGAAAGATGGCTTCTTCGGCTATTGTGCGTACATATGAAATTCAGATTAACGGCCTCTGCATTTGCTCTTTTCTTTCTTATATAGGAAATCAAAGGTGTTAGATCATTTTTTCTAGATTCGTTTACTTGAGCTAAATCCTGAATTTGAACTTTTAATGATTTTTGCATGGTATTGTTTTTATGTAGATTGAAATTGTAGGAATTAGCAACATCCTCCTCCAGGTGTACAGCAGGACACATTTGATGAATTGCCCTGATCTTTGCTAGGACTCTGTGAATTTGGTGGAATACCACAGGAATCCATAGCTAGACAGGCAGTGGTTTTATTTTTTAAAATAAAGAGTTTTCCATTGAAGTCTAAATCGTATTTTCCAATGGTGTCATTTTGATATTCGACTTCGATTTCGCCGTCTTGTAATTCCAATTTTTCTTCCGAAATACTAATTATGTTAAGTAGTTTTGCAGGTTTCAATCTATGTTCATAATCGTCTGCATTCCAAAGTTGAAAGCTAATTGTATGTTCCCTGCGTACCACTCCCCCACAGTCGATAAAGTGTTTGCTTATAGAACCTATTTCGGTTACATGGAAATACTCGGGAACCATCTGCCCGTTTTCAAGTTGGAATTCTACGTTTTGTAACGTAGGTAGGATGGTTTTGATCTCTGAAAGTTTCATAATAGTACTATTAAATGGATTAGAAGATGCTTTTAAAATTTTTGTTAATCGCAGCAAAGATCTTCTGAAAAGTTATAATCGAGCGATTGGAAATATAATTCTATCAATTGGAAGTATTCAGGATTTATACAATAGCATACAGACGTCCCTTCAATGGTGCCTTGTATCAGTCCCGCATTCTTTAATTCTTTCAAATGCTGAGAGACGGTAGGTTGTGCTAGTGGAAGCTCCTTTACTATTTCTCCTGTGACGCAAGAACGCATTTTTACAAGATACTCTATAATTGCAATGCGTGCGGGATGGCCAAGCGCCTTAAATAATAGGGAAATTGTATTTTGTCTTTCTGTGTAGTGAGTAGTATTGGTTGTACCCATAGCAATGTTAATTATAATATTGCAATATTACGATTAAATTATTACCAGAACAATTTTAATTTTAAAATTAAGTAAATGAAGCCGTCTCAATACTAAATTGAGGCGGTTTCGTTATTTTAGGAGGTTTTAGTGTTGCATATTTAGGCGATATTTTGTATCTTTATTACTGATAATCAACAAGATGCGACCTACTTTCAAAGAATACGACCAAGACCAACTCTGGCTTTTTCCGCCCTCTATCGATGAGTTGGTACCTCAGGACCATCCCGTTCGTATAGTGGATGAGATTATTGAGCAGATCGATTTACGTGAGCTTATCAGTACCTACCGTGTGGAAGGTAAACCGGGGTAT
>NZ_JADKYY010000009.1 GCF_015354315.1 Planobacterium oryzisoli
AGCTCACGTAAATCGATCTGCTCAATAATCTCATCCACTATACGAACGGGATGGTCCTGAGGTACCAACTCATCGATAGAGGGCGGGAAAAGCCAGAGTTGGTCTTGGTTGTATTCTTTGAAAATAGGTCGCATCTTGTTGATTATCAGTAATAAAGATACAAAATACCTCCTAATTATGCAACACTAAAACCTCCTAAAATGAAAAAACCGCCTCAATTTAGTATTGAGACGGCTTCCAAACCATTAAAAAAATAAAATTATGAACTTGTGTTTACTTACTTCATTGGTGCCATACTGCTCTTGTTAGGACTTGAACGATGTTGATGCTTCATCATCCCTTGACCTCTCTTCTCTTTTCTCGCCTCCATTTGCGCTTTTTTCTTTAATTCCCACTTCTGATATTGTTCTGGTGTAAGAATCTTGCGAAGCTCGATAGCCATTTGGTCTTGATGATCCTTACTTGCTTCCATCATTTTCTTCCGCTGTGCCATTTGCTCTGCACGTTGCCTTTCTATCTGTGCTTTATGCTTTAGGTGAAGTCTGTTCCATTCCTCCATCTGCTTGGCCGAGAGATTCAGTTCTTTCTGCATATTTTCCATATGCTGCTGATGCATCTTCTCTTTTTTCTCCATCATCACCTTTCTATCCTGAGGGGGTGTAACCTGCTGTGCAAACCCACTTGCGCCCATGGCTAGGATTAATAAAAAAGTGCTTAATTTTTTCATATTCTGTATTTTGTGTATGTTATAATTATTTGATGAGTAATTAAATCAAAAGTTAAATGAACAACTTTTTTTAATGAGAATTCTTATCTACCTCCACGCATACCTTTGGCAGCTTGGGTGCCAGAGGCAGAAGCACTCGACTGCGGCCTTGACTGCACAGCTCTATCGTTAGAAACACTGGAACGTGATGAGTTCCTCATACCCTGCGTCGTACCAGATGCACTTGTTCTATGAGTTGAATTTGATTGTACTGCAGACCTACGTGGCTGTGAACTAACACGCTCTGTGGAGGTATTTACAGTTCCCCCTCGAAGGCCAGGACTTTTTGATGTTTGTCTGGACTGGATGGTTCGACTCGCTTGAGAATTTTCTTGCCTACTAGTTGCCGACCCAAATGACCTCTGATTTACTACTCTACTTTCCTTTACGTTGCTTGCTCCTGTGCGCACCGAGCTAGACTGTGAAGTTTTACCAAATGAAGCACTGTTAGTATTTCGCGGTTGGTTGTAACCATAACGATTTCCTACTGATCTATGGTATGCATTTCTGTCAACTCTGTACACATTCACATTTACTTGACGGTATCTTGGCAGGATGTAGTGCGAATAGTAACGGGGGCGGTAATAATCCCTCCAATAGTTCACATAATACCTAACTGGACTGTATCCGTTATAGAATCTGTTTTGATAAATAGCAAAAGCTCGAGGGCCCAATATACGTTCTAAAGCGTAAAAACGGTCGTAATACCATCGAGATGGATTTGAACTGTAGTAATTGTACCAAATCCCAAACGTAGGGAACTGATTATTGAGTTCAAAGAGCATCTCTGCTTGCCATCCGCTTAATCGCATCTCCCTCACCAATGCATTCCAATTTACACGATTAATGCTCCGTTTATAATCGTTATATTGACTTCTATAGTAGTCGTTGTGGTAGTAATCATTTGGGTAATCGTAATAATAATCGTCCGGGAAGTAATAATCATCATTTCCTTGCCAGATATCATTTCCTTGAGAATAACCTCCTGAAGGATAGTATTGGGCATAGCCAAACGATAGGACTAATAGTGCTGAGAGTAATATTATCTTTTTCATTTTAATTGTTTTTGAATTTTTCCGGAGCTCTTATTAAATCTCCTATACTTATGATTGATAAATAAAAAAGAAGTTAAAACTAAGTTCAACTTCTTTTAGAAAAATCTTCGTGTCAGTAATCCAATTAGACCTTTCTGCCCGAATCTTGTACCCAACTAGCAATTTTTGCAGTAAAATCTGTGTGTTTTGAAAGCGATTCTACATTAAGATGCATTCGGTACCTCCAATAGTGAGGAAATACCGCAGGTTCGTTTATTCGTTCCATATCTGGGTTGGGATGACGAAGTGTTTCATCTGTTGCAAGAAATTCTTGTAAAGGGAATATTGCTAACATCGCGTCATTATACAAATGTTGTAACATAATAATCTCTGCTAGTTCCGGGACTAATTCCAGCGGAGCGGAACCCCACTGTCCTAATTGTTCATTAAAATACCTTTGCGTAAGATCCCGGTCTTCATTCCACCATTGACGCAACGTCGAACTATCGTGAGAAGATGCAGTGACTACATTTAAGTAGCTTGCTTCTTTAGGGTTATACCATGGACTCTGATCCGCTGGCATTCTTTGAACTTTCAGTGCAGTTAATCCTAATTTGTCCATTACCACCGGCACACTGGTTGGAACTAATCCAAGATCCTCACCACATATAAGCATGTTGGTCGAATTCAGGATTGCGGGTAATTTTTCCATTGCACTCTTATACCAGAGCGCATCTTGGCGCCTAAAGAAGTAATCTACATACAGATCTTTAAGTACTTCTTGCTCCCAATGCGTTAAAAACTTGAAAGAATCCGTTTTTTCCAAATTAAAGCGGGGATGAAATACTGTCTGTTCACCAATCTCTTCCGCAATAAAAAGAACATTTGCCATTAGTCCAAGTAACTGTTCCTCAGGCCATATCTGTGGATTCTGCTGAAAATAATCAAACAATTTACGCTGGGAATCAAACTCTTCTTTAAAGCTGTAGGTGCCATTAAAATGGTTGTTGAGAAAATGCAACTGTACGCGTTCCCGATCAAAACCAAAATAGTCTGAGAGAATCTGATCCGTAATGAATGGCCTACAAAATCGCTCATAATTAAATGCTATATGCCTACTGTGAAGCTCAGACAAAGTAATAGGAATAGCGGGATAGAAATAACCTAAGATCCCCTGAACAGCGCTAATGGGCATTCGCCATATCCTAAAGAAGCCTAAAATATGATCAATTCTCATTGCATCAAAATACTGCTCTAATGCAGCAAACCTACTTTTCCACCATTTGTAGTCTGTTTGCTTCATTACTTCCCAATTATAGGTAGGAAATCCCCAGTTCTGTCCCAAGTCGGTAAATTGATCTGGAGGTGCACCAGCCTGAAACTCCATACCGTAAAGTTCAGGCTCTGTCCATGCTTCCACAGAATATCTATATATTCCAATAGGTAAATCCCCTTTTACAGAAATTCCCAGATCATGTAAGTATTCAATGGCAGAGGAAAGTTGTAGATGGAGTTCGTATTGTAGCCAAGAGTGAAAAAGTATTTGTGGATAGTCTTTATGTTTGGCAGAATTCATTACTCTTACCTTACCCTTGACATACTTTTTGTGTGTCTTCCATTGATTAAAATCAGGAGTCCCATACTTATCTCTTAAGGTACAAAATGCTGCATAAGGAAAGAGCCACGATTCGTTCTGCTTTTGAAACTTACGGAACTTTCTGTCCTTGGTTAACTCCTCATAATGTATAGAAAAAACTTCCTCTAAAAATCCTTTCTTTGTCCGCATCACCTTCTCATAGTCTATGAGCTCCAAGTTGTTTAAATCTTCCCGAGCAATATGATACGTTTTAAGTTGGTGTTCATTTAAAGATACCGTCATCTCGTCTAAACGCAGATACAAGGGGTGTAATGCATAGAGCGATATTGGTGCATACGGATAAGAATCCGTCCATGTCCAGTTAGCCGTTGTATCGTTTATAGGCAAGGTTTGTATTACAGATAGGTTCGCTTTCTTTGCCCAATCGCCAAGTTGCTTCAGATCACAAAACTCTCCCACTCCACAGCCTTGAGCGCTACGCAATGAAAATACAGGAACAGCGACTCCGGCTGCATGATAAAGCTCTGCACTTTTAAATCTAAAGTAATGATCGGCCTGGATTTGCAACTGATTAGTGGACTTATTTGGTAAGGACCATCGGTTTTGTCCGTATTCAAGATTTAGAACTTCACCACTGCTCTTGCTTTGCAATCCGTACTTATACTGCAGAAAGGTCGCATCCCCAATTTCTAAGGCCACCTCCCAAACTCCGTAGTCCACCTGATGCATTGGAATTGCATTCTCGTAATCCCACTGCCCCAGTGCCTTAGAATTACCAATCAGTACAATTCTCCAATCAGCATTATAAAGGGGAGCTTCTATGCGAAAGAGATGTGTATGGCGCTTGAGAACAATATTCTTCTCAGGCTTAAAACCCCGTAATACATTATGTAGAACTTTATTATTTAAATAGTTCTCTGGAAAATTCTTTAGATTCCAAACATCAAATACACGGTATTCATCGAAAGTATGATTGAATTGCAGCCCGTGCTTGGCTAGTTCCTCGTCCAAAACATTTCCACCCTCGTCCACTAGTTGGTAGCGGTATACAATTTCTTTTGAAAAGTAATCCAGATTCAAGGTCCAGTTGCCATTGTCTGTATAGGATAAAAAATAAATCCTCTCTTGCTCTCCCTCATATACAAGCATCTGTATTTTCTCACCCAGCTTGGTATGGAAATTTAAATTGAAATTAATTTTCATGTATTTTGAGCTTCTTAAGCCAACCGTCCCTTCAAGTGGCTAAATGGTTAATAATGAAGCGCAATTTAGCGAAATAAAAACAAAAAACAGAACGAAAATGAAAGCAATTAACGTGATATAAAACAGGTTAGATGCCTAAAAATCAACATATTGAAACGCAAAAAACTCCATTGAAGCAATGGAGTTCTGTGTAATATCTCTGTATCGGACTACTATTTAACTACATACTGCGTGCCTTCACGGGTATCCTTGAGTTCAATACCTTCTGCTAAAAGGCGGTCACGGATTTGATCCGATAATTCCCAATTTTTAGATTTACGAGCTTGTGTGCGAAGATCTATAAGAATTTCCATAGCTGCATCGAGTTTTCCTGACTGCATAAGTTTTGGCTTTTTGAGACCTAAAACGTCAAAAACAAAGGCTCTCATTAATTTAGCCAAATCGTGCCAATCCGCCTCTGTGACGCGTGCTTTGGACTCTCGAATTTGGGCAATATACTTTACAGCATCAAACAAAAGTGCAATAAGAATTGGAGAATTGAAATCGTCCAGCAGGGCTTGGTAACATTTACTCTTCCACTCTGATAGGTCATAACTGCTTTCCTGATTAAATGAATCTGGAGAGTGCTCAAGAAATTCCATCGCATCCATAAGTCTTTCAAATCCTTTTTCGCTCGCGATTAGCGCATCATTAGACAAATCCACCACGCTACGGTAATGGGCCTGCAGAAAGAAAAATCGCACGACACTAGGGTCAAAACCTTTTTCAAAAAATGTATTGTCTCCACTGATAAGTTCGTGCGGTAAAATGGTGTTGCCTGTAGACTTACTCATTTTCTGACCATTTAAAGTAAGCATATTAGCATGCAACCAGTAATTAACTGGCGATATACCATTACACGCTTTTCCTTGCGCAATTTCACATTCATGATGAGGAAATTTCAAATCCATACCCCCGCCGTGTATATCAAAACGCTCGCCCAGATATTTAGTACTCATCGCAGTACATTCCAGATGCCACCCTGGAAATCCTTCGCCCCATGGCGAGGGCCATTTCATTATATGCTGAGGGGAGGCTTTTTTCCAAAGGGCAAAATCTTGCGGGTTTCTTTTTTCATTCTGTCCATCGAGATCTCTTGTATTGGCAAACAATTCTTCAATATTTCGTTTGCTCAGCTCCCCATAATTTCCTCCTCGCTCGTTGTATTTATGTACATCAAAATAAACCGATCCGTTCGCTTCATAAGCCATTCCAGATTCAACCAATTTTTTAGTTAGTTCTAACTGTTCTACAATATGTCCGGTTGCGGTGGGTTCTATGTTAGGAGGGAGTAAATTAAAACTTTTCAGAACCTCATGAAAATCTACAGTATATTTTTGCACAATTTCCATTGGTTCTAGCTTCTCTAGTCTGGACTGCTTTACGAAACGGTCATTCTCCACATCGCCATCATCGGTAAGATGTCCTGCGTCAGTGATATTTCTCACATACCGCACTTGATAGCCTAGATGCATTAAAGAACGATAAATGAAATCAAAAGACATAAATGTCCGCACATTACCCATATGCACATTACTATATACTGTGGGGCCACATACATACATTCCAACTTTGCCCTCTGTTATAGGAGTAAAAGTCTCTTTTTCACCTGATAGTGAATTGTATATTTTTAATGGAGTTCTCTGGCTCATCTATTGAAATTTTGCATGACTACCAACGTAATGTAAAAACTCTTGTCGCGTAATCGGATTGGTTCTGAATATTCCACTAAGTTCTGCAGTTATAGTAGAACTGGCCGTATCTTTAATTCCACGGCAGTTCACGCAGAGATGCTTTGCGTCAATTATACAAGCAACATCTACAGTACCCAAAGCCTCCTTTAGAGCATCCACAATCTGCATGGTGAGACGTTCCTGGACTTGTGGCCGCTTTGCATAGTAATCCACTAGCCTATTGATTTTTGAAAGTCCTATTACTTCACCGTTGGAAATGTACGCTACATGCGCTTTCCCGATGATTGGCAAGAAATGATGCTCACAAAAAGAATACACAGTAATATCCTTTTCTACAAGCATCTGGCGGTATTTGTATTTGTTGGTAAAAGTAGAAATCCTGGGTTTATTTTCTGGAAGTAATCCTCCAAAAATTTCATTTACATACATTTTCGCCACACGTTTGGGGGAATCCTTTAATGAATCATCAGTCATATCCAAACCCAAGGTTTCCATGATTTGCGAAAACAACCCTTCAATCTGCTCTACCTTTTCCTCGGGACTCATCAAAAAGGCATCGTCTCGTAAAGGGGTATGGTCTTTACCGGTAAAAATATCATCATCGTACTCAATATCTTCCATCTTTATATTGGCATTTGTTGCTACAAAAATAAGTATTTAATGTCTCATTGTATATTTTTTTGCATCAGCGCTTGCAAAGCCTTCTCACAAAAGTTGCATAAACTTTAAAAAATAGTAAAAAAAGTTAATTTCACTAAGAATTTTTTATATTTGCACCATCTTAAACAATAATTAAAAACAATATTATTATGTCAGACATTGCATCAAGAGTAAAAGCTATCATCGCTGATAAGCTTGACGTTGAAGAAACAGAAGTAACTCCAGAGGCTAGCTTCACTAATGATTTAGGAGCTGATTCTTTAGATACAGTTGAACTTATCATGGAGTTCGAAAAGGAGTTTAACATTCAGATCCCAGACGATCAAGCTGAAAAGATTACTACTGTAGGACACGCTATCGCTTACATCGAAGAAGTTGTAAACAAATAAGCTTTATACAGATAATCAAAAAATAGGTATGGAATTAAAAAGAGTAGTTGTAACAGGTTTCGGCGCCATCACTCCCGTTGGCAATAATGCTAAAGAATTCTGGGAAAGTCTTGTTCAAGGCAGAAGCGGCGCTGCTCCAATTACTCTTTTTGATGCCACCAATTTTAAAACCCAGTTCGCTTGCGAGGTGAAGCACTTCGATCCCTTAGC
Organism: Planobacterium oryzisoli; assembly: GCF_015354315.1. GTDB lineage: Bacteria > Bacteroidota > Bacteroidia > Flavobacteriales > Weeksellaceae > Planobacterium_A > Planobacterium_A oryzisoli. The sequence continues at coordinate 7,593 of NZ_JADKYY010000009.1, forward strand.
CCATTTTGATAAAAAAGAGGCAAAAAAAATGGACCGTAATACGCAACTCGGAATAGTAGCGGCTAGAGAAGCGGTAGCACATTCAGGAATCCTGGATGGAGAACTGGACAAAAACCGGGTAGGAGTAATATGGGGATCAGGAATAGGAGGACTCGAGACTTTTGAGAAAGAAGTTTTAGGTTGGGCTAATACGGATATACCGCGATTTAACCCATTTTTTATTCCTAAAATGATCGCCGACATTACACCGGGACACATTTCCATGGAATACGGATTCCACGGACCTAACTATACCACAGTATCTGCATGTGCATCCTCCGCAAATGCAATCATCGACTCGAAGATGCTTATCCAATTAGGCAAAGCCGACGTAATTGTATGTGGCGGCTCGGAAGCGGCAGTAACAGCAAGTGGTGTAGGAGGATTTAACGCAATGATGGCATTGTCCACAAGAAATGACGACCCAACCACAGCATCCCGACCATTTGATAAAGACCGTGACGGATTTGTCTTAGGAGAAGGCGCGGGTACAATCATTCTCGAAGAATACGAACATGCAATAAAACGCGGTGCAACGATATATGCGGAGCTAAAAGGCGGAGGCATGAGTGCCGATGCTCATCACATGACAGCACCTCATCCTGAAGGACTTGGTGCGTATTTGGTGATGAAAAACTGTCTAGAAGATGCAGGCCTTTCAACCGACGATGTAGATCATATTAACATGCACGGAACTTCTACTCCACTAGGAGATATCGCAGAGTCAAATGCGATCTCCAAACTACTGGGAGAGCATGCTTTCGACATACAGATAAATTCTACAAAATCAATGACCGGCCACCTTTTGGGTGCAGCTGGAGTCGTTGAGGCCATCGCAGCAATTCACACTATTATTTACGGAATTGTTCCCCCAACTATTAATCATTTTACAGATGATGAAAAGATAGACCCACGCCTTAATTTCACATTCAATACAGCAGTTGAAAAAGATGTGAAAGTGGCTATGAGTAATACTTTTGGTTTTGGAGGACACAATGCCTGTGTACTATTTACAAAAATTTAAATTCTTCCATGGAATTACAGAAATACATTTCTAAATTCCTTATAAAAAGAAGAAAAGCTCTTTCAGAAAAGCAGTCCCACCTCACAACGGAAATTCATCGTCTAACGGGTGTTTCGCCTCGAAACATTGAGCTCTATCAAGAAGCTTTCACTTTAAAAGGATCCTCTTCGCAACGAACAAGGAATTACGAGCGTTTGGAATTTTTAGGAGACTCTATATTGGGGTCTATAGTCTCTTGCTATTTATTTGAGAACTATCCGGCAGCCAACGAAGGACAATTAACGCAGCTTAAATCAAAAATTGTTAATCGCAAGAACCTCAATAAGATAGGTGAAGATTTAAATCTAACACATTTACTGCAAAATTCATTTTCGAGTGCTCTAAGTGAAAACCTCTGCGGAAATCTTTTGGAAGCATTTATCGGAGCCTTATATCTAGACATGGGCTACGAATTATGTTCAGACATAGTTTTAAATAAACTTCTAACTACAGACACTATTCATAAGCTTGAAAATAAGATAATCAGCTACAAGGGCTTGCTACTAGAATGGTCGCAGAAGCGTAAATTACCCTTGCGGTATGAAACCTGCGAAGAAGTCCAGGTACATAAGAATACATTATTTAGGAGTAGTGTCTATATCGAAGGCCAAAGAATATCAAACGCCACGGATTCTTCTAAAAAGAAAGCCGAAGAAAAGGCTGCACAGAGGGCATTTTACGCACTTAACAAAAGAGAACATATAGTTGAAAACCAAAAAATTATTTCTTGACACCGAATCAGATGAGATTATAGAACTGGGCCTTTTGAGGTTGGTAAAAGACTTGGTGGATTATGAATTCTTCTTCGCCTTAAACAAGGTTAATGGAAATATCTTTTATCGTACCGACGACCTTGTACGTAAAGCTGAGTACTACCACTACAATCACCACTGTTTTGAAGCCTACCACCAAGAAACACGCAGTTGCTTTCAATTTATTTCAAATCGTTCCAATCTGAGTACAAAACAAAGAGAGATAACAGAACTCTTCACCATGGAGCAGCCTTCGTCCTTATTGTTGCCTGAACATCCTGAAGTGGATTATATCATTAAATCCTCTGACCCATATCCCGATTTTTCCTTAATTTTGTGGCCTGAAAACTTAGTGTTTCAAACACAACCTTTCTCTTTAAGTTCTAGTGAAGAACTTTATCATCTAATCTCATACTATGAATAAGTATTTAAAGAAAACAAAAATAATTGCAACCCTTGGTCCAGCTTCTTCAAAAAAGGACGTGATGATCGATCTGATCAAAGCGGGAGTGGACATCTTCAGAATAAATTTTTCTCATGCAGACTACGATCTAGTTCGCAAAAATGTAGATACTATTCGTGAAATCAACAAAGAGTTAGGCACTTCGGTGGGTATTCTTGGTGATTTACAGGGCCCAAAGCTTCGTGTTGGAGTGGTAAAGGAAGGTTCTTATCTCAATCCGGGCGATATTCTGACTTTTACGAATGAAAAAATTGAGGGAGATTCTCGAAGGGTGTACATGACCTATAAAGAATTCCCAAGAGATGTACAGGTTGGGGAGAGAATATTAATCGACGATGGTAAGCTCGTTCTACAGGTGACGGAAACCAATGAACTCGACACGGTAAAAGCCGTAACTATACAAGGTGGTCCATTAAGCTCGAAAAAGGGCGTAAATCTTCCTAATACGAATGTTTCGCTGCCGGCTCTGACAGAGAAAGACATTGAAGACGCAAATTTCATGCTTGACCTAGAACTTGATTGGATTGCACTTTCGTTTGTAAGACATGCGCAAGACATCAAGGACCTTAAAAAATTAATTCAGGCCCACCCTCACAATAAACAAAAAACTCCAATCATTGCCAAGATTGAAAAACCTGAAGGGGTGAAAAACATTGAGGAGATTCTCTTTGAATGTGACGGTCTTATGGTCGCCCGTGGCGACTTAGGTGTAGAGGTGCCTATGGAAGAAGTACCTGCCATACAGAAATTACTAGTAGAGAAAGCACGTGCATATTCCAAGCCCGTCATTATTGCAACACAGATGATGGAAACGATGATCACGAGCTTAACCCCTACCCGCGCGGAGGTAAATGACGTTGCAAATTCCGTATTGGACGGTGCCGATGCGGTGATGCTTTCCGGAGAAACTTCTGTGGGAAAATATCCAGTCGATGTAGTCCGCAATATGGCTAAAATCGTAAAAAACATTGAAAGCACTCACTTTTACCAAAGTAATGTGGGTCCTATTGAAAAGGAGTTTAACTGTATCGATGAGCGATTCATAACGAATAGAATATGTTTAGCGGCTGTCCGTATAGCAGGATCTACCGACGTGGAAGCTATTATAACCCTAACACATTCCGGTTATACCGCTTTCCAAATTTCAGCGCACAGACCAAACTCCAACATTATTATCTTCAGTGATAATAAGCGGGTAATTACAATGCTTAATTTACTTTGGGGAGTACGTGCGTACTATTACGATAGCAGCAAGTCTACCGATGAAACCATAATTCAAGTTAATCAAATGGTGAAAGAGCTGGGGTATGTGGAAGATGAAGATTTTGTAATTAATTTGAATGCCACCCCTGCTGAGGAAAGTGGTAAGACAAATACATTACGACTTACCAAAATATAAAGCTGCAACTGCGGGTTTAATCCTCTCTTTGTATTAAGCAAAGAGAGGATTTTTATTTTCTAAGGTCTTAGCTTCCCCATCACTGCTTTTTTAACAGTAAACTCTTCCATTGCGTATAAAGAAAGCTCTGTTCCATATCCGGAGTTCTTTCTGCCTCCAAAAGGAAAACGTACATCCGAGCGGAAAATTTGATTTATAGCCACACTTCCAACTTCCAGTTCTTGTGTAAACCATTCGATTCGCTTTGCAGAAGTAGTGAAGATTGCAGCAGCCAAGCCAAAGGGGGTGGCGTTTGCCGTCTCCAGTATACTTTGATCGTCCTCGCAAAACAAGACAAGAACAAGAGGACCAAAAATCTCCTCGTCTAATATTCGATTATCCGATGAAACCGCAAGTATCCCTGGAACGAACTCGGTATCGGAGACTCTTTCTAGTTTTTTAACGACGTGTGCACCATAACTTAGCGCCCTCTGATACTGCTGCTCAAGCTCATCGGCAAGATCCGCTCGGGCCATCCTACTTAATTTTGTTCGCGGATCTAAAGGATCTTCAGGAAGATAACGTGAATAATGGTCTATAAAATGAACCATAAATTCCCCTTCAATATTTTTGTGCACAATTATCCTTTTAGCAGCAACACAGGTCTGTCCGCAATTCTGAAGTCTGGCTAAAGCTGCATCCTCTGCCGCACGCGGAATGTCAGCATCATCAAGCACAATAAAGGCATCACTTCCTCCCAGCTCTAGTACACAACGTTTAAGATTTCGCCCTGCCACTTGCGCAATACTTTGTCCGGCCAATTCACTTCCCGTCAAGGATACGCCCTGTACCCTAGGGTCTTTTATAATCTGTTCAATTTGGTCGTGGTCTGCTATCAGATACCCGACTACACCTTCTGGAAATGAGGCATTCAGAAAGAGCTCCTGGATCGCAGCTGCACTGCCAGAGCAAATACTAGCGTGCTTAAAAAGCACCGTATTACCACTCAAAATTGTAGGAACCACAAAGCGCATAACCTGCCAAAAAGGAAAGTTCCAAGGCATAACTCCCAAAATCACCCCTAGTGGCTCTACTAAAATCGATGAGTATTCCAGTTCTGTATCTACAGGTCGAACATCCGGCAGGTAATTAATAGTGCTGTAATAGTCACAAAGCTGGGCGCATTTATCTATTTCTGCAAGAGACTGTGTGATGGGCTTCCCCATTTCCGTAGTAATCATTACCGCGTAACGTTCTCGATTGCTCCGCAGTAATTTTCCAAGGTTTTTAATGTATGTCTGCTTAATTTCTCGAGAAACGCATTTCCAATTGGAGAAAGCAATAGATGCACTCTCTAATTTTTCAATTAAGGTAGTTTCTAATTTCATTACTTTTTAAAAGTTATACGGCCCCTATGCCATGAACCATTCGTTTACCAAACTGGCAGCGAGTCTTGCAGTACGGTTATCAACGTCGAAATCGGGATTGGTTTCAGCTACGTCCATGGCCACCAATTTTGAACTGGCTAAGATATGTCTAAATAGCAACATAAAAGTGGAATCTGTAAAAATCCCATTAAACGACGGTGCACTTACGCCTGGTGCTTGACTACTATTAAAGACATCCATGCACACAGACAAGTAGAGCTTATCGGATCTCTGAACGAGCAAATCTACTTTTTGATAAATTTCAGGCAGATTGTCATAAAAAACCTCCTCAGCAAGAATATACTCCATATTGAACTGATGGGCGCTATCAAACAAAGCCAACGTATTGGAATTTCTTTGAATGCCTATATGCAAAGAATTAAGCGGTTCTATTTGAGCTATCTGATAAAACCCCGTACCTGAGGTAGACTTTCCAAGTGGTAGCGGTCTGTTATCGAAATGGGCATCGATGTTTATTATTCCTATGTTTTGATTAGGAAGTGCAGTGCGTAATCCATTAAAATGCGCCCAAAGAAGCTCGTGCCCTCCACCCAGGACCACAGATTTACATCCCTGGCGGATAGTATCAGACACTCTCCGCATTAAACTCTCCTGTGCCGTTTCCAAATCCTGATCGATACAATAGATATTTCCGGCATCATATAGTTCTAATTGAGTTTGCGTGACCGGAAAATTAGCGAGAAACGAACGGATTACGTCAGGGCCTTTTCTGGCACCTATTCTCCCTCTATTACGCCGCACTCCTTCATCTACTGCAAAACCATTAATGACAAAGGAATTGGGTTGGAAGTTATCATCATACTTAATTACTTGATGAAGCCTTCTATTGAGTATATCTTCACCATCATTGCGGCCAGTCCAAATCTTTCTAAGTTCCATAAGCCCTTGTTCCTAAAATATACACTGCGCAAGGCTTGAGTTCGCCTTGTCTATACGGAATCTCGTAGATGCTGTCCGCTTTGTAAATTTGAAAATCTGCACGCATTCCCTTCTGTAATCTTCCACGGTCTTCGAGTCCCAATGCAAATGCCGCACGAAAAGTTAGTGCAGAAAGTAGCTCGGGAGTAGTGAGTTTTTCATAGGTAGCTAAGATGCTCGCCTGAGCAAGCAAATTGCCCATCGGAGCGGATCCAGGATTCCAGTCACTGGCTATCGCAAGAATCCCGTTAGCATCAAGAATTTTTCTTGCAGGCGCAAACGGCTCACCAAGCCCCAGACTTGCACCTGGAAGAGCAACAGCCACAGTTTGCGATGATGCTAAAAAAGCCACGTCCTCGTCCGTTAGAACTTCCAAATGATCTGCACTTTTTGCTCCTAATTCGGCTGCTAGCCGAGCGCTGCCTGAAGTGAACTGATCGGCATGAACTGTTATATCAAAGCCCAATATTCGAGCCTTCTGCAAAAAAGCACGGCTTTCCTCTATACCAAAGGCAGACTTTTCAATAAAAACATCCACTCTACGCGAAAGATTTTCCTCACGCACTGCAGTCAGTATTTCTTCCAATACATAATTGAGGTATCTCTCGGAACTCTCTTCAAAGTCTTTTGGCTTCATATGAGCCGCCAAACATGTGGATATTATGTCACTGGATACTGTATTCTGTGCCGTATGGATTGCACGAAGCATTTTAATCTCATCCTTATAGTTAAGTCCGTAACCAGACTTTACTTCCACAGTGGTAACTCCCTGCCTCAAAAGTTGTTCTATCCTGCTTTTAAGCCCTTCCACTAAATCTTGGCCAGAAGCTTTACGTGTATTCTCCACAGTACTCCAGATACCTCCTCCTTCCGCTGCAATTTGCAAATAGCTTTTACCTGCGTTTCGCATTGAAAAATCTTTGGCGCGGGATCCGGCAAAGCAAATATGCGTATGGCAATCGACAAAGCTGGGAATACACACATGCCCTTCAGGAATTCTTTGCACCTCATCGGCTTTTTCCACCAGAGCATTAAAATCCCCTATCTCCTCTATGTATCCTTCACTTATAAGAATACCCTTGCCTTCCTGTAAATTTAGCTGTTCATCCGATAATGCTCCGCGAAGAGGTAAATTATCCAATGTCGCTAACTGCGAAAAGGGTCCAATTAGTTTCATAGTGCTAAATTTATTACTTTTATTAACAAGACCCAACTCTGCTTTACCTCAAAACTTTTAACAAAATAGTTTAAATTTGAACAAAAGATGCACTAATGCCAGACTTTCTGCACCCAGATAAAGACAATTTTCTAGACGAGGATTTATCTCAAGATGAACAAATGCGGCCCCAGAGCTTTGCCGAATTCGCTGGGCAGAGAAAGACACTTGATAATCTGGAAATCTTTGTAGCAGCGGCAAAGAACAGAAACCGGGCTTTAGATCATGTATTGCTCCACGGACCTCCTGGATTAGGCAAAACTACATTGGCCCACATAATTGCAAATGAATTAGGTGTAAACTGCAAATTAACGTCAGGGCCTGTCCTGGACAAACCGGGATCTTTAGCAGGGCTGTTAACTAATCTAGAGGAAAACGACGTTTTATTTATTGACGAAATACATAGGCTATCCCCTATAGTGGAAGAATACTTGTATTCTGCTATGGAGGATTACAAGATTGATATTATGCTAGATAGTGGACCAAATGCCAGATCGGTCCAAATTGGGCTCAATCCATTTACCCTCATCGGTGCCACAACACGAAGTGGAATGTTAACCAAACCCATGCTGGCACGCTTTGGAATTCAAAGCAGGTTAGAATATTACAGTACGGAACTTTTGAGAGTAATCATTGAGCGGAGTGCCAAAGTGCTAGGTGTTCCGATAACTTCGGAAGCAGCTGAAGAAATAGCACGGCGAAGCAGAGGAACACCCCGTATAGCGAACGCATTATTGAGACGAGTACGGGATTTTGCAGAAATAAAAGGCAATGGAAGTATAGAAATCAACATTACCCAATTTGCCCTTAACTCTCTGAACGTCGATGAGTTTGGATTAGATGAAATGGATAACAAAATCATGCGAGTAATGATAGAAAACTTCTCAGGCCGACCGGTGGGCATTACTGCACTTGCCACCTCATTAGGAGAAAATCCAGAGACCTTGGAGGAAGTGTATGAGCCGTTCCTAATACAGCAAGGTTTTATTATTAGAACACCCCGAGGAAGAGAAGTGACGGCGAAGGCATATACACACCTTAACCTAAAAAAACCCGGCACTATGGGCGATTTATTTTAATAAACTGGGCCCTTATTTTTTATTATTTGATTATTAAATAAATTAATTATATGAAGCTCTATCCAATCCAATGCGGCAATTTTAAACTTGATGGAGGCGCCATGTTTGGAGTCGTGCCTAAATCAATTTGGAACAGAACCAATCCAGCAGATCAAAACAACCTAATAGAAATGGGTATGCGCTCATTGCTTGTGGAAGACGGTAAAAAATTAATTTTAATTGACTGTGGCCTTGGAACAAAACAGGACGAGAAATTTTTTAGCCACTATTCCTTATACGGCAACGAATCACTAGAAAAGAACCTTGCAAAATTTGGTTTTATTAAAGACGATATTACGGATGTGTTTTTGACCCATCTTCACTTTGACCATTGCGGCGGGGCTGTAGAGCGAAATCCTAAAAACGACAGCTACCAAACCGCTTTCCGAAATGCAACGTATTGGTCCAATGAAAATCATTGGCAATGGGCGGTGAATCCCAATCCACGAGAAAAAGCAAGTTTCTTAACAGAGAATATTCTTCCTTTGAAAGAGAGTGGACAGCTAAATCACCTACCATTACCAACAATAGGTAATTACGGTTTCTATCCAGATTTAAAGATGGATGTAATTTTCGTGGACGGTCATACAGAAAAACAAATGCTTCCTGTTATAAAATACCAGGACAGAACTATTGTTTTTGCGGCTGACCTAATACCCACGGCTGGTCACGTACCGCTTGTATATGTAATGGGTTACGATACCCGGCCTTTACTTACAATGGAGGAAAAAGAAAAATTCTTAAAGCAATGTGTCGAGAATGATTACCTATTATTTCTTGAGCACGATGCGCACCATGAATTGGTAAGTCTTAAAATGACAGAGAAAGGAGTACGAGTGGACCAGACCTTAAAATTCAACGATATTTTTGGTTATTAGACTAAAAAATGCACTCACGATCGAATATTGTATATTTGAACATTAATTACAAATAAAGTATGGAAATATCAGAAGGCGGAACGAGTTCGCCCGACCCCGAGCCGAGTATAATCGGCTTAACCGGTGGAATTGGATCCGGGAAAACCGCAGTGGCAAAAATAATTGAAGAGGCCGGCTTTCCAGTCTACTATTCAGATCAGCGAGCTAAAGATCTTATTGTGCAAGACCCGGGAGTCAAGGATCAGATCATTGAATTACTTGGCCCTGAGAGCTATGATGGATTGGGGCAATATAATAGAAGTTACGTGTCCACCCTTGTCTTCAATGACCCTGCGCTACTTGAAAAGTTAAATTCAATTACTCATCCCGCGGTACGAAGAGATTTCACTCAATGGATTTCCAGACAAAATTCTAAGATCGTTTTTAAAGAATCGGCTTTACTATTTGAATTAGGACTTGATCAAGAATGTAAAAAGACCATTTTGGTTACGGCTGAAGACAACCTGCGTATAAAGCGTGTAATGGACCGGGATCAAAAAACCTACCGAGAGGTAGAAACGATTATGGATAAACAAATGCCAGAAAAAGATAAAGTCCGTAAGACCGTGTATATAATCTATAACAATGGCACCTTCGAAGAGTTAGAGACAGAAACAAACCGTGTCTTAACTAAACTGATAGAAAACCTTAGTCATTCGTCTTGATAAAAAAATAGAGCTGCTTAGTGCAGCTCTATTTTTTTTAATAAATATGTACTTAAGAACCCTAAAACTGATAGGCCAGATTCCAAGCAAAACCTACTGTAAATTTAGTGGAAGATTTGCCGAATCCCGGAACAATCATTGGCTGCATTTCTTCCTGTTTTGTGGAGTAAAGCATATACCTGGGCTGTACATTCACATCAATTAGAAATGGAGTATCAAAAAGCTTAACCCGTCCCCCGACACTCGCCTCCAGCCATGCAGAGAATTGTCTCGAAGCAGGCAAAGTAAGAAATCCTTCCGTACCAGAAGCACCCTTGACAGGTACTCTTGTATACTCTTGGGTGTACGAAGCGAATCCTAATTTGGGTCCTGCGTAAAAACCGTTTAAATCTGTTTCGGATTCTTTGACAAGCATAAAAGTACTGCCTATCTTAGCAAACATACCATTCGCACTCCCCTGATAACCGTTTCGCTCATAGACGCTTGATTCATACCCTAAATCACCTACTACATTTAACTTAGGACCTATGGATTTAGAAACAAAGAACTGAACTAGCTTCCTGTCTGAAAACAACGACAGACTCCCATTTAGCACGTCAAACCCTACGATCCAATCCGCAGCGGGCTCGACTGCTACTGCTTTTGCTAAAGTATCCTGCTGCGCTCCATTCTGAGCATACGCACAGAAAGAGAAGCTAAAAATTAAGATACAAGTGAGGATTTGTTTCATCAGAAATTTCATTGGTTAGAGCCTCAAAGGAATCTACGGTGCCTTCCCCGCTAAGATTGTAGGTAACATCGTGGTACGTTCTTTTAAATCCACATGCAGGAGAAACATATTGTGCTTTAGTTTGATAATGCACAGATAAAACAGACGGATTTTGTTCAGGATCCGTTCTAAGCTTTATCTGAGTGGAGCTACTTTGGTCCACCCGCAGGGGGAGAAGAACTGAATCTACTCGCACAGCATCTTGAACCAGGACAAACCCACTCCCATAATCTACTTCTATAATAAGACGTGATAACTGGGTTTGTTTATTTGCAGTAGCATCTTTAAAAAGTATTTTGAGCCTTGGCGTAGATTCCCCGCTTAAACAAATATCATCCTCGGATGAGCAACTCAAAAGTGCAACACATGCTACTGCAAATAATACAAACTTCTTCATAGAATTAATTTGTTGGGCTTAGCGCCTTCTCGATCTGGTATTTTAAATCTTGAAAATGGTAGCGCTCTATTGCCTCATTACTAGATCTTGCTTTCTGATCAAGTTCATTCTGTAGGTCAAACAATGTCCCTCTCGTTACTGCCAAGACATCAGAGTTTGGAGAAAGGGTTACTGAGTTACCTCTAGTAGCCGTGGTGGCTGCGGGACGTGGAGTCAATATTGAAATCATACTTCCGATGTAATTTCTTTGAAGGTTTCTTCTATATAAATCGGGAGTTCCTTGAGTAAAAATACTGGACTTGAGATCCTGCATATACTCATACACAGTGTATGCCTTCTGATCTACAGATTGCGACTGATACATTTTCTGTAGCACCATTGGACTTAAAATCCGGTTAAGTACAGTGTTTTGCAGATTTTCTACTACCTGAACCGGCGTTCTAGATGTGTTCTCAAAAACGTCCTTGTTAAATAACCATTGCGGAGTTGTGAATACCTGTTTGGACAAAAACTCCAAAGCTTGCTTTTGCTCCGCCTTGCTTACCACCTCATATACAGGACCACTCTGCTCAATTGTCTTTGGGGTTTCTAACTCTCCACCAATATATTTGGATACATGTCCTAGATAGCGTGCGAATTGTCCTGTAACCTGATCGTACATGATTCCCAAATTGTCATAGTCTTCATTAGCAGTAGCAGTCCACTTTGGAAGATTAGAGACTATTCTTTTCAGGTTTTCAATTCCGTAGCCACTTCCTAGCATTGCGTTGTCTCCAACCTGTTCACTTTGTGACCTTGGATCAAATGGATTTATTTCAGTACCAAACCAAAGTCTGGGATTTTTAAGCTTATTGATCACCAATTTGTTCAAAAATTCCTTTTCAGCATCAGGTGATTTAAACTGGTAGTATCTTCTATAACCCCATTCTATAGCCCATTCATCGTAATCTCCAATCCTAGGCATAATTCCGCTTTCATCAACCTTATCTTCTGGCTGTGCCACATAATTAAAACGGGCATAGTCCATAATAGACGGGGTATGCCCGTTCTTCTTTAACCAATTTTTATCACGCAGCTTTTCCACTGGAACCGAAGAGCTGGATCCAAAATTATGACGAAGTCCAATTGTGTGCCCCACTTCATGTGCCGATACAAACCGAATAAGCTCGCCCATTAATTTGTCATCAAATTCCATAGTGCGTGCCCGCGGATCGTTAGGTGCAGCTTGTATAAAATACCAATTACGAAGTAAAGACATCACATTGTGGTACCAATTAATATGACTTTCCATTATTTCACCTGTCCTTGGATCCGAAATGGATGGTCCAGAAGCATTAGGAACATCGGATGGTTTGTATACAATTGCGGAAAATCTAGCGTCTTCCAAACTCCATTCCGGATCTTCCTTTGCATTAGGAATTTTGGCATATATTGCGTTTTTAAAGCCAGCCTTTTCAAAGGCCTTTTGCCAGTCGTTTACTCCAGCGGCCAGATAAGGCACCCATTTTTTAGGAGTTGAAGGATCAATGTAGAACACTATTGGTTTAGCCGGTTCCACCAATTCTCCTCTCTTATATTTTTCAAGATCTTGCGGCTTAGGCTCCAAACGCCATCTTTTGATAAGAGACACTCTCTTGACACCCTGTGGATCAAGATCAAAATCTGTATAACCTACAGTAAAGTATCCTACGCGTGGATCGTAATATCTTGCCTGCATCTTGTTCTCAGGAAGTAACACTAGTGAGGAGTTGATCTCTACAGTATAATTCCCACTAATGACCTGACGACTAGGTGTTGCGCCAGCTCCAGGAGGAGGCGTTCCTAGGGTTCGCGCGTACGTTTTGGTCGTATTAATTTCGATGTTATTTGGGAAAGATTTTATGAAATTTACAAAAGATTTGTCCTTTTGAAATGCCCCAACCCTGAATCCGTTCTTGGCTGTAGCGGCAAAGGAAACCAATTCATTATCTGCATTCACAAAATCCGTCACATCAATAACCGACGATTTCTTGTCTGGAGAAAATGCCTTAATCTCAAAGGCCTGTACAATACTCTGCGTATTATTGCGCATTACCGAATTATACATCTGCGAGGTGGAATCGCTCGCATATTCCGCGTAGGAAATAGATCTAATGAATATTTTATCCTGGGGACCCTTTTCAAATGCGATTACGTTTTGGGCGATTTGGTCACCTGCGAATCCCGTAGTTCCTGAGCGCATTCCGGCTGCCGCTTTTGTCAATCTACTTACAAGTAGAAATTCTTTCTTAAGGACCGTATTGGGAATTTCAAAATAGTATTTATCCTCAACTTTATGAACCTTTAGTACACCCTCATCTGTAATGGCTTTAGCCGTAATAACATCTTTGTACGGCTTGATTTTTTCCGGTTTTTTTGCTGCTGGAGTCACCGGTTTGGTTTTGACGGTGTCTTCTTTTGCTTTTGTAGAATCGGTCTGGGCATAGGATAAACTTGCCGTGGTGGAAAGCACCAGACATAACAATACACTTTTGAGTCTTTTCATATGGTTAAATTTTTGCTAAAGATAACAAAAATTTGTACAGTTAAACCCTTACTAACAGGGCTATATTCTCCACATGGTGGGTTTGAGGAAACATATCAACTGGTAGAATTTTCACCAATTTATAATGTTCTTTAAGAAGAGCTATATCTCGCGCCTGAGTGGCGGAATTACAACTTACATAGACAATCCGCTCAGGTGCAAGTTTAATAATCTGCTCTATAACTTTAGAATGCATTCCATCACGTGGTGGATCGGTCACTAAAACATCTGCTGGAGGGTGGTTTGCTAGAAAATTCTCCGTAAAAACTTCTTTCATATCCCCACAGTAGAAGCTGCAGTTTGTTAAACCGTTTAACTCAGCATGCTCCCGTGCAGCATCAATTGCTTCAGGTACCGCTTCAATTCCAATTACCTGCTTTGCAGAGCGCGCCAAATACTGCGCAATAGTACCTGTTCCAGTATAAAGATCATATACCACTTCATTACCCGTTAATTGTGCAAAATCATGCGTCTTGCGATAGAGGTTTAAGGCTTGTTTGTAATTAGTCTGAAAGAAAGATTTAGGGCCTATTTTAAATTTGAGGCCGTCCATCTCCTCCAGCAAATATCCTGGACCAAAGAATACCTCAATATCCAAGTCGTAGACAGAATCATTCGCTTTAGGATTAACTGCGTAGAGCAACGTACTTATTTGAGGAAAACGAGAAAGCAGAAATTCGAATAACTTTTGCTGATTTTCAGGCTCGGATCTGAACAATTGAAATAAAACCATCCATTCTCCTTTGGCGTTCTGTCTAAGCATTAGCGTTCTTAAGAATCCTTCTTGACTTCGAGGATCAAAGAAATCAAGGGAATGTGCATCGGCGTATTCTTTTACTGCCAATCTTATTTCATTGGAAGGGGAAATTTGCAGATGGCATTCCTTAAGATCTAAAATCTTACTCCACATTCCTGGAATGTGAAAACCTAGAGCATTGCGATTATCAAAATCCGTCCCTCCAATAATCTCCTCTTGTGTTAACCATCTGGAATTAGAAAAAGAAAATTCCATTTTATTTCGGTAGTAATACTGTTCTGGCGCTTCCAAAATAGATTCATTTATGAAATCGCTTATACCTCCAATCCTACGAATGTTATTTAAAACTTCATTTTCTTTATATTCAAGCTGCTTACCATAATTTAAATTTTGCCATTTACAACCTCCACACACACCAAAATGAATACACCGGGGAATAACCCGATCCGTGGAATATTCAACAAACTCCTTTACGTCTCCTTCGACATAACTGGATTTAGATTTCCGCACGTTCACATGTACCAGATCGCCTGGAACCGCACCTTTAACCAGTACAGTCTTTCCATTCTCCGCACGACCCACAGCTACACCTTTTGCTCCTGCAGATACCATTCGGATATTCTCTAGGACCACATTCTTTTTTCTCATTTTGCAAAAGTACGTTTTCATCAATAAAAAAACCTTGCCGTTTAGAACAAGGTTTTGATAGTTTCAAAATTTAACACACTTATTTGGAAAGTGAATCCGCCGGAACCGCCATCGAGTCCTGTGGTGGCATCATTACCGGTTGCTGGGGAAGTGTCACTCCACTCACTTTCTCTACTGCAGTAGCAAATTCAGGATCATTTAGATTGTAAAATGGTCTTGCTACAAGTTTACCTTCTTTATCAAGTAATAAATAGCTGGGAAGCTTAAATCCGTATAGACCCAGTTCACCAGCTCTCTTGGAATTTATACCCCCTTCTAACCAATAATGTGTTCCCGCTATCCCTTGAAACAACGCAGTACTTGTTTTATTAAACTGTTCTTTAGTGTCATCCAGGTTAATAAAAGTATATTGAAGCTTATCTCCTGCCTTGGAGGTAAAATCTTTTAACTGTGGAAGCGCAGTTAAAGCAACGTTTGGGTTCCACGACGCATAAAACACAATTAAAGTTGGTCGGTCTGCCTTTTTTCCCAATTCAATCTTTTCATTCTTTACATTTAATACGTTTAAGGAAAACTGTGTTCCAGCCTTTTCTCCCATAAGCACTTTTTGTAAATGTTTCAAATCGGACTTGATGGATGCATTAGAGACATGCTTTTCTATCTGCGCAGTAACCTCATCGTATCGCTCTGAATTCATGAAATTCAAGTCCGATTGCGAAATGATATAAGCGAAAAAATAGTCCTTTGCAGTTTGAGATAGATCTTTTCGTGTTTTAAGATACTCACCAAACAGCTTTGAAATGAGCGGTTGTTCCTTGGCCTGTGGCTGGGAACTCATGTATTTTTGAAAATCTCCGTTTAGTTTATTTAATTGGTATTCCCTGTACATAGGAAAGTCTCTGATCATCTCATCATTGTCCTTCATCAAATTATCACGAAAATCCTTAAAATTCTGTGAGACCTTGAATTGAGGATTGGTTGTAATCTGACCATGCATTTGCTCATATCCATCTACCAATCCCATTAATCGGGCTTGCGTTTCCCTTTTCTTATACTTTAGCGCTTTGCTGCTGGGATTGTACTTTTTAGCATTTTCCTCGTAGATTTTATCCGTCTGCTCGGTTATCGCATTAAATTCCTTTATGAAAGCATCTTCCTTTTTTCCTAAGAGCTGCTCCATATTAATTTTGGATGCATAGGTTTCAAATGCCAATTGTGCAGATTTCATGAAATCATTGTTGTTCTTGGCATCGCCAATAAATTGGACATCTTCCGGGAAATTAGCGCTACTTGCTTTCAATTCTAATTTTTGGCCAGGCTCTAAATACACCATCATATTTCGACCCGCATACGTCAGCACATATAAGCCGTGCTTGTCCGCCTCAAAAGCCCCTTGAAAATTACCCTTTGGGTCCAGACCCACATTAAGAAGCGGGAGTGTTGCAGCTCCAGAAGTTTCAATAACTTCAATTCGTTCTAATGGGGATCCCCCTGTAATCGTCCCTTTAACTTCGATTGTTTTGTTGCATGACAAAGCTACTATGGTCAGCAAGAACAGTAAAAAATACTTCTTCATTTTAAGATATTAAGTGGCAAAAATAACTTATTAAAGCCTTATATAAAACACTATTCTTCCTTTACTTACCTATACGCATAAAAAAAACCTCCGTACCGAAGATAGACTGCAGCCGAAGGTTTATTATTTAGTTCCTCAAAGTTTATTCTTTGTCTATAACTGCGGAGATATATTCGCGATTCATACGTGCTATCACTTCAAGAGAGATCCCTTTAGGACATTCTACCTCACAAGCACCCGTATTGGAACAGTTACCAAATCCTTCCTCATCCATTGTTCGCACCATATTTAGTACACGTCTCTTGGCTTCAACACGGCCTTGAGGCAACAAAGCAAACTGAGAAACTTTTGCTCCTACGAATAGCATCGCTGAACCATTTTTACATGTTGCTACGCATGCTCCGCACCCGATACAAGCAGCAGCATCCATTGCCTTATCTGCATCCTCTTTAGGAACCGGTATTGCATTAGCATCCAACGTATTACCAGAAGTATTCACGGAGATAAACCCACCTGCAGCCATAATTCTATCAAAGGCCGAACGATCCACAACCAAGTCTTTTATGACCGGAAAGGCTGCACTTCTCCACGGCTCTATAGTAATAGTTTCTCCATCATTGAACATTCTCATATGAAGCTGACAAGTGGTGATCCCTGTGTCAGGTCCATGGGGCCTACCATTAATATAGAGGGAACACATTCCACAAATACCCTCTCGACAGTCATGGTCAAAAGCAACTGGCTCACTACCTTCGTTCACCAGTTTCTCATTCAACATATCAAGCATCTCCAAAAATGAAGAATCTGTAGAAACATCAGATATTTTATAAACCTCGAACTGTCCCTTTGTTTTATTATTTTTCTGTCTCCAAATTTTCAGAGTCAGATTAAGTCCTTTTTTTGCACTCATATTCTTTACTGTTTTTGGAGATTACTTATAACTTCTTTGCTTAACTTCAATGTTCTCATATACCAGCGGCTCCTTATGCAGTACCGATTCATTAATGTTCTGCCCGTTATATTCCCAACATGCAGTATACATAAAGTTATCATCATCTCTTTCTGCTTCTCCCTCCGGAGTTGCATGATCCCATCTAAAATGTCCACCGCAAGATTCTTCTCTTTTTAAAGCATCGATGGCCATCAAATGTCCCAGTTCTAGAAAATCAGCAACACGTAAAGCCTTTTCCAGTTCCATGTTCATAGCATTTGCTTCACCAGGCACCTTGACATTCTTCCAAAAATCATTTCGCACCTCTTCAATTTCTTGAATAGCTTCCTGCAGACCTTCGGGTGTCCTTCCCATTCCTACTTTATTCCACATAATGTTACCTAACTTCTTATGGAAATAATCTACCGAATGTGTTCCTTTATTATTTATAAAGAAGTTTATTCTCTCCTTAACCTGATTTTCCGCATCGTCAAATGCAGGTAAATTGGTAGGGATCGCTCCTGTACGAATATCGGCTGATAAATAATCTGCAATTGTATATGGTAACACGAAATAGCCATCTGCTAGTCCCTGCATCAGTGCAGAAGCTCCAAGCCTGTTCGCTCCGTGGTCAGAGAAATTGGCCTCTCCAATGACAAAGCATCCAGGAATGGTGGATTGCAAATTATAATCTACCCAAACACCACCCATGGTATAGTGAACTGCAGGATAAATCTTCATTGGTGTGACGTAAGGATTATCTGCTGTGATTTTTTCGTACATCACAAAAAGGTTACCGTATTTTTCCTCCACCCAGGCTTTACCTAAATCATAAATTTGTTTTTCAGACGGATTTGAAATATTTTTCTCGATTGCAGCTTCACGGCCTTTTTTCATTATCTCGGTAGAGAAATCCAAATAAACACCCTCATTGGTATCATTGTTCTCAATACCGAAACCTGCATCACATCTTTCTTTGGCCGCCCTAGACGCTACATCCCTTGGTACTAAATTTCCAAAAGCAGGATATCTGCGCTCCAAGTAGTAATCGCGGTCTTCTTCTTTAATATTTTCTGGTCTCAGCCTTCCTTCTCTTATAGCTTGCGCATCTTCTATATTTTTAGGCACCCAAATACGACCCGAGTTACGTAGAGACTCTGACATCAGTGTCAACTTACTCTGCTGAGTTCCATGAACTGGTATACAAGTAGGGTGAATTTGCACGAAACATGGATTGGCAAAGAAAGCTCCTTTTTTGTGAATTTTCCATGCTGCAGATACGTTTGATCCCATCGCGTTGGTAGAAAGAAAATATACATTTCCATATCCACCAGAAGCAATAACCACTGCATGTGCAGAATGTCTTTCTATTTCCCCAGTGACCAGGTTTCTGGCAATAATTCCTCTTGCTTTTCCGTCCACTACCACCAGGTCCAACATTTCGTGTCTGTTGAACATTTTGATTCTGCCTTTACCAATCTGTCGACTCATAGCAGAATATGCCCCCAAAAGCAATTGCTGTCCCGTTTGTCCTTTGGCATAAAAGGTTCTTTTAACCTGTACTCCACCAAACGATCTGTTATCTAATTGTCCTCCGTACTCTCTTCCAAAGGGCACACCTTGTGCCACGCACTGGTCGATAATATTTGCAGATACTTCAGCCAGTCGATACACATTCGCTTCGCGAGCCCGATAATCACCTCCTTTAATAGTATCGTAAAACAACCGGTATACTGAATCTCCGTCTCCTTGATAGTTCTTTGCTGCATTAATACCGCCCTGCGCTGCTATGGAGTGTGCTCTGCGGGGTGAATCTTGATAACAGAATGCCTTCACATTGTAGCCTTGTTCAGCTAATGTAGCTGCAGCACTACCTCCGGCCAGTCCGGTACCTACTACAATCACGTCGATTTTATCGCGATTGTTAGGAGCTACCAAGTTCATATGATTTTTATGATTTTTCCACTTATCCTCTAAAGGACCCATTGGGATTTTAGCATCTAGTTTGTTCATATCTAATGTCGCTGTTATTTAGTTATGTAGTGGAATAATGCAATAAAAATAAAACCGGCTGGGATGAGCACGGAATACCAATTACCAAGGGACTTAATAACTGGAGTGTATTTAGGATGTCGCGCGCCTATAGACTGAAACGAAGACTGGAATCCATGTGCAAGATGTAGTCCGAGAAGTATAAATGCAACCACGTAAGCAATAACTCTCCATAATTCAGAGAAGTGCCCTCTTAAATGGTCGTATTCTGTTCCTGTAGACTCAGCACCAAGATAGTTTTTAGAAATAGTTGGCACCCAGAAGTCAATCAAATGAACACCCAAGAAAACTAAAATAAATGCCCCTGAAATAATCATATTTCTAGATACCCACAAGGAGTTAGCGGAAGCTCCATTCACTGCATATTTTACAGGACGAGCCTGATTGTTTTTCAATTCCAATACGAAGCCCATAATAAAATGGAATAATACAGCAATTAAAAGTACTGGCTGCATCAAAAATTGAATTAATGGATTTTGACCCATAAAATGGGATGCGTCGTTAAAGGCTTGAGGGCTTATCACCGACAGAATATTAATTGCCAAGTGCATTAAAAGAAAAATGAGCAAAAACATTGCTGACAATGCCATTGCATACTTTCTACCAATTGTAGAACTGGTTAAACCTGCCATAAAATTTAAATGTTTGAATTTTCACAAAGTTAAAAAATGTTAATTGGCCACTGAGTGAGAAAAATCAGAAATAATTAGTTTATAATCTTTCTAAATAATAGTTTCAGTTGCACGATAAATGATTTCTGCCGCCTGGTCACTTGCTCCCGCTCCACCCAGTTTATTTTCTAATATATTGTACTGTAAAGCTAATTCATCCCTATACTTTAAATCTAGTAATTTTTGCAATTCGTACGCAAGATTCTCACGAGTAAATTCCTCTTGTATTAGTTCTTTAACGATTTCTCTATCCATAATCAAATTAACTAAAGAAATGTATTTAATGTGTCGAACTAATCTTTTTGCGATTAAGTAAGATATGGAATTCCCTCGATAACATACCACTTGCGGTACCTTAAGTAGCGCAGTTTCCAAAGTAGCTGTACCAGAAGCGACTAGAGCGGCAGCGGAATGCTGCAACAATTCGTAGGTTTGGTTAGTTACTAGTCGTACTTGGCTATTTAAGAAAGGCCTGTAAATCTCCTGATCAAGACCAGGTGCGGCGGCTATTACAAACTGGTATTCAGGAAATTCTGCTGCCACGGAAACCATGACACTTAACATTTTCTGTAACTCCTGTGCTCTGGAGCCCGGCAATAATGCAACTATGGGCTGCGTGCTGAGATGGTTACCTTTTGTAAAATCTTCTCTTGAAACCTTTGGAATTTTTTGGAGCTGATCTAGCAATGGATGACCAACGAAATGCACATCCATGCCGTGTTTTGCATAGAACTCTTTTTCGAACGGTAGAATCACTAGCATGTGATCTACATAGCGCTTAATCTTATGAATTCTACTTTCCTTCCATGCCCAAATTTGTGGAGAAATATAATAGGCAACCTCAAACCCCCTATTCTTTGCAAATTGGGCGATACGAAGATTAAACCCAGGATAATCGATCAGGACTATCACATCGGGACTATATCTTAAAATATCTTCTTTACAAAACTTAAGATTCTTTAGAATTGTAGAAAGATTACTTACCACCTCTACAAAACCCATGAAGGCCAAATCTTTATAATTCTTAACAGGAGCCTTGCCGGAAGCTTCTTGCATTAATGGGCCGCCCCAAAACCGGATTTCCGCATTTGCATCTAGTTTCAAAAGTGAATTTATAAGATTTGCCCCATGCAAATCGCCTGAAGCTTCGCCCGCAATTATATAGTATCTCATACGATGAATAGAAATCCTGCTAGATATAACTAGTCAGAATTGACTAAATTTGTTCAAAGATAAAAATAATCATGTCATCAAATTCAGAGATAATAAATAAAGTAGCACAGAGCGGACTAACCAATTTTGATATCAGCACCCTTCTCCCCAAAGGAGAGAGAGTTGGTATTGATATTAAAGATTTTTTACATGAAGGACTTATTCTTCGTGAGAAAGAATTCAGGGAGAAAATCGGAGCCCTAGATTTAGAGCCATTTAAGGACACCTATGTGTTTATTTATAATTCAGCTGACGCTATAATTCCTTTGTGGTCTTATTTTTTGCTTTCTGCAAAATTGGGCGGAGTTGCAAAGAAAGTTATATATGGAGATAGAGAAGACCTGGAGGTACTGTTAATGCATCAGGCCATGCAGACGTACGACTTCTCTTACTTAGAAAATCAGAGAGTACTTGTGAAGGGCTGTACAGATGTGAACATTCCTGTAAATGCTTACGTAGAACTGGTAGAACAACTTAAACCACTAGTTAAATCGTTAATGTTTGGGGAGGCATGCTCAAATGTTCCAGTATTCAAGCGAAGTTAAATTTGTATCATTAGGAATACTTTTTGCTGTAAGCGAGTAAACCACTAAATAAAAAATATGAATTTAATTGATTTACTTACCAGCAGCACCAGTACGAAAGTTGCGCAGAATGCTGAAAATAAATTTGGAATCTCTAAGAATCAGATAATCGCACTTATGGCTGTGGCAGCGCCCTTAGTTATCTCGCACCTAAGAAAGAAAAGTGAAGACAGTAATGAAGCCGAGGCACTAGAGCGGGCTCTTGACAAAGATCATGATGGGACTATTCTTGACGATCCAGAACAAGTAAATAACCGGGTTAATGAGGGAAATTCTATCCTGGACCACATATTCGGAAATCAAAAGAATATCGTGGAAAACCAACTCTCTTCCAATACTGGTATTTCAATGGATAAAATCGGACCTGTACTTTCCATGCTGGCTCCCGTTATAATGGGATATATTGGAAAAGAAAAAAGATCATCTGGAGGCTCAATAAGCGATCTTCTAGGGGGCATTCTAGGGCAGGCGCAGCAAAAGGCAGAACCTAGCAGTCCTATAAATGACATATTAGGACAGGTATTAGGTGGAGCACAAGGTGCAGATTCCAATCCACTTGGAGAAATCATCGGCAACCTTACAGGATCTCAAAGCAAAGCTCAAGGTGGATTAGGTGACTTGCTAGGCGGGTTGCTAGGCGGCAAGCGATAACTCACCAAGCCTCTATTTAAATATAATTACCCCCGGGAGCATACACTTCTGGGGGTAATTTTCCTTTACCTAGTGCCATTAATTTTGGCATTTCTGGATAATCACGTTATTCTTCTGATTTCTTTGTGCTGGTTTTTTTTGTAGCCTTAGCAGCTTTTTTAACAGGCTTTTCCACTGTAGTATCTACCGAAGAATCTACCCCAATTGACGTCTTTACAGATTTTCTCCTTCTAGTGTTTCCGTAGCTACCTGCTACTCTCTTACCTCTTGCTGTTTTCTTATCACCTTTTCCCATATGTAATTATAATTTAGTTGTTATTTATCAAATTTAAGAAATCTTTTCTATTTAGATATAAGCCGGGTAACCTAGTGGATTGAAGGCAAGTTCAACCGCCAATATACGAAAGGTGATCACCACAATATTTTCTTCAAATTAAGTATCTTTGCCACCTAGCAATGGCAGTAACGCACATGCAATTTGACTCAAAATAAGTTTATGTTCAGAACACACACCAACGGAGAATTAAGGAGTGAAAATATTGGAGAGCGGGTAACGCTTAGCGGATGGGTGCAAACCATACGCGATAAAGGATTTATGATATGGGTGGACTTGAGGGACCGCTACGGGGTCACTCAGCTTGTGTTTGACCAAGACCGAAGCACCCCGGAACTGATGCATAGTGCAAGAGGATTGGGACGCGAATATGTGGTCACAGTGATTGGAACTGTAATAGAGCGCACTTCAAAAAATGCAAAGATTCCCACCGGTGATATAGAAATACTTGTTAGTGAAATTAGCATAGAGAACACGTCCCTCGTTCCGCCGTTTACAATTGAAGACCAAACAGACGGGGGCGAAGAGCTGAGAATGAAGTATCGGTATTTGGACATACGGAGAAACTCGGTTAGAGATAAGCTTCTTTTCAGACACAAAATTGCACAATCAGTTCGAAATTACTTGAGTGCTATAAATTTTATTGAGGTGGAGACACCCGTACTTATTAAAAGTACGCCAGAAGGAGCTAGGGATTTTATTGTGCCCAGCAGAATGAACCCTGGAGAGTTTTATGCGTTACCACAATCACCACAGACATTTAAACAGTTATTGATGGTTGGGGGTATCGACAGATACTTTCAGATAGTAAAATGCTTTAGAGATGAAGATCTTAGAGCAGACCGCCAACCAGAGTTCACTCAAATCGATTGCGAAATGGCCTTTGTCACTCAAGAAGATGTTTTAAATACATTTGAGGGGCTTACACGAAAATTACTTGAAGATGTTTCTGGCAAGACATTCGGCGCTTTTCCACGAATCACCTACCAAGAAGCAATGAAACGGTTTGGTAACGACAAGCCGGACATTCGTTTTGGGATGGAATTTGTGGAACTTAATGAAGTGACAAAAGGTAAAGGTTTCCCTCTATTCGAAGATGCCGAGCTTGTAGTAGGTATTAATGTTAAGGGTTGCAGTAACTATACTCGTAAACAAATCGATGCCTTAACTGAATGGGTCAAGCGGCCGCAAATCGGGGCACAAGGTTTAGTCTGGATTAAAGTTAATGACAATGAAATCACATCATCCATCAATAAATTCTTCTCAGAAGAGGACCTAAAGGAGATATCAAGACATGTTCAAGCCACCGCGGGAGATTTGATACTTATAATGAGTGGGGCAATATCTCGCGTTAGACCTCAAATGTCCGCATTAAGAATGGAACTTGCACAGCAACTGAACCTGCGTAACCCACACGAATTCGCTCCACTTTGGGTCGTGGATTTCCCATTACTTGAGTGGGACGAAGACACGTCACGTTTCCACGCAATGCACCACCCATTTACAGCACCCAAACCAGAAGACGTGGAATTACTGGACACCAACCCTGCGTTAGCACGTGCAAATGCCTACGACCTGGTCCTTAATGGAAATGAAATCGGAGGAGGTTCTGTCCGTATTCATAACCGGGAGCTACAAAGTAAAATGTTTGGATTACTTGGCTTCACGGAAAGTGAAGCAAATGCTCAATTTGGATTCCTAATGAACGCCTTTCAATACGGTGCACCTCCACATGCAGGTTTAGCATTCGGATTCGACCGACTAGTAGCGATTCTAGACGGTAATGAAGTGATCAGGGACTACATCGCATTTCCAAAAAACAACTCTGGGAGAGACGTTATGATTGATTCTCCTAGTGTGGTAGCTCCTGAGCAATTACAAGAGTTGCACATAAGTATCGAAGAGACAATAGATTAAGATTGATGCCCGCAGGAAAAAGCGGGCATTTTTTATATATTCAAAAAAGTGATTTTTTTCACGGCTTAACCTCTCGACTTCAAAGTCGCATAGTAGTAACTTTGCAAAATAAAATACTGAAATTATGTTTGACTGGATTGGAGACCTATTACTGCCTACTGAAACACCAACTATTATTCAGTCCTTGATTGTAATTGTATTAGCAATCGGAAGTGGAATATTCATTGGACGGCTAAAATTCTTTAAAATTTCTTTGGGTGTTTCCGCAGTGATGTTTACTGGTCTTTTCTTAGGTCATTTAGGCTATCGCATTGATTTAAGCATCCTGGCTTTCATACGTGATTTCGGACTCATTCTGTTCGTTTATGCCATAGGTATTCAGGTCGGACCCTCCTTTTTCTCCTCATTCAAGAGTGAAGGGCTTAAATTCAATTTGCTTGCAGTAAGTACCGTTCTGCTGGGGGGCTTAATTACGTACGCACTTTTTAGAAGTACAGGTGTTTCCATTGAAAATTTGACGGGCATCATGTCCGGCGCTGTTACTAATACTCCAGGATTAGGAGCGGCAAAGAGCACCTTAGAGGAGATTAAAAACCAGTATCCAACCCGTGCTTTTGACGATCCAGCCATCGGCTATGCTATCGCCTATCCACTTGGTGTTCTTGGCATTATATTTACGATATTGATTTCTAAAAGCATACTGAGAGTAAACCCCCAAAAAGAGATGAAAAAATTCCGCCTTGCGAAGATCAACTCGGAATTGCCGGTAGCGTCACTAAAGATAAGAGTACTCAATCCGGAAATTATTGGAAAGACTATATCAGAAGCGGTGCAAATTTCGGGAGTTAACGTGGTTATTTCACGATTAAAACACAGCGGCAGTGAAGCAGTAAGCTCACCCACCACGGATACTGTCCTGCAAAACCGAGACGTCCTAATGGTAGTGGGCATTGAAGAAGACTTACGGAACTTTGCGTCAAAAATGGGTCGTGTATCTACGGATGAGTTTATAGAAACCGGCACCGACATAATGGTGAAAAGTTTTTTTGTGACTAAGGAATCTGCGATGCATAAAAAACTCTCTGAACTAGACTTATATAATCAATACGATCTGAAAGTGACACGTGTATATCGCGCAGGTAAAGAAATGCTGGCCCGTCCCTCTCTGGAACTGTTCTACGGAGATAAACTAAGAATTGTGGGAAGTGAGCAAAATTTGCTAAATGCAGAAAAACTAATAGGAAACTCAGAAAAAAAACTAATTGAACCTGATTTCCTATCTATTTTTGGAGGACTTCTTATTGGTATACTTGTGGGCTCCATACCTTTCTTCATACCTACCTTACCCGTCCCAATCAAACTAGGCTTTGCTGCCGGTCCGCTAATTACCGCTTTGTTTATTAGTCGTTACGGTGGAATTGCATTTATTCACTCTTATATAAACAATGGTGCAGTACATTTCATGAAAGATTTTGGCATCTGCTTATTTTTCGCTGCCGTGGGGGTGCATGCTGGAGAAGCCTTTTATGATAATTTTATCAAATACAACGGATGGACCTTTCTTCTATACGCCTCCGCAATAACTTTTATTCCTCTACTGTTCATGGTGCTTGTAGGCCATCTTCTGATGAAAATAAATTTCCTTCAACTTGTGGGTATTATGAGTGGGAGTTACACCGATCCCGCTGCACTTTCTTTCAGTACCTCTTATCTTGACAGTGACGTTCCTTTACAGAGCTATGCTCAGGTATATCCTTTAGTCACTATCTTTAGAATTTTTGTGGCGCAGATTTTAATACTTCTGCTCGCTTAAGAACAAAAGCAGCTATGTACTATTGTGAAGAATAGAAGTTAAGTACCTGCACTCAACTAAAAAGCCTCTAAGAAGTATTTTACTTTTTAGAGGCTTTATATTATAATAGGGAAATGTATTACATCCTTCCTATTTTTTATCTTCAGTAGAATCAGGAAATCGTGCTGCGGTAAACTCCCTAGAAATTGCTGATTTCTCAAATTTCAGTTTTCCAGACAAAGTTTCGATCACAATTCCGTCTTCCTGTATTTGGGCTATTCGCCCGTGCAGCCCAGATGTCGTAACAACGCGTTGTCCTACCTTAAGCGCTCCTTGAAAGTTCTGCTCCTGCTTCTGCTTACGCATTTGCGGTCTTAACATCACAAAATACATGAAGACAAAGAACAATCCAAACATTATTAAAGTAGGCATCATTGACTCGCCTCCTGTAGCTTGTAGAAATATAGTTTGCATATTAGTTTATTACGTTAGCAGAAAACGAAATTACAATCGGTGCATTTTCAACGTTGGCATACACTTCAGCCTGCTTATTTTGTAGGCCATCAAAACTCGATGAATCAAACTTTAGTGTAATAACCCCTTTCTGACCTGGAAGTATCGGCTCTTTAGTATAGTCGGGTGCGGTGCAACCACAACCTGGCTTCACATGGGATATGATAAGAGGATTTTCTCCTGTATTGGTAATCTCATAATTATGCTCTACACTTTCTCCCTTCTTTACTTCTTTAAAATCCCAGTGATTTTCGGTCAAGACTACATTGGTCAAAGGCTTGCTTTTAGCTTCTTGGATAAGAACATCTTGAGAAAGTATCGTTTGGTTCTGGACATCAGATACTTGCACATCTTCAGCAGTCACTTGGTCCACTTGTTTACTTTTCGTGCAGGCCATCAACGAGAAAGCCATAACAACAAATAAAATATTTTTTTTCATATCACTAATTTAATCTGTTTGTATCTTTTGAATATTTATCTAGCAAACCGTTAATAAAGACGTTGGATTTTTCACTGCAATATACTTTAGCAATTTCCACATATTCATTAATAATTATCCGGCTTGCGGTTGTTTTAAACACATCAAATTCGGTAATCCCCGCAATCAAGATTACTCGGTCCATTAAGGATATTCTGTCCAAATCCCAATTCTCAAGTCTCTCTTCAATTTTCTTTTCGGTCGCCTCCCAGTTTCTGACACTTTCCCAAAGCATTTTTCTTGCAAATACCCGGTCATCCTCATCTTTTATCATTTTAATCAAGGTGTGGCTCGGGTTCTCAGGCTTTAGAAAACCGATTGTCTTTTGAATCATCGAATTTCCAATATGAAAGTCATCTGCCCAGCTCATCTCCTTTTCTTCTAGTCGATCATGGAAATCTTCGTTTTCAGCAACATATCGCAAAAACAGTTTACCAATGAATCGTTGGTCACTTTCAAAAGAACGTTCTTCTTCCAGCATGTAATCTTGGTACCTTTTCCCTGCTGTTATACGCTGAAAAGTCTTAACAAGAAGCTCGTCATGCAAATCCCACTGCAGTTCCTTATGCTTTGATGTAAAATTAATGCGTTCTGTATTGTTCTCCAGGGCAATAAGGATTTTATTGTTTACAAAACTTTGGTTGGGGTTCACATCTTTCTCCGTTTTCAAATATTTCTGCTTACCAATTTCCAACTGCTTCTCAGCTAGCTCTCTTAAGGCAACTAGAAAATTTAACTGGTATACGTAAAGGTTGTAAATTTTCTCTATTTCAGTAAACATGTTTTTCTCCAGCACCTCATACTGGACCGGATTTTGGTAGTAGGAATACAGGTTTTCTACTATTTTCTCACGGATTTGTCTTCTTCCAAGCATTCAAAGAACTTTTATTGCGGCAAAGATAATAAAATTGTTGAGAGTATTACGTTCCCCACCCGAACACTGTGTGTGTTAATGACGTTATTCGGTAGCACTAAAAGGCTCTTATTTCCTTTCTAATTGTAGGAAATATTTTAACTATTTTTGCATTGCACAGAGACGCGAAATGAACGCATTAAAAACCTTAAATCCCTACTTTTGGAAACACCGTACTCTTTTGTTCTGGGGGTTCCTATTTATAATCGCGAGTAATTTTTTTAATATCTACAAAGTTCAGTTCGTAGGTAGGTCGGTCGATGAAATAGCGCAAGGGGGTCATATGGGATTCAATGAGCAGGTTCTGATTTATGTCGGAATCATTGTGGGCAGCTCCATTTTAACAGGATTTTTCACTTTTATGATGCGCCAAACTATTATAGTGGCATCTAGAAGAATTGAGTTCGAACTCAAAAACAAAATTTACCAGCATTATCAACAACTCTCTTTAACCGATTATAAAAGCACTACAGTTGGTGATTTAATGAACCGATTAAGTGAAGATGTAGTAGCCGTGCGAATGTACTTGGGACCCGGTGTAATGTACGTAGTTAACCTTCTTATACTACTTCTAATAACTAGTATTTATATGGTGAATACCGATGTTCAGATGACCCTCTGGACGTTAATCCCACTTCCAATACTGTCCTTTGTGATTTATAAGGTAAGCTCGATCATCAACAGGAAATCGAAGGTCATGCAAAAGAGCCAGTCCGCCATTTCGACATTTGTGCAGGACAGTTTTTCAGGAATTCGAGTGGTTAAGTATTTCGCAAAAGAAAAATACATTACAAACCAATATACAAAAAAAGTTACCGACTATCAGGGCAAGGCACTGGACTTAGCAAAGACAGAAGCTTATTTTTTCACAATAATACTATTTGTTATTGGTCTACTCAACGTGGTAATATTACTTGTAGGAGGAACTAAGTACCTAAATGGGGAAATTTCCGTTGGAAAGATTGCAGACTTTTTCATGTATATAAACATTCTCATCTGGCCCTTTTCCATGGTAGGCTGGGTAACTTCTGTCAATCAAAGAGCTGAAGCATCAATGTCCAGGATAAACGAATTCCTGGAGAAGAAATCACAAATCCTCAGCACTGCCGCTTCAACTCCTGTGATAAGAGGAGACATTGAGTTTAGGAACGTATCGTATATATACCCCAATACAGGAATTAAAGCACTTTCCAACTTGAGTTTTAAAGTTAAAGCAGGAGAGACTCTTGCCATTATGGGCAAAACCGGAAGTGGAAAAACCACGGTGGCCTTGTTACTTGCAAGACTCATAGACCCAACAGAGGGTGAGGTTCTAATCGACGGAATTAATTTAAAAGATCATAATCTAGAAAACTACCGCAAATATATAGGGTATATACCCCAAGAAAGTTACTTGTTTTCCGATACGATTGGAAACAATATTGGATTTGCAATCGATAATCCTACTTATGACACTATTGTCGAGTATGCAAAGAAAGCCGATGTCCATAAAAACATCGTGAAATTTAAAAATAAGTACGATACTTTAGTAGGTGAACGAGGAGTGATGCTTTCAGGTGGACAAAAGCAGAGGATTTGTATTGCCAGGGCCCTCATAAAGAAACCGGAAATAATCATTTTCGATGACTCACTCTCGGCACTAGATACTGAGACGGAAGAAAACATACTTCAAAATATTGAACGTGATCTGAATCGGTCCACTTCTATTATTATCACTCATAGAGAAAGTAGTGCGAACCGTGCAGACCAAATCGTTCATCTATCGTAAATGAATAACAGCATTATTTAAAAATTATTTTGTGTTTTATAGAAATATTTTATATTTGTTAGAATAGATCAATAAATATATTGCAAAATGAGTGATTACAAAGAGCGGCACGAGAATGAGATTTTCACCAAAGTGCTAAAGGCAGGGAGAAGAACATATTTCTTTGACGTTCGCGAAACCAAGGCGGGTGATTATTACTTGACTATCACTGAAAGTAAAAAGAACTTTGGAGACAATGGGGAGGCAACATTTGAGAAACATAAAATCTATCTCTATAAAGAAGATTTTAAAACTTTTCAAGAGATGTTTTCTGAAGCAACCGATTTTATAATTAATGAAAAAGGAGAAGACGTAATTTCGGAAAAGCATGAAAGAGATTTCAAACCGAAATCGTTTACCATTGATTCTGAAGAAGAAATTTAACCGTCTCTAAACACTAAAATAAAAAAACGCATTGATTTTCAATGCGTTTTTTATTTTGGGTGGATGATGGGTCTCGAACCCACGACCTTCGGAACCACAATCCGACGCTCTAACCAACTGAGCTACAACCACCATTTTGTGCGTGCAAATATAGTATAAATAGTACAATTACAAAATAATTCCATCAAAATTTTTTAATGCTAGCAGCTTATCGGTCGTAAATCCCTCTGCATAATTACAACCCGACAACCTTCCTAGATTCTGTGCCCGGTAGGTCAGACTTTCTAAGAAATCTTTAGTAGCAATAGGAGTCTCTGGTTCCTTGGAAGCTGGGTCGTAAAATTGGGTTTTATACGCGAGACAAGCCTTTATCTTTACCTCCATATATTCAGATATATCTACCACGAAGTCCGGCTCTAACTCCTTCCACTGTATATAATTAAAGACGCGTTTGGGTCTCCATGGATTCTGGACACTGTCATTCGAGTGGGTAATTACCTTTGGTAATCCCGATAAAAAGCATGCGTCCGAAACAAGCTTGCTTGCTTTAGAATGATCGGGATGCCGGTCATCGATGGCGTTTGCAAGTACTATATCGGGTTTGAAATACCGGATTTGCTCTACTATTTTTAATTGGTAGTCACGTGTATTTTCTAGAAATCCATCAGGTAAATTCAGGTTTACCCTATGGTTTACCCCAAGGACCTTTACAGCCGACGCAGCTTCTTCTCTGCGGGTTTCACTTGTGCCTCTTGTGCCAAGTTCGCCTTGTGTGAGATCTAAAAATGCAACCATTTTACCTTGAGCCACCAATTTCGCCACAGTTCCCCCGCACCCTAATTCAATATCATCCGGATGTGCACCAATTGCTAATACATCTATTTTCATAGTTTCAAAGGTAACAAAAAAACCCTCTTTAGTGAAAGAGGGTTACTTCAAGTATCTAAGTTATTATTTAGATGCTAATTGATTATTGAGTGCTATTGCATCAGCATAGGAAGGATTAAGTTCCACTGCTTTAGCTGCATAGTCTTTCGCTTTCTGAAGGTTTTTCTCCTGATTGTAATACGCTACCAGATAGTAGGCATAGCTCAAGGTTTCCTTGTTGGTTAGTTGCTCTTCTGGAGTTTGCTTGCTTACAATATTGATGAATTGTTCGTAAGCCAACTCTGCCATCTCATGGTTACCCATCTGTTGATAAGAAGCTCCTTTCGCATAGTATGAGTAGGCCCAGGTCGGCGATAGAGCAATCATCTTATCCCAAGTAAGTATAGCTCCGTCCCAATTCTGTACTTCTTGATACGCAGCACCTAATTGTACAATAGCTTCTGCATCTTGAGGATTAGCAGCAACTTTCTTTTTAAGAGCTACAATTGCAGGCGAGCTAGGGCCAGAATCTGCGGCTGCTAAACTTGCTCCGCCACCGCCTTGCACTTTAATAAGTTCCGTATCCCAGTTAAGTGTCTTATCCTGCGCGTTTTTAGCTATAGCTATCTTATTTTGCGCCTCAGCCATCATTTGAGCTTTCTTAGAAGCATCTTGCTCATCCTTAGCTTTCGCAGCAATTAACAACCCTTGTAAACCTTGGTCAGCCGGCTGTATTCTCGTTTTGTCTTTTACCTCTGTAAAGAACTTGGTCAAATTTTGCTCCGCACTTGCATAGTTGTGATCTGCGTGGTAATCCAGATATGCTTTAAGCTTATATTTGATGGGATCTTCAACTTTATCAAAGACTTTATTCAAAACAGTCTTTGCGTTGGCGAAATCATCATTAGTAAAGTGCAACTTGGCAATTTCTAGCATAGTGTAAGGATCCTCATCAGCATACTTAGTATAATCAATGAGGTTCTGTGTCATTTTAGCACTATCCTGGAATGTATAATTATATGTCGCCATAGCCTTATAAGCCGGAGCATAGGTAGGATCAATTGCAATTGCTTTATTAATATTATCCTGTGCTTGCTTCCATTGGTTAGCAGCCATCCATAGGGTAGCCATCCTTGTAAATACTGACGCTTTGTTCTTGGCTACCGCAGACGCATTATCGTACGCTGACATTGCACTACCTGGATCTTTCTTTAGTCTGTAAGCATCACCTAGAGTATAATAATAATGCGCAGGCACTCCTCCTTTCTTGCTTCGGTCAATTGCTTTCTCTAAATAACCAATAGCTACATCTGGAGCGTTGTGCTTTTCAAACATAGTAAGCGCCTCCGCGGCACGGTAAAGTACCTCTGCATCGCGCTCTCTGCTGTCGGAAACGATTTTCTGAATTTCAGCAACTGCTGCTTTATTTCCTTGCGCAAGTTTAATACTTGCTAATCCTATTTTATTAAGATAGTTTTTGCTGTCAATCGCAAGTCCTTTCTTGAAATTTTCTTCTGCAAGCTCAAAAGAAGGATCGAATTGACTTAGATATGAATTTCCTAAATAAAAGTAATTATCAGCTTCAGTTGGTGCCTTTGCAATCATTTCTGTAAATATTTGCTTGGCTTTTGCATATTTATGACTGTCAAGATTAGCAATACCTTCCTGAACTGTTTGTCCAAACATAAAGTTTGAGAAGAGAAATACCCCAGTACCCAACGCCATTTTCTTCGAATAAGTAATCATATTTTTCATTTAAATCTTTTAATTTATAAGTTAGTCTGATTTTATTACACAATTTTCGTTCCAAAAATACGTCTAACGCATCTGGACCTCTCTAGGTATAAGATAATACGGCTGTAATCCTTCCTTACTTGCTACAATTTGCCCCTTCTGAGAACTAGCAAAACGCATTACACCGTTCGCAATACCAAAAGACCTCTCGTTGGTAAGCAGATATATCACACGTGTGAACGGATACTTCATAGCACCAATGGAGGAACCTTCCGGTTTAAACTGTACGCCGTCCTTTTCCACTGTAAGTATTTTAACCGAGTTCCTAAGATTTTGGGCCTGTTTGTCGTACGGTCTACTTATGGTATTAAGCCCTATTACGCCAATATTATCTGGGAATTTTCCTAATTGGGAAACTACTGAATCGTTACTCCCCAAAGTCGCGTAGGAAAGATCTTTAGGTTTAAGATCAAAATGACTGGCTACAAAATTCAAATTGCCCGAATTAGATCCGTCAAAAATTAACCTTTTTCGCTCAGATTTAAGCTCTTTAAGAATCTGCCGCTCAGAAATACTGTTTATAGCACTACCTCTATCCACTATAAAAACCACTGCATCTGCAGCAATAGGTGCAGGTTTATAATCGAGAGAGGTTACCCGTTCGTATTCCGCTTTTTCTTGGTCACTTAAAATCTTAGACATTAAAACTAATTGATTCTCCCCTTTTAAAAGACCTAAAAATGCCAGGTCCTCCTTCTGCACTTTTACATCAACCTCAGTGTCTGGGTAATTAATTTCGTAAGCATCAGCAATCGCCTCTGCAAGACTTCTAAATGAATCGTCAGTAACAAGTGTTAATTTACCACGATGGTAGTCGTTATCCTTTACCTCTTTTTGCTTCTTGGAACATGAAACTAGGGCTATTAGTAAAATAAAATATAATGGTTTAATTCTACTCATTTCTATCTTTTAAACGGTACAGAGCTCGCACTATTCTAAAAACTCCGTAGCCTATCAATAAAACACCTAACGCATACGCTATGTTAGGTTCTAAAGTGATTACAAAAAACTTATAAACTATTACGAATACGCCTAAAACGACATAGAAAAACCCAGTTACTAAAGACAACCAATTAAACAACATAGCGACAAAAATAATAAAAAAAAGAGAAGCAATGCTTCTCTTTTTCAATTTATTACCGATAGAATCTATTCAAAATTCATTGTTAAAGGTAGTCTAAATCTATAACGAACCGTCTGTCCGTTCACCTTAGCCGGTTTCCATTTATTACGAATTCCTTTCACCGTTCTTTCCGCTTCGCGGTTAAAATCTGAATTGGACCCGTTTGCGGATACTTGCGTGATACTACCATCGCGCTCTACAACGAATGTAATTTCGGTTCTAAGTGTACCTTCTCCTCCAGACATTGCGGAAGTATCGAAATTATCAGCTACACGCTGACGGAAGGAATTTATTCCTCCAGGGAACTCCGCAACTTGTTCCACCTCTGTATATACTTCAGTTGTACTAACCGCTGGTTTTACCTCAACCGTTGCAGCCTTCGTACCTGTAGAAGGTGGCGGCGGTGGTGGCGTATAGGTTGGAGCTTTCACCCCTTCCTGGTTCACCAAACCTGTGGTTGTTTCCAACTGCTTAGTAATTGGCGGTGGTGGCGTCTCAACTTTAGGTGCCCGTTTAGGTTCAGGTACCACATTCTGTATGATTTCCACTTTTGGCTCCTCTTTAGGTGGCGGCGGCGGTGGCGGTGGTTCTTCTTCTTTTGGCTGCTCAATTATAGTTTCCTCTGGAATAATGTCAATTAGATTAGCACTTACCTCGGTTTTCTCCTTGGCATTCATCTGCTTAATCTTCATTACTACAAAAGGCGTTATTGCAACAACACAGAAAAGAACTGTTCCTAGTATGAAAGATCTAGTAAGAGTCTTGGAGTACTGTTTACGCAAGTCGTATGCGCCATACTCCTTATTTCTGTTTTCAAATACAATTTCATCTAATGTGAGATTCTTATTGTATGTGGTCTCGTCTGCCATTTAAATCTCTGTTTTCTAATTAATCTTATTGCTGACCCTCTGCAGGTTGCGTCGCCGTGGCTGCATTTCCTACTTTCTTATCATAAATAGCTTGCTCCCAAGGACGAATATCAGTGATACCGTACTGTTCACTTTTTGTAATAGCCATTTCATCTAACATGTCAACAAAATTCTTATATAAGGCCTCATCCGTCGGCTTGATAATCACCGTAAATTTACTTTGATCCTCAGCGTTGGCTTTTGCTTGCTGAATTATTTGTCTAATTCCTTCTCTATCCAATGTAGTCTCCAACATGTTGCCATCATTTAGGCCTGTTTGGTCCTGCTGATGATAGAAGATTCTATTGTCTTTACCAATGATAATTGATATCGAGTTACTTAATTTTATCTCAGTATCAGGTTTTGCTTGGTTCTCTTTCGGTTTCGCTGGTAATCCCAAATCCATTACATTCGGTTTATTGAAGGTTGTCACCAACATAAAGAATGTAATCAAAAGAAAGGCCAAATCCACCATCGGTGTTAAGTCTACGTGCGGTGGCTGCTTCTTGGAGCGTACCTTGCCACCTTTCCCACTTTGTTCTTTTACTTCTACTTCTGCCATTTCTTTCTAATTAGCTACTTCTTGATTCGTAATTAACCAAAACTTAAGAAAATCTATATCTCTTAACCCTTCAAACAAGCCTTTCACCCTGTCGTACTTGGTATTGGTATCTCCTTTGACTGCTAATTTATAATCGGGATTAACAGCAAGACTTTGCTGCACCCAATCTATAAGCTGTTTGTTCTCTTCGTCCATTGGCACACCTGGAGCTTTAAAGGCTTTCTGATCATCTTCCGAAAGGTTCAAATATCCTTTCAATTGATTCATCGGAACTCCTACAGCTTGAATTTTGGTAAAAGCAGCCTTTTCTTCATTAGTAAAGGAAGTACCGTATTTTTTAGCCATATTATCAAGCAACTTAATCCGTTCCGAACCGTTCTCTACTGGTGTAAAATAAAATCTACCATCATTAGTACTAAGAACTGTCATTAAACTGGAATCAGGAAGAAGCTTTTCAGAAATGGAAGACGGCGTAGTAATGTTCTCTACATCCGGCTTAGCAAACTGGGCGGTGAGGATAAAGAACGTGAGTAGTAGGAATGACACATCGGTCATTGCCGTCATATCTACTCGTATATTATGTCTTTTTGGTTTGACTCTCGCCATTATATCTATGTATTTATTTAAACTTCTATTTTTGGAGGTCAGTCCCGAAGGACTGACCTTACAGACACTATCTTAGTGGTGTTCTGCAAATGATTGTTGGATAGACATTGCGATTTCGTCGATCTTAAATGTCATTCCGTCAATCTTAGAAGTAAAATAGTTGTAAAGGATAATCGCTACTGCAGAAGTACCAATACCTAACGCTGTATTTACAAGTGCTTCAGAGATACCTACTGAAAGTTTCGCAGAGTCTGGAGTTCCTCCTCCTGAACCTAGAGCGGAGAATGCTGCAATCATACCAAGTACAGTTCCAAGAAGTGCAACTAGTGTTGCTACAGTTCCTAAAGTAGAAAGAATCATCATGTTCTTTTCAAGCATTGGCATTTCAAGTGTTGTAGCCTCTTCGATGGACTTGTTAAGAGCTACCATTTTTTGCTCTTTGTCCATTGTAGTATCTTTTGCAAGAGTTTTGTAGGAAACAAGACCTTCCTTAACTACATTACCTACAGTTCCTCTTTGGTTATCACACTCTTCGATTGCTTCATCAATTTTCCCTTCATTAAGAAGTCTTCTAATTCTAAGAACGAACTGATCAAGGTTACCTTTACCTTGTGCTTTATTAAGCATAATAGCACGCTCGATAGAGAAAACGATTACTACAATCATAAAAGAAATAAGGATTGGTACGATCACACCTCCCATGTAGATGATTCCCATAAATCCTTCAGGTAATAATTCAGACCTTTCAATGTCAGTGAATGCTACAGAACTCACCCCATCAATTCTTGGATCCGGCTTAAAATTGGCTGGACTACCCAAAACAAACCAATAAATACAAACCCCAACTACGAAAAGTAAAGGGAGAATTAAGGCAGGGTTTAAACCTCCTGCTTTTCTAGCAACTACTTGCTCCTCTGTGTTTGAAACATTCATTTCCATATTAAACTAAATTATAATTGTTATTTTTTTAATTTTTCGAGCGGTAAAATAAAGGCAAATTTTTTATTAATGCAAGTCTTTAAAGCATTCTTAATTATTTTTTTTCAATGTGAACCCGTGTTAACATTGTGAATTTCACAAAATATCAGTCTATTTTTGATAGGTGCACTGAGATATCTTAAAAAGAGTGACAAATTAAAAATCTGAGCAAGATATTTTGTTAAATCTTTAAAAAATAAAGGGTAAATCTCTGCGTTTAGATTACAATATTAATGATTTTTTTCGGAACGATGATGACCTTTTTAGCTGATTTTCCTCCTGTTTGGGCTTGTGTTCTATCGTCCTGAAATACGGCGTCCTGAATCTCTTCCATAGTGAAGGACGCAGGCAGTTTTAGCTTAAAACGCATTTTGCCGTTAAAACTTACTGGATATTCAAAATCATCCTCTTCTAGGTAACTTTCGTTCAGCAAAGGAAATGGGGCATAATCTACCGATTCGTCTTTACCAAGAAGGGCCCACAATTCCTCACATACATGTGGAGCATAGGGAGATAAGAGCACCACAAATGGCTCAAGAATTTCCCTTGAAGTACATTGCATTTTACTCAGTTCATTGACGGCAATCATAAATTGAGAAATGGAAGTGTTGAAAGAGAAATTTTCCAGATCCCAATTGATTTTTTTGATTAGGGTATGAAGGACTTTCAACTCCTGCTTTTGCGCGGGCTGATCACTAACTGCAAATTCATCCCCAGTAAAGAATAGATTGTAAAACTTCTTTAAGAATCCATAAACCCCACTCAATCCCTGCGTGTTCCATGGTTTGCTTTGTTCCAAAGGTCCTAAAAACATTTCGTACATCCTTAGACAGTCTGCTCCATACTGATCGCAAATTTCGTCCGGACTAACTACATTGAATTTGGATTTGGACATCTTCTCTACCTCTCTTTCAGTAATATATCTACCTTCCTCCAAGATAAACTCTGCATTCTGGAATTCAGGGCGCCATTTCTTGAACGCCTCTGTGTCCAATTCATCGCCTCCTCCTTTAAGAAGTGATACATCCACATGCAGTCGCTGGGTCGAATACCCCTCAGTCAAACCTTTGCTTACGAATGTATTGGTACCTTCTATACGGAAAACAAAAGCACTCATTCCCAATATCATTCCTTGGTTTATTACTTTTTTGAAAGGTTCGGTAAAATTAATATACCCGCGGTCGTTGAGAAACAGATTCCAGAAACGTGCATAGAGGAGATGCCCTGTGGCATGTTCACTACCACCAATATACAAATCAACCGAACGCCAATACTCCACCGCAGTTTTGGAAAAAGCTTCAGTGTCATTTGAGGGATCCATATAGCGCAGAAAATACCACGAACTTCCGGCCCAACCAGGCATTGTAGATAATTCCAATGGGAAAACATTAATTCCGTCCACTTCTTTTATAGGGACTATTTCCTGCAAATTCTCGTTCCAGGCAAACAGTTCCGCATTACCTAATGGAGGATCCCCGTCCGGCGTGGGCAGATATTTGTCCACTTCAGGCAATTCTAGAGGAAGAGCAGAAATCGGAAGCGTGTAGGGAATATCATCTTTATAATAAACAGGTACGGGCTCTCCCCAATAGCGCTGTCGGGAAAACACTGCGTCCCTTTGACGGAAATTAACACGCGCCTCTCCTTTGTTCTTCTCAGATAACTTGTCTATGACTGCATTTTTTGCTTCCTGAAAAGTTAGACCATTTAGAAAATCCGAGTTTTCACACACTGAATCTTTTGAGTCGTATGCTTCAAACTGTGTATCAGTGTCGGTGGCAATTACATTTGTGATGGGTAAATTAAATTTCTTTGCAAATCGATGGT
Source organism: Planobacterium oryzisoli (assembly GCF_015354315.1). Lineage (GTDB taxonomy): Bacteria > Bacteroidota > Bacteroidia > Flavobacteriales > Weeksellaceae > Planobacterium_A > Planobacterium_A oryzisoli. The sequence goes on from NZ_JADKYY010000009.1 coordinate 47,184, forward strand.
CTCTTTCATCATGCGCAGGTACTGCCATAACAGCTCCTGTACCATATCCCATAAGCACGTAATCCGATATATATACAGGTAACCGAGTACCATTGAACGGATGAATTGCATAGGTGCCAGTAAATGCCCCTGTAACATTCTTTACGTCAGACATTCTATCCCTTTCGGTTTTCTGGGATGTCAGCTCCTTATACTGCTGTACATCCTGGGCATTGGCAGGCAATGTCAAATGATCTACTAGAGGATGCTCGGGCGCAATAACTAGAAAGGTAGCCCCAAATATTGTATCAGGGCGTGTGGTAAACACACTGATAGATTCTTCACATTCAGTGTCAAAATGAACCGTGGCACCAATGGATTTTCCAATCCAATATTCCTGTGCATCCTTAAGAGGCTGCGGCCAATCTAAATTATTCAGACCTTCTAATAACCTCTCCGAATATGCAGTTATTCTCATTGACCACTGCATCATCTTCTTTTGCACCACTGGATAGCCTCCACGTTCGGATTTACCGTCCTTTATTTCGTCGTTTGCCAGCACCGTTCCTAATTCCGGACACCAGTTAACAAACGTTTCTGCTCTATAAGCAAGTCTATAATTTAGCAAAATATCCTGACGGTCCTTTTCACTGGCATCTCTCCATTCCTGGGCACCAAATTCCAACACTTCACTTTGGTGGGCACGCAGTGCTTCAGTTCCGTACTTATCAAAATGGGCAACAAGGGTGGTTATGTGCTCGGCTTTGTCCGTATCTAGATTATACCAGGAGTTAAACAACTCAATAAATATCCATTGTGTCCATTTATAATAACTGGGATCCGATGTCTTTATTTCTCTACTCCAGTCAAATGAAAAACCGATTCTTTTTAACTGCTGCTCGTAGCGCTGGATATTCTCCGCTGTAGTTTTTGCAGGATGCTTCCCCGTTTGAATAGCGTATTGTTCTGCAGGAAGACCAAAGGAGTCATACCCTATCGGATGTAGTACATTAAACCCTTGATGTCTCTTATATCGGGCAATAATATCCGAAGCAATGTATCCAAGTGGATGACCTACATGCAATCCTGCACCAGAGGGATAGGGAAACATGTCCAGGACATAGTATTTCTCCTTTGTTGAAGTGTTCTCGCTTTTAAACGTTTGTTTTTCCTCCCAGAACTTCTGCCACTTTCGTTCAATTTTTAAATGATCGTAGAACATATTATCGCTTTATCTTTTAGTATGAAATTTCGCAAATTTAGGCTTTTTACTAATTAAAGTACTCCCTTGGCTTAGATAATACACGCTTTAAATACCATTGTTGTACCTTGCAATAATATGCTCAACAATTCTCTTTGTGGCCTCAGGCTGGCTTTCAATGAAGGTATGTGCATTTTTTGAAATTTCTTCTCTCTTTTTGGAATCTTTAAGTAGCATTTTAATATACGACGCCAATTTTTGCGTGGTCTCAAAACTTTGACCGCCACCTTGCTTAATAAGTGCATCCGCTTCAGGATTTTTAGTGTATTTGTTACCAAAAAGCGTGGGTATTCCAAAAACAGCTGCCTCAAGAATATTGTGTAATCCCTGTGAGTGGAAACCTCCACCCACTACTGCAATTTGAGCCCCCGCATATAAAGTTGATAGATATCCAATATTATCAACTACCAAGACTTCGGCCCGCTCTAATTTATCTTTATTTAAATATTTTGCTTGACTAAATAAAAGTGCATTAGGAAATTTAGCATATATCCTATCAACTCTTCTTAAGTCGTGTGGGGCAATTATAAGTTTGCATGGCGTTTTGGTCTGAAGAAGCATTTCCCCAACTTCTTCTTCTGCCTCCCAACTGCTCCCAAAAATAATAACGGGTAGCTCGGTTGCGAAGCTAGAAACAAAATCCGGTACTACAGCAACCGAAGCACGCTCGCGTACACGATCAAAGCGCGTATCCCCTGCTATGGACGATTGGGATAGACCGATAGTGCGGGCCAGTGCATAGGAGTGCTTATTTTGGTGAAAGAACCACGATACGTTCTCTTTGAGCTGCTTGCGAAACCAATTACCATAAGGCTTAAAGAATATCTGTCGTTCGTAAAAGTAAGAGGATATAACATAAACAGGAACGCTCTTCTTTGCAAGTTCAGAAAGGAGATTATACCAAAATTCGTATTTAACACTGATAAATAAGACTGTATTAAAGCAACTGACAAAGTCTTTAATTTCTCTTGTGGTATCAAAAGGCAAATAACATACTACATCCGCCAGACGATCTCGTCGCACTACATTATCGTACCCAGAAGGGGAGAAAAAGGTGATAAGAATCTTGTGGTCAGAAAAAGTTTGCGCTAGTTTTTTTAATACAGGCAAACCCTGTTCATATTCACCCAAACTAGCAGCATGCATCCAAATCACTTTATCTTTAAGTGTAAATGCTTCCCTCACTTTTACATAACTCTGGCGGCGACCCGCAAGACCACGTTTTAATTTAAACTGAAAAAAAGCACCTAAGCGAAAAAATAATCGCAGTGCTTGAATGGCCAGATTATATATAAATTTCATTTTTTAGGGTGCACTATATTTGTATTGCAAAACGCAATTTGTGCGTATGGCGGCCCATTGCGTCACTAAAAATACCCGCATTATCTAATCGGTCTATTTTCACCACTCCATCTACATGCACTATCAATTCAGAACTGATTAAGATGCCTACATGGTTAATCCGGCCGTCGGAGTCCTCAAAAAAAGCCATATCCCCAGGTTGTGCCTCTGCCAAAAAAGTATAGGGATGTCCTATCATTGCCTGCTGGGGCACATTCCGTGGAATTGATTTTCCATGCACTTTGTATACAAGCTGCACAAATGCCGCAGAATCTATTCCAAACGCGCTTCGGCCTCCTGTTAATTCGGGAACCTGCAATAGTTCTTTAGCGGTATCCACAATAGTACGTTCCCGACTATCTATAGTTCCAGCGAATGAATTCGTAGAGGGCTCCGACCCCATACTTAGCAGTAAATCCCCATTTGCTGTTTTTAGCGAAACATATTTATCGTGAATCATCTCCCTGACATGCGGGATTTCAGATTTAACAAGCTGCGAAGACAATACCCACCCTGGGGTTCCGTCAAACAAATGTGTACCGTAGGCCCAACGACCTTCCAGCTGCTCCACAGCAAATTTTTCTCCATACAGAAGCTGAGTAATGAGCGGCGATTCATCCGTTGGCTCAAGTTTCATGGAAGCAACACTTACATTGCAATAACTAGCGTTCATCTGGTACAATCTCTATTTTCGACGAAGTAAATTTATTCCGTCACGTAATGGTAAAATCACATTATCGAAGTGGGAATCTTTGCTAACAGCAGCGTTCAACTCTTGAATTGCCCGGGTGGATTCCAGTTTGGGTTTTTCCTCCAAAACCTTCCCATACCAAAGTACATTATCAAACAACAAAACAGAACCTGAATGTGTTAATGGCTTTAGAAGTTGGAAATAATTGAGATAATTCTCTTTGTCCGCATCTATAAAAACCAAATCGAATTTTGTCTCAATATTTTGCAAGTAATTCATTGCATTGGTTTTCTTGAACTCGATATGATTACGGTATTCAGATTCATGAAAGTATTTTTCAGCGATTAGCGCAGTATCCTCATTTTTATCCAAAGTAGTAATTTTACCAGCAGACGCGAGCCCTTCCGCAAGACATAGTGTAGAATATCCTGTAAAGGTTCCAATTTCCAAAATACTGGAAGGCGCTAGAATCTTGGAAATAAGAGATAATAGCCTGCCCTGTAAATACCCCGAAATCATGTGGGGCTGCGTTGTCTTCTGATAGGTTTCCTTCCGAAGTCTCTTTAGTATATCTGGTTCTGCAGAGGCATGCGATTCTAAATACCTGTCCATATCCGGCAATTGCTCTTCAAAAAAACTCATTTGGGTTGTTTTGGTCAAAATTAGTTAATTTTTTATTGCTCTATGACGCTCGGTCACCCATTATCTAATTTGGTGAAATACATTGTATCTTTGTATAGAAATTAATTCCATGCTCAATTCTCCCAATTTCCTTACGGCTATAAGCAGTCTCGATCCGGTGTGGAAGGACCATACTTTTCTATTGGCGTTAAGCGGAGGGTCGGATTCCATGGCGCTTGCTCATTTATTTAAGAACATTGGAGCTAAGTTTCAAATAGCACATGTTAATTATAAGCTTCGGAACATCGAATCCGAGAAAGACCAGCAGGTGGTCGAGAACTTCTGCACTAAGCATAATATAAATTTCCACTTACGCGAAATAGCAGATTCCGAAAAGCCATTGAATAGCTCTATTCAAATATGGGCAAGAGAGCTGCGCTACGACTATTTTAAAGATGTATTAAAACGGCAAGGCTTGGATTTTATCGTTACCGCACACCATCTGAACGATCAACTAGAGACTTTCATAATAAATTTGACCCGTGGGACTGGACTAAAAGGACTTTGTGGGATTCCCGCAGCACGGGAGAACATTCTCAGGCCCCTTCTTAACTTTACCAAAGACGACATTTACCTTTATGTTCGTACAGAAGGAATTGAATTTCGCGAAGATCTTTCCAACCAAAAAAACACCTACCTACGAAACAGGGTGCGCAACAAAATAATCCCTGAATTAGTGAACTTAAGTACGCACTTTTACCAGAGTTTTACAGAGACAATCAATATACTCAATCAGCATCAAAACTTCATTGACGAACATGCAACCCAAGTTTTAAGGGATATAACGCTTGAGTCTGGCGCAAGGCACATTGTATTTGACCGGGCTAAATTCGACAGTCAACATTCTCTTTTGCAGAGAGAAATCCTACTTAAGTTAGGGTTTCCAGAATCCGTGGAACATCAAAAAATCATCAGCGCGGAATCTGGTAGCATATTTAGCAACAAGGAATTTATACTGGTAAAAGAAAGCGCACATTACACCTATTACCACCGCTCAATTGAAAATACTGCACCGGTTCAAACTTGGGAAGCACAGGTTATTGACGGAAAAATTGTAGTACCTGATGCAGTTCTTAACGAATCGTTGGAACTTGGCTCTTGCCAATGGACAATTGACTTAAAGAAATCCCATACACCCTTAAGGTTTAGAAGGATCCAAGCCTCCGACCGCATATTTCCTATTGGAATGAGTGGCTCCAAAAACGCAACAAAATTCTTAAAGGATAAAAAAATCCCTATTTTAGCGCGGTCAAAATATTGGGTCTTGATAGATCAAAAGGAACAAATCATTGGAATCGTACCCCTCCAACAAGACCGACGGTTTTTGGCCCTCGAGAGTTCGGAGGCGGTCGCTTTACAAATTACCCCTAAAAATGAAGATTAAATCACTACTATTATTCCTACTTTGTATATTCTCTTTTAGCACTGGCCAGATTAAAGATCCTGTAAAACTCAGTCTTGAAATCGCTACACTTGGCACCAACGAATATGAGGCTACTATCACAGCAGTACTCGAGCCCGGTTGGCATATTTATTCAAAAGATCTCCCTCCCGACTCTGGTATTCCTACTGAAATGCTCCTTAGTTCGGCACAAGGAATCGAGAAAATCGGAAGTGTACGTGAAGTAGGTAAAAAGATAGATGAATTCAGTGAGGCTTTCGGAGTACAAATTGTATACTACTCCAAGAAAGCGCTTTTTAAGCAAAAGTTTCGCCTTAAAACCCCAGACAAACCCGCAGAGATTGCAGTAGAGTTCACCTACCAAACCTGCAACGATAGGGTCTGTTTAGCTCCTAATACCATTGAATTCGAACGAAAAATTGCCGTGGTTTCGAAACCAGAACTAGACGTGGAACCGGCAACTGCGGAAACTAAAGCTGATAGTTTCGTTACCCCTATAGACTCCACTGTAGTATCTGCCTTGCCGGCAGATAGTGTAAACCTCTCGGCCGAAAAACTAGATCCCCGTCAATTAAAAATAGCCTCGTTAGATTTTCAAAAGCCTCTCACGGATTGCGGTGAGGCGCCAAGGGAACACAACGAAAATTATTGGTCGTATCTGCTATTAGGACTTCTTGGTGGATTCATAGCTCTTTTAACACCTTGTGTATTTCCGATGATTCCTTTGACAGTATCCTACTTTACAAAGAGTTCAATGGACAAAAATAAGGGGAAAAGGGACGCTATTCTTTACGGACTTTTCATTCTACTAATCTTTGTGCTTTTAAGCATTCCCTTTCACGTGGTCGACGGAATAGCTGGAAATATTTTTAATGAGATTTCCACTTCGGTTTGGCTAAACCTTGTCTTTTTCATAGTATTTATTGCTTTTGCTTTAAGTTTCTTCGGATATTACGATATCACACTTCCTAGTTCCATAGCTAACAGATCTTCCAAGGCAGAGCAAGCTGGTGGTCTGATTGGCATCTTCTTTATGGCACTTACCCTGGTCATTGTCTCATTCTCTTGTACTGGACCCATTTTAGGCAGCTTACTAGGTAGTGCGGTAACCGGATCCTCGGATGTTCCGATGCTACTCACCTTTGCATTAACTGGTTTTGGCCTCTCCTGGGCCTTGGTATTTGGTCTACTGGCTTTATTCCCTCAAGCTCTACAAAATTTACCAAAGTCAGGAGGTTGGATGAATACAGTAAAAGTATCACTTGGGTTTATTGAGCTTGCACTTGCTCTAAAATTCCTGTCAAAGGCAGACTTGGTATCAAAAACGTTCTTTCTCAAGCGCGAACTATTCATTGTATTATGGATTTTGATTGCACTGGGTTTACTCTTGTACCTATTTGGAATCATAAGGTTTCCACACGACGACAAAAAACAAAAAATCTCGGCGCCCCGTAAAGCAATGGGTGTGCTGGTATTTGGTTTTATCATTTACTTGGTGCAGGGTCTTTTTCCTGCAGAGAGACCGAAATTGCAGTTACTTTCAGGGATTCTACCTCCACTTAATGTAAGTTACACGCATAATCCAGAAGATGGGATACTTGGAATGCATCCCATCCATGATTTCTTTGAGGCATTAGAGGTCGCTAAGAAAGAGAACAAACCCGTTTTGATAGACTTTACTGGTTATGGCTGTGAGAACTGTCGAAAAATGGAAGAATTTGTATGGAGCGAGCCCGATATACTTCCAATACTACAAAATGATGTTATCCTTGCTTCACTTTATGTTGATGATAAAGAAGCACTACCTGAAAGTGAACAGTTTCGTGTAGACATGGGTGAAGGCCAAATGAAAAGGATTAAGACGATTGGTGACCGTTGGAGTATGTTTCAGCAAATTAATTTCAATAACAATTCACAACCGCACTACGTGCTAGTAACCCCAGAAGGTAAGGTAATCAATCATCCGGTATCGGGATATATGTCTAAGGAAGAATTTAAGCGCTTTTTAGATTGCGGTATAGGTTACTTTAAAAATAAAGAATAGTCGGTATGCAGCCAATCAAAGCCTCTGTACCACCTTTGCATTATTCTGTCGCGGGAACGGGCACTGTGGATGTGGTACTGCTTCACGGATTCTTAGAAAGCAGTAGCATATGGAAATACCTTATACCTCTTTTTGACCCCTCATTTAGAGTTATTTTAATTGATTTGCCTGGGCACGGGAATTCCCCTACAGAAAAAGGTGAGCATACAATAGAAGAGATGGGGCATCGGGTCTATGCAACATTAAAAGAAATTGGTGTAAACCGCTTCCACCTTATCGGCCACTCGATGGGTGGCTATATTGCCCTAGCCATAGCAGAAACCTATGCATCAGAGATCCGCACCCTGACCTTGCTGTTCTCTACATACAAAGCCGATTCCCCTGAGAAAAAAATTATACGTGAAAAAAGTGTGGAGGTAATGAAATCGGATTTTGACAGGTTTGTCGAGCTTGGAGTTCCTAACCTTTTTGGTTCGTATGCTAAGAAGGCGCAGGAGCAACGCATTCAGTGGGCAAAAGAAATAGCATTACAAACCTCCACACAAGGTGCAATTACCGCTACAAAAGCGATGATGCAAAGACCTGATCGCCGAGATATAGCTCTACAGCTTGGATCTAATTTACTTGTTTTACTCGGAAAAGAAGATTCTGCTATAAATTCAGAGGAGCTACTTTTAGAACTCGAACCAACTGAGGCAAGAACCCATCTGTTATCCTGCGGACATAATGGACATATAGAGCTTCCGGAGCAGTGCGCAAGGATACTAAATGCAGAATTGTTGGTTTAGTCGGAGTCACTCGCTTGAAGAGAAGGCTCATCCTCTATAATCCTCTGGAAGTCTGCCACGGTAGACTCTAACGTCTTATAATATTTACCTCCGGCGGCATTAATATGCCCCCCTCCGTTAAAGTGCTTCCTGGAAAACTGATTAACATCTAGATCGTCTTTGGAGCGGAAAGAAATTTTGATAAAGTCTTCGTATAAATCTTCCATAAAAAAAGCAGCCATCTTTACTCCCTGTATGCTAAGACCATAGTTTACAAAACCTTCTGTGTCTCCTTTCTCAAAACCATAAGTTCGTAACTCATCTCTTGTGAGTGTAAGTATGGCTACTTGTCCATCGGCTGCAAGTTCCATTCGACCCAATATAAGTCCCAGTAATTTGAATCGGGATAATGTGTTAGTGTCCCATGTACTGGATGCAATCATTGAAGGTTCTGCACCTTTCTCTATAAGGTCTGCTACTACCCTATGCGTCTGTGCTGAGGTGGATCTGAAGCGGAAACCTCCAGTATCGGTCATAATTCCACAGTAAAGACATTGGGCTGCTTGCAGGTCAATATGCTCCTTTGCACCAAGTGCATCCGCAAAATTATAAATCATTTGACAGGTTGCCGGTTGTGTTGTATCGGAATACACGTAGTCAAATGCGTCAGGCATTTGATGGTGATCAATTAAAATCTTAATTGAATTACTGTTTGTAATCCAAGGTGCCATCAAATCTCCGCTGCGCTGCGGTGAATTAAAATCCAAAATGAATAATACATCCGCACTTTGAAGTATTTCCCTTGCTTTTTTACGTTTATAATCTGCAATAGTTATCTTCTTTGCCTCCGGCATCCATTTTAGAAACTTAGGAAAATCATTGGGAACAACTACATCCGCCTCCACTCCATAATTACGTAATATATGCTTTAGGCCAAGCGAAGAACCAATGGCATCTCCATCGGGATTATAATGGGTCACTATTACCACTTTGTTCTCCTTACAAAGCAGAGACCTGATTTCATCCAAATTCTGGGGTGTAAACATCGTACTCATTTATGCAAAGTTAAACTATTGTATTTTCGTACCCAACATACAAACGACATTACACAACTTCAAATGATTGGTAGCACCTTGTTGGGAGGTCATTCAACTAGATAAGAATGAATATTTTAAATATATATTTGTACGATATAAATTATTTTGTATTTTTGCAGTCTTAAAATTAATAGAAGAGTTTTACACTAAAGATATTAGAAATGAGCAAAAGAACATTCCAGCCATCGGAAAGAAAGAAAAGAAACAAGCACGGTTTCAGAGAAAGAATGTCTACACCTAACGGAAGAAGAGTGTTGGCTGCAAGAAGAGCTAAAGGCAGAAAGAGTTTGACCGTTAGTGCAGCACGCGCTAAGAGATAATTCAATCTATTATCATATTTCCTATGCTTGAAGAAGAAATTTTTCAGGCATTTTTTGTTGTTAAATTTGAGCAAAAGTTAGGATGTGTTTCCCCTTTTCTTTACTTTTGATCCTGCACAATTACTAAAATACCTGTAATGCCACACAGCCATATCGAAGGAGATAATATCATCAGCCTAACTAACGCTAAAATAGCTCAGAAAAACTTTACCGTTTTAACTGGAGTGAACCTAAACATTAAGAAAGGACGTTTTTGCTACTTAATAGGCAAAACAGGCTCGGGAAAAAGTTCACTACTTAAAACATTGTATGGACACATTCCTCTGCATCAAGGAAATGGCAACGTTGCTGGATTCGATCTGAAAGATCTCAAAATATCACAGGTTCCTGATCTGCGACGTAAACTGGGTATTGTTTTCCAGGATTTCCAATTGCTTTCTGACAGAACAGTGGAAAAAAACTTGCGCTTCGTATTGGAAGCCACTGGATGGAAAGAAAAACCCAAAATGGACGAAAGAATCAATGAGGTCCTTGCCAGTGTGGGAATGAAAAGCAAGAAGCATAAAATGCCACATGAGCTTTCCGGAGGTGAGCAACAGAGAATCGCAATTGCCCGTGCTCTTTTAAACCGCCCGGATCTGATTCTGGCCGATGAACCCACAGGAAACCTAGACCCTGAGACTTCCAACGAAATAATGACACTGCTTAAGCGCGTTGCAATGGAACATAATAGTGCCGTGGTAATGGCCACACACGACTACCATATGATCCAGAACTTTCCAGGGGAAGCCATTAAATGCGAAGACGGCCATGTAAGTGTTATGAATACCGCTGATCTTTTCGAATAATTTCTATTACCCACCATCAAATTGTGGGAAACACGTGAAAATCGTTGGTTAATTCCAAATATTGCTCGGAAAATCTCCTTGGCGCAGCTTCTATAGTAAAATCTTCTTGCAGTTCGAGCTGCACCTCTTGTAGAAAGCAAAACTCAAGTAAAGAACGCCTATAGGGTAATTCATCCCGTCCACGAATTCGAACATGACGTTTAAGCCAAAACCCCTGCTCTGCCGCTAAAGAAATAAATTCTTGCGAAGTAATATAGGGTATTATAACTGCCAATATACCCCCCTCACGAACAAGATGCCCCGCGCTGATAATCAGTTCGTTATAATTCAGGGAAATCTGTTGCCTTGCCACAGGATGTTTCTCAGAAGAATTCACTTCAAAATAGGGTGGGTTACAAACCACAAGATCATACTTTTTATCCGTGCGATAGGAACGTACATCTTTATTCAAGACTCTTAGTTGTGGACTAAATTGACTTTGTGTAAAGTTCTTTTGTGCCAGATTAAATGCCTCAGAATCAATTTCGACAGCTGTAATGCGCGCAGAAGAGTACCTTTGGGCCAACATTAGCGACACAACGCCTGTACCCGTACCGACTTCCAATATTTCAGTGCAATTATCTGATCCTTGAGTAAGTGCTCCTAGAAGAACTGCGTCGGTCCCTACCATGAATACCGACCTACTTTGTGAAATTGTAAATTTTTTAAACCTAAAGGGCTTTATCATATATTAGTGGGAAGGGTAATTGTAAACTTGGTTCCTTTTCCCAGTTCGGACTTTACGGAAATATCCCCTTTGTACTCTTCAACCATTTTTCTTACCATCGTCAAACCTAGACCCATTCCGGAACTCTTAGATGTGAAATTGGGTTCAAAAATCCTGTCGTACATATCTTCGGCAATACCCACTCCGTTGTCCTCGACAGAAATCGTGACCCGTTTTTGAACCTGCTCAATATCTACGTTTATGATGGATTCGCGACCACTTGCCGTAGCTTGTCTGGCATTGGTTATTAAATTAGTGATAATACGATTCAAATAAATCTTATCCATCATTATTTGAATGTCTTCCCTATTAGAATGCACAAATATATTATCATCGTTGAATATCCGTACAATACTTGCTATTTCTTTATTCAAGTTGAAAATCTCATTATGCTTCTCTGGGAGCTGCGCAAATTGAGAGAATGCTGAGGCTACCGTAGCAATCAAATCGATCTGCTCTACAACCGAGTCACTCATTCGGTGAACCCGCTCTGTAATATCTGGATCATTCGGATCAAACTTTCTCTTGAAATTCTGAATGGTTAGCTTCATTGGAGTGAGCGGATTCTTTACTTCATGTGCTACTTGCTTTGCCATTTCTCTCCAAGCCTGCTCTTTTTCAGTGAAACTAAGACGCTCTTTTTGATCCTGAATCTGCAGGATCATCTTGTTATAGGATTTAACTAAGGAACTAAGTTCGTCGTTCTTGTAGTAGCGAATAGGCTTCATGTCTTTATCAAAGAGAGTTAGTCTATTGATAAGTTCGGAGAATTTTGTAAGGGTATTGGTTAAGTGTCGCGATATGTGTAGGCTTATATAGATAGAAATAGCGATTAGTAATAAATTAACGAGAACAATTTTGCGAACATAACTATCAAAAACCCTAAAGTAGGATGAGTCGCTGTGGTAGTAGGGAAAGTGCACAATTCCGATGGGTTCCAGTGTATTGTTCTTGAGCACCATGTAGGACGATACCACATTGGCTTCCAGTGCTGCATCATAGGTATTTATATCCAAACGTTTGTCTGTTCCCAACACATCATTGATGAGGGAAATTGGAAGTGATTTTACGGTTATCTGTTCCGGTTGCTTGTTGGAAATTAAATAGCGCCCTTTCAAGTCGTAGATAATAACATCCGCCTTGTTGATGTCAGAGATTTCAAAAATTTTATTAGAAAGCACTTCAGGTAAGTCCTCAGACTGAATCTGTTCATGACTTACGGCGTAATCAAGAGATGCCATAAGAGCATCTGACTTACGCTGCTGGTCGGTTCGGCTTTGTTCCTTTGCATTGTTCTTTAACTGCAGGTAGGACACAAGAGTAGAGGATACAACACTTAATAAGCAGATTGCAACAAAACCCCAAAATATTCGGTTTCTTAAACTATATCCACGGTATCTATTCAGCGACATTCCCAACCGACATTAGTTTTGCTACATATTTTCCTATAATATCAAATTCAATATTGACCCTATCACCCACTTTTAATGTGTGCATATTGGTATGCTTCCATGTGTAGGGAATAATGGCAACCGCAAATTCATTATCTCCGCTTTGTGCCACAGTCAGACTAATACCATTCACTGTGACAGAGCCCTGCGCCACTGTTTGAAACTTAGGGGACTCATAGGCAATAGTAACAATATAACTACCTTCTAAATCCTCTATTGATTTAACTTTTCCTGTCAAATCAATATGCCCTTGAACAATATGACCGTCCAATCTACCACCAAGTGGAACACACCTTTCCAGGTTAACCAATGTTCCATTTACCCACTCCTTTAAATTCGTCTTCTCAAGCGTCTCCTCTATAGCGGTCACCGTATATTCATCTCCATTAAGCTCCACCACAGTCAAACAGCATCCATTATGCGCAATACTTTGATCAATTTTTAGTTCATTGGAAAAAGGTGCATTCAGTTTAATATGCACATTGGATCCTTCCTTTGTAATTTGTTGTACTTCACCAATTGCCTCAATTATTCCGGTAAACATATAGTTCTTTTTGTTAATTTTGTATATTTAATAATGTTCATCAAAGATAACAATAAACAATGAGTTCTAAACAGGCGTTGGTCAAAGTGGGTATATCAGTTGGGGATTTCAACGGCATTGGACCTGAAATAATTTTAAAGGCACTTAGTGATAAATCTATTGCCGAATTTTACACACCTATTGTCTTTGGCTCAGGCAAGCTCTTTACATTTCAAAAAAACATCTTCAAACTTCAGACCAATTTTCATTACATAAATAGTGCGGCGGAGGCCGTTGAGGGTAAAATAAATCTAGTGAACATCTCCAAAGAGAGTTCAAATGTAACCTTTGGAGCTCCCACCAGCGAGTCCACAAAATTTGCAATAGATTCTCTTGAGGCAGCAACCAGCGCACTTGAAGCCAAGGATATTGATGTCTTAGTAACCGCACCGATCAACAAGGACGAAATGATCAAAGAAGGTTTCTCTCATCCTGGCCATACCGGCTATTTAGAAGAAAGATTCAAGAAAAAAGGATTGATGTTTCTAGTATCCGAGGACTTGAAAGTAGCAGTTCTAACGCATCATATCCCCTTAAGGCAGGTTCCTGAGCAAATTACAAAAGAACAACTAAAGACTACCATTAAACAGCTTAATCAAACCTTAATAGAAGATTTTCAAATCCCCCGCCCTAAGATTGCAGTGCTGGGACTGAACCCTCACAGTGGCGACGGTGGCACGATTGGAACAGAGGAATTGGAGGTAATTCAACCTGCGATTAAAGAGGTAGCTGACAATGGTATTTTGGCATTTGGACCATTTCCCGCCGACAGCTTCTTTCAACCGTCAAATCATAGTAAATACGATGCAGTGCTGGCCATGTATCACGACCAAGGCTTAACTCCTTTCAAAACATTGGCTTATGAGAAGGGTGTTAACTATAGTGCAGGCCTACCGATAGTACGCACTTCGCCTGACCACGGCGTGGCATATGACATTGCTGGTAAAGACCTCGCTGATGCCACAAGCATGAACGAAGCAATATTCACTGCAATTAAAATATACAATAACAGAAAAGAATACAATAATTTAAGAGAACATAGGCTAGTGCCTCGTAAAACGAACGGACGAGAAGGAATGGACGAGGACTTACCACGTAACTAGCGTGAAGCACACACCTTCTATAAAAGTAAGAGTCTAATTACAAAGGCCTTGCAGACATATATTAAATATTAAATAAATTTGCTATTTAGAAATAAATGCATATTTTTGCAACCTCAATTTATGGACAAGTTTAAAAACTACGATGTAGTATTTTCCGGACTAAAAAATGGAAAACACGAATTCCAATTTGAGATTAAAGAGTCGTTCTTTGAACTTTTTGACACGGAGCGGGATTTTACAAATCCTCAAATTGAAGCCCACATTCTTCTAGAAAAGCACACCACTTTTCTGGAACTATGGATTAAAATCACTGGTACAGTCACATTGGTTTGCGATATTACCTCAGAGCCTTTTGTGCATGCGATTGAAAACGAGATCCGAACATTAGTAAAATTTGGACCCCACTACGATGACAGTCAGGAAGAAGTGATAACCATTCCCGAATCATCCCACGCTTTCAATGTAGCACAGCTGGTTTACGAAAATGTGGTTCTTGCAATCCCTATGAAGAAAATATCACCAATGGTGAGTGCAGAAGATCTGGAGTTGTTGGAAAAATTTAGTGTACAGCTACCTGCTAGCAACGAGGAAGAATCCCCAGAGACCACAACAGAACCTGTTGATCCGCGGTGGGACGTGTTAAAAAAATTAAAAGACAAAAATTAGATTTAAACTATTTTAAATGGATGAGATGATCGGAAGTCTCTCATCACTCATCAATTAAAAAATAATTAGAAATGGCACATCCAAAAAGAAGACAGTCAAGTACAAGAAGAGACAAGAGAAGAACCCATTACAAAGCAGAAGTTCCTCAACTTGCGAAAGATGCTGCATCAGGCGAATTGCATCTTTACCACAGAGCACACTGGCATGAAGGCAAACTTTACTACCGTGGAAAGGTAGTAATGGAAAAAGAGACTGAAACAACTGAAGAAAACTAGAAAACGTATTTTTCAATCAAATTATACAAAAAACCACTCGATTTTAATAAAATCAAGTGGTTTTTTGTTGTTTTTTTGTATTTTTGGAGAATATTCAAATAACAAATTATGGACATTAAAGACATACAAAATCTAATTAAGTTCGTGTCTAAATCGGATGTATCGGAGGTCAAATACAAAACCAAAGACTTTGAGATTACTATCAAGACACCTCTAGGCGCGCAGGAAACGATTTCGTACGGACCGCAACCTGTATTTGCGCAGCCTATGCAGCAAAGCACTGCGCCGTCACAAAGTACTTCCAATGCACCAGCTCCATCCGCGCCCTCTTCTGCGGAAGATAATGATGAGGGAAAATACATTACGATAAAATCGCCAATGATTGGAACATTCTACCGTAAACCTGCCCCAGATAAAGATGTTTTCGTCAATGTAGGGGATTCAGTTACCGAAGGTAAAGTAGTATGTGTGATTGAGGCGATGAAACTTTTCAATCAAATTGAATCTGAAGTGTCTGGTAAAATTGTTAAAATATTGGTTGACGACGCTACACCAGTGGAATACGACCAACCTTTATTCTTAGTTGATCCTTCTTAATTTTGAGCGACTGGTCACGTTAGTACGAGGTCTTGCAAACTATTTTTAATCTGAAATTACTTTTTTAATGTTTAAAAAAATATTAATCGCCAATAGAGGAGAAATTGCCATGCGTATACTACGCACCTGTAAAGAAATGGGAATCAAGACGGTCGCCGTATATTCTACTGCCGATAAAGACAGTCTTCATGTTCGTTTTGCAGATGAAGCAGTTTGCATCGGACCAGCTATGAGTAAAGACTCGTATTTGAAGATTCCAAATATCATTTCAGCGGCTGAAATAACCAATGCAGACGCTATTCATCCGGGGTATGGATTTCTTTCAGAAAATTCAAATTTCTCTAGAATATGTCAAAAGAATGGGATCAAATTTATTGGTGCCACTCCAGAGCAGATAGAAAAGATGGGAGACAAAGCAAACGCTAAAGCTACCATGAAAGCTGCAGGAGTACCTTGTGTACCAGGCTCTGAGGGGTTAATTGATTCTTACGAGGAAGCGGCAAAAACAGCCGAAGAAATCGGTTATCCAGTGATGATTAAAGCAACTGCTGGAGGCGGTGGAAAAGGTATGAGAGCTGTTTGGAAAGCTGAAGAGCTAAAGGAGCATTGGGATTCCGCTATTCAAGAGGCAGTGGCCGCTTTCGGAAACGGCGGAATGTATATGGAAAAACTCATCGAAGAGCCGCGCCACATAGAAATTCAAATTGCGGGTGACCAGTACGGAAAAGCATGCCATTTATCTGAAAGGGATTGTTCTGTACAAAGAAGAAATCAGAAGCTGGTTGAAGAAACCCCCTCTCCTTTTATGACGGAAGAATTGCGTGAGCAGATGGGTAATGCTGCAGTTAAAGCTGCTGAGTACATTGGTTACGAAGGAGTAGGAACGATTGAATTTTTGGTAGATAAGCACCGTAATTTCTATTTCATGGAAATGAATACCAGAATCCAGGTTGAACATCCTATTACCGAGCAGGTAATCGATTACGATTTGATAAAAGAACAGATACTTCTTGCTGCTGGTACTCCTATTGAAGGAAAGAATCACTTCCCAAAACTCCATTCAATAGAGTGCAGAGTTAATGCGGAGGATCCCTATAATGACTTTAGACCAAGTCCAGGAAAAATAACCGGGCTGAACATACCCGGAGGACATGGAGTACGTGTGGACACACATGTATATTCGGGATATTCAATCCCGTCTAATTACGACTCAATGATAGCTAAACTTATCACTACGGCCCAGTCCAGAGAAGAAGCTATAGCTAAAATGAAACGCGCACTAGATGAATTTTACATAGAAGGTATAAAAACCACGATTCCTTTCCATAGACAATTAATGGACGATCCTGATTTTGTATCTGGGAATTACACCACTAAATTCATGGAGACCTTCGTAATGGATAAAAGCTACGAAATGTAATACAGACCGCCACCAGGCGGTTTTTTTTAGTCTTTCTATTTTATTTAATACTTTTGAAAAAAAACAGTGATGAGCAATCCACAGACAGAAAAACGCAACAGCCAATATTTTATTGACCTCGAAAACAAATACGGGGCACATAATTATCATCCGCTTCCTGTAGTACTTGAGCGTGGAGAAGGCGTTTACGTATGGGACGTGGAAGGTAAGAGGTACTTTGATTTCCTATCTGCGTATTCTGCAGTGAACCAAGGCCATTCGCATCCAAAAATTGTCTCAGCACTCACTCATCAGGCCCAAACACTAGCGCTTACCTCAAGAGCATTCTACAATTCTTTACTGGGCCAATACGAAGAGAAAATAACTAAACTTTTCGGATTTGATAAAGTACTCCCAATGAACTCTGGCGCAGAAGCGGTGGAAACTGCACTTAAGCTTGCGAGAAAATGGGGATATGAGGTAAAGAAAATCCAAGGAAATCAGGCTAAAATCATTGTATGTGAAAACAACTTCCACGGTAGGACCACCACTATAATATCCTTTTCCAACGACCCTGATGCTCATGATAATTTTGGCCCGTACACGCAGGGATTCGTACGTATCCCTTATAATGACATTTCAGAACTTGAATTGGTATTAAAGAGCGAAGGCTCGAATATTGCTGCGTTTCTGGTAGAACCCATTCAAGGTGAAGCAGGAGTATTTGTTCCGGATTCAGGATACTTGTCCAGCGCCAAGGAGCTGTGTGATAAATACAATGTGCTTTTTATAGCGGATGAGGTGCAAACAGGTATAGCCCGTACAGGTAAACTTCTTGCTTGCCATCACGAAAAAGTCCATCCAGACATTTTAATCCTCGGCAAAGCACTTTCCGGTGGTATGTATCCCGTCTCTGCCGTTCTTGCGAATAACAATGTAATGGACGTAATCCATCCCGGACAACACGGTTCTACATTTGGAGGCAATCCTTTAGCTTGCGCCGTTGCAATAGCTGCACTAGAAGTAGTAATAGAAGAAAATCTCGCAGAGAGAGCTGAGCATCTTGGAACTATGTTTCGCCAGGAGATGCAAAAAATAATTGAACAGACCGATTTGATTCATGGTGTACGTGGCAAAGGGTTACTCAATGCGATCTTGATAAATGACAGCCAAGATTCACCAACAGCATGGAATTTGTGTCTACAATTGAAAGAGAAAGGACTTCTTGCAAAACCAACACATGGCAACATCATTCGACTGGCGCCACCATTAGTTATGAATGAAGAACAGATGCTCGAATGCCTTACAATATTAAAGGAGACCATTTTAGAATTCAAATCGTAATGAATTTCTCAGTCGCAATTAATACATTAAATGCTGAACATTGGCTGGCAGATGTATTGCAATCTGTAGCGGATTGCCAAGAAGTAGTAATATGCGACATGTATAGCACAGATCGTACTGTGGAGATTGCTAAAGCGTTTGGCGCAAGAGTAATCTATCACGAGCGGACAGGATATGTAGAACCTGCCCGAAATTTTCTTCTTTCACAAGTTAAGACCGAATGGATTCTTCTTTTAGATGCTGACGAGACCGTATCGCAAGATCTAAAAGAATTATTAGATAAAATTGCACAGGAAAATAAATTTGCGGCAGTTAAAATTCCAAGAAGAAACTATTTTTTGGGCAAATTCATGCATGCTGCCTCACCGGATTATAATATTCGTTTTTTTAGAAAGAAAGCCATACACTGGCCTGAGCATATTCATTCCACACCAGAAGTAAATGGCTCCATCTTAACAGTTCCTAATTCACAAGACTTGAGCATTGAGCATTTAGCGAACGATTCCCTCTCGGACATTTTAAGAAAAACAGATACCTACACCGATGCAGAAGTTAAACGTAGAGCAGGAAAAAAAATTAGTTTATTAGGTCTTATTCTTTCCCCCTTTGTACGGTTCTTAAAATTTTATTTCCTGAAAAAAGGATTTCAAGATGGTATACCTGGGCTGATTTTTGCAGTCACCAAAGCCCACTACAAATTCTACACTTTAGCTAAAATCTACCAATTTAGTAGCAGAAATGAAGCAAAAAACCATCGTACTCGGAGCACCTAAGACATTTGATTTAAGTGATCAAATTGTTCTGAATTTAGAGTGTTTGGGATTTAAAGTAATTGACATCTCCTTTGATCAAAAGTTTAGATATAAAAATCTGTTTCAGCGCCTGCACAATTTAGTACGTAAGCTGCTTTTCAATGATCGTTCCCTTAAAATCCGTTTTCGCTTTGATGACTACAAGGCGGATATTTACAAAAAAGTAAATGCGGTAGAAAAAGTGGATTATGCACTAATTATTCGTCCAGACAATTACCCAATCTATTTTCTTAAGGATCTAAAAGAACGAACATCGTTAATGGTTGGTTACCAATGGGACGGCTTACATATATTTCCGGAAATACGAAAATATTATAATCTATTCGACCGCTTCTATGTTTTTGACCCTGCAGACGTCTCACCCATCCATCATCCCTTAACCAATTTCTACTTTGATTACAAATCGAGCCTAACTCCTCCTTTCACGAAAAAGAAAGTATACTTTTTAGGAACCTTTTTAGAATCACGCGCACCGTTCTTAAAAAAAATAATAAGTGAAATAAAGCGTGCTGGCTATGAGCCGCAAATTTACCTTCTAACAAGAAACTCAGGAAAGCACTTGTCTTACATAGATTGTGGGGCTACATTCCTCTCCACTCCCCTAAGCTTTGAAGAAAACCTCAATCACATGCAAAATGCTGCTGTATTAATTGATTTTTTAAACAACAAGCATCAGGGGCTCTCATTCCGCATATTTGAAGCAATTGGCTCGGGTAAGAAAATTCTCACAAATAACGCTTCGGTAAGAAATTATGATTTCTATAATGAGAATAACATATTTGTATTTAATGAGAATAATATGGACGCCATAGCAGAGTTTCTACAAAAACCCTTTATTCCATTGGACGCAGAACTTAAAAAGAAATACAGCTTCACCAACTGGATACATTACGTTCTACAGATACCTCCCTTTGCACCAATATGTCTACCTGACGTGAAGTAATACAGACATAAAATCGTAGGTCTGAACCTCTACCAATAACTCATTAATTAGTAAATTTGCGCATTAAAGACAATTTATGAATAATGTGAGAGTGCGTTTTGCACCAAGCCCGACAGGACCCTTGCACTTAGGTGGCGTCAGAACGGCTTTATACGATTACCTTTTTGCAAAAAAACAGAAAGGCACCTTTGTGCTTCGAATTGAAGATACAGATTCCCAACGGTTTGTGGAAGGTGCAGAAGAATACATTATGGAAGCTCTGGAATGGTGTGGTATAACTCCTGATGAAAGTCCAAAGCACGGTGGCCCCTATGGCCCCTACCGTCAAAGCGAAAGAAGAGCTATTTATGATAAATATACAGAGCAAATCCTTAAAACCGACTTTGCTTATTTAGCGTTTGATACTCCCGAGGAACTCGAAGAGATTAGAAAAGAATACGAAGAAAAAGGGGAAGTTTTCGCTTACAATTACTTTACAAGAACTCGACTAAGAAATAGCTTATCACTTTCGAAGGAAGAAACGAGTGATCTCTTACTCCAAAAGACACCTTACGTAGTTCGTTTTAAAATGCCCGTAGATAGGATTCTCCAGCTGGAGGACCTCATCAGAGGTAAATTTTCGGTCAATACCAACACATTAGACGACAAAGTTCTTGTAAAAAACGACGGAATGCCTACGTACCATTTTGCAAACATCATTGATGATCATCTCATGGAAATTTCTCATGTAATTAGAGGTGAGGAATGGCTTCCATCAATGGGACTACACGTACTGCTGTATGAAGCTTTTGATTGGGATCCTCCGAAATTCGCGCATCTCTCACTTATACTTAAACCCGAAGGCAAAGGTAAATTAAGCAAAAGGGACGGAGACAAATTCGGATTCCCCGTCTTTCCGTTAGAATTCAAAGATCCTACATCAGGAACGGTCTCTATGGGTTATCGAGAGCAAGGATACTATCCGGAAGCTTTTATTAACTTCCTAGCGCTGCTAGGGTGGACTCCCGCAGACAATAAAGAAATCCTTTCCTTATCAGAAATGATCGAAGAATTTGATATTGAAAAGCTGCATAAGGCGGGAGCCCGCTTCAGCAAGGAGAAAGCGGAATGGTTTAATCAACAATATCTTCACCTTCGCTCTGATAAAGACGTTTTAGAAGATATACGACCTATGATTACACAGGGGAATACGCCCCTGACAGAGGAAAAACTACTAAAGATTGTATCCTTAATGAAAGACCGGTGCATCTATGCAAAGGATATTGTCACAGAAGGTAAATTCTTTTTTAAAGCACCCTCCTACTACGACGAAAAAGCGGTACAAAAAGCGTGGAGTGACAGCAGTACCTCCATCCTTGAAAACCTAAGTCTTAAATTGGAGATTACAGCTATGAATGCTGCTGAAATAAAAGATACAATAAAGCTTGCAGCAACTAATGAAGGGGTTGGTATTGGCAAAGTTATGATGCCTTTACGGTTGGCATTAGTTGGTGAACTGACAGGACCAGACGTACCAGATATTATAGAGGTCCTTGGAAAAGAGGAATCGATTAGTCGCATACGTAATGCGGTGAATAATATACCTACATTATCGGCATAAATCACTAAATTTGGAGCATCTATTATAATAATAAATGGAATATCTAGAATTTGAACAGCCGATAAAAGAGCTAATGGATCAGTACCAGGCATGCGCGCTTGTAGGTGAAGAAAGCGGCGTAGATGTGAAATTGGCCTGCAGTCAGATCGAGACTAAAATCGCTGAGAAAAAACAAGAAATATACGGCAACCTAACTCCTTGGCAAACGGTACAGCTTTCCAGACATCCGGACAGACCCTATACATTGGATTTCATTCAGGGAATTGCAGATAAAGGAAGTTTTTTGGAACTTCATGGAGATCGGTCTTTCGCTGATGACAAAGCAATGGTAGGTGGGCTGGCCACAATCGACGGAAACTCGGTGATGCTAATAGGCACCCAAAAAGGGAGAACAACAAAAGAGCGTCAACAGAGACGCTTTGGAATGCCTAACCCTGAAGGGTATAGAAAAGCGCTACGCCTTATGAAACTGGCGGAAAAATTCCAGATACCTGTCGTAACCTTTTTAGACACGCCAGGAGCATATCCCGGGTTGGAAGCAGAGGAAAGAGGGCAAGGGGAAGCTATCGCCCGCAACATTTTTGAAATGGTCCAACTTAAAACCCCAATACTAACCTATGTGATTGGTGAAGGAGCTAGTGGAGGTGCGTTGGGTATAGGAGTAGGTAATAAGGTTTTTATGCTTCAATACACCTGGTATTCGGTTATAGCACCCGAAAGTTGCTCGTCGATACTTTGGCGCAATTGGGACCATAAAGAAGATGCTGCAGGGGCTTTAAAACTGACACCAAAGGACATGCTCAAAAATAAAATCATCGACGGAATCATAGATGAGCCTTTGGGCGGTGCGCAATACAACCCATCCGAAGCATACATGAATGTAAAGCATTCAATTTTAAGAGAGATACAAATTTTAAAATCCAAATCTGTCAAGGAACTCGTACACGAAAGACAGGAAAAATTCATCCAGATGGGTGAGTGGAAAGGTTAGTACTAAAGCTGGATTTATTCCAGCTTTTTTTTGCATAACCCCTAAACACATACTTCTATGTGGAGTACTAATGCAAATAATTTTTGCATATTATTTCTTATCTTTGCAACTCGAAAATCAAAACAGATTCAAACAGTAAGGTTAAATAAAAAATTGACAATATGTATACACCAGTCGCTGCAGATGTAGCAAAACTTAGAAACACCACCGGTGCCGGAATGATGGATTGCAAAAAAGCTCTAGTAGAAGCTGAAGGCGATTTTGACAAAGCAATTGAAATCCTAAGAAAGAAAGGCCAAAAGGTTGCAGCTAATAGAGCAGACAGAGAATCTACCGAAGGAGCTGTAATTGCAAAAGTCAATGCAGACAATACCTTAGGAGCAATTATATCTCTAAACTGCGAAACCGATTTCGTAGCTAAAAACCAAGATTTCATAGACCTAGCACAACAGTTGGCGCAGCAAGCTCTTAACTTCTCTAACAAAGAGGAATTTTTAGCGTCTGATTTTAATGGCATAAGCGTTGCGGAAAAGTTAACAGAACAGACAGGAGTTATCGGTGAAAAAATTGAAATCGGAGCATTCGAAACTATTCAAGGTCCTTTCCTAGGTGCCTACATCCACGCAGGAAATAAAATTGCTGCTATCACCTCATTGTCTGAAAATGTAGAAGGAGCTGAAGAGGTAGCTAAATCTGTGTCTATGCAGGTTGCTGCGATGAATCCTATTGCATTGGATGAAACACAAGTTTCTCAAGAGACTATTGACAAAGAATTAGAAATTGAGAAAGAATTACTAATTAAAGAAGGGAAGCCAGAAAACATCATTGAAAACATCCTTAAAGGTAAGATGCAGAGATTCTATAAAGACAACACTCTTGTACACCAAGCCTTTATAAAAGACGGTCAGCAATCTGTAGCAGACTACGTAAAATCAGTGAATGCAGATTTAAAAGTATTAGGATTTGTGAGAGTATCACTTACTTAATTATACAGTATTATAAGTTGTTAATCCCTGCAGGCCAACCTTGCAGGGATTTTTTTATTAGAATATTAACATTGTACCTAATTAATTTAATGAAGTTTAACGATGTTGCTTCTTACTCTCCAGCCTACGGACAACGGATAAGTAGTATTTTTGCATCAATATGATTCGCCATTTAGTTCTGCTACTACTCATTGTCTTCAACCAAGGATTCGCACAGATGTATTCTGGACAAGTATTTATGAGAGAAAACGCTTCCTTATATCTCAATCAAGTCTATGTGACGAATCTAACTACTCAGAAGACCGTCCTATCGAATTACAATGGAGAATTTAATATACCCGCCAGCTTTGGAGATGTAGTACGATTTACTTCGATTCTCTCCGACCGACACGATGTAAGGTTAACCCAGCAAATGCTGGACAATAAATTGAACTTCATTGAGCTCAAACCGAGCTACCACGAAATCGAAGAAGTAGTAATACGCTGGAAACCCTCAGGTAATCTTCGTCAAGATGTCCTGACCATAAAAGAGAACGATAAAAAGATGGAAGTTGCTAGCATAATTGGACTACCTGGCCCCAAGCCAAAAGCAGACGCGGGCTTAGAACCAATTGCAGGCTTGCAGGGGGGAGGAGTCTCTTTCAGCATTGAAGGAATATATGATGTGCTTTCCGGAGAACGAAAGAAGAAACAGCGCCTATACGAATTTGAGAAAATGATGAAAGCATTACGTGCTCTTAGACAGTATTATGGTGATGAGTACTTTATTAAGCTTAAAATACCCGTCCACATGATTGATAATTTCCTTCAATTTGTTTATTCATCTGAGAATCTTCTACCCTATTTAGAAACCAAGAACTTCGAGGCGACGCAACCATCCTTGGAGAAGTATCTGCCTATTTACCATAAGCGTTTAAGAGACTCGAGTTTATCCGAAGTAACCAAGTCCTAATCCCCGGAATCTCCTTACCTTTGCCACTTAAAATTTCAATATGGGTAAGAAAAATAAGCTTGCACGATTTGCAGAAAACAAGATACTTCCTAATGTGTACCAACCAACAAGAGGTGAAGCCCTAGAGGGCTATAATCTTAAAGGAAAATGGAGAGAAAAGGTTTTTAAAAATTCAAATCCAATAGTTCTTGAACTAGGTTGTGGGAAAGGTGAATACACTGTAGGACTTGCAAATTCATTCCCCAACAAGAATTTTATAGGAATTGACATCAAAGGCGCACGCTTTTGGTTTGGGGCTAAGGAGGCACATGAAAATGCACTATTGAATGCAGCTTTCCTTCGTACACAAATAGAGCTGCTGGATTCTTTCTTCGATACTCAAGAAGTAGATGAAATATGGATTACTTTTCCGGACCCGCAAATAAAATACCGACGCACAAAACACCGTCTTACCAACCCGGATTTTCTACAGCTTTACAAAAAGGTCCTGAAACCTTCTGGTTCGATACATCTAAAAACCGATTCTGAATTTCTACACGGATATACATTAGGGCTCTTACAGGGTCTTGGACACGAAATCCTCACCGCCCACCACGATATCTACGGTGCTCCAGAGTACAATCCAGACACTCCCCTTCTAAGGGATATACAGACCCACTACGAACAGCTGTTTTCCAGTAAAGGTAAAACTATAACTTATTTACAATTCAGACTTCGCCAATAAGTTCAAAAAAAAAAGAGAGTTGCCCAAAAGACAACTCTCTTTTACTATTCTAAACTTTAGATTATTCGTTATCGAAATCAGCATCTGCCTCTGCGGATACTTTTTCACCTTCTTCTTTAGATTTTTCTTTATCTGCTTTTCTTTGTGACTGACCGTCTTTAATAGCTTCAGAAACTACAGAAAGAATCATATCAATGGATTTTGATGCATCATCATTCCCAGGAATCACGAAGTCTACCTTTCTTGGATCAGAATTAGTATCTACAATAGCAAATACAGGAATTCCAAGCTTTTTAGCCTCTGTCACTGCAATGTGCTCTCTCATAATATCCACCACAAAAATTGCAGAAGGAAGACGCACCATGTCCGCTATTGAACCAAGGTTTTTCTCTAGGTTAGCTCTCTGTCTGTCCACCTGAAGTCTTTCCTTTTTAGACAAAGTTTCGAACGTACCGTCCTTCTTCATTTTGTCAATGTGGTTCATCTTCTTTACCGCCTTTCTAATAGTAACGAAGTTGGTTAACATACCACCTGGCCATCTTTCTGTAATATAGGGCATATTAAGTTCTGCAGCATGCTTTGCTACAACTTCTTTAGCCTGTTTTTTAGTTGCTACAAAAAGGATCTTCTTGCCGGCTGAAGTGATTTTCTCCAGTGCTGCACAAGCTTCATCCAATTTAACAGCTGTTTTATGTAAATCAACGATGTGAATACCGTTCTTCTCCATAAAAATATATGGAGCCATATTTGGGTTCCACTTTCTAGTCATGTGACCGAAATGAACACCTGCCTCTAAAAGGTCTTTAACATTTGCTCTTGCCATGTCTCTTTTTTGTTTTTAGTTTACGTTCCGCCTTTTCGCAATCAACTCTCCTTTAGATGGGAGAAGAGTTTGGGTGCTAAACTAAACGGGGCATAGGTTGTCAGAATTGTCCTAAGACTGCATTCCAACGGGTTAATAAATAGTTTGGCTCTCTTAGCGATCTGCAAAGAGAAATTAAGGATAGTATTAACGTTTGGAGAATTGGAATCTCTTTCTCGCTTTTTTCTGTCCTGGTTTCTTTCTTTCTACCATTCTGGCATCTCTAGTAAGAAGACCATGAGGCTTAAGAGAAAGTCTGAATTCTGCGTTAATTTCGCAAAGAGCTCTGGATACACCAAGACGAATAGCTTCAGCTTGTCCTGTGTTACCTCCACCAAATACATTTACAGTAACGTCGTATTGACCAGCAGTTTCCGTTAATAGAAACGGTTGATTCAACTTATACACCATTACATCTGTAGAAAAATATTCCTTAGCGTCTTTACCGTTTACAACGAAGTTTCCAGTACCTGGCTTCACGTAAACCCTCGCTACAGAAGTTTTTCTTCTTCCAATTTTATGAATTGTAGACATACTAATTATTTAAATTCGTTAACATTAATAGTTTTCGGCTGCTGAGCTTCGTGCTTATGTTCCGTACCTTCATATAGATAGAGGTTCTTAAGAATAGCAGATCCCAATTTGTTTTTTGGAAGCATCCCTTTAACGGATTTTTCCAAAACTCTCATTGGATTCTTCTTTAGTAGCTCCTCAGCTGTCTGAGACTTTTGTCCACCCGGATAACCAGTATGCCAGATGTAGGTCTTATCAGCCCATTTGTTTCCAGAAAGAGTAATCTTTCCTGCATTCAAGACAATCACATTATCACCACAGTCTACGTGTGGAGTGAAGTTTGTCTTGTGCTTACCTCTCAAAATTTTAGCCACTGTAGAAGCTAACCTTCCCAACGGCTGTCCTTCAGCATCTACCACAACCCATTCTTTATTAGCGGTAGCTTTGTTTGCTGAAACGGTTTTGTAACTTAATGTATTCACACTTTTTCGTTTACGATTAAACATATTTATCCCATTACGGGTGTGCAAAGGTACAATTTTTTTTTAGAATTGAAAAGATTTTAGGACACGTTAATAACAAAGCACCAATCCCAATGCAAACTATTGGTACTTAAGGGAATGCTTAAATAAACCCTCTACTGCTTCCCGTTACGAAGGGATTTGGAACCTTTTAGACTTGCAAGTAAATAATACCCCACAAAAACGGTGGAAAAACGAATAGCAGAAAGCACAGCAATTTCAAATGGGAAAAATACCAGCCCTACCACTACCACAAGTAGCATTCCTAAGAAGGAAAAAAGTAGCTTCTGAGCTAATGACTTGTTCGGGTCATCCATTAAAAAAGCAACAGCCCAACCCACACCTATGGCTAATCCATAGAACAAATCGGCCCAAACACCTTGACTCGTCCAGACATACCGACTTAGGAGATAGCCAATAAGTATTCCCATTGTAAGATAGAGCATTGCACGCTTCATATAATTTATTTGGTACAAATATAAATATTTGCGCAGTTTAACGCTCTAAATCCCGACAGATATATCCTGCGGTCAGGGCGTTTGTTTGCATTCCCATTGAATGCTTATATTTGGAAAATTCATCAATCTTTTTAAAATACTAATGGAAATAGAAAAATACCAGCCTAAAAATAAGGTACGGATAGTAACTGCCGCTGCTTTGTTTGATGGACATGACGCGGCTATAAACATAATGCGAAGGGTCCTTCAGTCCACCGGTTGTGAGGTCATACACCTGGGACACGATAAATCTGCGGAAGAAGTGGTGAACACTGCTATTCAAGAAGATGCAAATGCCATTGCTATCACGTCGTATCAAGGTGGCCATAACGAGTACTTTAAATATATGTACGACCTTTTGAAAGAAAAAGATTCTTTGCAGATTAAAATTTTTGGCGGTGGCGGTGGAGTAATCCTACCTTCTGAGATAAAAGAATTGATGGATTATGGCATTGAAAGGATCTACTCACCAGATGACGGAAGAGAGATGGGACTGCAAGGCATGATAAACGATTTGGTTCAAAGAGCTGACTATGCCACTGGGGAGAAAATAACAACAGAACATGTGGAACAAATCCGCTTTGACAATCCCAGCTCTATTGCGCAAGTAATTTCTGCAGTAGAAAATTTTTCTGAAGAAAAAGACGAATTAGTCGCCCGGATACGTTCGAAGGCAAAAGACCTTAAGATCCCCATTTTGGGTATAACCGGTACCGGCGGTGCAGGTAAATCCTCGTTGACCGATGAATTAGTCCGCAGGTTTCTGCGCTCTAATCCCTCAAGCAAGCTAGCAATCATTTCCATTGATCCTTCAAAGAAAAAGACAGGTGGTGCTTTACTGGGTGACCGTATACGTATGAATTCTATTCATGACCAAAGAATTTATATGCGGTCCATGGCCACTCGTGAGAAC
Organism: Planobacterium oryzisoli; assembly: GCF_015354315.1. Taxonomy (GTDB): domain Bacteria; phylum Bacteroidota; class Bacteroidia; order Flavobacteriales; family Weeksellaceae; genus Planobacterium_A; species Planobacterium_A oryzisoli. Next base: position 76,113 of record NZ_JADKYY010000009.1, read on the forward strand.
AATGTCTCTGTCTCACCCCATATACATGCTGCCATTGATGTCCTAAAACTTTCTGGCCCTGAGCTCATCATACTTGAAACCTCTGGAATTGGGCAAAGTGGATCAGAAATCACCGAAGTCTCAGATCTCTCATTGTATGTAATGACCCCTGAATACGGGGCATCTACGCAACTTGAAAAAATTGACATGCTAGACTATGCGGATTTTGTGGCGTTAAACAAATCCGACAAACGAGGAGCCCTTGATGCGCTTCAGGCGGTTCGTAAGCAATTCCAAAGAAACCACACCCGTTTTACTGAACCACTGGAAGACATGCCTGTATTCTCTACTAAAGCAAGTCAGTTCAACGATTGGGGCACCACGGAACTCTTCAATCAGATAGTCCAGAAACTTAACCAGCACACGCAAGATGGCACGCCGCACTTTGAATTATTTAAAGAACAAGTAACAACTGATGAATCGGTAGTGATTCCACCAAAACGAATCCGGTACCTCTCGGAAATTGTTGAAAACAACCGAGCTTACGACAGAGAAGTTGAACAGCAGGCACTAGTAGCAAAACGCATGTACCTTCTTGACGGAGCAAAGACTCTGGTTAACGAAGATACTGTAGTGGTCGAGAAACTAGAAAAGGTATTATTGAAGGCCAGTAAAGAACTCAAGGAAGAAAACAAACTCTTTCTGCAGGGTTGGCACCAATTTAAGAAAGAACTTAAAGAAGACACATTCACGTATTTGGTACGTGGCAAAGAAATCAAGGTTCCCACTTCAAGCAAATCGCTCTCGGGAATTGACATTCCAAAAATTGCTTTACCCAAATTTCAGGATTGGGGAGACCTAATTCGCTGGAAAGGGCAAGAGAACGTGCCCGGCCAGTTTCCATTTACAGCAGGTATCTATCCTTTTAAAAGGACTGGAGAAGATCCCACACGTATGTTTGCCGGGGAGGGTGGGCCAGAACGCACCAACCGCAGATTTCATTATGTTTCGGCAGAAATGCCTGCAAAAAGGCTATCTACTGCATTTGATTCTGTAACTCTCTACGGCCAAGACCCTGCGTTCCCTCCTGATATATATGGTAAAATTGGTAATGCAGGAGTTTCGATAGCTACATTGGACGACGCAAAAAAATTGTATTCTGGTTTTGATCTAATTGATCCACTAACCTCCGTTTCCATGACCATAAATGGTCCTGCACCAATGCTGCTGGCGTTTTTCATGAACGCGGCCATTGATCAGAATTGCGAAAAATTCATTGACGAAAATAATCTTTGGGACAAAGTGGAACAGGTGCTAGCATCCAAATACGATGCCCATGGAATCAAGCGTCCAGAATATTATGGAGAACTTCCTCCCACAAATAGTGGGCTTGGATTAAGACTCTTAGGAATTTCTGGCGATGAGATACTAGAACCGAGCGACTACCAGCGAATTAAAGCAGCAACAATCGCCACAGTGCGAGGAACCGTGCAAGCGGATATATTGAAAGAAGACCAAGCGCAAAATACTTGCATTTTTTCTACGGAATTTGCCTTGCGTCTAATGGGAGATGTCCAAGCTTACTTTATAGAGCAAAAAGTGCGAAACTTTTATTCAGTGTCCATTTCAGGATACCATATAGCGGAAGCGGGCGCGAATCCAATTTCTCAATTGGCTTTTACTTTAGCAAATGGCTTTACCTATGTAGAATATTACCTTTCCCGAGGAATGGATATTAATGCCTTTGCTCCAAATTTATCCTTCTTCTTCTCCAATGGAATTGATCCCGAATATGCAGTAATTGGAAGGGTGGCAAGAAGAATTTGGTCCAAAGCAATGAAATTAAAGTACGGAGCGGACGAACGCTCTCAAATGCTCAAGTATCACATCCAGACTTCGGGTCGTTCTCTGCACGCCCAGGAAATAGATTTCAATGATATACGTACTACACTTCAAGCGTTATATGCCATCTATGACAACTGCAACTCATTGCATACCAACGCTTATGATGAGGCGATTACAACACCAACAGAAGAATCTGTACGAAGAGCGATGGCAATTCAGTTAATCATTAATAAAGAATTAGGACTTGCTAAAAATGAAAATCCTTTGCAAGGATCATTTATCATAGAAGAACTTACTGATCTGGTCGAAGAAGCAGTTTACCTTGAATTTGATAGAATTACAGAACGTGGAGGTGTACTGGGAGCAATGGAGACTATGTACCAACGTTCTAAAATTCAGGAAGAATCTATGCATTATGAATGGCTAAAACATACCGGAGAATATCCAATTATTGGTGTGAACACATTTTTAGGTAAAGACGGCTCCCCAACAATACTTCCACGAGAGGTTATACGCTCGACCGAAGAGGAGAAGCAGCAACAGATAAATAGTCTTACTAATTTTCAGAAAGCGAATATAAGCACAGCAACCTCTGCATTGGAACATTTACAGAAGGCGGCATTAAATCAGGAGAATTTATTTGAAGTAATGATGGAAGCAGCAAAATACTGCTCTTTGGGTCAGATTACGAATGCATTATTTGAGGTGGGTGGTAAATACCGACGAAATATGTAAAGCACATCCTTTATAAACTTTAGTAGCCTTCCCTAATGTGGAAGGCTATTTTTTAAATTGTATCGTAAAGACCTTTTACATAGTCAGGCCAGCGTGAAGGGGTGGTTCGGTTTTTGAAGCCCGGAATAAATTGATTGTGTTGGGTAATCTGATCGGGAGAGATCCCTTGCGCTTTCTTACTCTGCACGAACTCTATACTTTCTGCTAGAAAAGACCGCATCTCTTTAATCTGTGTTTTCGTTCCAACTGTATTTTCTGGGGTATCCGCATGACCAAAAATATAGAGTGTATCCTCAGGAAAAGTAAGCAGAACTTTGTCTAGAATTTGAACCCAAGTCCGGGCATTTGCACCGTCCTTAGGCCTATAGACAGGTATCATGTTAATGAACATTAAATCACCCAGGTGTACTACTCCATCATTCTCAAAATAATAAACTGCATCTCCCTGAGTATGCCCCGCGCCAAAATGATAACCCGTCACGCGATCTCCACGAAGTTCAAATTTATATATTTCGTCAAACAATTCTGTAGGATAATATTGCTCTACCAAATTATTGCGCTCTACGGCAGACTGTCTTTGTAGTTCAGGCACTTTATGGTGTGCTACCACTTTTCTAGCAATATCTTTAAATGCGAGATTACCTGAGGTGTGGTCTGCGTGGTGGTGCGTGTTAGCCAAGTAGAGAACTTCTTTATTTGATGATTTAATTGACTCCACTAGGGGGCTAATCTGTTTAGGAAATTGACTATCAATTATGACAAAGCCATCTCTATTTTCCAAAACACCTACAGTTCCTCCTCCATTGTTAAAGCGATACACATTACCTCTCACATTCTGAAGCTGACCGGAACTGACAGATAATGGTTGGGTCTTTGCTCTTGTGAGAGAGCAACTCAACCAGGAAGAGTAAGTTAAAAGGCCTAATGCGCCTAATGCGGATTTTGAAATAAATTCTTTTCTGTTCATACTGGTGGGTTTTCTACTAAATTAGTAAATTATAGGTTTGATAACTACAGTATGATGAAGAATTACCGACGAGTTATTCTGCTCCTTTTTATTTTGCTTTTCATTGCATGCGACAAAAAAAAACCTCCTTTACACAAAGAAAATAAGATACTTGCGGACAGTGCATTCGCACCAAAACGCCACGTACTTACATCGGAAGTTAAAAAAGAACTAGATTCACTGTTGTCCGCACACCGATTTAATGGCACTGTATCTATGAGTGTAGAAAATTGGGAACAATATGTGTTTGAAGGTGGGTACTGTAATTTTACGAAACTTAATCCTATTACGGAAAATACACATTTCTCCATCGCCTCTATTTCCAAGCAGTTTACGGCTGTGCTGCTTTTAAAGCTCAGTGAGCAAGGCGAAATAAATCTAACTGATAGTTTAGCAAGGTATGTTTTGGATACACCCAGCGTATATAATAACATCAACCTTCACAAATTACTCACCCACACATCCGGTCTGGGATTGAGCTCAGAACCTGGAGTAGCACCTACCTACCATTATTCGAACAAGGGGTATAATTTTTTGCAAGAGGTACTAGAGAAAACAACAGGTATGCCCTATCAGCAGTATTTATCAAAAACAGTTAGACAACTTGGCTTGAAAAACACCAGTACTGCGAGAGACCCACTGCCAGAGCAATTTGCCTCTGCCTATACAAGAACTTTACATGATACTACCAAGGTACCGGAAATGCCTCAACGTATCGAACGTATCGGAATAAGCATTGCTGCCGGAGGGATCATTTCTACCGCTAAGGACTTACACAACTGGAACTATCATCTCTACAGTGGAAAGATTCTGTCCAAGGATAATATTGCGAAGATGACTACTCCTTATGCGTATTTTTCCCACTATATATTAGGTGAAGTGGGATATGGCTATGGAATAATGATACAGGAAAAACCCGTAGTAGCTTATATGCATACCGGGTATGTTCGGGGAGCCCCTAGCTTATTAATTTACTACCCGGCGCACAAGCTGTCGGTTGCAATACTTAGTAATATAGCGAATGAGGCTGAGGGTAAGAAAGCGATTTTTAATACCCATTCTCAAACAAAGAACATTCTGGACCGCTATTTAGTACAACTACAAACTTCCACCAGCGATACTAAAAACTAGTAGTATATTAGCAATTGCTTTTAAAAGTCAAGAAACATTATTCTATTAAAGTGCAAAAAGAAAAAATCATACTAGGAATTGACCCGGGAACAGCAGTAATGGGATTTGGAGTAATTTCCATCGTTCAGTCACAAATTACACTCCTAGGGGTTGAAGAACTTGTCTTGAAAAAAAGTTACAATCACGAATCCAAATTAAAGGTGATATTTGATACAACACTTGCCTTCATTGACAGATTCCACCCAGATGAAGTGGCTTTAGAGGCACCATTCTTTGGTAAAAATGTTCAGTCAATGCTCAAATTAGGAAGAGCGCAGGGTGTGGCAATGGCAGCCTCTCTGCACCGCAGCATCCCTATTTGCGAATACTCTCCAAAGAAAGTAAAACAATCTATTACTGGAAACGGTAATGCCAGCAAGGAGCAAGTTTCAGCTATGCTCAAACACATTCTTAAAATAAAAGAATTCTCCACTTCTTCACTTGATGCCTCAGACGGTCTTGCAGTGGCAGTTTGCCACCATTTTAATTCCAATGGACTTTCCACGGACAAAGAGTCTTACTCCGGGTGGGAAAGTTTTCTAAAGAAGAATCCGCAACGGCTACGTTAAGTTCCCAATAAACTTGCTTAACCTAATACTATTTGTAACAAAATAGTAAGTAGCTTTACTTATCAGTAAATTCATTTAAATGAAAAGGAAGAAATTAACCAGCTATAAATTCAACAACCTCCAACATTTCTTGTTAGCATGCTCCGGAGCAAACCTTAATATACTGCGCAAAACGCCCAGTGAATGGAACAAATTTGCAGGGATTGGTGGTGTAATTTTGTTTACCTCCCTATTTGCCACCCTGAGTGCGGGCTATGCACTATTTACTGTCTTTGATAACCTATGGGCTGCAGCGGCCTTTGGAATTCTCTGGGGTCTTATGATATTCAATCTCGACCGTTATATCGTCTCTTCAATTAAGAAAACAGGGACATTTCGGAATCAATTTCTAATGGCAACTCCTCGAATTCTGCTAGCGGCCTTTCTAGGAATCATAATTTCCAAACCATTAGAGCTTAAAGTTTTTGAGAAAGAGATCAATAAGCAACTCAACACTATAGTTGAAAGGAATAAAGCGGACATAGAGAAACAAATGAATTCTCGAATTTTAAAACAGACCGAACCTTTCGAGCAAGAAAAAAAACAAATACAAGAAAAGACTGCACAATACCAAGCAGCTTTCGACAGTGCTGCAGTGGAACTGGAAAAAGAAATTTTAGGCACCAAGACAACACTCACCTCTGGCAAGGAAGGATTTGGTCCTAATGCAAAAAGAAAGGCGGAACTCAAAAATCAACGTTATGCAGAACTACAAAATTACAGACGTGAAGTTCAGCCGCGATTAAATGCCTTGGATTCCGCCATTACCAAAGTATACGATAATCTGGAAAAGAGTAGATCGGATGTGCAAGCAGTGGAGGAAGGCTTTAATGGATTCGCCGCTCGACTTCAAGCCCTTGATGAACTTGGATCCAACTCAAAAATAATGGCCACGGCATCGCTCTTTATAATGGGACTATTTATTGCACTAGAGATTGCGCCGGTCTTAGTGAAGTTAATTTCACCTGTTGGACCTTACGATTATCTACTTGACCAAACAGAAAACGATTACCGGCTGTACAGTAAGGAATTGATGACAAAAACCGAGCTTGCTACGGAGCGCCGTATAGAAGAGTTCAGGAGTGATTCTTAAATTGTTCAATAATCAATGAAATATCTCAGTATCATTTATTTCAGTACTAGCTTATAGAGTAGTAATTTTACCGAAAAGCACTGGCTAGTTGGAAAAAATACAAAGAAATTCTTGGATAGTTATTGCATCTGCCACACTCACACATCTTTTTTTGGGCACCGTCTACGCATGGAGCTTTTTTCAGGACAAGATTGCACTTCAAATGAACTGGACTCAAAGTGAAAGTGTGTGGGCATTCAGTTTGTCGATTCTCTTTTTAGGATTGAGCGCTGCATGGTTTGGACCGCGTACGCACAAATACGGTCTTTGGAAATTAGCAGTTATAGGGACCATCCTTTACGCAACTGGTTTTATAATCTCTGGAATTGCGCTACATTGTAAATGGTTATGGTTATTGTACTTAGGATTTGGCCTCGTAGGTGGAACGGGACTTGGAATGGCGTATGTGACACCAGTAAGTGCTGTTAGCGCTTTATCCACGAAGAAAAATGGTCTCCTAACGGGTTTAGTGGTAATGGGATTTGGCTTGGGTGCACTTGTAATGTCAAAAATTCTTGCTCCGGCAATAATGGAATGGACCGGAGATAACCTTGCCTATACATTTATTATAATCGGGAGCTCTCTTCTTATAATACAACCCGTAATAGCCTATCAGCTTCGATATTCCAAAGAAGGGAAGAAGAATGTCATCGTGTTGGCAAAAGAATTGAAAACTTCTTTACAGCAGCCATCGTACTACAGGCTATTTACCATGTTTGCACTGAACATCACCGCTGGAATGGTATTTATTTCTTTCCAATCCCCAATGTACGAACGTTTGTTACTCGGTACTTCTTTTAATTTCCCCCTACTTGCAGAGGGGTCCACCTTAATCGCAGCAAGTGCAATCTTTAATGGTCTAGGACGTCTTTTTTGGGGGTATTATGGAGATAAAATAGGTACGATTAAAGCATTTCGCCAGATATTTATTTTTCAGTTAGCACTATTCACTATTTTAATACTGACTAAAAATCCTTTGGTGTTTTTTCTAAGTGTCTGCTTTGTCCTGTGGTGTTACGGTGGTGGATTTGGCATATTACCATCGCTGATAAAATCACAGTACGGCTCCAGATTGATGCCTTCGGTGTATGGAATCACTCTTCTGGGTTGGAGTTTTGGGGGAATTATTGGCCCTCAATTAGTGGCACTATTACAGGATTATATGCCACTCGAGGCACAGAGATTCGCACTTATTGTCAGTGGCACTTTTATTACATTAGGATTTATCCTGTCACTGAGATTGCAGGAGGGGTTAAAGACAGGCACCCATTCAACTGTTTAGCTACTACCTGGATTTTAATCAGAAAGAATAATTGTAGTACTATCCGTAAACTCTTTTGTAGAAAAGTACATCGCACCACAAATTGAACTTTTTAATGTGTACATTCCTTTAAGTAGCACGATATAGTTTATTTTTCCTGCCACCACTGGTAATCGCCTTGTATTGGAACTTTTGTCTGTAATATCCACGATAATATTGCACAGAGAATTATTTCGCACTATCAATGACATCCGAGGATCATCAGGACCAGAGCTTAGAAGCACATCAATGGACTCTGCAGCAACCTTGTGTTTGCTGAGTGAATCCAGCCGCATTAGTTCTGTAAATTCGTCTTCCGCTAGGGGAATTGACTTTTCCTGTGTTGAGGTCGGTGCTTCCTTTGGTAGGGTGGGTGCGCAAGAAACAGCCAAAAGGAAAAGAAATGCACTTATGAATGTTCTTATCACAGAGAATAATTAGGTGCTTCCTGAGTAATAATGACATCATGGGGATGACTTTCTTTTAATCCAGACCCGGTGATCATAATCATTTTGCTCTCACTCTGCAATGCAGTAATATCCTTTGCTCCACAGTAGCCCATTCCTGCTCTTATACCTCCTGTAAGTTGGAATACAACATCCTCGAGTTTACCTTTATGTGGCACCCTACCTTCAATCCCTTCTGGGACAAATTTCTTAGCTTCACTCTGGAAATACCTCTCTTTTCCGCCTCTGCGCATAGCTGAAAGGCTGCCCATACCTTGGTAAGCTTTGAATTTTCTTCCTTGGAATATAATTTCCTCACCAGGAGACTCGTCAGTTCCTGCGAGTAAGGAACCTAGCATTACAGCTCCTGCCCCACTTGCGATGGCTTTAACTATATCCCCCGAGAGTTTTATTCCGCCGTCTGCTATCACAGCGACGTTCTTTGTTCTGGCGTATTCATAAACATTATAGATTGCTGACAACTGAGGCACGCCTACTCCAGCAACCACTCGTGTAGTACAGATAGATCCTGGTCCTACTCCCACTTTTAACACATTAGCTCCTGCTTCAATAAGATCCTCAGCAGCCTTTGCTGTAACGATGTTTCCTCCTACAATATCCAACTCAGGAAATGCGGCTCGGATCTCCCGTACCTTATCTAACACCCCTTTGGAATGGCCGTGCGCTGAATCCACTGCAATGATATCCACTCCCGCAGCTACAAGTGCACTAACCCTAGCCATTGTGTCTTCCCCAACACCAACTCCCGCGCCCACCAAAAGTCTTCCATGTGCATCCTTATTTGCATTTGGATACTCAAGCTGATTGTCAATGTCTTTAATGGTAATAAGACCTACCAATTTGAAATTGGCATCTACGATGGGGAGTTTTTCGACCCGGTTTTTCAAAAGAATCTTCTTAGCATCCTCAAGAGTAGTTTCTTTATCTGAGGTTATCAAGTTCTCTTTGGTCATAAGTTCCTCCACTTTGGAATCAAGATTTTCCTGGTACTTGACATCCCTATTGGTAATGATCCCTATAAGTGTATTGTTGGCGTCCACTACAGGAAGGCCGGAAATCTTGTATCGTGACATCAATTCCTTAGCCTCACCAAGGGTGTGGTCCTTGGACAAAGTCACTGGGTCGGCGATCATCCCGTTTTCAGAACGCTTGACTCTGTTCACTTGAGCACTTTGCTCCTCTATAGACATATTCTTATGGATAAAACCTAATCCACCGACTCTCGCTAATGCGATTGCCATATCAGCTTCAGTAACAGTATCCATAGCAGCGGACACTATAGGTACATTAAGCGTTATTTTATCAGAAAGACGTGACTTAAGTGAAACTTGGTTGGGAAGAACCTCGGAGTACGCAGGTACTAAAAGAACATCATCGAAAGTAATGGCTGTTTCTACAATCTTGTTATGGATAGACATCTCTACTTTCTTTGCAAAATTAAACTTTTTATTTCAACAAAGCAAAATAATGCATAGAGAGCTTAAAGTGGTGTGATTTCTTTGGCGTAAGAGGACTGTGCAGTATCACTCTTGGGGTAAGTCATCTCTTTTCGCATCCGGCTTAACGCTATTGCTTGGTTGATATCGTCTGATGAAAATTTTCCTTTCATTTCTATCCTCATCCACTGTCCCGGAGAAACAACATGAAGATGCACTGCAGTGATAGTACCTTTTTGGCTGCGAACAATTAGGTTTACCTTTTCACTTCCGGAGTTTATCTGCATCCAGGGCTCAAAGCCCATTGGACTTATTACTTCACCAAAAGTCTCCGCCTGGGGCCCACTAATTGAATACAGTTTTACTCTTGAAACCTGCCGTAGGAGCGGATAAATATCATCCCGATCTTCTTGTGACGAAAGAGCGCTTTTCAAGAATGGTCGCGCCATCCACATAGGCACATTTATCTTGGTAACTTCTACCGGTTTACCTCCTTCCACAAGACCTGTGCGCGTGCGGCTCGATACTTGGCAGGACTGTACTGCCATAAGCAGCACTGCAGCTCCTGAACAAATTATTCTATTAAATTTCATACACGTTATTTTGCGTTAAGTTTTCCGCCTGATGATACTTCCAAGTTGCTATCAATGGATGGATTGCCGAGGTATAGAACTTTGGCAGCTGATGAAATCTTTCCTGTAAGGGCACGTGCCACATTTAGCGTAACTTCACTTGCTGAACTTATTTGTACATCTGCCGTCTGCAGCTCTAGTGTTCCTGCTTTAATAGAGGCGGCACTAGAGGAATGGATTGTAGCTTTATCCACTTTTCCTGACAATGTTCCTTTCATAGCACTGCTAGCTTTTACATTGAGAATCGGAGCAGCCACTTTAAGCAACATTTCCGCGCCGGAACTTCCCTCAATCGCAATAGATTGGGCAGCTCTCAAATCAGCCTCCATGCTTGCACCTGAGGAAACTGCAATATTAATTGTTTGCGAACTGATTGGAGTCAAACCTACTACTTGACTCCCTGCGCTAGCACTAATTTCGTCTATAAAAGGAGTGGTAATCTCTACATGGAGGGTCTTGAAGCGGGCGGGTTGTAGTCCCTTATTCTGAATATCCACTAACAAAACTCCATTACTAACAGACGTCCGTACCCGATCCAGTTTATCACTGTCTGCAGTAACCTTTACGATTGTACTCTTTCCTTGTGCGATTGTAGCTTTGATACCATTACCTACTGTGATCCCTCGAAACGAACCTACATTGCGCACCTGTTGGACAACGGATTGATTGGTACCATGGCCTTGAGAGTCTGTATTAGAACTTTGTGTATTAGAATTTTGCGCTGCCGCTGCTATGTTATTTATATCTTTCATAGAAAGTTTCCCATCAAGCATCAACAATACTGTGTCAGTACCAGAATGCACACTCAGCAGCAAGTCATCAAAGACCCCGTCCAGTGCATCTCCAGCCAAGAATTTGATCTTACTGTCCTGACTTTGGACACTCATTAACTCCTTGTAATTAAGAGTTCTTAAGGAGGCATTTATTTCTGTCTGCAGCGCAGATGTGCTGATATTCTTTTCCGAATCCTGGTCCGATTCTACTACTAATATCTGCAGCCCGTCCAATTTGTCCAAAAAGGGTTTAATATGTGCCATCTCATCCTGTTGAATATCCAAATGACTTAGCATATTAAACATGGGCTTAGCAATCCGAATGGTAGTTACCCCCGGAGTATCTTGGTATTGGTCAAAGAGTGCATTGAGCTTACTTTTTTGTGCATAAGATTGGTTAAACCACCCCAAGCAAAACAGTAGGATTAAAAGTGTATTTTTCATTATATTTTTTTTTAATTGCCAAATTCATTAATTATTGATGTACTACTTACAGTACGGTTTACATTTTCAGAGAGTACTCTGAGAGAATAGTGGGTAAGCTCTAAGGCTTCCTGCTGATTTTTCACCTCCTGCCCGTTAATGGTTACAAGCGCCTGCGTGGAAACCTCCCCTTTGGCCAGATCAGCATTAACTGTGGCTACTACATCAGATTTTGGTTTAGTGGTTTCCCGCTGTACCAATGTGGGAGGCATATGTCTTTTAATTCGTCCTCTCTTGGGTAGTATTTTTTCCATCAAAACCTCTGGCTCTATACTAACGGCGCTGGAATTGCGGACTTTTACAGAATCACTAGAGAGATCACTATTTAGAACTTCTTTTTGCATTGGAATCGAACCTTCCTCCTTAGAATTGGCTAATTGAGGTGTTACGGGTGCAGATTCATTCAGTACGAGCGTACTTACTAGCAGAGCCATAGCGGCAGCGGCGACAGTGAAAGAAAGAGCAATGATTTTATTTTTTGAGCTCTTCCTAGTAGATTCTACTTTAGTAGAGGACTCCTCAACCTGGGAGAGAAATTCTTCAAATTCCCAATGCATAGATTCCTTACGTAGCTGATCCACAGTATTTTTATAGGGTAGTAAGCGATCTTTTTTCATAATGCATTAGTTGGGTTATTTGCTGCCTAATCTTTTCTCTGCCGCGTGCTAGATTAACGCGCACTGCATTTCTCTCCATCTCTAGAGTTTCTGCAATTTCTTCAATACTGAATTCCTCAATGTCCCTAAGGTGTAAAACCAACTTCTGCTTTTGAGGTAGCGCTTCAATCATTTGCACTATCTGTTCATGCAGATTATTAAATTCGCTTTGGGAACTAACAGACTGATTAGATGCATTATTCTGATAATTAAGTTTCACAGCGTTATGCTTCAACCGGTTGAGGCATTCGTTTTTAACACATCTAAGAACATAAGACTTTAAACAAGTATAACGTTCTAACTCTTTTCTCTTTTCCCAGAAACGCATCATGAGTTCCTGCACAACGTCCCGAGCATCATCTGGCTCTGACAAATAGCGTTTAGCAAAACGGAACATTTCATCCTTTAGAATAAAGACGTTATGCTTAAAAGTTTGATGCTCCATATTTGGCTTTTACATTAATAAGACATTTGGAAAGACAATTATATTACATGAACATACAAAAAAATCCGCTTACCTATAGGTAGCGGACTGATTTTCAATGCGTTAAAATTAATAATTAGTATACACATACTCTAAAATAGCGCGGTCTTCATCCTTAAGATGCTGATGTCTTCTACCCATTGCTTTTTCTGCCACCTCATATGCTCTATCTAAACGGAACTTTTCATCTCCCTTTGCCCCACCCCAAGAAAAATTTTCTACTAAGTTGGGAGGAAAACCTGACTTAAATATATTTGCTGCCAGACCTACAACGGTACCTGTATTTAATTGAGTATTTATTGCCGTTTTGGAATGGTCGCCCATGATAAGGCCACAAAATTGGAGTCCCGTATCTACAAATTTCATTTTCTTGTAATTCCATAATTTCACGGAAGCATAGTTATTCTTCAGGTTAGATGAGTTGGTATCCGCCCCTAGATTACACCACTCTCCCACCACTGAGTTCCCGAGAAATCCATCATGGCCTTTATTGGAATAACCAAACAGTACTACATTGTTTAATTCTCCACCTACTTTACTATACGGTCCAATTGTAGTTGCTCCATAGATTTTCGCACCCATATTGACTACACTTCCTTCACATAATGCGAATGGCCCTCTAATATGTGAACCTTCCATGACTTCGGCATTATTACCAATGTATATTTTGCCTTTTCTAGTATTAAAAGTACAGTATTCTATCACTGCACCTTCTTCTATAAAGACATCCTTTACGTCACCTACTACACCATTGGTCTGGGAAAGCTCAGCAGAGTCTCTTCCTTTAGTAATTAAGTTAAAATCATACTCTAATGCGACCTCATTATAGCTAAATAAATCAGTGGGCTTGCTAAAGTAGTACAGATCTTCAACATCCTCCATGGTATGTATTCCTCTTAGGCTAAAATCAGCCATATGAACTTTTGCCGCAAGCAGTTCATCTTTATAAACTAAAGCATGTCCAGTCTCAAGGTTTCTAATCTTCTCTACCAGTCCCGGCGAAGGTATAAAGTGGGACACCAAAAATAGACTTAGTTCCGCTTCGGGGAGCGGATACTTGGATTGTAGATAATCTTCGGTGAGATACGTAACTGGTAAATCTCCTAGTAGTTTTCTCCATCTTTCTTCAAATGTTAGAATACCGCACCGTAATTGGGCAGTAGGCCTTGTGAAGGTTAAAGGGAGAAAATCCTGCCAGTACTGCGCGTCGGATAATACAATTTGAGTCATAGATTCTTATAAATTTTACTTCTCAAAAATACATAAAAAAAGGCCTTACATGTAGTAAGACCTTATGTATATAAGTGAAAGTAACTATTTACTTTGCAAATTTCTTATACTTATTCATGAATTTATCAACTCTACCTGCTGTATCTACAAGTTTAACTTTACCTGTGTAGAAAGGGTGAGAAGTAGAGGAGATTTCCATTTTGATCAGTGGATAAGTTTCTCCTTCGTACTCGATTGTATCCTTGGTTTCTGCAGTTGATTTGCAAAGAAACATCTCGTCGTTACTCATATCTTTGAAAACAACAAGTCTATAATTTTCTGGGTGAATTCCTTGTTTCATAATAATTAAATTAAAAAATTAAAGTTTGCTTCAGAAATAGTAATGGATATTCCTCTGCTAAATTTTAGATTGCAAAAGTATGAAATAATTTTTATATGAACCAATTTTACCATACATTTTCCTACTACCTTTTTACAATGCAAGGGAATCCCATACTCTTTAGCATTCCCTTGTCCTAAAAAGCTTTAAATTTGAACTTATAAAACAGTATATGGAAATCACAAATCTTCAAAGACTCGCAGATGAGTGGATTAAGCAATATGGAGTGCGTTATTTTGACCCGCTTACAAACATGGCAATCCTTACAGAAGAGGTCGGTGAGGTCGCACGTATCATTGCTAGAAGATATGGGGAACAAAGTGAGAAAGAATCCGATAAAGAAGTGGATCTAGGCGAGGAATTAGCGGATGTGCTTTTTGTGGTTCTGTGCTTAGCGAACCAGACGGGCACTGATCTCCAGTCCTCATTCAATGAGAAATTGAAATCCAAAGCAGATAGAGATTCTCAACGCCATCAAAACAATGAAAAACTTAGAAGGTAAGGTATGGAGAAACTTCTTTTAGAAAAGCGAACTATGTTATCTAACCGGTTGGTACAAATATCAGGTTCAAAAAGTATATCCAATCGCCTACTAATTCTTGACGCGTTATATAAAGATTTACGCTGCGAGAATCTCTCTGATTCCCAAGACACTAAAGTACTTCAAAAAGCATTGAGTTCCACCCAGGACACTATCGATATACATCATGCAGGTACTGCAATGCGCTTTCTTACAGCATACTTCGCTATACAGTCAGACCGCAGTGTTATCTTAACGGGATCCACCAGAATGAAGCAACGTCCCATTAGTGAATTAGTTCATGCGCTTAGAGATCTTGGTGCCGATATAACTTTTACAGAAAACGAGGGTTACCCTCCATTGCAAATTAACGGAAGGACGCTTAAGGGGGGGACAATTCACATGCCCGGTGATGTAAGCAGCCAGTTTATTTCTGCTCTGCTTTTGATTGGACCATTCCTTCCTGAAGGGCTTGAGATACACCTTACTGGAGATATTCTATCCCGCCCCTATATTGAAATGACCCTTACTTTACTCAAGAAGGTAGGTTTTGATTCGCAATTCAAGGATAATGTAATCTCAGTATCTCCCTACAATTTGGAAAGCAGTGCATCACAAATTCGTTACTTCCATGTGGAAAGTGACTGGTCCTCTGCTTCCTATTACTACTCAATGGCGGCAATAAGTAGGCAAAGCATACGGCTAAAAAACTTCAAGAACTACTCGTACCAAGGTGATTCACAATTAAAAGAAATCTACTGGAAGTATTTTGGAATCAACACTGTTACCGACATACAAGAACTTTCGATTAGTTTACTACCGGAGAATCATCAGTCCGTCTCGCGTATTGAACTAGATATGCGGACATGTCCTGATTTAGCGCAGACACTTTGTATTACCGCCGCTGCAAAAAAGATCCCGTTCCAAATCACCGGCCTGAAGACACTGAAAATAAAGGAAACCGATCGACTTCTAGCGTTACATAATGAATTAAAGAAAATTGGTTGTAATACAATAATAACGGAAGAATCAATTGAAAGTACCCATTTTTTTGAAATTTCGGAACCAATTGAAATCCAAACCTATAACGATCATAGGATGGCGCTAAGTTTTGCACCTTATGCTCTAATCCAGAGCCTTACTATACAGGACCCCAATGTGGTAGAGAAATCGTATCCTATGTTTTGGAACCACTTTGATCAAATTACAGAAATAATTGAAAGCTAAACAAGTGAAGAAAACCATAATTATCACAGGATCCTCCAGTGGTGTAGGATTACACGCAGCCAAACATCTCTCTTTAAGAGGACATCAGGTGTTTGGACTAAGCCGATCGCAACCGGATAGCAATGAATTCACCACCATCATAACCGATATAACCGATAAAAAACAAGTTGATGCGGCCATTACTGAGGTGATGAAGCATACAAATACTATAGATGTACTTATTAATAACGCGGGTATGGGTATGGTAGGTGCGGTAGAGGACGCGAGCGCGGACGAAATTGGCAGATTATTCAGCCTAAATCTAGTAGGAACCGTGCACATGATTAGTACGGTTCTGCCGCATATGCGTTCAAAGAAGAAAGGCACTATCATAAATATCTCTAGTATTGGGTCCGAAATGGGCCTACCCTTTCGCGGCTTTTACTCCGCTTCTAAAGCTGCAGTAGACAAGATGACCGAGGCATTACGTTATGAAATCGCACCTTGGAATATTATGGCTACTGTAGTACACCTAGGAGATATCAATACCGAAATAGCCAAAAGCAGAGTACGAAGTAATGTTTCTTCTGTGTATAGAAGTATTTTTGACCAAGTATATGAAGGGATGAACCAACACGTATCTAACGGTACCGACCCGGAAGAAGTGGCAAGATATCTGGAACAAATCATCTTAAAACCTACGCTAAAGGGACACTATTACTTTGGGAAGATTGGTCAGCGCTTGGCTGTCCCACTCAAACACCTGCTACCTCAATCGCTATTTGAATCTTTGATGAAGAAGTACAGTAAAACTTAATCCCTTACGCATGTAGCTTTTAGTGCACATTGGGCCGTCCTATAGGGGCGGCTTATTTTGTTACTAGAGAGTATTTGGTGTGTATGGGAGTGGGAGGTTTATCGGGTGTAGTTAGGGTTAAAAAAAAATCCCCAACCACGTATGTGATTGAGGATTTGAAAAAAAACTGGCGGCGACCTACTCTCCCGCGTTAGCAGTACCATCGGCGCTAGAGGGCTTAACTTCTGTGTTCGGAATGGGAACAGGTGAGCCCCTCTGCTAAAACCACCCTAAATATTATA